>CBFCWE010000007.1:0-74157 GCA_965601435.1 uncultured Methanosarcina sp.
AGATCAGTTTCAATATCAGATCAGTTTCAATATCAGATCAGTTTCAATATCAGATGTCCAGATTGGTTACTTTCGTGCTTATGTAACCTGTGGATGTTTCAAGCTCGGCTTAATTTCAATATCAACTTCGAGTTCAATATTAAATTCAATCTTAATATCAAAATCAGTTTTGACCGGGGACTTCAAAAATCCCCAACTTAAACACCTTTCCCTAGATCCAAAAACGGGATATTTAAAACAAAGTATTATGAAGGTTTCTGATTTGAAAAACACAATCCTTGACATTAAACAGGAATTCTCAACATATTTCAAGGAACGGGATGCCGAAATAAACGGATCCCTCCTGGCTCTGCTTTCGGGGGAGCACGTATTACTCCTGGGGCCGCCAGGGACTGCAAAGACCCTGCTTGCCAACAAAATTTGCGAGACGATTGTGGGAGGAAATTTCTTCCACTACCTTCTGACTCGTTTTTCCACTCCGGAAGAAGTTTTCGGTCCCCTTTCCCTGAAGGCGCTCGAAAGGGACGAGTTCAGCCGGAATGTCGATGGCTACCTTCCCACAGTCCACATTGCCCTCCTGGACGAGATTTTCAAAGCAAACAGCTCCATTTTGAACAGCCTGCTCACCATCCTTAATGAACGCAAGTACCACAACGGCAAGGTGGTCCTGGACGTGCCACTCTTTTCAGTATTTGGAGCGTCCAACGAACTACCCGAAGAGGACGAAAGTCTCGAGGCTCTTTACGACCGTTTCCTCTTCAGGTACAGTGTTGACTACATTCAGCATGATGAAAACCTGGAAGACCTTATTTTTGAAAACACGGAAGACTTCAACCCCTCGACAAAACTGGCAGTGGGGGACATAAAGGAAATCCGGAAAAAAGCCGGGCACCTGCCCGTTGACCCCGAGATCAGGACCATCATCAAAGGGCTCAGGCGAGAGCTGAAAAACTCTAACATCTTCATCTCGGACAGGCGCTGGAAAAATATCGTAAACGTTCTCAGGGTAGCCTCTGCCGCAAACGGGCACCAGAGTGTCAGCAGGATGACAGTAGTCCTGCTCCAGCACATGCTCTGGGACCTGCCCGAGCAAAAAGAAACGATAAGGAAGCTGATCCTGGACAGGGTGGTCTCGGGAGGCACGGACACCGGGAAACTAAAGCAGGACGTGCTAGACCTGAAAAACGCCATTTACGGCTGCCTGAAACAGGAACTTCCTGACCTCGTGTCCTGCACCAAATGTTACGAAGAGGAGAAAAAAACAGCCAGCAGCGCAAGGCATTCAAGGTTTTCCGGGATGAAAAGCCAGAAGAGCCTCACATTTTCCAGTACCCTTGACTTCCTGAACCACCATCTCGAATTCCCGAACCACACTTACAGTTTGGGGCTTGATTACAACAACCTTAACGGTTCCCTGAACTTCGACTCGGTAGTGGAGGTCCTGCGCAGGAAATATGCATTTGAGTTCAAACTTAGCCTGGACTACGGGGAAAAGAAACTGTATGAGAAAGAGTACGAGAACCTGGAAGAAAGGCTTGATTATTTCAGGCGGCAGGTACAGGCAGAGGAAAGAGCCCTGGAAGAAACCCTGGAGGAGAACATCTGGGTCTCGGCTCAGGACAGCAGGGAAATCCTGATGAAATATCGCTCCAAAAATACGGACATCTATGAAATCGCAAACCACCTGAAAGAAATCCGGGTGGTCCTGGAAAAGCCAAAGGTCTTTGACATCGAACTGGAAACTGTGGGAGAAGCAGCCTGAACCTTGCCTTTCAGTAAAGGCAGGGAAGAAGTGAAAGCCATGCAGGAAACAGGAAACAGAGGAAGAATTTACTCAAAGATTTCCGGCCCGGAACCCTTTTTCAAATCGGAATCCTCCTTCAAATTTGACCGGGACTTCAACCCGGCAACCGTCCTGAACACCGAACTGAGAGGATTCCTTTCAACACCGAGACAGGTCCCTCGCCCCCTCAGAGAGGACATTGCAGAGGTCCTTGTTTACGAGCTTTTTTCAGGGAAAAATTACGAAATAAAGGACGAAAAACGCTTTATGGGAAATTTCGGGGTGTTTTACCCTCTCCTCCTGAGCATGAGAAACTTCCGGGTATGGGAAGACCTCAAAACCCTTGCAGAAAGCAACCGCATGGCCGGACTCCTTGTCTTGCAAACCCTCCTTGATGGAATTTTTACACTTATAGGGGACTATGAGGAAATTGAGGGAGAAATTACAAAAAGTCTTCAAAAAAACCTGGAAAAAGCCCTGAATAGCCTCAAAGAGCTGATCGAAGAAACCTGCTCCACCTGGGACGAACGGAACAGTCGGCAAAGCCCTGAAAACAGGGAAAGCCCGGGGAGCGAAAAGCTTGAATCCATGACCCGAAAGTTCATGGAAAATGAAAAAGCAGGGCAGGCACTGGACACCGTTGTTGAAGAAAGGATAGCCGTTCCGCTTGAGGAGTTCATTTCAATCCTTGAGGACCACCTGGAAATTCTGGAGATGCTTTCCATGCTCTTTCCCGGCAGGATGTGGAGTGACTCCCTGCAGGCCCTCCACAGGGAATATTTCGGGAACCTCGAAAAATACGCATCCCTCCTTAGAAAGAGTTCCGACCTCAGGAAAATCCTGGAGCAGGTGGGAAGGATCGAACTCGAATACGGATCAAAAAAACTTATCCTCTCTCCCCACAGCAAAAGTGAGGTTCATGCGGTCACCTTTTCAAGCGAAATCCAGACCATGCTCCCTGAAGAAGCCGTGAAACTCAAAAATCCCCTTCTGAAACGCAAATTCTATGCAGATATGTTCGAGGGAAAACTCCTGACCTACCAGCTCAGGGGAAAAAACTGGAACTCCGACGCTGCAGGGAAAAAGAGGAGGGGACCTGTCATCGCCCTGGTAGACACTTCAGCCTCCATGCGCGGAAGTCCCGAGATCCTCGCCAAATCCGTCATCCTTGCAGTGACCAGGAGGATGCTCAAAGAAGGCAGGGACGTCAAAGTAATCCTCTTTTCTTCGAAGTGGCAGAGCTTCGAAATCGAAATGACAAACAAAAAGAGGATGGGAGCAGAGTTTCTGGACTTCCTCCGCCTGACCTTCGGTGGCGGCACGGACTTCAACACCGCACTACGGTCAGGCCTGAAAGTCATGAAAGACGAAAACGCCTTCAGGGGTGCAGACCTCCTCTTCCTCACCGACGGCTACTCAGAGCTCTCGGAAAAGCCCCTGATCAGGGAGTGGAACGAAATAAAAAAAGAACGAAATGCCCGAATCTTTTCCCTCATCATAGGAAACGACAACTCTGGGGGGCTCGAACAGGTCTCGGACCACACCTATATAATCCGGAATACTGAAAAATGGGGGGTGTGGGAAAGCCCGGCAAGGTTTGTGAAAGCAATCGGGGCACCGGTATACAGGTGAAAACATTAATAGCAGTGCGATTCCCAAAAATGAGATTATGATAGATAAATCGGGAGTTACTGCCGATTGAATCGGCATCAAGCCCTGCGCTTTAATAACTTGCTTATTCCTTTTACAAGTTTCTCGACTTCTTCCCTGCTCAGGATAGAGTTACTCAGGCTTTGCAGCAGGAGCAGGAAAGCAGGATTTTTACCAAGTGTCGGCTTTTTAAGGATTATGACCTGCAGCAGGAACATCAGGATCATTTTGCGTTCCTCGGGGCTCGAATATCTCAACCTGCAGTAAATCTTTCCGGAAACTTCCTTTACGGAATCCTTATTTTCATATGCCACCCTGGAAGCTTTTGAAGTTGCACTTTTCGAAACTTCTTTTATCCGGGAACCTTCCCTTGAGGCTATCCGGGACAGATTTTCAAAAACGTTTTTTGAGATTTCCCTGACCCTTTCCTTTTTGCCTCCACGAGGTCCTGTCCCTGAACCCTTCGGGCACTCACTTCCTGCGCCTTTGCGCTCCATTATTCGGAGAAGTTCATCAAAGATATCGGAGAGTTCTTCACTTGAGCAGGTTTTCAGGTATTCAATCAGGTTTTCTACAGACTCGACGTCTTCAGACTTGCCATCTACAGAACCCTCACCCACAGGTTCACGGCCATCATTTCCGCCCCCGATGAGCGGCTCATCAGAATGCTCTATTTTCACCTCAACAAAATCGGCGTCAATGACTGGAATATTTCCTATAAGAGCATCGTTTGAGGAGGTATTTCTTTTTTTATATATTCTTTTGACTCTGTATTCGGCATTTGAAAGCCTGTCGAATATATCCCCTTTGTTTTTGAGCAAGTGGTTCACACTCTTCATATTATTAGGCATTAAGTGATTTTTCTACGAAAATGATTTCGAAACTAATATGATTCCAATATCAACTAATAGTTATGGTATAAGATCTAAAATTGTTTTCCATACATATTCAGAAATTTCTTACGTTGAAACACGTTGAGATTGACTCAAAAATCCAAATCGAAACCCGATTGATATGTCCCCTTATTAATACTCAGAAACATACCCGATCCTTTACGATATATTTATAAAGAGATATACTATAAAAAATTATTTATCCAGAGAACACATACTACTTTTATAGTCCATAAATGAAAATCGTATTGGGGAACAAATATCACAATATTTCACCTTCAGTCGAATGGAGAAAAAATGAGGCTGCTTAAAAGAGTACTCATTGACTTACTGCTTTTACTTGTGGTGCTTTCATTCATGGTTCCGGCTGCATCGGCAACCATTACTGTAGAACATTTGGATTGCGACAGTGAGATGTATGATCTTATTGAAAACGAAGCTTTCACAGCTCACGCGTGGATTGCAAACAATGCGGTAAGCACAGAAGGACATGGAGGAGAAGGGGGAAACCACGAACTCAAACTTTGTGGTGGAGATAATGAGACTGGCGGTAACACTGCGGACTATTGCTGGGGCAGTGGGAACACAGAACCATTTGTATTAAGCTATAGTCAAGACAGCAGGACCGCAAAATTTGAAATTTGTGATGAAACACTGACTTACACACTCTCCCCCGGTGAAAGTTTCACGGACCTGTTTATACGAGGAAACGCGGAAATTATATCAAGTATCCGTATCGAAGATCTCAAGCTAAACGGGCAGGAAGTAGGAAGCAACATCTCTGTCGAAAAGAATAATCCGGAAGTGGACATCCTCTGGGTAAAAAATATAGACCCATGCCTGAGAAACGGATTTACGTTGGAAGGAAATTTGACGATGAACTGGATAAGTGATGAGCCACCGGAAGGGCAACATCTTTCAATGAAAATAAAAGCAGCAACAATTAAGTCACAAAACATACCTGAATTTTCGACTATCGCAGTCCCGGTAATCGCAGTTCTCGGGCTGATTGGAGTATTCGGACGCAGGAAAAACTGAAATTCAGAGACTAATCTCCTTTTCTCCGATTTTTACCTCTCATCCTTTTTTTGAACTTTTTCTTTAAGTGACGATTTGCCATCAGGGAAAGCTGAATAAACAGAACTTCGAAGCTATTTCACTTCCCCCTTCTTCTATTAGTATCACCAATATTATTATACTCGGCAGTATATATATGTTATACTATCATTTTCCATAACATCATTAGCGGGGGTTTTTGAGTGGAGGAAGTGAAGAGTGGACTTGAAAACGTAGTCGTCCTTGAAACGGGTGTCAGTTCCATAGACGGGACTGAAGGTGTTTTGAGGTACAGGGGATTCGATATCAACGATCTGGTTTACCTGCCCTATGATGCCGTATCCTATCTGCTCATCCGGGGCAAATTGCCGGATGACAATGAACTTGCCGTTTATTCTGCCATGCTGAATGAAAAAAGGGAGCTAGGGGAATACGCCCTGAACGTCGTCAGGGCCTGCAACTTCAATATCGAAGCCATGGATGCCCTGCGCACGACTATTTCCTACATATCCCACTGCGACCCGGACCTCAACGACAATTCCGAGGAAGCAAACCTGCGAAAAGCCACAAACCTGGTAGCAAAATTCCCCACGATTGTTACGGCTTTCAGCAGAATATTAGAGGGAAAAGACCCGGTATCTCCGGACCCGACACTTTCCCATGGGGCAAATTTCCTCTACATGCTACACGGGAGCAAGCCGACAGAGGTCGAAGCTGAAGCCATGGAAAAGGATTTCATCCTCAGTGCGGAGCACGAACTCAACGCATCCAGTTTTGCTTCAAGAATCACGGCATCCACCTGCTCAGACCTGTACTCGGCCATAATCACCGGGATCTGCACCCTGAAAGGGCCCCTGCACGGAGGAGCAAGGATGGAGGTCATGAACATGCTTGACGAAATCCCGGCTCCTGAAGCTGCAAAAGCATACGTTCTGGAGATGATCGCTAAAAAAGAGAAAATTATGGGCTTCGGGCACAGAGTCTACATGACCCAGGACCCACGGACCATAATATTTAAAGTAATGGCAAAGCAGCTTGCGGAATCGAAAGGCGACACTCAGTGGTACAGGACCGCAGAAAACATAGAAAACACACTCTTCACGGAGTTTAGGGAAAAGAGAGGAAAACCGCTCTACCCGAACGTGGATTTCTATTCAGGAGTTGTGTACAAATACCTTGAGATACCTCCCCGGCTTGCAACCGCGGTCTTTGCTGCAGGCAGGATCTCTGGCTGGATTGCCCACTGCATGGAACAGTACTCCGACAACAGGGTTATTCGTCCGCGGGCAAAATATGTTAAACCTGCAAAAACCCTCGAAGCCTGAACTCGCAAGGCTGCACTTCGCAAGAAAACATACACAAAAGTTAACATTTTTTAAGTTCATTTTACTTCAAGTTTACACTTTTGCTGGAGGAAAAGAAATGAGAGAAGGCCCGGATCCCTTTGGTGTACGAGACAGTATTGAGACTGCTTCCGGAGAAGCGACGATTTACCGCCTGAACAAACTGGAAGAACAGGGTTTCGAAGAGATTTCCCTGCTCCCCTATTCTATCAGGATTTTACTGGAATCCCTGCTGCGGCATGCGGACACTGACAGGCACGTCATAACATTGGAGGACGTGGAAGCCCTGGCCCGCTGGGACCCCGAAAACATCCCGAGAAGAGATATCCCTTTCATCCCTTCCAGGGTTGTCTTGCAGGATTTCACAGGCGTCCCTGCCGTGGTGGACCTTGCAGCACTCCGCTCGGCCACGCAGCGCCTAGGAGGCAACCCGGGGGAAATAAATCCGGTTATCCCTGCAGATCTTGTCATTGACCACTCCGTGCAGGTGGATTACTACGGGACGGCATACGCCCTGAAAGAAAACGAGGAAAAGGAGTTCAAGCGCAACAGGGAACGGTATTCGGTCCTGCGCTGGGCTCAGGAAGCCTTTGATAACTTCAGGGTGGTTCCCCCGGGGAGAGGCATCATCCACCAGGTGAACCTCGAGTACCTCGCTCCCCTGGTGCACCTTAAAGAAAAGGAGGGGGAACTTTTTGTATTTCCGGACACCCTGGTAGGGACCGATTCTCACACCACCATGATCAACGGGATAGGTGTACTGGGATGGGGAGTAGGAGGCATCGAAGCCGAAGCGGTGATGCTCGGGCAGCCCTATTATATGCCGGTCCCGGAAGTTGTGGGCTTCAAGCTCTACGGGAAACTGAAACCAGGGATCACGGCAACTGACCTTGTCCTGACCGTAACCAAAATGCTCAGGGAACATGGGGTTGTGGGCAAATTCGTGGAATTTTATGGGCCCGGCCTGAGTTCCCTCAGTCTTCCGGACAGAGCAACGCTTTCCAACATGGCCCCCGAATACGGGGCAACCCTGGGAATCTTCCCCCCGGATGCCGAAACCCTTAACTACCTCCGAAGGACCGGCAGAAGCGAAGAACAGCTAGACCTTGTGCAAAAATACCTTGAAGCCCAGGGCCTTCTCCACTCAATCCACAAACCCGAACCAGTCTTCAGCAGCACCCTGGAACTGGACATGAGCACGATCAAGCCCTGCCTTGCAGGCCCGAAAAGACCCCAAGACAGGATCTTCCTCGACGAGATGCCCGATAATTTCCACGAGACCATGCGGAAGGCCTTTGCCCGGAAGAATGAAGCGGGGATTGAACTATCCCGGGACTCTGCTTACCAGCATTGGATAGATGAAGGCGGAGACCGGCTAGAGGGAGAGAAAGTCCGGCACGACAGGGCAGATTATGAGAGGTATGCAAAGAAAGCCCTCAAAGTCACTCACGGCTCCGTGGTTATTGCAGCCATTACTTCCTGCACTAACACCTCAAACCCCTCAGTCCTCATAGGAGCCGGACTGCTCGCAAAAAAAGCTGTGGAGAGGGGGCTGGACGTAAAACCCTATGTAAAAACAAGCATCTCCCCCGGGTCCAGGGTAGTCACGGAATACCTGGGAGCAGCCGGACTCCTACCTTACCTGGAAGCCCTCGGTTTCCATCAGGTGGGCTACGGCTGCACGACATGCATAGGAAACAGTGGCCCTCTGCCCGAATACATTGCGAAGGAAGTTGAAGAAAAAGACCTGACCGTAGCTGCAGTCCTCAGCGGGAACAGGAACTTTGAAGGCAGGATCAATCCCCTTATCAAAGCCAATTACCTGGCTTCCCCGCCCCTGGTGCTTGCTTATGCAATAGCTGGAACCGTGAACATCGACCTGGAAACCGAACCCTTAACCTATGACCCGAACGGGCAGCCAGTCTACCTCAAGGACATCTGGCCCGGAGAAGAGGAGATAAGAGAAGTCATAAAGCATACGATTAAACCGTCAATGTTCAAAAAAGAGTATTCTAGAGTCATGGAGGGCACCGAACTCTGGAAAGAACTGGACGTCCCGGAAGGCACCCTTTATGCCTGGAACGAGAAATCCACCTACATCCAGGAACCGCCTTATTTTGTGGACTTCCCCCTGACCCCACAGGTACCCGGGGACATCAGGGACGCAAGGGTCCTGGGCCTTTTCGGGGACAGCATCACCACGGACCACATTTCCCCTGCAGGTGCAATTCCGGAAGAAGGGCCTGCGGGCAAGTACCTGCTTTCCTGGGGGGTTGACCCTGCAGACTTCAATTCCTACGGCTCTCGCAGGGGTAACCACGAGGTGATGATGCGCGGGACCTTCGGGAACATACGGCTCAGGAACAGGCTGGTGGACCGGGAAGGGGGCTGGACCGTCTACCACCTGCACGAAGGGACTATCCCGCCGGAATTGCCCGAGGAGATGACAATATACGATGCCTCAATGCTGTACGCAGAGAACAGGGTCCCCCTGATTGTGATCGCGGGCAGGGAATACGGAACAGGCAGTTCGCGGGACTGGGCTGCCAAAGGCACTTTCCTCCTGGGGATAAAAGCCGTGCTTGCGGAGTCTTACGAGCGCATCCACCGGAGCAACCTGGTGGGCATGGGAGTTCTTCCCCTCCAGTTCAAAGAAGGCGAGAACGCAGACAGCTTCGGGCTCACGGGCAGGGAGACATACGATATCCTGGGCATAGGAAACATGGAGCCCGGAGGGGAACTTACCGTAAGAGTCAGGGACGAGAGAGGAGGAGAAACCGACTTCAAGGTAATTGTGAGGCTGGATTCGATCGTGGAGCTGGAATATTACAGGAACGGAGGGATTTTGCATAAGTTCCTGAGAGATATGGTGATCAAAAAGTAAACGCAGAAGTGGAAATCCCCGGATTATCCACTTTTATCAATTTATAAATCAATATTTATGAATTTAAGGGCAGGTAGTGAAAATATTTAATCCAGGTGTCTCAATTTTATACTCCATTTGAGATAAACATACACATTATTTGTATTAATTTAGAGTAATTTTGCAGAATTAACACTTTTCATTAAAAACGTAGACCAAAAAACCGAAAGTCTCATGAAAGATCTCAGGGTAAGTCCCCTTTTATTTAGGAAGCAAAAGCCCGGACAACCAAAAGAAAGAGGGCCAACACAAAGATTTTAGTTATATAGTTGAGTGCAGTATTCAACAAATTTAATATACTTATTCGTCAATAATAGGAGTGCATTATTATCCTAATTTTTGGGCCTTGATGAGAGAGGTCCTTTCCCCATACGCTTTTTGCGTATAAGCAGAGGATTCCCCAGTTGTAAAATTTTTTGGAATACTCTAGGCAAACTGTGAGGTATAAAATGAGTAAGAGCATATGTTTCATAGACGGGTTGGAGGGCATTCTGAAATACAGGGAAATAGACATTAACGAGTTAGTTGATCTACCCTACGATGCCGTTTCCTATCTGCTTATCCAGGGTGAACTCCCCAATGAAGAGGAGCTTGCCGATTTTTCAGCCCGCCTGAGGGGAGAGCGGGAAATAGAAGAGGGGGTAATTGACATAATCCGTATGTGCAACCTCAATATCGATTCAATGGAAGCACTACGAACCATAGTTTCTTACATGTCACAATTCGATCCGGACCTGGAAGACGAGTCCCTGGAAGGGAATACGAAAAAAGCCATACGTTTAATATCCGGGATCCCGACCATAGTTGCAGCATATCACAGGATATCAAACGGGAAAGACCCGGTTTCTCCGGACCCGACGCTTTCCCACGGAGCAAATTTCCTTTATATGCTTAGGGGTAGTCAGCCCACGGAGCTGGAAGCCGAAGTTATGGAAAAGGATTTTATCCTCAGTGCGGAGCACGAGCTGAATGCTTCCACATTTTCTTCAAGAATCACGGCATCCACCTGCTCGGACCTGTACTCTGCAATTGTTTCCGGGCTCTGCACACTCAAGGGCCCGCTGCACGGAGGGGCCAGGCTGAAGGTCATGGACATGCTTGAGGAAGTTTCCAGCCCTGAAAACGCAGAGGAATTCGTCCTCAAGAAAATAAAAAATAAAGAAAAAATAATGGGCTTCGGACACAGGGTCTACAAGACCTATGACCCGAGGGGCAAAATTTTCAAAGAGCTTGCAAGGGAACTCGCGGAAATAAATGGGGATATGAGGTGGTACGAGACCGCGGAAGAGCTTGAAAAAACGGTTCTTCGCGAAATCGTAGAAAAGAAAGAGAAACCCATCTACCCGAATGTTGATTTTTATTCCGGCGTCATATACAAGTACCTGGAAATTCCTCCCCAGCTTGCAACCTCAATCTTTGCCATCGGAAGGGTCTCGGGCTGGATCGCTCACTGCTTTGACCAGTATTCAAGAAAGAGAATTATCAGGCCCCGCGCCTTTATGCTGGACGAACTTTGAAGCAAATCACAAACAAAAATCACAAACAAAAATCACAGATAAATTCCGTGCTGCAGGGAGAAAAAAAATCCCTGCTCATGCTTATTTACACCTTTTTTCTTATCTGACTGTAACCCTTGTTTCGGATCTTAATATAAAAATGCCTTTTACCTCATTTCCTGTAAACCTAACTTTTCCCGATCTATCTACCCCCGGTTCCATACGTAGCTACAAGGTATCCATCTACCCGGCTCTTTTTCAAGTTCCACAACCATCAGATCCAGCTCGTGTCCTATACGTAGCTGCAAGGGATATATCTACCCGGCTCCCACATATTCTATATGCCCCAAAAAATCTAAAAGCCGGATAATCTTTTTATCATCTAAGAGCTTTTTGATAGCCAGATACCCATGATTTTTAGAGATTTCATCGACCAGTTGAAAACGAACGGAAAACTGGTAGAAATTCAACATCCCGTTTCTCCCGAATTTGAAGCTTCGAGAATTGCAAAGCAAACAAAAGCCCCCATTCTTTTCCACGATATTTCAGGCTCGAAAGTCATTATGAACCTCCTGGGATCAAGAGAAGAACTGGCTTCCATGCTAAGGGTTCCTAAAGAAGATATCATCCGGAAACTTTCGGAAGTCTCTCCCAAAGGAGAGGTAAAACTCGTATCTGACTCCCCTACCCTTGAAGTTGTGGAAGAGGAAGTGGACCTGACAAAACTTCCCATTCTAACCCATTTTGAAAAAGACGGTGCCCCTTACATCACAGCAGGAATAGTTGTTTCCGAATATGAAGGCAGCATGAACGCTTCTATCCACCGGCTCATGCTGGAAGGAAAAGACAAACTCGCAGCCCGCCTTGTCCCACCAAGGCATACCTATCTCCTGCATAAGAAAGCCGCGGAAAAAGGGGAACCCCTGCCTGTTGCGATCGTTCTCGGCTGTGACCCTACGATCATCTATGCCACGTCTACAAGGGTGCCCGTTGGAAAGGAGTTTGAGTATGCCTCGGCTCTGAAAGGAGCTCCGGTAGAACTCTTTGAATGCGAAAACGGAGTAAAGGTCCCTCACTCCGAAATCGTGCTCGAAGGCTACATCGACCCTGTGGAAAGGGTAGACGAAGGCCCCTTCGTGGACATCACCGGGACTTACGACCATGTAAGGAAGGAGCCTGTGATCCGCATCACCCGGGTAATCCACAGGAAAGACCCGGTCTACCACGGGATCCTCCCCTCCGGGCCGGAACACCTCCTTATGATGGGTGTGCCCTACGAACCCCGGATATACAGGGCAGTAGGGGAAGTAACCACTGTCAAAAACGTGGTGCTTACCGAAGGAGGGTGCTGCTACCTCCATGCTGTGGTGCAGATCGAAAAGCAGACCGAAGGCGACGGAAAAAATGCCATTATGGCTGCCTTTGCCGCACACACCAGCCTCAAGCACGTTGTCGTTGTAGACGAGGACATCAACATCTTTGACCCGAATGACGTGGAATTCGCGGTAGCCACAAGGGTCAAGGGGGACATTGACATCATGGTCATCCCAAACGTCCGCGGCAGTTCCCTGGACCCGCGGGGAGCCCCGGACGGGACGACAACCAAAGTAGGGATCGATGCCACGAAGGTCCTGGTTGAAAAAGAGAATTTTGAAAGGGCAGTGATCCCCGGAGAATAACTTTCAATCCAACCTTTAAAAAAAGACTCAGAATACAGATTACAGATAAGTGAATTCCCATGCACCTTACGAAAGAAGAAGAACGGATCCTTAACGGAGAAGCCGGGGAAACCCTCCGAAAAGCCCTGGAAATCTTGACAGCTCTGGGAGATATCTACGGCGCAGACAGGCTGATTCCCATCAAGAGCGCCCAGATAGCCGGAGTTTCCTATAAGACAATCGGGGACGCCGGCCTGGAATGGATTTCGGACCTGGAAGGAAAAGTGAAAGTCCCCTCAATCCTGAACCCTGCCGGAATGGACCTTGAGAGGTGGGACAGACTCAACATCTCCCCCGAATTTGCGGAAAAGCAAAAGGAAATCGTTAAGGCTTACGAAAAACTCGGGGTCAGCTGTGAGTGCACCTGCACCCCATATACCCTCGAGGGCTTCTCGGTAAGCTACGGCGACCACCTGGCCTGGAGCGAATCTTCGGCTGTTTCATATGCAAACTCCGTGCTCGGGGCGCGGACCAACCGGGAAGGCGGACCTTCAGCCCTTTCGGCGGCCCTCCTCGGAAAGACTGCAAATTACGGGTTCCACCTGGATGAGAACAGGGTTCCGACAGTTTCGGTTACAGTGGAATGTTCCCTGAAGAGGTCCGATTACGGGGCACTGGGCTATGTGGCCGGAAAACTCGTGGGGAGCAGGGTTCCTCTCCTCCACCTGCAGGATACCCCGAAAACCGTCGAACTAAAAGCCCTCGGGGCGGCAATGGCAGCTTCTGGGGCAGTTGCCCTTTACCACGTGGAAGGAGTTACCCCCGATGCATGCAGACAGGACTTCGAACCCCCGGAGGAAAAAATCGTAATCGAAAGAAGCCAGCTTGACGAAGTTTACGAGAGCCGCTGTGGTGCCGGGAAAGAACCTGAACTTATCACAATCGGCTGCCCTCACTGCTCGGCCGCAGAACTCGAAGAAGCGGCTGAACTTTTGAAAGGAAAAACCGTTTCGAAAGAGATCTGGGTCTTTACTTCAAGGGAACTTGCAAACCGCTTCCCCGAATATATGGAAACCATTGAAAAGAGCGGGGCAAAAGTGGTCTGTGACACCTGCATGGTGGTCTCCCCAGCAACCAACAGGTATTCCTGCGTCATGGTAAACTCAGGGAAAGCCTTTGCTTACGTGCCGGGGATGTGCGGGGCTGAAGCGGTTTACGGGAGCATGGAAGCCTGTATAGAAGAAGCCCTTGGAGGAAAGGAGAGAAAGGAGAAAAGAGAAGAGGAGAAAGGGGAAGAGAAGGGACAGGAAAAAGACAAAAAGGAAGGTGGTTCCCATTAAACTTAAAGGCCGGACGATTACCCGGGGCTCTGCGGAAGGAGAAGTGCTGCTTTCCAGGGACCCGATATCTTTCCTGGGAAGTGTGGACCCTCAGACAGGGGTTATTGTTGAAGAAGGGCACGCCCTTGCAGGGAAATCCATAAAGGGAAAAGTCCTTGTCTTTCCCCACGGAAAAGGTTCGACTGTGGGTTCTTACGTTATGTACCAGCTGAAGAAAAATGGGGCTGCCCCTGTTGCGATCATCAACCTCGAAACCGAACCCATTGTGGCCGTGGGCGCAATAATTTCGGAAATCCCTCTCGTGGACATGCTGGAAAAGAATCCCTACGAAGTCTTAAAAGATGGGGACCTGGTCCGCGTGGACGGAAACGGCGGGTATGTGGAAACCCTTGAATAAAAATTCCAAACTGAAAATTAAAGTCAAATGAAGCATTATATTCAAGCTTGAAACAGCAAACCGGAAAAAAGCTTCAAAATCACAGATATGAGATTTACAATGAACCAGGCAGATAAAAACCGCCGGAAGCACAAGCAAAATTTCGACGCCGAAGAAATAGTTTCACGAGTATACCCTTTCATTATCAGGGTCTTTGAAGTATACGAAATCCAGAATTCAGGAGAAGCCCTCTTTTTTTACGGAACCCCGAAAACCGACGCAGAACACATTACACAGGAACTCTGGACCCCTCTCCAGCAGCGGAAGCTTGAGTTTTCCCTTAAGTACGAACTTGGAGAACATGTCCTGGTTATCGCCCCTGAAAAGACTGCCCGGGAAAAGCCCTGGGTGAACCTTGGCCTCCTTGTTGCGACGATTTTTACCACCATGATTTCAGGAGCCGTAATGTTCGGGGTAGACCTTGCAAACGAACCCATGGAATTTTTCCGGGGTTTTCCCTTCACCCTTGCCATCATGGCTGTGCTCGGCTCCCATGAGATGGCACACTATGCGGCAGCCAAGTACCACGGGATGAAGACCTCCCTTCCTTATTTTATCCCCTTTCCCACTTTCATCGGTACAATGGGTGCGGTTATTAAGTACAGGGGCCCCATCCCAAGCCGGAAAGCCCTCTTTGATGTAGGGATAGCGGGACCCATAGTGGGGCTTCTGGTCTCCATCGCGGTTACTGTCATAGGACTCTCCATGGAGGTTCCAAGGATAGACCCACTGCCAAACGTCCTTATGATCGATCTGGGCCTGCCTCCACTTTTCATAATCATCCAGAAGTTTCTGGGCGTAAGCGGAGACAACCTGCACCCTGTGGCCTTTGCAGGCTGGGTAGGGATGTTCGTAACCCTCATGAACCTGCTCCCTGCAGGGCAACTCGACGGCGGGCACGTGCTCAGGGCGATGCTCGGGAAAAAGGCAGCCTATGTATCAACAGCCATGCCCTTCATTCTTCTAAGCATAGGGCTTTATGTAAGTTACTGGCTGAAGGAGGATGGGTTAATCTGGATCTTCTGGGCGCTATTCCTTTCGCTCTTTGCAGCCGCAGGGCATCCATCTCCCCTCCGCGACAAAGTTGAACTTGACAGAAAACGTCTCCTGATCGGGGTCATAACCTTTATAATGGGACTGCTCTGCTTTACCCTGATTCCGTTCAGATTTATAGGCTGAAGTTCTCTGCACCATAATTCAGCTACCTATACACTACTTTGTTTGGGAGTGTGGGAAGCGCGAACAGCCCATGCGTGTCTGTAAAAATTGCAAGCGGTACTTTGCCATAACAGGACGTATCAGTGCGGAATATTGTGTTACCAGAGTAGCTGAAAAATTCATGATTTTTCACTTTACTCAAGTAAAGTGTTATGGTATACTGTTAAAATAGGAAAAATTTATATTCCCCTGTGAATTTGAAATATGAACAGGACGAGTAAATATTATATTTTGTAAAAGGATGAGGCAGGATGAAAAAAAGTGGCGAATTTTTTGGAATCGCTTGCGTCATATCATCGGTAGCAGTACTGATCTCAGCTGTAAATGTGCTTATTTGCGCGATGAATGATATGCCGCTGGGTTATTCCATTGTTATTTTTTGTTGCATGATTGCAATATTTTCCGCAAATCTCGGAAATTATTTAGTACAAAAGAAAAAGGTGATGACGACACAAGATGAGCAATTTACCTATTGACCATATACCTCATCTAATTTCAAGGGTAATCAGATAATTTCCATTAGCGTAGAAAAATTCCCATAGCACTTTTTACCTTGCTATGGGTATTCGTTCTTCACAGGTTTGTTCAGGATATAAAACTCTCAAACGATTTGCTTGACAACCTTGAATTTACTTGTTTTTCTAAAACTTCCCTATGATGCCCACCCTTTCCTTTGAAAACCCTGTAAAAAAGGTGAAAGTAATGGACGTGAATTTCCGCTATAGCAAGAAAAATTCATACAGCTTTGCAGTTCTCTCCCCCCTGCTTCCGGAAGCAGGTTTTACTGACATGCCCCTAAACGGGATCATGATCTACAGTTTTACCACGCGCCAGGCAGAAAAGGTATTCAAAGAAGTAAAAAATGCAGTTACAAACTCCATCTTCATTGCAGGAGGCCCTCACCCCTCCGGGGCTCCCGAAGAAACCCTGGAATATTTTGACTATGTTGTGCTCGGAGAAGGGGAAGAAACCCTTCCTGAACTGGTAAAGGTACTTCTGGAAAAAGGAGATCCCCGGAAGGTCCGGGGAATAGCCTACAAAAGCCCCGAAACAGGGGAAATCGTCAAAACCCCGGAAAGGCCCCACGTAAACCTGGACAATTACCCCTGCTTTAACCCGAAGAAACTCCGTGCCCCAATCGAGATCAGCCGGGGCTGCCCCTGGGGCTGCAAATACTGCCAGACCCCGAGGCTTTTCGGAAGGGAGGTCAGGCACCGGAGCATTGACGCAATAGTTCGGAATGCCAGACACTACGATGACCTCAGATTCATAGCTTCCAACGCCTTTGCCTATGGGAGTGACGGGATTCACCCCAAGTTTGACAAGGTAGAGAAACTGCTTTCAACCCTGCACGAAATGCCCGGGAAAAAGATCTATTTCGGGACTTTCCCTTCCGAGGTGCGCCCCGAATTTGTGAACGACAGGTCCGTGGAACTTGTCCGCGAATACTGCGCAAACCAGAGCCTGAGCCTGGGAGCCCAGTCGGGAAGCGAGCGCATCTTAAAAGAAATCCGAAGAGGGCATACGGCGGAAGACAGCATCAATGCCGTCGAATGCTGCCTGGAACACGAAATAGTCCCTGCAGTAGACTTTATCTTCGGTTATCCCACCGAAACCGAGGAAGACCAGGAAAAAAGCCTGGACCTTGTTCGCTGGATCTGCAAAAAAGGAGGCACTGTCCGGGCCCATTACCTTACCCCTCTACCCGGAACCCCATACACATCCGTTACCCCCACCGAAATCAGCGACAAAGTCCGGCGCGAACTAGGGAAACTGGCTCTCAAAGGAAAATTGACCGGGTACTGGGAGAAACACTGAGAGAAAAACCGTAATTTTCGGAAACAATAATTTTAGAATATAGGACAAAAAAATATGTGAAAACTGGACTGTAAAACATGTCTTCTTCAAGGAAAGGAAGCTGTGGAAAAAGGAAAAATGGAAGCTGTGGAGAAAGGAAAGGAAGGGGAACTGAGGGGAAAGGAAGGGGAACTGAGGGGAAAGGAAGGGGAACTGAGGGGAAAGGAAGAGAATCGATAAGATTGAGAAGAGATTAGAGTGAGTGCCGGCAGGTGCTAATTTGAACGCCGGCTTTGCGGTCTAATCCCTGTTCTTTTTAGGCTATGTGTTTGAGTTAATGCTTCTTTTTCAGGTCTTATTTCGTTCCAGGTTTATTTTCCGAATTTAACTTACCGTTTTTCCAGCTATTTCCTTTATGGCCAAAGTTCGTCTTTGATCCTGTAGTTTTTAATGGCGTTTTAATAGGCATCTGTTCGCTAATGATGTCTATTCGTTAATTAGGTCTGTCCTCTGATCTTGTATTTTCAGATATGTCCTTTCGACCATGTGGCCTTTTGAGCTTTCGACTTTATTTTTAATTTAGGAGGCGCTCATGCTGGCATACTTGATCTTTATGGACACCTAGTCCCAATAAGTAATAAAGTATTCAATGTATTTATAATTTATTGTTATTTATATGAACATAATACATACTGAGTGATACAAAGAAGAAAACATAGGGCCAAATATAACCCACAACCACCGGACTTCCTGCAGAAAAAAACCGAAAGTCAAAAATAACCGGGAAAAATGAAAACGAGGCAGAGGTTATCGGAACCCTCATAAGGTTTTGAGCCCATACAAAAGTAGGGGGATACGAAATGGAATTAGACTTGAGAACAGTTCTTGTAGCCATTATGGTAATCACCCTCTTGCTCTGGATTGCAGGCGTCAATTATGCAAAATTTGCCTGGTTTGCCGCAGCTGGGGTGTTCATACTTTATACCTTTTATTCTATGATAAAAAAGCTAAGCCTCGCGTTCTCCAAATAAGGGTTAAAAAAGCAAAAAGAAGAAAAAAGCAAAAAGAAGAAAAAAGCAAAAAGAAGAAAAGAGAAGAAGAGAAAAAACTCAGCTTTCTCCAGCCTTTTGCACAAGCTCCAGACCCCGGTTCATTAGTTCTTCAGCCCTTGCTTCGGTCTTTGCTTCCGCAAAGATTCGGAAAATAGGTTCTGTGCCCGAAGGTCGGATCAGGACCCACCCGCCTTCATACCAGAGCTTTACCCCGTCGACAGTATCCATTTTGAGCCCGCTGCCTGCAACTTCGGCTTTCACCTTTTCCAGGGTGCCCTGAAGGTCCTCAACTGGGATTTTCGTCTTTGCATTGAAGTATTCCGGCACGGTCTTCGTAAGTTCGGACAACTTCTTCCCCCCTACCATAATTTCAAGGAGTTTTGCGCAGGCCATGGCTCCATCCCGGCAGTACTGGTGCTCAGGGAAAATTAGCCCACCATTGCCCTCTCCCCCGAAAACCGCATTTACTTCCATCATTTTGCGGGCAACGTTGATGGACCCGACTGCAGTCCAGTGAAGTTCGACCCCTGCTTCCGCCGCAACATCGGCCATGCGCTGGGAAGAGCTAACAGGGGTAACAATAGGCCCCTTTTTCTGTTCGAGTACGTACTTCGCCATCATTGAAAGCAGGACTTCCTCGTTGACAAAATCCCCGTTTTCATCCATGAAGACTATACGGTCAGCGTCCCCGTCATGAGCTGCCCCGAAATCTGCCCCGGTCATCTTCACAAGTGCGGAAAGTTCGGTCAGGGCGTCGGGGATGGGCTCGGGGTTTCTCCAGGGGAAGGTCCCGTCAACCTGGGCGCCCAGGGTCAGCACCTCACAGCCAAGTTCTTTGAGCAGGAAGGGGAGAGTAAGGGCACCTGCCCCGCAGCCCGTGTCCACCAGAACCCTGAACCTGCGCTTCCTGATAGCTTCGGCGTCCACGGAGCAGATGACGTTCCGGAGATAATATTCATTCACCCCGGGATCGGTTTTGAAGTCCCCTGTCTTTTCCCAGGAAACGGTGGAATATTCCCCTGAAAAGTAGATTTTCTCAATATCCCTTTCCCCATCCCGGGGGAATTCCGAACCGTCTCCGGCAATCAGTTTGATCCCGTTATCCTCCCGCGGGTTATGGGAGGCCGTAATCACGATCCCGGCATCGGCAAAATCACGTACATAGTACTGGATTGAAGGGGTAGGAGCCATTCCCACGTCAACGACGCTAAGACCCGTAGAAAGAGCCCCGGCGATTGCGGCGGACTTGAGCATCTGGCCCGAGATCCGGGTATCACTCCCTATAGCAACCGTACCCTTCGAGCCCATATAAGTCCCCAGGCTCCGCGCCACATTGACTGCCATTTCGGGGGTTATGTATTCATTGGCGGTACCACGTACACCGTTTGTTCCGAATAATGCCATGTAAGGTCTCCATCTCCAGGTGATCTGCCGGCAAACCCTGTCTGTGTCGGCGAATTATTTTGTTGGAATTTCTGTATATAATCGAGAATACCTTTCTTAAGGGTGGCAAATACATATATCTTATTAGTCAAAATCCGTGAACTAATGGTGTAACCAATGGTCATTGAGAAGATCGAAAAAATAAAAAAGGCAATCAAAGCCAGAGAAAGCGCAATTATTGCCTTTTCCGGGGGGGTGGACAGTACGACCCTTGCAGCCCTGGCATATGAGGTGCTGGGGGACAGGGCTCTTGCCGTGACCCTTGACTCTCCGCTCTTTCCAGGCAGGCAGCTTGAAACTGCCGTCGAAACAGCCTGTGAGATGGGGATTCCTCACAAGGTACTTCCCTTTTCCAACCTTAGTGCTCCCTACTTTACCGCAAATTCAATCAACAGGTGCTATTTCTGTAAAAAAACCCTGCTGAACACCCTTATCGAACTTGCGGAAGAAAAAGGATACAACGTCGTGCTCGAGGGGACAAATGCTTCGGAAATAAAAGAGGGAAACCGCCCGGGCTACAGGGCAATCAAGGAAGCCGGAGATAAGGTATTCTCTCCTTTCGTGGAATTGGATGTCACAAAAGATGAAATCAGGGAAATCGCCTCGATACATTCCCTTTCAGCAGCCCACAGGCCTTCCATGGCCTGCCTTGCAACCCGTTTTCCATACGGACAACCGATCACGGCAGAAGCTCTTCGGAAAATTGAAAAAGCCGAAGAATACCTATTCGCCCTGGACTTCACTCAGGTCCGGGTTCGAATGCACTCCAACCTTGCCCGGATTGAAGTCCCGACAAAAGATTTCCCGGAAATCCTGCGCCATAGTGTGCAGATTTTTGAAAACTTCAAAGAAATGGGGTTTGACTACGTGACCCTCGATCTTGAAGGCTTCCGAAGCGGGAGCATGGACGAACCTCTACTCCGAAAAAAAGATTGACGGGACGAGAAAGAAGAAAGGGAAGAGTAAGAAGAAAGGGAAGAGTAAGAAAAAAAAGAAAAAATGGGAAAGAGAAGAGAAAAGGGAAAAATAAAGGAAAAATAAGGGAAGAAGGAAAAACACAAATCTGTAAAGTAAAACAATTGAGATTTTATGAAAGAAATTTATATACGAAAAGCCGAGAAATCCGACCTCCCGGCAATTCAGAGGCTTCTATCAACCTATTTTCTGGATATTGAAGAACTCAAAGCAGAAGATTTCATACTTGCGGAAAGGGAAGGGAAAGTTCTGGGCTGTGCGGCTCTTATCCGAAGCGGCTCTTCCGAAAAAGAGTTTCGAGAAATCCATTCCATTGCAGTCCATCCGAACTTCCGTGGAAAAGGGATAGGGAGCAGGCTTGTAAACCAGCTTATTTCAGCATCATTGGAGCAGGATACTGAACTGTACGTAAGGACTACTGCTCCGGGCTTTTTTGAAAAGATGGGTTTTGAGAGAATCCCGGATTCCGAAAAACTCAGGATCTGGGAGGACTGCGCAAGCTGTGAACATTTCGAGAGCTGCACCCAGCACGCCCTGAAATACCGAAAAAACCGGGAGTAAGGGGCTGCAAGCAAACCCGGGCAAGTATAATAATTGAGAAGCGAATAACTGATAAATGGCGGCGGCTTTTAACGAAACATTATTTTACGAAAAAGCCCAATGAGGCATCTTATGCTCACCCTCGGAATCGTGAATACTTATGACAAGATCAAGGTCCTTGACGCACACTACCGTGCAATCGCAAGAGCTGCACCCATCTGCCATGCTTTTGGCTTTCACCTGGCCCTTTTTGACTTTCCTTTCAAAATGACAGCCGAAGAGCTGGTAGCTTTCGTGATGGACAAGACCACAATAGGGGAGTCGGGAAGTTACCTCAAAACCCTTTACGAGACCAACCACCTCTCAGTCTTCGACCTGCCAAAGAAAGGGTTCCAGGCCCAGTTCGGGGAAATCGTTATAACCACTTCGAAACCTGACCCGAAAAAACAGATCATGCCCGTACAGATTGCCGAAGAAGCTCTCCGAAACAAGTCATTTTTTTTCCTTGTGGGGCTCGGCAGAAAAGGGCTTCCCAAAGAGCTTTTCGGGAGAGGAAAATACCATCTGGACATAACCTGCAAAGGGCTCTCCCTTGAGACCTGCACGGCAATCGGAGCGATTCCGGCTCATCTCGCAGGGCTTATGGCAAACCTGGAAACAAAAAAGTAAGTTCCAAAAACCTTTCTGGGCTGTTCATTCAAAATTTTTCCGGAATTATTATATATTATTATGACCAAGTAATATTGCACTGTGGGAAACAGAAATGAAGTTTGCCACGTTCGTGTGGGGTTTTTATTCCAGGAATGAGTGAAACGTTCTTTTCGGAAACAATTGGAATTTTGACCCTCCGAGCTTGGAGCATAGCATTGAAGAGACAGGAGGGATTTAATGAGTGAATTAAATCCGGAATATAGAAAACGCAAAGGATATAGAAAAGAAAATTGTGTGAACAGCAGTTACCATACTGTTGTAAAAGGCTGTACTGACAGCCTGGACTCAGATGAATTAGACCTTTACCGCTTTATGATAGGCGGGATGCAGGGAAAATAAACCTGCACAAACTTTTTTTATTAAATCTTACCTAGAAAAAAGCATGTACGATGTATATGCGGTTCGCAAAGATTTCCCTGTTTTAAAAGAAGTCGTGTACCTTGACAGCACGGCGACCACGCAGACCCCGGTACCTGCGGTTGAAGCCATGAACGAATTCTTCTATAGATACGCAGGCAACCATGGGAGGGGGGCTCACCGCCTTGCCCGCGAAACCACAAACCACTATGAAGATGCAAGGGAAACGGTAGCCCGCTTTCTGAACAGCGAACCCTCAAAGACCGTTTTTACAAAAAACACCACTGAAGGGATCAACCTCGTGGCAAACAGTTACCCCCGGGAAGCAGGAGACCACATCATCACAACCCTGATAGAGCACCATTCCAACCTTCTGCCCTGGCTGCGCCTGCAAAAATTCGGAGTAAACATAACGGTCGTACACCCTGACAGGGAAGGCAGGATTGACCCCGCTGTCATAGAAACTGCCATCACCGACAGGACGAAGCTTATTGCGGTAACCCAGGTCTCAAACGTCTTCGGCTCCGTCCAGGACGTGGAAAGAATTACGAAAATTGCCCACCGGCATGGCATAAAGATCCTGGTTGACGGTGCCCAGTCCGCAGGACACATGCCAGTAGACCTATCAGCGCTTGGCTGCGACTTTTTTGCGACCGCAGGGCATAAGGGCCTCCTCGGCCCCCAGGGCACGGGGGTCCTGTATATCAAGGAACCGGATGAGCTCGAAAGTGCCTCCGTAGGAGGCGGCACTGTTTCGGAAGTAAGCGAGCTGTCTTATGTCCTGGAACCCTCCCCGGCCTGCTTTGAAGCCGGAACCCCGAACATCCCCGGCGTAATCGGGCTTGGAAGGGCAGTTGAATATGTAAAAGAGATCGGAGTTTCCGAAATCGAAGAGCAGGAAATTAAGCTTGCGCGGGAGACGGCAAGAAGGCTTTCCGAACTTGAACATGTGGAGGTTTACGGCCCCGAAAAGAGAGCTGGAGTCGTGCCCTTCAACGTCCGCGGGCTGCACTCCCATGACGTTGCCCTGATCCTGGACCAGAGCAGGAAAATCTGCGTCCGAAGCGGCCATCACTGTGCAATTCCCAGCGTCCGCTTTCTGGAAGCGGATAGTACGGTAAGGGCATCCTTTGCACTGTACAATACCGAAGAAGAAGTAGACATCCTGGTAAACGCGGTCAACGAACTCAAAGCTCTGGTTGGCTGAATCCCTTTCACCCGGGGACTGAATCCCTGCTACTCCGGGATACAGGCGATAGTTAATATAGGAAATTTGTATAGAAGTTCCTCACACATTGGAGCAAAAAGTCAACTACCCCGAGACTAAAGTTCAGGGAGTCCCTGATGACGGTATATAAAAGATTTTATTGAAAATCAAACTTCGGAGCAAGAAACATGGAACGAATAACAAGCGGGATCGAGGACCTTGACCCCTACCTTGGAGGTGGGTACCCTGAAGGAAAAGGAATCCTTATCACAGGACCCACAGGTACAGGAAAAACAATCATCGGGATACATTTTTTGTACAGGAACTGTAGTGCCGGAAAGAAAGGGCTTTTGATCCTGACAAGGGGACTTCTGGAAGACCTGCTCCTGCAGTCGAAAAACCTGGGGATGGACCTTGAACCCTTTATAAATTCAGGGACGCTTGTGGTAGAAAATGTTTTTGAAAACCGCATTCAGGAAACAATGTCTTCATCGCGTCTGGGAAAAGGTCTTGAAATCAGAGAGAAAGACAGGATATCACAAATCAAAATCCTCTCAAAAGACGTTGAAGTTGTTGTTCAGGACAGCCTTGGGGCATTCACAAGTACGCAGGGCTGTGTTGGAGGAGACCCCTTCAAAAAGTTCGACCCAATCTACAGAATCCTTGCAGAACACGGGTGTACATCCCTTTTCCTCATGGACGACCGTGCCCACCGGCAACTTAAGGGTTTTCCAGACTACCTGGTCTTTGGAAAAATCGAACTAAAACTCAGGGAAGATGACATAAGTGGAAAATTTTCACGCTACCTTTCGGTATCAAAGATGCGCGCCACAGAGCTCTCCCTTGAAAACGTCCAGTTTGAGCTGACCTCGTCAGGGATCAGGGTAAAATAAAGCCCGGCCCCCAGAAGTTTCAAACTTTTTGATTTATTTATATTTCTACCTCAGGTTATGAAGCAGTTTCAGCATTAAATATTTATGAAGATATATGTCCAGATATTATCTATTTCAATATTAATTCCGGAAAAGAATAAACATTAAATAGGCAACAGAAATATTTAATCGATAACATGCGCAATAGGTGGCGAGAAGGATAAAAATATATAGATATTAACAAAGAAAAAAAGGATAAAAATTAGATAAAATCGGACAGAGTGATAGAAAGTTTTTATAAGATGTTAATCTCTATATAATTTGATGGAGATGCCTCGGGATTCACAAGAAATAGCTCAAGATTTGGAGGAAACAACTCCAGAGCTAGGGGAAACAACACTGGAGTTGGAGGGAACAACTCAGGATTTAGGGGAGACAACTCCGGAGACAGGGGAAACTGCTCAGGAGTTAGAGGAAACAACACTGGAATTGGGGGGAACTACTCAGGGATTAGAGAAAACAACACTGGGGTTAGGGGAGACTACCCAGGAACTGAAAGAGAAAATTTCAGATTCGGGGGAAACAACCGAAGCCGAAAATAAGGGCAGCGGTAAAAAAATATCAGGAAAATATGGCTTTATTTCCGGGTTGATTGAAAATAATGAATTTATTGCGGAAATAATGGGAAAGGCAAAAAGCCTTTTTGAAAAACCTCTACGCACCCTTCCGGATTACAAACCTGAAATAGATGGCCCACTCATTTCTTTTGAAGTGCCCGAGGGGTTAAAGGAAATAGAGAGGTACTGGATTCAGGAGCCTTATGCGTTTATATCAATTCTCGAAGATAAGAGAACCAGGTATTACAAGCTGGTTGAACCTGCCCTGACGAAGTTCGAAAAAGAACTGCTTGAACGGATCTATGAAGATTTCCAGGACATCCTTGTCCTGAACCCCACAACTTCCAGATTCGAAAAGGAAACACTCCTGATTGACAGGACCCTTTACCTGCTTGAACGCTACAGGGCCGAACTTTCAACATCAACCCTTTACAGGATTATGTATTACCTTCGAAGGAACCTGCTTGGTTACGAAAAAATCAATCCTCTTCTTCATGACCCTTATATTGAGGACATCTCATGTGACGGGGTGGGAGTTCCCGTTTACATTTACCACACCAGGTATTTCAACATCGAGAGTAACATTTCCTTCGAAGAAGAAGAGCTTGATTCACTGGTAATCAAGATGTGCCAGCTTAATAACAAGCACATCTCCGTGAGCCAGCCTATTGTGGACGCGACAATCCTTGACGGGTCAAGGCTCCAGGCAATGCTCGGCAGGGAGATCACACCCCGCGGAAGTACTTTTACCATCCGTAAGTTCAGAAAAGACCCTATCACTCCTATCGACCTGCTCAATTTCAAGACCTGTGACCTGGAAATGCTAATCTATCTCTGGCTTGTCATTGAAAACGGCTATAACATTCTTTTTGCAGGCGGAACCGCTTCAGGGAAGACTTCAATGCTTAACGCGACCTCCCTTTTCATGCCTTCCACCGCAAAGATAGTTTCCATCGAAGACACCAGGGAACTTTTACTCTACCACAACAACTGGATTTCCGGAATCTCAAGAGAAAGCTTCACCTCCGACAGTGCCGGCGAGGTTTCCATGTACGACCTTTTGAGAGCTTCCCTCAGGCAGCGCCCGGATTATATCATAGTGGGTGAAGTGAGGGGCAATGAAGCCCTTACTTTATTCCAGGCGATGTCTACGGGACACGCAACCAGTTCGACCATGCACGCAGGGGACGTCCAGACCGTCATAAACAGGCTTACCCACGAACCAATCAACGTGCCTCACCTTATGCTGCAGTCCCTGGACGTGCTCTGCATCCAGGAACAGGTATACATAGAAGAGGAAAGGGTGAGGAGGAGCCGGAGCCTCGTGGAAGTCCTTAACGTGGACCCGGAAACCGAAGACCTGAGCATAAACGAACTTTTCAACTGGGAACCTTCAGGGGATTTCTTTGCCAAGGTAGGGGACTCTTACCTCCTCCAGGACATAATGCACGTGCGGGGCTGGGATACCAGCCGGCTGAGGCAGGAAATTGAAAACAGGATGAAAATCCTGACCTACATGTACGAGAAGGACATGAGGGATTACATCCAGGTGTCCCTGGTGGTTCAGGCATATCAGAGCTATCCGAAAATGGTCATGGAATATATAGAAAATGACAACCTGAAGGCTATGATCGAGACTATGGTGAGTTGAAGGGGGGAACATATGACTTTTACACCTGTGGACGAGCTAGCGTATCAGGCTTTCGGGGATTATCTTTATAAAAATAAAGAGAGCTTCAAAGTACTCAGGGTAAAGATACGCCAATCGCACATTTCCACGCCCGTGGACCAGTACCTGGCTTCGACCTTATTTTATTCGCTGCTCTCGGGCTTCATCGGAGGGGTTTTCGGGTTATGGCTGGGCCTTAAGACATTTGCAGATCCCGGGGCACGCCTCAGTCTCTTTGCGGACTCCTTGCGGGTAGGCTTTGCGGGTGACCACCTGTACCTCCTTGCATTTTTAAGCGCCATCATTTTCTTTTTGTTAGGGTTCCTGTTCATCTTCGGCCTTGCATACATCTACCCCTATCTCCAGGCAGATATCCGCAATGCCTGTATCGAAAAATCCATGCTCCCGGCAGTAACCTATATTTATGCCCTGACAAAAGGGGGCATGTCTCTCTTTGACGTATTCAGGTCTTTGAGCTCCTATACCCATATCTTCGGGGCAAGTGCCGAGGAAATATCCTATATCGTGAGGGATATGGACTACCTGGGCAAAGATTTCATAAGCGCCCTTAAAGATGCCAAGGAACGGACCCCTTCGGAACGCTTCAAGGATTTTGTAGAAGGACTGATCCTTGTTTCAAGCAGCGGGAGCGTGACGGAATACATCAAAAACAAGGCCGAACAATACCAGGATATGGCTGAACTGGCAAACAGGAACCTGTTAAAGAGGCTTGACGTCCTGGCAGAAGTTTACGTGACAGTGCTGGTAGCAGGCCCCCTTTTCATAATGACAACCCTTGTCGTGCTTCAATTCTTCCGGCCGGCTTCAGCTCAGATCCTCTACATGCTCATTTACGTGATAATCCCCCTGTCAAGCATGCTTTTCCTTGTGCTTCTGGACACCATTGGAGAACTTGGCATAAACCCTGAAAAAGCCAAAGTTTCCGGTTTTTCCCTGAACCTTTCCGACATTCCAGAGATCGACTCCGGCCTGAGTGAAGAAGAAGAGGTAGAGCGGAAGAAAAAGTTCCGCCTATACAGACAGCTCTTCAATATAAGGGAAATCATATTCAACCCTTACAGGTCTATCCGGGACGAGCCAAGATACACTTTCCTTTTCGGAATCCCTCTGGGGTTATTCTATCTTGCCAGTCTCCCTAGTACAATTCCAAATATAGATTTGGGCTTCCACTGGAACCCCAACTTTGGCCACATCAGCAGCAACAGCATTGAACTGTTCACCGGGCTTGATGATTACGTTGTCATTTTCCTTTCCGTCGCCCTGATTCCTTTCATTATTTTTTACGAAATCAGGGCCTGGAGGATACGGAAGATTGACGAGAGAATGCCCGAATTCCTGAGAAGCCTTTCCAGCATGAACGACTCGGGGATCCTGCTTTCCAATTCCCTGAAAATCATGGCAGACTCCAAAATGGGGATCCTGAGCAAAGAACTTAAAAAACTGAAGGAAGATATCTCCTGGGGGACTTCCACTTCAAGAGCCATGATGAAACTTGAAAATAGTATCAGAACAGCAGTATCAACGCGGATTCTCCATACCCTGATAAAGGCGAATGAGTCTACAAGCGACCTGAAAAACGTCCTTTACATCACTTCGGAACAGATCAAGAGTGAGGAAAGATTAAAGAAAGAACGCTCTTCGGAAATGGTGGTCTACATTTTCACCATCTACGTGGCTTTCTTTGTCTTCCTTTTCATAGTTTACATCCTGAGCGTGTACTTCTTCCCCGAAAGCACCTCATTTAAAGATTCGGCAGGAGCAGGGGGATACGGAGGAGTCGGAAACAGCTTTTTCAATATAGAAGAGTACACGATGCTCATGTTCCACTCAGCCCTGGTCCAGGGTTTCACTTCAGGGCTAATTGCCGGGAAAATGGGACACGGTTCTGCATACATGGGCCTGAAGTACAGTGTCAGCATGATGATAATCACATATCTTGTATTCACATTCTTTGTCTGATAGGCCTTGTGGGTGGTTTTGTGCGTAAATTGCTTGAAAAAAAAGTAATAGAAAACGAAGTTGCAGTTTCAGAAATGATAGGCGTTGTGCTCCTGGTAGGCATAGTTGTAATCATGATCAGCGCTATAGGAGCATACGTATTTTCTCTGGATGGCCCTAATGATGTACCCCACACAAGAATACAGGAATGGTTGGACAAATCCACCGATACAATTTACCTGAAACACAGCGGAGGGGAGTTCCTTTACACGGAAAATTGCGAGATCGTACTTAATTACAACGGGGAAAAGTACGTGTACTCTTAGGAAGACATCTACGAAAACCTGGGAAACAAAAGCGTCTGGGAACTTGGGGATGTCCTGACAATCGATGCGAGAAGCAAGTGGGGCCTTGACATCAAAAATGACGATAAGGTGGTATTATTCCTGGTTGATACTCCTTCGAACCAGCCGATACAGATAGCCAGGCTTACTAAGGAGTATGGAATAGAACCCGATCTGAGTATATGGATTACTCCGAAAGGGGATATAACGGATGCATCGGGTGGTTATGGAGAGAATAAACAAGTCCAATATATGGATTGGGGTAATAAAGTAAATAATGATGTGGAGAAACTAGCTCCCAGAGATAGAAAGTGCACCACTTATTGTCCCCCATCTAAGTCCAATATAAACACCAGCATATATCAGGAATTCGATTTCGGAATAGAACCCGCAATTTATGGATTACCACCGGGATACCCCCTTTCAAACGTGACTCTCACAATATCTTACTATACACATGATAGTTCCTATAACGGATTCAAAATTAAATTCTATGACATAGATGAGCCTGGATGGATATACTATGAAAAAGATCTTCCATCACACACTGACGATTTCCGCCTCGAAAATGTTCCCTTGACAGGTTACATCAATACTACTGAAGATCTGGAGCATTTTAAAGTTCGGATCGAAGCTGGAGGGGGCACACTTACTGATAAAGAGATATTTATCGACTACATGGCGATATGGATAGAATAATTTTTGAGAAGAAAATTGAGCAAGATTCCGAGAAAACAAACATGATATTCTGAGAATAACAAGCTCAAATAAATAAAAGTACACACAGTGCTTTCATACTAAAGAGAGTTGAAGAAAAAGAGTTCAAGGAAAGGAATCAGCTTGTAGGATGTGGAGAATTTCATAAAAAACCACGGTGCTGTTTCAGACGTAATGGGGGAGATACTCCTGACGACAATAGCAGTACTCCTTGTTACAACAATTGCCGTATCAATCTTTTCATTTGAAGTGGTTGATGACGTACCCCGGGTCCAGGTAAAAGAGTGGGCAAATGTACAGGCTGATACGATTTATCTGAAACACAGCGGAGGGGAGTTTATTGAAACCGAAGCTTTTGAAATCGTGGTAAATATCAACGGGGACAGATATGTATATTCTTCGTCTGACATTAATACAAATCTTGGAAGAAACGTATGGGAACTGGGAGACACGATAGAGATTGACACTTATAATGAATGGGGAATTGGAATTACGGAAGGCGACGAAATAACAGTGTTTCTTGTCGACATCCCCTCAAAAAAAGTGATACAGAACCTGGAACTTTCCTCAGGAAAGAGCACTAATTCAGATTGGGTCGCACCTCAGGGATCCGCAGAAGATACTTCCACAGGAGGCTCTGCAACCCTTCTTGATATTCAGGAAGAGGGGGACGGGGTTTATACAAGCTATTATCCCCCCAGCATACCCAATCCCAGCATATATGAAGAGTTCGATTTCGACGCAAACCCCACACTCTGGGGAATCCTGCCAGGGAGTAATTTTAGCAGTGTAACTCTCAGCCTGGTTTACAGGACAAATAACAATTCCTGCGAAGATATAAAACTAAAAATATGGGGTGAAGATCCCTCCGAAACCTGCTGTGAAAAGAACCTCACAGTTTATGATTCATTTACAGCTTACTCCACAGACCTATCTACTTACATAAACGACACGACAGACCTGGTAAATTTCAAAGTTAGACTGGTGGCTACAGGAAACGCAAGCGTAAGTGGCGAAAAAAGCCTGAATGTTGATTATATAGCACTAAGTGTAAATTAAAAATAATTGAAGTTAAGCGGGAAAGGAAAGAACATGAAAAAGGGCTTTGAAGCAATTTCCACTTTTTGCAGATCCGATTCGGGAGTGTCAACCGCCGTTGCCGCAGCCCTGCTGCTCTGCATCCTGGTTACCCTTATGACGACTGTCCAGCTCAACTATGTACCCGTCTGGAAAGAAGACGCCGAATACGCTCACATGTCCAATGTCTGGCAGGATATGTCCAGGCTCAAGTCGAACATCGATATCCTGAGTGCGGGGCTGGAGATTAACCCGAATGCCAGGATAGTCCTGAGCAGCCCTGTCAGAGTAGGGGGAACAGATGTTCCCTTTATAGGAGGCACGACTAGCGGCGGGACCCTTGCCGTTAACAACGATATTTCCGGTCTCACAGTATTGGTGACCACAGATAACGTGTCGACAGAATACAACAGTGGGCCAAGCCTTTTTTACACTGGTACTGTTTCGTACCGCCCGACCAACACCCAATACGTGGACGAGACTTACTGTTACGAAAACGGAGCCCTCATCGTCGCCCAGAACGGCAGGTCTATGATGAAGCTTTCCCCCGGAATAGTCCTCGAAAAGGGTGCTGGTTCCGTGAACCTCTCAGTAAGGGCTGTGACCCTGGTAGGAGACCGCGGAGTTATGTCAAGTAACACCGTAGAAGAGATCAGACTGACTACCGAATCTTTCACCCCTCTCTTTGACCTCACCGGAATAGAAGAATATTTCAACCTTACTTCAGCAGACCTTACGGTCTATACGAAAAACACAGAAGCCTGGGAAGATTACTTTAGAGATTCAGCCGAAGAAGTAAACCTTCAGGAAGGCACAGACTATAACCTGAGCAACGGTACCTACACAGTTACGTTTTCACTGACCCCTGCAAGCGATGATTTGTATGTTGACGTCTACAAGGCAGTGATGAAAATCGAAACCGGGATTCGGTAAGAGAGGAAAAACAGGAGAAAATAATTTTAAATATTTTACTTAAAATTTTTAGTAAGACTTATGTTTTGTTTTTTGAGAAGTAAATTAACGGAATGATTTAGTGATGAAAAATATTTAGAATTAAAAGCCATCAAGTTTAAAAAATATTTATTTTTAATACTTTTCTATTTTTTTACTAATAAATGGTTGTCGCAAAGCTGATATGACACTTCATTATATTGTATGACATTATAAAAAAATAAAAATGAGAGGTCAGTTAAAAGAATAGAACCTCGGACTTTAGAATAGATTAAATACTACTTTTTTTATAAATGTATATGTCATCAATTTAAATATATTAAATAAAACCGGCGTTTTATCTCAGAAGGCGGGAAGACTCCTTCCTCGGAGGCCGCAGGCCGACAGGTGGGAGATGGGATCCGTCCACTTCCCGAAACTACAATAAAATAACTCCCTATAAATTATATTAGAATTTCCTTATATAATTTCAAAACAATTGGTAATGTTATAATGATGCAGGGAAACGTGTACCGGATCTACCCGGATGATGAACAAAAAACGCTTATAGAGAAGCATATCGGTTGCGTTAGATTCATCTATAACCGTTTTCTGCACATCAAAAAGGTCTTCTACGACAAATTCAGGATCAACATTTCCCTGAGTCAACTTGACAAATACCTTCCCATGTTCAAGGAAATCTATCCCTGGCTCAAAGAGGTCAATTCGCAGTCTCTTCAGGAAGCCAGAAAAAACCTGCATGATGCTTTCTCCCGGTTTTTCAAAGGGCAAAACGGCTTTCCTCAATGGAAAACGAAGAAGGACAATAAGAAGTCCTTCCAGATCCCGCAGAGATACAGGCTCAACCTGACCACTTCACAGGTGTTTCTGCCAGGAATCGGCTGGATGAAAATCAAGATGCATCGGGACCTGTTCAGTCCTGAGTTTTTCGAGAACCTGATAGAGACTACCGAAGTTAACGGGGAAGTTATTGTCGAAAAGGACCTAAATGCCGAATTCCTGAGAACGGCAACCGTAAAAAGGACCCCTACAGGAAAGTACTACATTTCCATCCTGACAGAAGACAGGGAAGAGTACCCGGAAATGCAGGAATACACAGAAGAAACTACTGTCGGGATTGACCTCGGGATCAAGGACTTTGCGATCCTTTCCACCGGAGAAAAGATAGAGAAACCTAAATTTCTGAAAAAGTCTTTGGGTCGCCTGAAAACTCTCCAGAGGAGGGTCAGCAGGAAACAAAAAGGGTCCAACAACAGGAAAAAAGCCGTAAAACAGCTTGCTCTAATCCATGAGAAAATCTCCAACCAGAGACACGATTTCCAGCATAAGGAGTCAAACACTCTTTTGAGCGACAACCAAGCCCAGGCTATTGCAGTGGAATCGTTGAACATTAAGGGGATGAAGAAAAACCATAAACTTGCTCAGGCTATCAGTGATTCGGCATGGGGAAGCTTTGTAAGTAAACTGGAATATAAGGCTAAAAGACTCGGCAAAACCGTGATAAGGATCGGGATGTGGGAGCCTTCTACAAAGACCTGTAACGTTTGCGGATACCACAACAAGGACATAACTCTGGATGTCCGGGAGTGGGAATGCCCGGAATGCAAAACAAGGCATGACAGGGACATTAACGCCGCTATCAACATCAAAAAGTTTGCACTGGCAACTTAATTCAAGATCACCCGTGGGACACGGGATAGAGCCTGTGGATTCGTGGAGGTTGCTCCGGGAATATGAAGCAGGAAGCCCCTTCCTCGCTTTAATCAGAAAGCAGGTGGGGGTAGTTCACAGAAGAGCTTCTTGTTTCAATTACTGCATGCATGTGTAACCTGAACAAGAATAGGGGAGCGGGGTTGTCGGGCAAACGTCATGTTTCAGTTTAGTTTCAACTCCATTCAGAGTCTGATACCTGCCGATTCAGATCTGAGGGATGACTGGTATGGAGGTAGTTGCCTTGCAAAACTTTGACGAAATTAAAAAAAACTGTGATGCAATTTCAAGTGTCATGGGAGAAGTGCTTCTGACAGGCATTATTGTTATAATGCTAAGTTCAGTGGCTGTAGCCCTGTATTCCATTGAGGGGCCTGTCGACATTCCACATGCTTCAGTAGAGGAACTGGTAGATGCATCTTCTGATACAATTTACCTGAAGCACATTGGAGGGGAAGCTATCCCTGTGGAAGATCTGAGAATTACAGTTAATATAAATGGAAACAGCTATGTGTATTCTTCGGCTGACATTTCCGCAAATATGGGTGGGAAAAACCTGTGGGAAATGGCAGATGTAATTGAGATCAATACCAATGCAGAATGGAACATCAGCGTTACGAACGAAAATGATGTGGTAGTGAAAATAATCGACCTGGCTTCAAAAGAAGTGCTCCCGAAATACAGGATCAGGGCCTCATCCGAAGACGACATGAATTTCCGCATCTATGCTTCTTCAGGATCCGGGGGAAGTATTTCCCCGGAAGGTATGATTTATGCACCTCGAAATTCCAGCAAAACCTTCTCAATTACCCCGGCTTCCAATTACAGGGTCCTGGACGTGACGGTAGATAGTGAGTCCCTGGGACAGGTTTCCAGTTATACTTTTGAGAACATATCCTCAAATCATGCTATCCTTGCCTATTTCACTCCCGATTTTGACATCTAACTCACATTCCGAACCCTGGCACTCTTGTGTCATGATATTGCACAAAATGGCCATTTTGCTGACACGAAGTCAACAAAACAACCTGAAATCATGCATTATTTGCCTATATTGGCAGGGGTTCGAAATGTGTAATCTAAGAAGGTACTTAATTCCAAAAGGCAGCTTTCCCAGCGATTTTAAGGTGCCTGATCCCGCAATTAAATACAGGAGTTACGACATGATGGTGACCACCCAAATAAAGCTCTAGATAGCATTTCCAACCGCAGGGATATCATGAGTATCTCAAAGACAGGGAACGTATTTCATATTCGCTTATAGAGACCTGTAACCTTAAGCTGTTCAAGTTCCTGAAAGCAGCCACGGTTGTAAACAGCCGGTTGCTCCAAAATACGGAGTAAATAGCCTCAAATAAAAATCCCGACCAGGAAAGACACCTGAATAATCTCACTGAGGTTCAAATCAGCCGAAAATGAGGAATTATAGAGAACACAGTCAAAAACTACATTCCGAAAAAAAGAGAAAAAACACCTCGAAAGGTGCTAAAGTTTTAGAAATTTGTACTCATGTTCTCAGGTCTTTGTCACAAATCATTTGTCCGGAAACTGTATCAACAATCTTTACATTGTATAGCGAATTAGGCACCACAGTTGTACCATTAATGTAGAGGCTCGCAACTTCTCCAACATTGAAGTAGCCAGTTAAATCATCATCATCCACAGTAAGACTTGAGCCATTTGAAGCATAGAGATAGAGCGATGACTGACTCCAGGTGAGGGAGTCTCCTCCAAGGTGTTCAATTGTAATATTGTAAGGAATTGTACTAGTATAGTTTGAAAACTGTACGTTTATGTTCGCCTGCGGTGCGGATTCGGAAGTTCCCTGACCGAATACGGATGAACCGATTGCAGCGGCGAGAATGACGGTGATTGCAACCATCAATACGACACCGATAACCGGGGACACTGCGTCGTCTTTCTTGAAAATGTTCTTTATGTCCATATATATCCCTCCTGCTTTTAATGCATTTCAGACAGTAAGTCGTCACAAGATAACCTAAGTAAATCTTCGATTGAAAGTGTTGATTTTTATGATCTTGACCCTCAATAGAAGTTACAACGAATGATAAGTTACATTGGCTATTTCGCAACAGGCCCCAAGCCGGAATTAGCATTAACAAACTAATTTAAATACTGAACAATTATATTTTATAGTAACTGCACGTTATGTTATTTGTCATTTATATATATACTTTTGCTGCAAACTCCCAAACATTATTTAGGTTTACAGGTAGATATATTTTTTGGAAGAAATATGGAAATAAATAAATCTTCCAAAATTTCTTTTACGGTCAGATTAATATTTGAGTAATAACATTATAAGAAGTTGAAGGACAAATTTATAGAAGGTGACTATTCAGTGGAGGGGAGTAAAAACCGCAGGAAACTGACTGAAGACTGTCGGGCAGTTTCGGAGCTGATAGGGCAGGTATTGATGATCGCAATAGTTGTACTTGTCTTTTCTTCAATCTCACTCGCCGTATTCTCCGACGGAGGAGCCATGAACCCCCCGCATACGCCACGTACCGACCTGCAGGAAAGCATCGACACAGGCACTGGCACCGTGCAGATATCCCACAGCGGGGGAGAGGCTATCGATCTAAAATATATCAAGATAACACTCAACGACGTTGAAGGGCGGCAAGCAGAATTTAACATGTCTGACCCTGCTGTCGAAGTCTTTGACCCCCAGGGCAACAAGCTTTCCTCTGATAATGTCTTTACGCTCGGTGATTGCATCGTAATCAACGCCAGCAGCAGTAATGTGAACATCACAAATGGAGCAAATCTCTACTTCATTTACACGGAGTCCAGCCAGGTGATTCAGAAGGCAATACTCTGAAAATGCTCTGAAAAGAGTTAGAGGATTATTAAAAATTCTTTGATACTTTTGAGATATGATTCAATAGTAAAGTTGAGAACCTATAGATAAAAATGTGAAAGATTGGGATATAATTTTAAAGGGAGACTATTCAGTGGAGGGGAACAATAAACGTAAAAAACTTATCCTGGACTGCCGGGCAGTTTCAGAGATAATAGGGCAAGTACTAATGCTAGCAATAGTGGCACTTGCCTTTTCTGCAATATCGCTTGCCGTATTTTCAGACGGAGGAGCAATAAACCCCCCGCATACGCCACACACCAATCTGCAGGAAAACATCGACACGTCAGAAAACACCGTGCAGATCTTCCACAAAGGGGGAGAGGCAATTGACCTTAAATTCATCAAGATAATACTCAACGTTGGCGGGCAGCAAGCAGAATTCAATATGTCTGACCCTGCTGTCGAAGTCTTTGATCCCGAAGGCAACACCCTGCCCTCTGACAACGTCTTTATGTTTGGAGATTACATCGTAATCGACCCCAGCAGTAAAGTTGACATTACCAGTGGAGATGCCATTAATTTCTACTTCGTGCACACGGAGTCCAGCCAGGTGATTCAGAAGACAGTGCTCTGGAAAGAGTTCAGGGAGTTGCCTTACTGGATAACCCCTCATACATTTTTTCCTGATGGAACAGCATATGATAATGAGGGGAATAGTCTGGATACAGAGTTAATCGATAAAATCGACGGCGTTAATGCCACAAAAATCTCCATATCAGATGATATAGAGACATACGAAAACTTTACTTTTGGCATAGATACAGAGGAGCTGGGCATTCCAGAAAGCACATCATTTACCAAAGTAATCCTGAAAATCATCTCCTTACGACACGACCAAAGTCAAAGTAAGATTATACCGGAAATCTATAATGGATCTGAATGGAAAACGTTTCCTGAAATCAATTTTAGCACTTCAGATGTATATGTGAACACAACACTTGACATAACTGAATGTGTGAAAAACACTACAGAACTGGAAAATTTAGAAGTCAAAATATTAGCTGAAGGGAATGCGAACGATCAAAGTGGAAAATATTTTAAAGTTGATTTTGTAGGCATTCATTTGGAGTATTAACATATGAAGAAAGGAATCCGAATCCGGGGGTCTGAAGACATATGAAAGAAAAGAATTCAAATAATTCAAAGGTAAGCAAGCCCTTTTTTCTCCGTTCGGAATCTGCGTCATCAACAGTTGTGGGTGCAGTTTTGTTACTGGCAATCATTGTTACCGTGTTATCGGTGGTAAGGCTTGGCTACATGCCAGAATGGAAGAATGATGCAGAATATTCCCATATGAATGATGTTTGGGAGGACATGACAGACCTTAAATCAAAAATCGACCTAATGACCATAGTCCTGGCATCAGACCCAGACTCCTTGAATACCACTTCCTCAAATGATATTACTATGAACGTACCGTTCCATATGGGAGGGGGGGACCTTCCACTTATCGGAGCCATAAAGTCCAGCGGGACGCTTTCGGTAAACAAGAACGAATGTGGAATAAACATAATTACAGACGCCGATGGGAATTGGAACGAAACAATCATTTGTGGCGCTGTAAGCTACGCTTCACAAAACAGGTATTATGTGGATCAGAACTTTATTTATGAAGGAGGGGCTTTGATCCTTTCCCAGGGGGAACGCTCTTCTATGATGCTTTACCCTTCGATTCACTTCTCCATAGCACCGGCAGATAAATACGATGTTTCGATACACACTGTAGAGATTGATAAAAATGCGTATTCACCCGCCGACGTCATATCCTCGAATACAGGCTGCTCTCTCCGCCTCACTGGAAATGAGTTTAAACCCCTCTATGATAGCGATAAGGATAGTTTAGGCAACATAAGCTCCTTCACGTTAACGGTTAATACCGACCATCCTGATGCCTGGTCCCTGTACCTCGGGGAAACAATGTCAGAGGCAAGGATAACAGATTATACACTTAGTCAAACAGAAAACAGCGTGTGTTTAATCTTCCCAACTAACTTGACAAATGGGACATCACCATCTGGAGAAAGTTTGGAAAGGCTCTGTGTAAGTAAGACAGTCGTCAAGGCAGAACCGGGAATAGGAATATAAGCTGAAATTATGAACCAGAAAGCAAAAAGAAAAGAAGTGGCTCAGACAAGCCTATTCAAATCCGAATCCGCAGCCGTAACCGCAGTTGCAGCTGTACTGCTTTTGGGGCTTGCATTCACTGTAATCTCCATGGTCAAACTAAGCTACGTCCCGGAATGGAAAATTGATGCGGAAAAAGATTATAGTTATGATGCATGGAGCAATATGGAGGATGTGAAAACCAGGGCAGATATATTCACCCGGTTCATGGATTCGGATAGCAATTATTCGGATTATGGGCTTTCAGCAACTGTTCCTTTCGGCATGGGAGGGGGGGAAATCCCTGTATTCGAGCCCTCGAAATCTAACGGTAAGCTCACAGTAAACCCTGAAGAGTGTACAATGATTATAACTCTCGGGGGTCATTCTTTCAATGAAACCGTTGACTGTGGGGGCATCACCTATTATTCAGAATACCGGCAATACCCCGATCAGGTTTTCAGGTACGAGAACGGAGCCCTTATCCTCGCTCAGGGAGAAAATTCCCAGATGAAGCGCGATCCTTCATTCAATATACAGGAAATTATGGGCGGAAATTACACAGTTACCATTAATGCCATCAACCTTACTGGAGAACCTGCATCCATCTCCTCTAGCACCTTCACTGCCCTACGTCTTACCGGATGCTCAGTAAACCCTGTTCTCAACAGTAACGACCACGAGAACGTAGACTCTTTCAACCTGACCATTTACACCCTTTATACAGATGCCTGGACCACTTACCTTAACGATACGGCAGAAGATGCAGGACTTGTGTATAACACTGATTACACCATTGACTCCGCCCCGAATGACTACGTGTGCTTCTCTTTCCTCCCCACAGGCAAACTGGACAGTCTTTACGTCAATGAAACCGTACTCGGTGCGGAACTTGGAGCCGGGGGCGATTAGACCTATACCGCTGGCAATGGAGGTTCAGGTGGCGATGAAGGAGGAAATGAGTCCGTGATGGAACTGGGCATCTGGCACTACTTCGATACTGTTTCGGACTCCAATTATGAGGATGATTTGGGCGATCTGGAGGACTATGGATCAGGTGTTGACCTTTCAATAGAAGGAACAGGAGTGGATGTGGATAACATTTACTCCGAAACAAGCAACGTATTCCAATTCAGCCTCGAAGATAATCCTTCATATTTGACATTTGGATTCAGTGATTTCACAGAATTCAATTCCACGCCAAGTTCAGCCACGGTTGTAATGGTCTACAAGCCAACAGCAAACAACCCAAATTATCTAGATATGAGTCTTGCAGGCAAACCACTTCCATTATTGACTGGAGACAGCAAAAAATGGTACCTGTACAACCAGACTGTGGACGTTACCGGAATAGCGATGAATTATCCCTCAAACCTTACATTGTACATAGAAATCGGTAAAGAAAATACTAAATATATAAATATCGACTATCTAGCAGTCCACCTAAACTAACGGAAAAGAAAAAGGCATATGGACACATTTTTACGCCCATATACAGCAAACACAGGGAAACAGATCCATATGCCTGAAAAATACACCACTTCTTACCCTGCAAAAAGAATCTATCCCGACGGCAGGCCAGAAGATACAGAGATTTTGCTTGCAAGGGAATGCCCTGTTAAACTTTTTTTAAACGGAAAACGCTTTACAACACTTTTAGCCTCACCGTTCCATTTCAGAGAACTTGCTGCAGGCCACATGATCTCCGAAGGAGCCCTTACTTTCGAGGAAATAGCCGACATCACGGTTGAAGGGAACAGGGTTGAAATAAAAACCTTCAAACCCGAAACCTGCAGGCCGAAAAGTGAGAAAGTCCCTGTTGTAAATTCGGAAGCGGTTTTTGGGATAAAGGCGATCTTTGCAGGAATGGAATACCTGACATCCGAAACCTACAAAGTAACCAGGGGAACGCACCTTGCAGCCCTCGTAGACAGGAACGGAAAACTCATTTTTCAGGCCGTTGACGTAGGCAGGCACAACGCCGTTGACAAAGCGATAGGGTATGCCCTCCTGAAAAGGCTTCCACTCACGGAGATGTACCTTCTGTCCACAGGCAGGCAGCCAGAGTACATGGTAATGAAAGCTGCCCGGGCAGGCATCCCCCTTGTAGTCACAAAAGCCATGCCCTTCAATTCCGGGGTTGAAGCTGCAAAAAAAGCAAATGTGGGGCTTGTAGGGCAGCTCAGAAAAGAATCCATGCTGGTCTTTGCCAATGAATGGCGAGTAAGGGTTTAAGCCGGATTGCAATCTAACAAAAACAGAATGAAAAAAAGAATAAAATAGAGAAAGGTCCTCTTGAGGGAGCGGAGCGAACGAAAAGGACGCCGTGCTGTTGCACTTGCAGTGCAACTCCCAGAAAATCTACGATTTTCTGTGATCCCGAAGCGGAATTCGGCTGGCGAAACTAGGCTGTTAGAAAACCCCTTTCGTGCTCTTTATGCTCTCACCTTCGATTTTTACGGCCCTTTTCAGGGCATAGGCAAAGGCTTTGAAGAGGGCTTCGATTTTGTGGTGATCGTTTTCCCCGTAGACGCTGGCATGTACGGTGATCTTTGCATTCGAAGCCAGGGTCTCGAAGAAATGCTTTACCAGCTGAGTGCCTAACCGTCCAACCTTAGGGCTTTCAAATTCGGCTTTCAGGACAAGGTAGCTGCGCCCCCCTACATCCAGGGCGACTTCTGCCAGGGCTTCGTCCATTGGTATCCTGGCTTCCCCGAAGCGGGCAATCCCGGCCATGTCCCCCAGACCATCGGAAAGAGCCTGGCCGAGGACTATAGCCGTGTCCTCCACCAGGTGGTGCTCGTCCACATGGAGGTCACCTTCGGCATGCAGTTTAAGGTCGATGTCCGAGTGTCTTGCAAAGGAAGTCAGCATGTGGTCAAAAAACCCGATACCCGTGCTTACCTCAGCAAGCCCCGACCCGTCCAGGTCGAGCTCGAGCTGGATATCGGTCTCCTTTGTTTTGCGGGAAATTTTGGCAGTCCTCATATAGCACACATTCTCTTTTAAATTTCTTAAATACTTTGCCCCGGTCGCCCGGGGAAGTTGCGGCATCAGAGTTGCGGCATTTCATTGGAGATCAATCAATCAATCAATCAATCAACAGCTCAGTCCTTTGCCGCCTCGATTGCTTCTTCAAGGGTAAACCTGCCGGTGTAAAGGGCACTTCCGACAACAACCCCTGCGGCCCCGGTCTGTTTCAGGACCTTAAGGTCGGCAAGGGAACTGACCCCGCCAGAAGCTATCACGGGAATGCTTACGGAATCTACAAGTTCCTTTGTGGGAACGGGATTTACGCCCTGCATCAGACCTTCGGAATCGATGTTCGTGAAAAGCAGGCTGCCTGCTCCCAGGTCTTCGAACTTCCTGCCCATGTCCACGGGAGTATGTTCGGATTCCTCGGTCCAGCCTTTGATCGAGATTTTTCCGTTCTTTGCATCCAGGGCAACGTTTATGTGTTCAATCCCGAAAACATCGGAAAGCTGTTTAACAAGTTCGGGGTCCCGGATAGCTGCGGTGCCCAGGATAACCCTGTAAACCCCGAGTTTGAGAAGGGTTTCAGCATCGTCAAAGCTCCGGACCCCGCCTCCCACCTGGATGCGGACTCCGTTTTCCCGGCAGGCCTCAACTATCCTTTCGATAATAGGGGCATTCTTGCGTTCCCCTTCAATCGCCCCGTCCAGGTCCACCAGGTGCAGGGTCTTTGCCCCCTGCCTGACCCATTCCAGAGCAACTGCCAGGGGGTCGTCAAGGGAAACGATCTCGCTGCCCGGAACTCCCTGCACCAGCTGCACACATTTTCCGCCTTTCATATCCACGGCGGGGATTACTTCAAAAGTCACGGCATTCCACCTTTTCAAGATAAATTGCAAGATAAATTGGGAATTTAAGCCTGAAAACTCCAGGCCTTTCAGGGCATTATCCTTTCGATCGGCACCACAAGGACATCCCTTGCCCCGACCTTTTTCAACTTGTTTACGATGGTGAAGATCAGGTCCGAGTCCACAACGGCATGAACAGCAAGGATTGGTTCTTCCTGGGACTTGCTGGACTCAACCTTCATGACCGTGGGCCCCGACATTCCGGGAAGGACCTGTTTTACGGCTTCGAGGGAATTTTGGGGAACGTTCATCATAAGGTAGCGTTTTTCCTTTGCGTTGAGTACGCTTTCGAGCGCGGTTTTGATGTCCAGGATCTTTTCCTTTGTCCTTAGGCTCTCCCTGTTTGCAATCAGGTAGACAGAAGAAGAAAAGGCCTTGTCAATTACCTTCAAGCGGTTGATCATGAGGGTGGTCCCGGAACTTGAGATGTCCACGATGGCATCGGCAATCCCGACATGAGGAGTCATTTCACAGGCTCCGCTGACCTTTATAACCTCGACGTTTATCCCGAGTTTTTCAAAATACTGGCCCGTGATCCCGGGGAACTCGGTTGCGACTTTCCTTCCCTCCAGGTCTTCGGGTTTTTCAACCTCCGAATCTTCAGGCACGGCCAGGACCAGGGTTGCCCTTCCGAATTTAAGGTCAAGCAGGGTTTCGACGTCCGCCCCGCATTCCGTAATCAGGTCCATACCCGTGATTCCTACGTCGGCGGCCCCGTCCTGAACGTACTCGGGGATGTCTGCAGCCCTTGCGAAAAGAATACTGATTTCGGGATCTATGGTTTTTGCGAAAAGTTTCCGGCTAGCCCCCCCACTGATGGGAAGCCCCGCATCACTGAAAATCGAGATGGTGGGATCGTGAAGCCGACCCTTATTGGGTATTGCAATGCGAATCATCTGCTCTGTCCTCTGGTAGTACTTGGATGTACTCTACTGGGAATTGTTACACAGGTTATGTTCATCCGTATAAAACGTTTATCCAAAACATTCTTTTATAATATAGATTTCACGGTGAAGTTTCCAGAAAATGAGCTTACCCCCAGAAAATGAGAGAAAGGAAGAGAGAAAGAGAAAGGAGAGGAGGAAAAAGACAAAGGAAGGAGGAAAAAAGACAAAGGAGAGGAGGAAAAAGACAAAGGAGAGGAGGAAAAAGACAAAGGAGAGGAGGAAAAAGACAAAGGAGAGGAAGGAAGAAAGGAGTAAATAAAAAGAGAAAAAATGAGAGAAGAAAGAATGAACAGAAAGATGGTATAGCCCACACTATATCGCTCACATAAATTTTATTTTTAAGAAGATGGCGATTGAGCCTTTTTTTAAGAATACATATTACCCCCAGTAATGAAGATACGGGAACAATTATATAGCGGGAGTAATTTAATAGAAACAGATACATGGTTCATAAATATAATATTATTAAAGTTATACTATAGTATTTTAAAATATATAATCAGCGCTGGATCCACCAGGCGTTGATAAAGTCATGAAAAAGATAACGACCCAACCATTGACGATACAGTAATTATTCCAAAAAAAGAGGATTCAAATGGCCCGAAATATCAGAGTAGAACAGCTCATACAAACCCCTGTAGAAAAACAACAGATAGAGCTTGTAGAACGCAAAGGGATAGGGCACCCAGACAGCATCTCGGACGGGCTGGCGGAAGCCGTCAGCCGCGCCTTATGCAAGGAGTACATAGAAAAGTGCGGGGTTGTGCTCCACCACAATACTGATGAAACCCAAATCGTAGCAGGAAGATCCCACCCCAAATTTGGCGGAGGAGAAATTCTGCAGCCCATCTACATTCTCCTTGTTGGCAGGGCCACAAAAGAGTTTGAAGGCGTCGAACTTGCCACGGAATCCGTGGCCCTCAAAGCTGCCCGGGATTACCTGAGAAACACAGTCGTTAACCTTGACCAGGAAAAGGATGTAATTCTGGACTGCAAACTAGGGACAGGATCTTCGGACCTCAGGGATGTTTTCCGCCGAGACAGAGTTCCGGTTGCAAACGACACTTCCTTTGGGGTAGGGCATGCTCCGTTTTCAGAACTTGAAAACATCGTCTACAACGCCGAAAGGCAGCTTATTACCGACCTGAAACCCAAAATCCCCGGTATTGGGGAAGATATCAAGGTCATGGGGCTCAGGGACGGAGATGACATCACCCTTACCACCTGCTGCGGCATGGTAGGAAGGCACGTGGACGACCTGGACCACTACATAAACATAAAGGAAGAAATGAAGACCTATTTGGAAGACGTCTCCAGCCGCTATACGGAAAGAAACGTAGAAGTCCAGATCAACACCGCCGACGACCTGAAAACGGGAAGTGTTTTCCTTACAGTCACCGGGACCTCAGCTGAGATGGGGGACGACGGCTCGGTAGGCCGCGGAAACCGCTGCAACGGACTAATCACCCCGAACAGGCCCATGAGCATGGAAGCCACAAGCGGAAAGAACCCGATCAACCACATCGGAAAAATCTACAACCTTCTCTCCACCCAGATGGCCAAGGACATTGTAAAGGAAGTCCCCGAGGTGCATGACATTTACCTCAGGCTGCTCTCCCAGATCGGAAAACCCATTGACCAACCCCTGGTGGCAAGTGCCCAGATCATCCCCGAAGACGGAAGTTCCTTCTCCAAGGTTAAAGCCGAAGCTGAAGCTGTCATGGACGACTGGCTTGCAAACGTGACAAAAATCACCGATATGGTTGTAAAAGGGGAACTGGATACTTTCTGAGAAAAATAGAAAAAGGAAGAGAGAACCTTCGGGTTCTTTACTAATTTTTTACTATTTTACGTTACTTTCGACCTGATTTTTTCGACCTGATATTATCCCGGGTTAAAGTTTAGCCCAGGCTTTGCGCAAAATCCTTATCAATCAGCCTTTTTTAAAAAGGGATTATGAGGTCACGGGACTTTGCCGGCGTATTCAGACCACTTTTACATTTAACCTGTACTTTTTTTCGCCCCCGAAGCGATAAATAATATATTTCCCCTCGATTTTCCAGGACCCTGTTTCTATGGCTTCGTATTCCCACTCATGAACTCCGGGAACCGTAGTCGTATCAGGGATATCCGGGACAAACTGGTCCCTGAGCACTTTGAGGCCCCTGCCTGCCTGCATTTCCCAAACGGTATGAGCAGAATGTTCATTCTCCTTGCTGTAAAGATGTTCTGCAGGCTCATCCCGAAGTTTGATCAAAAAGGTTTCTCCCAAGCGGACAGTAACTGTATCATTATTGTTAGATTCGGTAAATATCTGGGCCACCATTTTCCATGTACCCCCTTGTACTGGGCAAAATTCTGTACCTTAAATTATCTTATAGTCTCTGTAATATAGAAAAGTATGGATGATATATATAAAAAATGTTATAAAGAAAGCCCCCTGAAAACCCCTCTTAGCGAAAACCATAAATACCATTATCATATATGGAGATGGTGCATTAAGGCAGTGCAGCGCTTTGCAGCGCTGGATACGCATCCATTGTCCCGCCTTAACTCAGTGGTAGAGTGCGCGGCTGTAGTTCGGCCAATGCGAGTGAAATCGCACATTTCCGCGCAGGCACCGCGATGTCCCCGGTTCGAGTCTGGGAGGCGGGACTAAAATTCATAACATTCCCTATAAAAGAAAACCTTCAACGGGAATCTTTATATAGCGGAATGACATTTATGGATTGCTCGCAACGCGGGTGAAAACGACTAAATTAATCGGAGAGTCCGGATAGTGTAGAGGCCTATCATGGAGCCCTGTCGAGGCTCCGACTCGGGTTCGAATCCCGGTCCGGGCGCTCATTTTTTTTCGCAATTGGAACTTTTGAAAAAAAGCGAAACTGATTTCGCTTGCCCATTATTTTAAAAGAGACTTACTGTTTTAAATGAAACTCACTATTTTTAGCCAGGAGGAGATTTTTACTCATCCACAACCTCAATCCGGGTCTCAATTCAGGCCTCAATCCATCATTTCACCCACAAACTCCATCTACTAACTTTTGAAGACATGACTTTTTTCCTCAAAAACAAAACGATGTTAATACGAAAAGATGTAATTTTAAGAGACGTAAACGTAACAGGCAGAAGACCGGAAAGAAGACAGAAAAACATGGAGGCAGGCTCCTGAAAGGCTAGAAGCCTCCCTTGCCCACTATTTTCCCATACTCAAAGAACTTTATTCTCTTGATTACAATCTGAAATATTACAATCTGAAATATTACAATCTGAAATATTACAATCTGAAATCCCGGACCTGACAATAACAACTTTATTCACAAACACCAGAATACCTGCCATGTCAGAACCAGAATTCAGCATTAAAGAAACCCTTGAAAATTCCGGAGCAGACGTATACCTCATGACGGGAGACATCCATTCCGCAGACATCTACTATGCAACCCGTTTCCTGGCTTCGGACGCTTTCGGATACCTGCAGACCGGAGAGGGGGAAGAGACCCTTCTTATTTCGGAGATGGAACGCGGGAGAGCCGAACTTGAGTCGAGGGTTCCCGGGATCCGGACTTTGCAGGACTTCGGATACATGGAGAAAATCAAGGAGAAAAAGGATGGAGCTCTGGCTTATGCTGCCTGCCTTTCCGAACTGATCTCGGAAGCAGGAGCAAAAAAAATCGCAGTACCCTATGATTTCCCTGTTTTTGACTCGAACTTCCTTGCCGAAGCAGGCTTCTCCATAGTCCCGGTAAAGAGCCCCTTCAGGAAGATGAGAAGCCGGAAAAGGCCCGAGGAGGTAGAAGCCGTAAAGTATGCCCAGAGAGCCGGAGAGAAGGCAATGGAGGCTGCCATAGAACTCATCAGGGGTGCACAGGAGAAAGATGGAATCCTTTACCACGAGGGAAAGGAGCTTACAGGAGAGAAGGTGCTTTCTGCGATAGACCACGCCCTACTGGACTTTGGCTGCGAGGCGGAAGAGACCATCGTCTCCTGCGGAGAAGACACCTCAAACCCCCATGGGACCACTGCCGGACCACTCAGGGCAAATGCCCCCATCATCCTGGACATTTTTCCCAGAAGCAAGAAAAAACGTTATTTTGCAGACATGACGCGCACCGTGCTCAGGGGAGAAGCTTCGGAAGAGCTGAAAGCCATATATGAAGCCGTGCTTGCAGCCCAGGAGAAAGGGCTGGGAATGGTAAAAGCCGGAGTGTCTGCGGCTGACGTCCACAATGCAGTCTGTGACGTGCTGGAAGAACAGGGCTACGACACCTACAGAAGCGGGGCAAAGGTAGGCTTCACCCATTCCACAGGACACGGGGTAGGGCTCGATATCCACGAACTCCCCGGAGTTGGGGAAAACAGTACTGTGCTTGAAGAAGGAAATGTAATCACCATCGAACCCGGGCTGTACTATCCGGGAATCGGAGGGGTCCGACTCGAAGACATGGTACTTGTGACCAAAAATGGTTGTGAGAACCTGACAAAATTAGAAAAGAACTTTGTATTATAACTCTGCTAATTATCTATATAAGGCATAATTATAGCCATTATATATTTATTAAGTAGGAACTAATAATCGATTTTAATCTAATCAAGTAATCGATTTCAATCTTATCAATTATTATTCAACCTATTTGAGCTGGAGTTAGCATGACCGATAACGTGCAAAACAGGGAAGATGTCCTTGAAAAATACAGGGAAGCGGGAAGAATCCTTAGCAAGGTTCGAGCCGAAGCCGTAGATATGGTAAAGGTAGGAGGCAGCCTGCTTGAAGTCGCGGAGTTTGTAGAAAACAAGACCATTGAACTTGGAGGAAAGCCGGCTTTTCCCTGCAATATCTCAAGAAACGAAGAGGCAGCCCACGCAACCCCGAAAGTGGGGGACACGGACGTCTTCGGGAAAGATATGGTAAAGCTGGACCTGGGAGTCCATGTGGACGGGTACATTGCAGACTCTGCAATTACGGTGGACCTCTCCGGGAACCCGGACATCGTGAAAGCTGCAGAAGCCGGGCTCCAGGCAGCCATCGATACTGTCAGGCCGGGAGTCAGCACCGGGGAAATCGGGGCTGCAATCGAGAACGCCATCAGGAGCTATGACCTGACCCCCATCCTCAACCTTACGGGACACGGGCTTTCTCAGTATGAAGCGCACGCTGACCCATCCGTCCCGAACAAACACGTTGAAGGGGGCACAGTCCTTAAGGAAGGAGACGTGCTTGCTATCGAGCCTTTCGCAACGGACGGGGTAGGCGCAGTCCACGATGGTCCCTATACCGAGATCTACAGCCTTATCCAGAAAAAACCGGTCCGTATGCCTGCAGTTCGAAAAGTCCTGAAACAGGTTGAAGAATACAGGACCCTACCCTTTGCAAAACGCTGGCTTGAATCCGACAAGCTGGAATTTGTACTCATCCAGCTAGAAAAAGCAAGAATCCTCCACGGTTACCCCGTCCTTCTGGAAAGCGGAGGGGGAATGGTAGCCCAGGCCGAACACACACTAATCGTAAGCTCGGACGGCTGTGAGGTCACAACAAAATAAGCTGGAAGGAATGGAAGAAAATTAAATAAAAGACAAAGGTTGAAAAAATAAAAGAAAAAAAGAGTTGAGCATCTTGAAATTACAGCACCTCCTTTCAACCTTCTTTATAGCAGCCGTCCTCTCCGTAACCCTTCTTTCGGGCCCCTGCGCCGCCTCCTTCGCATCCAGCAATAAAATCACCCTGGAAAACGGTGGGATGAGCTGGGACTATGAAGAATACATCACGGGCAGGGAGGCTATTTTCTTCAGGGAACTTATAGACAGGGAAACCGGTAACAACGACAGCTTCGTAAACGCATGGGAAATCCGAAACATGGAGCTCGAGCTCCGGGACAGGCTGGAAAAATCCATTGAAAAGAAGCCCGATGTTAAGCTAGAAGGTTCTTCAGAGACGGTAAAAGTTCGGGACGTGGAGTTCTGGCTCTCTGACGAAGCCCTGGGCACGGTATCCAGGAGTTCACCCATCACAAACACCGCCAGTGTAACCTACAACTTTGAGGAAGAAGGAGAAGAGGAAGAAGTAAAGAAAGAGGAAGAAGTAAAGAAAGAGGAAGAAGGGGAAGCCAGCACTGAAACAGACAACGAAATAAGCAATGAAACCAGTAATCAAAACGGTACTGAAACCAGCATCTGGTTCCTGGGCACCCCGGACTCGGAAGTGACCATATTCCTGCCACCCGGATATGATGTAAACAGGATAGAAGGCCTGAAAGATAAAAGCGAGGAATTTGAAGACAGCCGCAAGGTCCTGAAAGGCAGCTTTGGCCCCGAGGGGGAAATTACCCTCTGGTTTTCGGAAAACAAAAGCTATGAGACGGCAGCCCTGCCGGAGGTTTTAGCCGGGAGCGAAGTAATGGAAAATGAAACCCCCCCAATTGAAGATCCGGAACCTGAAGAAACCCTGGCAGCTGAAGGATTTTTTGAGAACTTCCTCGGGCGACTTTTCCTGAGCCCAAAAGTTTAATCAGGTTTGAAACATATTCTGGAAAACATGCTCATCGAACAGGTTAAGTTTGAAAACGGATGCGCCCTTGGCCTCTGTTTTAAAATGCAGAAATACCCCCTGCTGGTCCTCAGCGCAGAGAAGGGCTTCCTGATGTGCGGGTACCTTGACATCAATGCCGCAGAAGCCCTTGGAGATACCGCAGCAAAGGTAAAGGGCGTACAGAGTTTCGAGGACATGCTAAAAGCAGAAGTTGTCGAAGCAACGCCGGGAGCCAGGGAACTTGGGGTCGAACCCGGCATGACAGGCAGGGAAGCCCTGGAGAAGATGTTTTAAATATAAAGTATTCTTTTGAAACCGCCGTATTCTTTCGGCAAATTTTGTCCAAATCTACAAGAAGTATTCCATATTACGTCCAGCAATTCAACAGTATCCAGTTTAACCGATTTCGAATGACTTTTACCGTTCAGAATGTACCAACGTTCAGAACGTACCCTTTTCAATATATTCCTAACTATATTCACCAACCTAACCCCGGTCAATCCATGTTATACGCTTTCGAACTCTCAGGTGAACACGAAAAACTGCCCGCAGCCGAAGTCCTTGCCTGCCTTGAAATCGAAGGGCTGGAATACAGAGTACATTCTCTGATGGACCAGTGCCTTGTGGTGGACATAACTGGCGAAGAAACAGAGCTTGAAAAAACCCTCAAGAGTAAGATGACGGAAAGGCTTGCAATGACCCACCACATACTGAAAGTGATAGGGATCTCAGAAAGCAGGCCGGAAGCAATCCTGGAACTTGCCGAAGCCTTCAAACCGGCCGGTTTTATCCGGGAAGGACAAAACTTCGTAGTCCGGGCAAAGAGGATTAAACACCATGTGAACTTCCCTGGCGAGCCCCTGGAAAAGAAGATAGGGGGTTGTATATACCGGAAAGGATTCCGGGCAAATCTCAAAAACCCGGATATCGAATTCCGGCTTATCCTGAGCGAAAAAACCGTGTTTGCAACCCTCATCTCATCTGTGGACAGAAGTGCGTACGAAGCCAGGAACCCTCAGAACAAGCCCTTTTTCCACCCTGGAGTCCTTATGCCCAGGGTCGCCCGCACCCTTGTAAACCTTTCCCGGGTACGCCCCGGAGAGCTCTTCCTTGACCCCTTCTGCGGCACCGCAGGCATCCTTGTGGAAGCCGGGCTCCTGGGAGCCAGGGTAATTGGAATCGACGCCCAGGAAAAACTCGTCCAGGGAGCAAGGATAAACCTGGAAGCCTTCGGGACGGATTATGCCCTGATGGAAGGAGACGCCTGCAGAACCCCCCTGAAAGCCGAATCCGTGGACACAGTCGTCACTGACCCTCCCTACGGACGTTCGGCAGCCATCCTTGCAGAGTCCCTGGAAGTACTTTATGCCGGCGCCCTTTCGGAAATATACCGTATCCTGAAGCCCGGAGGAATCGCCATTGTGGTCTCGGATAAGGCAGCATTCGAATACGGGGAAAAGGCAGGCCTCAGGGTGCTTGAGATCCATGCCCAGAGGGTGCACCGCAGCCTCACCCGGATAATTACGATTTTTCAAAAAGATTAATAATATAAAATAGGTTGAATGACGACAGGGAACGCAAGGTAAAGGGAGTAAGAAAGATAAGAATGTAAGAAGAGGTGTTAGCAAAAGTGTTAGCAGAGGTGTAAGTGAGCCCCTTTATAAGCACTCCTTATTCCTGAAAATCAGTCATTTATTCCTTGAAAATCAGTCATTTATTCTTTGAAAATAAGTTCCTCGATCACTTCAGCCATTACCCTGTGCCTGAGGATATTCTTGTAGTTCTGTTCGTTTGCCCTCCGGATGGAGTAGCTGTCCTCTACCCACTCGAGGGGGAAAGGATATTTGATTTCCATAAGGGTCAGCCCGTGTGCGGGAGCAGGTTCAATTCCTTCTTCGTAGATTTCGGGATTGAGCATCTGGAGCAGCCAGTCCTCGTCCCTGACCCCGGTCCCTATCATGGTAAGGGCGGTTACGATTTTTCGGACCATGTTCCAGAGAAAGGCGTTGCCGGTTACATCGATTTTTGTAAGCTCCCCGTCAACCCTCACTTCAATACGTTCCAGGGTACGGACGGTACTCTTGTCCCCGTCAGCTTTGGAAAAGTTCGCAAAATCGTGGGTCCCCAGGAGAAGCTTTGAAGCCTCCCTCATCTTTGAGATGTCGTATTCTTCCCCGCTCATCACGTAGCGGTAGCGTCTGGAAACTGCATTCCGCCTGGCGTCAAAGGCAGGGGGAACTTCCGCATGAGCCCAGGTCCAGACAGAGGGGGGAAGTTCGGAATTGATGACTCTGGGGATTGCAAGGTTAGGCTTATCGGTATCAAAAGCAACGATCTGTTCAAGAGCATGGACTCCTGCGTCGGTCCTGCCTGCACATGTGTAATTAGCAGATTTGGGACCTTCGATGATCTGGAGATTCCGGAGAGCTTTGAAGATCTCCCCTTCCACGGTGTCAACATTGGGCTGAATCTGGGAGCCGTGGAACTCGGTGCCTATGTATGCAAGTTTTAAAGCAACTCTCATACCAATCAGTGGTTACTTGGTCTTTTTCTTATAATAGACTTCTCGTACGATCATCAAGCACACAACGAAGAGACAGCCAAAAAAGAACCAGGCTCCGGGATGTAAAGAAAGCGTATCGTAAAGCCCGTGAATACCCCCGAGATGAGTAATTCCTTCAGGGGGAACAGGAGGCAGATCCCCCATTTCATCCATTCCATCCAGCCCCTCTACCCCATCCATGCCGTCTGTATCGGAAACGTCCATACCTTCAGCGGCTTCTTCGACGGGAGCTTCTTCCATGACCCCTTCATCAACGGATTCTTCTACAGGAGCATTTTCTTCAACGAGTTCTTCTTCCATGACCTCGTCTTCAACGAGTTCTTCTTCCATGACCTCGTCTTCAACGGGTTCTTCTTCCATGACCTCGTCTTCAACGGGTTCTTCTTCCGGGGATTCGTCGGCAAAAACTTCGCTTGCTTCCTTCGGAGCTAGGTCCGGCGCCTCACTCTGCGCTTCATTCTGCGGAGCTGCCTCTTCTTCGGCAAAGGACTCGATGCCCACATCCATTAACCCGGGTTCTCCGGCTTCTCCCCCGGAAGTATCGTTAGCTATCACGGCTGCCGGAACAGGGACATTGCTGTCTTCCATTACCCCCATCCTTAGAGGAGCGGTGGCCTGGAAAACCTTTCTTGCCTTGAGGTACGCTGAGAGGTATTCGATTCCTGCAGCTGCAAAAAATGCCGCTGCAATTACTCCCATGTACTGCTGCAGCAGGCTTATGATGGAAATTTTATCAACAGGATTTCTGGAAGGAACCAGGATGATAAGCTTTTCCATCGCCTCGTAGATCTTAACCTGTCGGCCCTTTCGGCTCCATTTGATTTGCTTGACCTTGATGAGGTCAGAGTCAACGAGGGAGTCAAGGTTATACTTCACCGTAGTCAGAGGAATTTTCAGCTCCTCCGCAATATCGGTTGCAGACAGACTCTTGTTCCCGAGCAGTTCAAGGACCTTCAGCGATGTTTCGTTTGAGAGGGTCTGGGTAATCTTTCTTGAGTCCTCATTTACGGGAAGGACCATCACCCTGTCTCCACTTATCCGAATATCCGCCCCATCCGGGGACCCAGGTCCATCCAGGTGCTCTTTGGCTTCCGGAAACCCGTCTCTATCTTCCAGCTCTTTCATGTTTACGTCCTAAATTAAAAGATTAATATTGTTATACTTTGTGAGAGCTTATGTTTTTTGAGAGGTGATTTATTTATAGATGTTATTTTAAGGGATTTTGTGTAGGGCATGTAGTTTTGTAAGGGATTTACGCCCAGATGTTTTGGGCAAGGTAATTTGTGCAAGGTATTTTATGAAAGGTGTTTTCTATCATATCCTGCAAGTCTACCTTGCAAGCACTTAATTGATAAATTATAGATATTACTTTTTATTATACTTTTATTACTATATTTATATATAGAATCCATACCTTAAACTTAAATATAACGTCATATATTCTAATCTAAATTTTCCGTGGTAACAATCATGATCACAAAACAGCAGGTTCTCGAATTTCTTAAAAACTATGATATGGAAAACATTACAATTGCAACTGTCTGTTCTCACTCGAGCCTTCAAATCTTTGATGGGGCGAGGAAGGAAGGCTTCAAGACCCTCGGGATCTGCGTGGGCAAGCCCCCAAAATTCTATGAGGCTTTCCCAAAGGCAAAACCCGACGAGTACCTCATTGTAGATAGTTATGAAGACATTATGAACAAAGTAGAAGAACTCCGGGAAAAAAATGTCATTATAATCCCGCACGGTTCCTTTGTCGCCTATCTCGGTACTGAGAGTTTTGCGGAAATGGCAGTCCCGACCTTTGGAAACAGGGCTGTCCTTGAATGGGAGTCAGACCGGGACATGGAAAGGGAATGGCTGCTCGGGGCTGGCATTCACATGCCCGGAAAAATAGATGACCCAAAAGAAATCAACGGGCCTGTGATGGTTAAGTACCACGGAGCAAAGGGAGGCAAAGGGTTTTTCATTGCAAAGACCTGCGAAGAGTTTGAGGAACTCATAGACCGCACCCAGAAATACACCATCCAGGAATTCATCACCGGAACCCGTTACTACCTGCACTACTTCTACTCCCCCATCCGGGACGAGGGATACACCTTAAGCGAGGGAAGCCTTGAACTCCTTAGCATGGACCGGAGAGTGGAATCCAACGCTGACGAAATTTTCAGGCTCGGCTCCCCCCGGGAACTCGTAGAATCAGGCATCAGGCCAACCTACGTTGTCACCGGAAACGTCCCCCTTGTAGCAAGGGAATCACTCCTGCCCCTTATCTTTTCCCTGGGGGAAAGAGTAGTGGAAGAGTCTCTGGGCCTCTTCGGCGGGATGATCGGCGCCTTCTGCCTTGAAACAGTGTTCACCGACGAACTGGAAATCAAGGTATTCGAGATCTCGGCCAGGATTGTAGCAGGGACAAACCTTTATGTCACCGGCTCCCCGTACTCGGACCTGATCGAGGAAGATATGTCCACGGGAAGAAGGATCGCACGGGAAATAAAACTGGCAGCAGAAGCCGGAAAACTTGATAAAATAATTTCCTGAAGGCAAAACTCCGAACCTTAAAAAGGCCAAACCTTAAAAAGACCAAACGTATTTACCAAGATTTTAGCCTGAAAATTAGAGGATTATTTTAACCTCTAATTTTCCTTTTTCCAGCCTGTTAATTTTCATTACCGGAGAGGAGACGGGCAACGTCTTCAGTCTTGATTTCTTCGGACAGGCCCCTGTAATACGTACAAAGTTCCTTCCCCCATTCAATTGCATTTTTCTCGAAGCTTATAAGTAATCTCTGGTCAGGTCTCCCTTTTTTATCGATCAGGGTAATTGCCATAAACCTCTCGCTTACCGTAACCGAAGCCAGGGAGGAAACCCCTTTGTAGACAAAGAATCTGGAATTTTCCGGGAGCAGGAAATTTTCAAGTTCTTCAGGGTAATCATTTACAATCCTTTCGAAGAAACCTTCGGTAACTATGAGGGAGATATTAGTTTTTTTCATCAGGAGTTCCGAGTGAAGTTCGGGGAAAGAGGGCTGGAAATAAGAGGTAAAGCGCATGACATCCCTGGACTTCATGAGGGAATCTAAAAACTCCTCAGGAGGTTCGAAGATCCTGTGCAGTTCAGGTTCAATCACTTCGCAGGGACTCAGTTCCCCGAGCCTCCGGAGCAGGAATGGAGGAATCCCGCTCAGGTCCTGAGTTATCCAGTAGTCGAGGTTATCTTCAAAAACTTCAAGGATTCCCACCAGAGGGCTCATTTTTTCAGTAACAATGACTCCTATTTTGGAAAGGCTGTAGTACTTTCCGTCCTGCAGAACCAACCTGTTATCTTTCAATTTTTTGATCTGCGGAAGGACCGAAGCCGGAGGAGAATCAAGCAATTTGGTAATTTCCTCGATACTTTTAGAGCCATCCTTCAGAAAGAGCATTATACCCTTTCTTTTATCGGATCTTAAAAGCAAATCTAATAATGAGGATTTCTGGGAAGTATCCAATTGTGTTCACCGGGGAGTAAATTTTGAAATTCTTCAAGGAGTCAAACTGCTTTGGAGTTTATGTTTTTTAAAGGAGTTTTGGGAAAACCAGAAAATTCCGTAAGAAAATAGACCTGCAGTAGGTCAGTGTGCTATAGTATACATTACCGTATAGTTTTTCACAACTAAATAAACGTTTCTATTCCTGGAGGAGGAATGAAGGAATACCTGAAGAGCAGACCCATAAATAAAATTTAGTGGAAAAGCCGGAAAGATCCTTTCAGGAAAAAATAAAACATCTTATTGTATAAATTGGGCATTTGGAAAAAATATTTTAGGTAGTGGAGATTATGATAATATTAATGAATGACGAAAGGAGGGAAAAATTATCGGGTCTTCATTTGTAAAAACAGGTTCCGGAAAATACCGCGTGCTTGGAAATGAGGATAACCGGGGAGAGGGACTGCTATTCCTCGGGAACTACCTGGCTCTTGACCGTTCCAAAGGAGCACCCGTCTTCCTTGATGCCCTGAGACCCCATGCGGTCCTGATCTGCGGGAAAAGGGGATACGGAAAATCCTATACTATGGGCTGCATACTGGAAGAACTCGCCCTTCTCCCTCCAGCCCTCGCAAGAAACCTGGCATCCCTGGTTATTGATACCATGGGGATTTTCTGGACAACAGGAAACCAGAACACGCTTGAAGCCGGGAGACTCAAACAATGGGACCTTGAGCCTTCCGGCATTGAGGCAGAGATCTTCGTACCTGCTGGAAAAGCGGCAGAGTACGGGAAACGGGGCATAAAGGTCACACCGTTTTCAATCTCGATCTCCGGACTCTCAGGAGGCCAATGGTGCAGGTTATTTAAGGTAGATGAGGTTTCGTCCCTGGGAGTGCTGGTTGTAAGAGCAATAGAATCTCTTAAAGAGAAGAATGAAGCGTACTCTTTCAAAGACATAATTACAGAAATCCTCCGGGACGAGCGTTCGGATTCTGTCTCGAAAGGAGCCGCAGAAAATTATTTCAGAGCCGTCGCTTCCTGGGGAGTATTCGAAAAGGAAGGGACACGACTGTCGGAACTCGTAAGCGGTGGAAAGACCTCTATCCTCGACGTAAGCACCCTTGAAAATGAGAATGTCTGCGCAGCCGTGGTTTCCATTCTTGCAGGCAGGCTCTATGCAAAAAGGCTTGAGGCCAGGCGGGTATATGAAAAGAGGCTCATGGGAGGAGGAAGGAAGGAAGAAAAAACCGGAAAAGAGAAAGATAAGGCAGGAAGAGAGGGAGGTAAAGAAGGGGCAGAAGGAAAAAGAGAAGAAATTGAAGTAGAAGATGAAGTAGAAGATGAAGTAGAAGATGAAGTAGAAGATGAAGTAGAAGATGAAGTAGAAAATGAAGCAGAAGGTGAAGTAGAAGGTGAAGTAGAAGGTGAAGCAGAAGGTGAAGTAGAAGGTGAGGAGTTTCCCATGGTCTGGCTCTTCATAGACGAAGCCCACCTCTTCCTACCCGCGGGAACTGAAACCCTTGCTTCGGAAGTACTGATCAACAGGTGTCTGAGGCAGGGGAGGCAGCCGGGATTGTCCCTGATCCTCGCCACCCAGAGGCCGTCAGGCCTGCATACGGACGTGATTTCACAAAGCGACCTTTTGATCTGCCACCGCCTCACCGCAAGTGACGATATCCTTGCCCTGGAAGCCGCGCGCCCCCTCTACATGCAGGAGGGTATCAGGGGATATATAAAGAAAATGGGAAGTGAGAGGGGAACTGCCCTGATCGTGGACGACCATTCCGAATCCGTACACCTGGTCCGGATGCGCCCCCGGCGTAGCTGGCATGGAGGGGGAGAACCAAGCGCCCTGATGCCCGCAGTGAAGGCAGAAAAAAGAGAAGAAACAACAATATAAAAGCAATATAGAGCAATAAGGAGCTCAATAAACGCTTATTTTAATGCATATTACGGAAAAAACGGAGGCATATTGTAAACCATATTTATACTCCGCCATAAAATAATTTAAATATTAGCTATTATTACCATGCTATCCATAAGTATGGAACTGGATTACGAGCTGTAAACACAGAACTCTCAAGATAATAAGAAACTGTGCAGATTACAGATGACGTGTACAGATGACAATGTACAGATGACATGGAACTACAATCATATTCATCAGTGCGGCCTCTGGCCCGGTGAATTGCAGCTTTTAATATCAGAAACCACATCGGTGATGCCATGAAAGGAAGAGCCTGGAAATTCGGAGATGACGTGGACACGGACGCAATAATTCCGGGTCGCTACTTGATCTTCAATACCCCCGAGGAACTCGCGAAGTACACCTTTGAAGGTGTCCGCCCCGAGTTTGCAAAAAAAGTGCATGAAAACGACATCGTTGTCGGAGGAAACAACTTCGGTTGCGGATCCTCCCGTGAGCACGCACCCCTTGCCCTGCGGGGCTCAAAGGTGTCCTGTGTGATCGCAAAGTCCTTTGCCCGGATCTTTTTCAGGAACTCGATCAACATCGGGATCCCGGTCCTTGAATGCCCGGACACGGACAGGATTGACGACGGGGACGAACTGGAAGTAGACCTTGCAACAGGGGTCATTGAAAACAAAACGAAAGGTGAGACCTACCAGGCAACGCCCCTCCCGGATTTTGTCCGCGAAATAGTGGACAAAGGAGGGCTTGTTGAATATTCCCGGGACCTGGTCTCAAAACGCTAATTAGAGAGGAGCGGTTCAGGAAAAATTTCTCAGGAAAAATTTCTCAGGAAAAGCCTGTTCAAAAAACCTGTTCAAAAAACCTGTTCACGTTCAACATCTCTTAACAATAAGGCAAATTTGCCAGCAAATTCGAAAGGAGTACAAAAATGACGCAGTATAAGATTCCGGTCCTTTCCGGAGACGGGATAGGCCCAGAAATCATCGCCGAAGGCAAGAAAGTTGTTGATATCGCAGGCGAAAAATTCGGCTTTGATGTAGAATGGATCGACTACCCCCATGGGGCAGATCACTACCTGGAGACAGGAGAACTGATTTCGGAAGACACCTTAAAAGAATTATCCGGCTATCCTGCCATTTACCTGGGATCCATCGGAGACCCGAGGATTGCCCCGGGAGTTCTTGAGAAGGGGATCTTATTAACTGCTCGCTTTTACTTCGACCAGTACATCAACCTGCGCCCGGTGAAACTCCTTGAAGGAGTCTGGACCCCACTTAAGGACAAGACCTCAAAAGATATCGACTTCACTGTGGTCAGGGAAAACACCGAGGACTTCTACATCGGCATCGGTGGAAGAGCAAAAAAAGGCGAGAGCAAGGACCTCCTTGAAGTGAAGAGGACGCTTTACTCCGCAAAATTCGGGCTGGACATCGAGACCGACAGCGAGGAAATCGGGTACCAGATAGGCCTGATCTCAAAGGAAGGCACCCAGAGGGTCATGGAATACGCCTTTGACCTTGCCGAAAAGAGCAGGAAACACGTCTCATCCGTGGACAAGGCAAACGTCCTTTCCGACATTTACGGCTTCTGGCGCGAGGAATTCGAAGCAGTTGCCTCGAAACACCCGGAAGTTAACACGGACTTCAACTTCGTGGACGCCATCACCATGTGGTTCGTGAAAAACCCCGAATGGTTCGACGTTGTCGTAACCCCGAACATGTTCGGAGACATCATAACCGACCTCGGCGCAATGATCCAGGGAGGCCTCGGCCTTGCCCCCGGCGGAAACATCAACCCTCAGGGCACAAGCATGTTCGAGCCCATCCACGGCTCAGCCCCCAAGTACAAGGGCATGAACAAGGTCAACCCGATTGCCACCATCTGGGCGGGCGCCATGCTCATCGAACAGCTTGGAGAAAAAGAAGCCGCAGACAGCATCGTAGGCGCAATCCAGCAAAACATCCTGGACGCTAAGGTCAGGACCTACGACATGGGCGGCAGCAGCGGAACCTCCGACGTCGGAGACGACATAGCAAGGCTCGTACTGGAAGGGTGATTTCAAACCCTTCAATATTTTTATTTCACTCAAACCCAGACGGAAGATTCTTCCGGCTTTTTCTTTTTCATATCATTTTTCATTTTATATTTGTATTTCTTGATCAAGGTCCTGTTCTGATTTCGATCAGGTTATATCCGAGAATTTCCAACACTTAATGGAAATTCAGTAAATTTTCATGCAGGAGTTCCCACTTGTGAGGCATTAATCATGAAATCCGCAATTCTCCGCATCTACCTGAAAGACAGCTCAACCTACCACGGAAAATCCGTCCATGAAACGGTCCTTGAGTTTTTGCGCGACTCCGGCATAAAGGGCGCAACCCTGCTCAGGGGAATCGAAGGGTACGGGGCTGACGGGAAGATCCGTTCATTAAAAGTGCTCGCCCTTAGCAATGAGATCCCTCTGGTAATTGAAACGGTTGACGAGGAGGAGAAGCTCAGGCCTCTGATCCCGAAATTGCGGGAGATTGTGGGAAAAGAGCTTATGACCCTGCAGGCAGTGGAAATCATTTGAGCTGATTTTGGACGGAGGGCAGAAAAAACCAGATAGCTTCCTTTTTACATAGGCTAACCGTAAATGCCTTATTCCGTCATTTTTGTCCTCGCGCTTTAGCGCGGCTTGAGCAGTAATAACTTAAGATTCCCTTTTTTAGACACCCATTGAAACCTTTTTTGCTATATTTTTCAGGCACCTACACCCTCAAGACTGCGAAACCGACGGCTTCCCCATGAAGTGCATTATGATAACCAAAAAGTGCATTCCAATAACTGAAAAATGTATTTTGATAACCAGAAAGTGCATCCAAATGACTGAAAAATGTATTCTGATAACCAAAAAATGCATCCAAATGACTGAAAAATACATTCTGATGACCTGGGAAAAAGTTCAGGAAAATGTAAGGATTAATTTGGGAATCGGTGTACTGGTAGTTGTATTTCACATCTTCCGATTCTCACAAACTAAAAATTTATGAATTTAATTTGTATCCACGCTCCAGCCTCGCTCTGCTCGGAAAAAGCTCCGTTTGAGGTGACATTCCGGTTGCTCCGTTCACTAATAAACTGAACAACCAGACAATGGCCCGGAATCATCTACATGGAAGCTCTATATGCACGCCGGAAGAACCTTTTATTAAATTTTAGACATCCTGCCCCCCGGTTTTTCAGTTGCCTTTAAATCCCAGAAACCTCCTACTATCCGTGATTGACGTGGCAAGGAAAAAGCAGTTTGAAAAGCCCCTGCACGGGGACAAGGAAAGTCTGCGCTTCGCGACCCCGGAACCGATTGCTCGGTACAGGGCGCAGCGCCTGAAATGCAGGACCCTGGCTGACATCAGCTGCGGGATCGGAGGGCAGACTGTGTTTTTTGCACAGCAGTGCGAGTTTGTGTATGCGGTGGAAATCGACCCGGAGAAAATCGAGTACGCAAAACAGAACTGCGAGATGTACGGGCTCGACAACGTGAAGTTCATCTGCGGAGACGCCCTGGACCCGGAAGTCATCGCGCAGATCCCGAAAGTCGACATCGTGTTTTCGGACCCCTTCCGCCCGCCTGAGGAAGAGGAAAGGAAAGTCTCAAGCATCGAGCCGGGAATTCCAAACGTGCTTGAAGCTTACGGGGAGAAGACCAGAAACTTTGCCTTCGAAGCCCCGCCCCAGATGCCGCCTGAGAGGATTCCCTTTGACTGCGAAAAAGAATACATCTCCCTTGAAGGGCAGCTCAACCGTCTGACCCTCTATTTCGGGGGACTGAAGCAATTCGACCGGCTAGCAGTGGCGCTTCCGGCGGGTGAAGGCCTGATCCCCAAAGACTGGCCGAATTCAAAGATCCGGGAAACCGACAAAATTAAACTCTACGCTTATGAGCCAGAGCCTTCGGTTACGGCAGCGAAACTGCTTCCCGAACTTATAGACTCCATGATAGAACTTACGGGCCCCCTTGCCGGAGGTTTCGATATCTTCAGGGTAGACAAAAAAAGGCTTTTGCTGACCTCGGATATCCTGGCAAAACAGTCCATGATCAAGAACCACTACCTCGTGCTCAAGACCTGCCCGTTCGAACCTCAGGAAATAAACGAGTTCTTAAAGAACAATAATGTCGGGTCAGTGGTCCTGAGGGCAGGGGTAAAGCCCGAAGACTACTGGGAAGTCCGGAATGAGGTCGAAAAGGGGCTTGAAGGAAAAAAGACCATACACCTCTTTGTAAAAGATGGCATTGCAATCCTCTGCGAAGTGCTCTTTAAGGACTGAGAAAGCTAAGGATTGAAAATTTTCAAAATTTTAGAAGGCAATGAATAAGCCAGAAACTGAAAATTAAAAAATGGAGAGAAAAACCCGGGTCAAAAAAGAAACCCGGTGTTTTTTATTTAGTGGGCTAAACTTGCCCACCCTTTTCTTTACTTTACCCTTATTCTTACATTACACTCTTATTTTTCCGCACAGGCTTCTTTTACGAGCTCAAGCCCGCGGGCAAGGGCCTCTTCGATCCTGGTCGGATCGGTCCCGCCGCCCATGGCAAGGTCCGGCTTTCCGCCGCCGCCGCCACCGACTATATTTGACATTTCACGGACCAGGGTGCCTGCCTTGATCCCGCATTCGATCGCTTTCTTACCGGCGGATGCAACGATTTTCACGCCTGAGGCGTCGCTAACAAGGAGGGTAACAACATCCTCGTTTTTCAGGAATTCCGTTGCAATCTTCTGGAGCTCTTTGGAGTCGGCACCAGGTATTGATTTTGCAACTACCCTGAGGCCTGCAACCTCGCTTGCAGTTCCGAGCATCTGGTAGACCCTGGCACGGGCAAGTTCTTCCTTGAGCCGCTCGTTTTCTTTCTGGAGGGACTTCCATTCCCCGAAGAAGCGGTCAACACTGGCAGGGAGGTGATCTGGCGGGATGCTAAGGGTCTTTGCGGAATCAACCAGGAGGGACTCCATCTTCTGCATGGCCCGGACAGCTGCGGTTCCTGCTGCAAATTCAAGTCTCTCGACCCCGTCCTGGATGCGCTCGGTCTTCAGGATCTTGATGGGCCCGATAACACCCGTAGTGAGGCAGTGGGTCCCGGCGCAAGCTTCCACGTCGTCCCCCACTTTTACGACCCTGATCTTCTCTCCTGGGGGAACACCGCCCTGGTATAGCCCGAAGCCGTATTCCTGTTCGGCGTCTGTCCTGGCCATCCACTCGGTGACCACACGCTTATTTTCCATGACCGTCCGGTTGGCCAGGAGTTCGATCTCCCTCAGTTCGTCGGGGGAGATGTGCTTGTAGTGGGAAAGGTCAAGCCTGGAATGGTCTTCGAACTTCTGGGCTCCTGCCTGCCAGATGTGGTTCCCGAGGACTTTCCTTGCAGCATCGTTCACGATGTGGGTTGCGGTGTGGTGCCTGGCAAGAGTCATCCTCCGCTCTTCGTCCACTATGCCCACTATCATGTCGCCTTTGCCGATATCAATTCCTTCGTCGGGTTTTTCCACGGTATGGACAATAACGCCGTTGAAGACCTGAACGTCCACCACTTTGTACACGGCATCCCCGGATGCGATGGTCCCGGAATCAGCGGGCTGGCCTCCACCTTCCGCATAGAAGAAAGTGCTGTCCAGCACGAGATGGTTGTCAAAAACATCCAGAACAACAGCCTCGAACTCCATACGAGTAGGCTCGTCGTAGAAGAGGCGCTTGGTCATCGGGAGGTGCTTGAGCCGCTCAGCAAAGGGATTTTCTTCCACTACCTTTTCTTCCGCCTTGTTGTGAAGCTCACCGATAATGGAATAGAAGTTGTCCGGGAACTCCACGCCCACCCCAAGATCGGATGCTACTTCCTTTGCCATCTCAGGGGGTATCCCATGAGAATCATAAAGTTCAGTTAACTGGGACAGGGGGATCTTTTCTCCGCTCTTCTTGAAATGACCTGCAGATTTCTGGATGATCCTGCGGCCCCTTTCCATGGTGCTGTTGAACTTTTCTTCTTCCGACTCCAGGATGTCCTGGATGACCGGGAAGTTATCCCTGAACTCGGGATACTCAGGCATGTTCTTGATGTGCATGTCCACAATTTCGGACAGCGGGGTCCTGATGTCCAGGTCCTTCATCATGCGAAGCGTCCTTCTGAGGACCAGGCGGGCAAGGTATCCACCCTTGACGTTCGAGGGGATGACCCCATCCCCGAGCATGAAGGTCAGGCAACGGGTGTGATCTGCGATCGAGTAGACCTTCTCCACGGGCTCCATGATGGTCGCAAGTTTGTCCACGGTCATCCCGATGTTTGAAGCCACCTGTTTCCTGAGTGCCATCAGGTTTGACTTTTCACTCACATCCATGAGGCCTGCAAGCCTTGCGTTCTGGGCAAGGATGTTTGCATATTCCGGATCGTTGAGTTCGTGTTCAATTCCTGCAAGACCCATGAGTTCGGTTACGATTTCGGGGAAAATTGCATCATAGATGGTCGGAGAACCTTTGGACGCCCAAACAAAACGCTCAAGCCCGTATCCGGTGTCCACGATGTAGTTGTCCATCTTGGAGTAGTTCTCGCCCTTGATCGGGATGTCCCCGTTCTTATCGACCTTCAAATTCATGAACACCAGGGTTGCAAGCTCGAGCCCGTGCACGATTACTTCCACACAGGGCCCGGCGTTTCCTCCGCCTGCCCAGGGTTCTTCCTTATAGGTAACGGCAAAGGGGTCGACCTTGAGAGAGCTCAGGAGCTCGTCACAGAGTTCCAGGGTCCTATCCTTCCAGTAAATCTCATTGCCCGTCCGGTTGAAGGCATGGTGCGCCATCATTTCAAAGGTTGTAAGGTGACGCCCACTCCTGCCCACCGAGTCCAGGTCGTTTAAGCGGATACAGGGCTGGGAAATCGTGAGGGGATTTGCGGGAGGAGGGACCTGCCCTGAAGTGACGAAGGGCTGGAAATCGGCAATGGATGCAATGGTCAGGTAGATATCGTCTCTCCAGCGAGCAACCACCGGATAGCGTTCAACCCGGGTGTGGTCCTGGGATTCGAAGAAGGAGAGGTAATACTCGCGCATCTCTGCGACATTGAATTCCCTGGAAAAAGCCGGGGTTCCGATAAAGGAATAAGGATCGCAGGGCGCATCTCCGCATGTCTCGCGGTCAAGGTCGCGCGTCCAGAAGAATGCCCCGCATTTGGAACACTGTTTCCGAACGAACCCATTATTTTTGAAAAAGTCAAGTTGATACTCGTCTTCAAGCATAATAATCACTCCGGATGCGTGGGGGTGCACTCTGCCCCGGAACAGCTGAAAATAAAAGGAAAGCAGAAAAACCCCCGCCCAACCGTTTAAAAGGATTTGACGCGTTTTAATGTGCTTTATCCGGTTATATTAATCGATTATGTGTCAATCAAACTTGTGTTATCACAGTTATATGTTATCATGATAGATGGAGTCACAATGTAACATTAATCACATAGTACGTTAATCACATAGTACGTTAATCACAGTATGCATTGTTGCTGCACCCAACTTAAAGTTTGGGAACCTAACATAAATATTGTGAACTTAACCGGGTTTAATGTGCCAGATAATTTATACAATTTAAACCGCTCTTGCAGCACAAACACTTACACAACATTGAATAAATTATATAATAATGTTGCATCAAGGATAACCCGGATTTGAGGGTCCTAACCTATAAGTGTTAATTCTACACAAAAACCTTATTCTTTTTTTTAAAGATGAAAATTATTTTTTAGGCGTATGAACGGGGCTCTCCACACAAGCAACATAAGAACGGTCTTCCCGGGAAATACAAAAACCCTGAATATGAGACTACAAAAACAACGGGGTCTACAAAACCTAATCATATCGCCAGATTTCATACTTTCGGGCTTATGACCATTAACTTACGGCCATTAACGTACGGCCATAAACTTGCTGCCGCCTGCACTGCCCCGAACCTGTTTCCTGAATAATTACCTGTACAGCACAACGGTCCTTCCACGCACCTCAATCAGTGTGGAATGGCTGCTCTCCGCCAGTTCTTCAGCTATGCCTTTAAGGTCTTTTTCGGATTCCGCACTTTTGAGCACTTTTACTTTCACAAGTCTGTTAGCCTTTATGTGTTTCTTCAGTTCTTCGACTACAGAATCAGTTACCCCGTTCTTTCCGATATTGATGATCGGGGAAAGTTTACTGGCCTCAGCTTTTAGTTTGTATAGCTTGTCTTTCTCCATTGCCCTTCCTCTCAGTTATTAACGATGAAATGAATTACTGTTACTCTGAGTTCATTCTGCCCTTAGCCCAGAGATTTTCTCTGTTCTCATCTCAGCCTCTATATCAACGTTTTCCCGATAAACCCGATGGGTTATTGAACCCCGGCTCATTTGAACGGGAACTCATTCAGGTCCCGGATAATGGACAACAGTTTTACAGTACAACATATTAGAAACATGTCAGGCTTAAATCATTCCACTCAAAATCCCGGATAGCCAACATTTTTTCAGATGGCTGACATCCTGGCATATTATATACCGCACATATGCCACTACACATACCTTTCCGGAATATTGCCCAGGTCACCTCAAGAGAAACTTGTTTCAAAAGATTTCGAAATCTTTATTATACACAAAAAATATCTATAAAATATATAATGCATGCAGGAACTCCGGCATGCAAACGCCTATTTTAAACCCACAAAAAACTTAAAATGAACTGGAAAACCCTGCTGGAGATCTGAAATGAACCCCAGTCTACTTGATCTTATCTTATTTTCCGAGAAAAGAAAAGCATTTCTGCTACTCTTGAAAGAAGGACCCAGAAATATCGATGAAATTTTGAAAGAGCTTCCGGATGTACCCAGGACATCCCTGCTCCCCCAAATCAAAAAATTGAAGGAGCAAAACCTGGTAATTAAGGAAGAGGGGATTTACCACCTTACAAATGTGGGTGAGATTATCGTCGAAAAGCTGCAGCCTCTCCTTAATACTCTTAATGTGTTCGAAAAGAATGAAGAATTCTGGGCAGATAGAAAGCTTATTCCAATCCCGGCTCATCTTTTGAGAAGAATTAATGAGATAGGGAACTACTCCCTGATCGAGCCCGACCTGAGTCATGCCTTTGAACTGAACCCCGAATTCGTGAAGCACGTTTCAAACTCAAACAGTCTCTACATGTTCCTTTCCTACTTTCACCCTCAACTCCCCTCTTATTTCCAGGACCTCACAGGAAAAGGGATTGAACTCTCCATTGTCCTGAACGAATCCGTGCACTCAAGATTTAAAGAGGATTTCAAAAAAGAGGTGGAAGAATTTCTGAAAACGGGACACGCAAGAGTTTTTATAAATGACAAAAAAGAGATCGAAAGCCCCGCATTAATTGCGGTATCGGACAAAATAATGATCCTGGGGCTATTCAATGAAAGCGGGAGATTCGACCGCCAGTACATAATAAGTTTTGAACCCGGTGCCATAAAATGGGGAGAGGAACTGTTTAGATATTATATGGGAATGGCAAGGGAGATCAAAACCCTGTAAGAAGACATGTAAGAAAATCTGAGAGATGTAGAGTAGCCAGATGATTCTTTTTTTAGACGTCTTAACCTAACTGTCCTGAGGGTCATGTTCCCGGCAATTGGGCCTGTTTTTTCAAGTTTTTAATAGATATTATTAGCAGCGCCAATTATAAATATTAGGTCACCCTAAGTCCGGATAGAACCAAAAGTTAGGCTACCCTAAAAAAGGAGAATCATGAAACTGCCATTGATATGCCCTAAAAAAGATTGCTGCTGCCGGAACACAGGAAATTGTCCGGGGACCGACCTCCAAAAAATCGTCCTGGTCGGAAACCCAAACGTGGGAAAAAGTAGCCTCTTCAACTCCCTTTCCGAAAGTTACGCCGTGGTCTCCAACTACCCTGGCACATCCGTAGAAATCACCCGGGGAAAGGGGCGGATAGGAAACAGGGAATATGAAATTATCGATACCCCTGGAATGTATTCCCTGCATCCCATAAGCGAAGAAGAGCGAGTCTCGCAGCGAATGCTCTTTGACGAGAAACCCTTTGTCTGCCTGCATGTGGTGGACGCCCGAAACCTCAGGCGCATGCTCCCCTTCACAGTGCAGCTTCTGGAAGCCGGAACTCCCCTGATCCTGGTCCTGAACATGATGGACGAAGCGGAAGATCGGGGGATTGGAATCGACATGGAAAAACTCAGCCGGCTGCTCGGGGTCCCCGTGGTCGGTACGGTCTCGAGTGAAGGGAGGGGCATTGAGGAGCTTAAAACCGAAATTGCGAAGTTCATCCCTTCAGGGAACATGCCGGAAATAGAGTATGGGAGCAACATTGACCCGTATCTTTCGGAAATTGAAAGCCAGCTTGCAGTGGCAAAAGAATCCGGCATCTCAAAAAGAGCCTTCGCCCTCCTGCTGCTCCAGGAAGACCTTACAGCCCTTGAAAAAGTGAGCGAAAAAGAGGAAAACGACGGCTGCGGATATGAAAACAGGAGTTCTTGCGGACTCAGGTCCATAGCAGAAGAGGCCTCAAAGCAGGCAGATTCCCCACTAACATACCTCATCACCCTGAAGCGCCAGGCCTACGTAAACGAGATCGTGGAACAGGTTATGACTGATGCTGCTTCAGGGGAGACGGGAGGCCCGGGCAGAAGGGAAGAAAAGTCCGAAACCACGGCAATGAAAGAAAAGTCCGGAGTAAAAAAAATCGCTCTTGCCGAGAACATTGACAGTATACTCACCCACCCGGCCCTGGGCATCCCGGTGCTTTTCCTGATCCTGTACTTCGGGTTCTACCGTTTCGTCGGGGTCTTTGCAGCCGGAACCGTGGTGGATTTCCTGGAAAACACGGTCTTCGGGGCTTACATAAACCCCTGGGTAACCGAGCAGTTCACCACACTTGTACCCTACCCCCTGCTGCAGGACCTCTTTGTGGGGGAATACGGAATCATTACCCAGGCAGTGACCTATGCGATTGCCCTCATCCTCCCGATTGTGGGGGCTTTTTTCCTTGTGTTTTCAATTATCGAAGACACGGGGTACCTCCCGCGGCTGGCGCTCCTTGTGGACGGCATGTTCAAGAAAATAGGGCTCAGCGGGAGGGCGGTGATCCCAATGGTCCTGGGCTTTGGCTGTTCCACCATGGCCACGATGGTCACGCGGACCCTGGAAACCAGAAGAGAGAAACTAATTTCAACCATCTTGCTTGCCCTGGCAATCCCCTGCTCAGCCCAGCTCGGGATCATCCTCTCAATCCTCTCCGGAAACCCAAAAGGACTGCTGATCTGGGCAGGCGTGATCATTCTGGAGTTTCTCTTCATAGGTTACCTGGCTGCAAAAGTCCTGCCGGGGGAAAACCCTACTTTCATCCTCGAGCTCCCCCCTCTCAGGAGACCCAGGCTGTCCAACATAGCCGTGAAGACCTATTCCAGGATGCACTGGTACTTCCTTGAAGTCCTGCCCCTATTTGTCCTGGCAAGCGTCCTGATCTGGATCGGCAGGCTTACAGGGCTCTTTGACCTTGCCCTGAAAGCCATGGAATATCCCACACAATGGATCGGCCTGCCCGCTGACGCGGCAACGGTCTTCCTTTTCGGCTTTTTCAGGCGGGATTTCGGGGCAGTCGGGCTCTACGAGATGCATGATTCGGGATTACTCACAGGCGTGCAGCTTGTGGTGGCGGCAGTCACCCTGACCCTTTTCATGCCCTGCATTGCCCAGTTCATGATGACCGTAAAAGAACGAGGGCTGAAAACTGCCCTTGCAATCTCGGGCTTCATCTTCCCCTCCGCCTTCCTTGTCGGCTTTATCGTAAGCACCCTGCTCGGGGCTCTGGGGGTTGTCCTTTGAACTGCCCCCTTTGCGGCTATGAGTTTTCAAAAGCAAGAGAAACAAAATGTTCCGGCTGCGGGAAACTTCACAACTGCAACAAGCAGTGCTGTCCCTCCTGCGGATATGAAATTGTCAAAGAAACAAAAGTAATAAAATTCATAAGGAGCCTGTTCAAATGAAAACGAAAAGCTCAGTTCTTTCCCCAACAGAAACCGCCCAGATAAAAACCGGAAACACCTCCCTCTCCTCAATGGAACCTGCAAAAAGAGGAAAAATCTCCCATCTGGAAACGAAAAACCCGGGAATTTTGCAAAAACTAATGGCAATGGGAGTCCTGCCCGGAATGCCCGTGACCCTGCTCCGGCGCACGCCCTCTTTCCTCTTTGAGGTGGACCAGACCCGGTACGCCGTGGACAGGGAAATCGCGGACCATATTTTTGTAAGCTGTTGACACAAAAAAAGAAAGAAGGGAAAAAGGAAGGAAAGAGAAAGAGAAAATACGGGAAAAAGGAAGAAGAAAATACGGGAAAAAGGAAGGAAGGAATGAAAAAGAAAGAAAGGCCAGGAGAATTATTCACCTACATGCCTGACAATATGCCCGGCTTCCGGGACAATGATCCCTGAGAGAGCCAGTTTCACGGCATTGGGAGAACCCGGAAGGCAGAAGACCGCTTTTCCCCGGATAACCCCTGCAGCTGCCCGGGTAAGGATAACTGCAGTCCCGATCTCTTCAAGGCTTTTATACCTGAAAAGTTCCCCGAAACCCGGGATATCCTTTTCGAAAAGAGGTGCAACGGATTCGATTGTCACGTCTCCCGAGGTCAGACCCGTGCCTCCGCTGGTGATTACGATGTCCGCAGAGCTGGAAAGGGCAGAGGTTACAGCTTCTAAGATAGCGTTTTCCTCATCCGGGACCAGCCTGTAGAAAGCCACAGCATGGCCGCTGGAAGTCAGGATTTCCCTCATGGCCTTTCCGGAGAGGTCTTCAGCCTCTTCAGGGGACCCAACGTCTCCAAATTTTTCAGCTCTTGAAGTCGAAATCGTGATGATTGCAAAAGAATAAGACTTTCCTGTATCTTTTTTGTGAATTTCGGGTGTTGATTCCTTCATAGAATCCAGGCCTCCATATCAAATTCCATTATATAAAACTCCTTTTTTCCAGGAGTGGCAAATAGTCTCTTTCTTCCGGTTTATCCCGCTTATGCGCCCTATGCTTTAATAATTTATCAGCCCCATTGCTCAAGGTATGCGTATACTTGCAGCGGACATAGGAACGGGAACGCAGGATATCCTGCTATTCGATTCCGAAAAAGAGATGGAAAACAGCCTGCTCATGGTCATGCCCTCCCCGACCCAGGTCATTGCAGGAAAAGTTATGGAAGCAACACAAGCCGGAAAGGACATAGTATTTACCGGGACCATCATGGGCGGAGGCCCTTCGGGAAGGGCTGTAAAGGCTCACCTGCAGGCAGGTTTTCTGGTATATGCAACAGAGAGGGCTGCCCTGACGATCCACGACAACCTTGAGAAAGTGAAAGCTTTTGGGGTCCGGATAGTCTCCGAAGAGGAGGCAAAAAAACTCACCGCCTCCGGGAGTGCTGTAGAAATCATTATGCAGGATTTTGACCCAGAAGCGGTCTCGAAAGCCCTGTCCGGCTTCGGGGTTACGGTTCCGGAAAAACTCGCAGTGGCAGTGCAGGACCACGGGAACGCCCCTGATAAAAGTAACAGAGTGTACCGCTTTGAACTGTTCAGGGAATTCATTGAAAAGGGAGGGGAACTTGAACACTTCGTGTACACGGCTGAAAAAATCCCTCCGGCTTTCACCCGTATGAAAGCCCAGGCTGACTCCCTTTTGAAAAACAAAGGGGTCTCCCCGGAAATTCGGGCGGTATTCATGGACACCGGACCTGCAGCCATCTTCGGAGCACTCACAGACCCGGCAGCCCGGCAGCCCTCAGTTGTGGTAAACATCGGAAACGGACACACGCTCGGAGCCCTCGTGCTTGAGAACAGGATTACTGCCCTCTTCGAACATCACAGTTCTCGCATGAGCCCTGAAAAATTGCAGGATTACATCATCAGGCTTGCCGATGGGAGCCTTGGTTTTGACGAGGTCTTTGAAGATGGGGGGCACGGAGCGTACATAAAGGAAGCCACGGGCTTTGCCAGCGTCCGTTCGGTCGTGGTCACAGGGCCTAAAAGAGGAATGCTCGAAAAACTTTCCGGAAAAGAAATCCGCCCTGAGATTTTGGAAAAACTGCATTTTGCAGCACCTTTCGGAAGCATGATGCTCTCTGGCTGTTTCGGGCTACTTGCAGGATTTTTTGAGAAATATCCGGAAACATCAATAAAACTTATAAACCCCTAAGTACTAGGGAGTAAGTCACCTAAGCCCGGAATATATAAAAATTCAGGGGCAAATGTCAGGCCCGGAACCCCCTGCAAGGGCCGGGAAAACAAAGGGCGAAAAGGAAACTTCCTGACATGACCGGCCGGAGAACCGGTTACAGATAAATGTAAATACAGGCAAGTATCTCTATATGCACATCTCTCCATGCCTGTATGCGCATCTCATATGCGCGTGATCTATGCCGGACGGTTCTCTGCAGGCATTATACAAATAATCCAAATCGCAGCAATTCCAAACTATTCCGTTGCAAAAAATTACAATCAAAATCAATTAAAATTAGAATCAATTACAGTCAAAATCAATTACAATCAAAATCATCATCTTTCAGGAGAATTAAGCTAATGGTAAGAAAGCCAGCAAGTATGTACAGGAACGTGAAGCAGCGCTCCTTTACCAGAAGAAAGTACATGGGCGGTGTCCCCGGAAGTCAGGTTATTCACTACGACATGGGAAACAAGTCAAACACCGATTTCCCGGTAAGGATTTCCCTGGTCTCAGAAGAGAAATGCCAGATCAGGCACACTGCCCTTGAAGCAGCCCGTATCACTGCAAACAGGCACCTGGTTTCAGCAGTCGGAAGGCTGGGTTACTACATGAAGCTCCGGGTTTACCCCCACGAAGTACTCAGGGAAAACAAGCAGGCAACAGGCGCTGGTGCTGACCGTGTGTCCAGTGGAATGCGTGGGGCCTACGGGAAGAACGTCGGGACCGCAGCAAGGGTAAGTTCCATGCAGAAGATCTTCAGCGTGGCTGTGGAGAAGGAAAACTTCGAGGCTGCAAAAGACGCACTATGGCATGCAGGCCAAAAACTTCCGACCCCTGTCAGGATCGTCGTCGATAAGGGCGCTGAACTGGTCCTGTAATCGGATTTCAGGTTATAAAGCACTCGAAAATGGACTTTCAAATGACCGAAGAAGCAGTTGAAAACTGCAACCAGATAAGGAAGAATAAACATGTATGATTACGAAGAGCTCCTGGACCGTGCGATTGCAAAGTTACCGGATATCGAGACCACAGATGCTCGATTCGTAATCCCCGAACCTAGAACCTTTTCCGAAGGTAAAGCCACGATCCTGGACAACTTTGGAAACATTGCCGACATCCTGAACCGGGACCCTGACCACCTTATGAAATACCTTACCAGGGAACTGGGGACCGCAGGAAAGATCGAAGGCTCCCGTGCAGTCTTCCAGGGTAGGTTCACAAGGACTCAGCTTGCGGATAACATCCAGGCTTACGTGGACGAGTACGTCATGTGCTCGGAATGCGGACGTCCTGATACCCAGCTCGTCCGGGTGGATCGGGTACTCATCCTGAAGTGTTCCGCATGCGGCGCTCACAGGCCTGTCAAAAAGAGAAAGATTACCCAGACCGAAGTAAGGGAAGCAATCGAGGAAGGGGGAGTCTACGAATTCAGGATCGATGCAGTGGGTTCCAAAGGCGACGGGATCGCAAAGGTGGACAGGTACACAATTTTCGTACCCGGTGCCTCAAAAGGCGATGTGGTCAAGGTAAAGATCAAGAAAATCAGCGGAAACCTCGCCTTCTCCGAGAGGGCTTGAGGTTTAGCATTTCTTTACGGGAACTTCCGGGAAAGAGATTTCCGGGCAACCGGACTACGGAAAGTTCTCGCAAAACCTTCTTTTTAGATTCTTGAAATCCGGCTGGTTTTTAAATCCGGGGATTAGACTTAAGCAGCTTAATTTTATTTTTAAAAGATATTAATTTTAACGAGATTAATTTTAACGAGATTAATTTTAACGAGATTAATTTTAACGAGATTAATTTTA
>CBFCWE010000008.1:0-70098 GCA_965601435.1 uncultured Methanosarcina sp.
GATCCGGTTTCTGGACAACAGCGCCTGCTACAACATGCTGTGTGCCCTTGAAGGAGCTGTACAGAGTATCCATGGCATCACCTGTCTGAAACTGACATTTGATAATGTTAGCGTAAAATATCGTAAAATTGCCATTATCGTGGCTGAAAAGTATATTGTGTAGAAGGTAAAAAGCACCGTAAAGCACTTTGATTCGACGTTCACGCCGTTAAAAACGGCTATTCGGCAGTAGAAACTTTTAGAAAACTATTAATAGTTTGGGCAGGCTCAAAATTAGGGGTGCTTAAAAATGCCTTTCCATATAATGATAATTCCCACTTTAGGCTGTCCTGCGAACTGCAGTTATTGCTGGAGTTCCGAGGAAGGGTCTCCTAGAATGAGCATTGAGACCATCAAGGAAATTGTCGAATGGCTCAAGGATTTCCGGAACGATTCGGTTACCTTTACCTTCCACGGCGGGGAGCCGCTCCTGGCAGGTGCGGATTTTTACAGGGAGGCTTTACCAATCCTTGTTGAGGGAGTGAGTCCCAGGAACGTGGCTTTTGCCATACAGACAAACCTCTGGAAGATGACAGATGAAATAGCAGAAATTTTTGCAGAGTATAACATTCCTGTCGGTTCCAGCCTGGACGGGCCAAAGGAGCTAAATGACTTCCAGAGGGGAGAGGGATACTTCGATAAGACCATACAGGGCTACAAGATAGCTAAAGAGCACGGGCTTAACGTGAGGTTCATCACCACTTTCACCTCCCATTCCGTAAATTACAAGGACGACATTTTCAACTTCTACCTGGAAAATGGCTGGACTCTAAAGTTCCACCCTGCACTGCCCTCTTTACGTGGGGACGAACCCGAGAAATGGGCTCTTGACCCGGAAGAGTACGGAAGGCTCTTAATTTATCTTCTGGACAAATACCTGGAAAACATTGGCCAGATCGACGTCATGAACATCGACCACCTCTGTAAAGGCGTGTTCGGAGGTCGGGGGGCCGTCTGCACCTTCGTGGACTGCATGGGAGATACCTTTGCCGTAGGCCCTGACGGAGGCATATACCCCTGCTACCGCTTTGTAGGCATGCCAAAATACGTCATGGGCAATGTATACGACCGTCCTAGCATGGAAGATCTCGCCCAATCCGACGCCTGGAAGCTCATGTTCGGGTATAAGGAATATGTGGACAGGGAATGTAAGGACTGCAGCCATATAAATTACTGCAGAGGCGGTTGCCCCTACAATGCCATAACCCCAGGCGACGGGGAAATAAAGGGAGTTGACCCCCACTGTATTTCCTATCAGATGATATTCAATGAAATAACCGAGCGGGTCAATAATGAGATGTTCGGGGGCTCCGGCATGGAAATGGGCTTATTCCAGGACCCTATGAAATCATCAAAGCCAGGAATAATGTCCTTAATGCTTAAGAAAATATGAATGGAATTGAAAAAGAAAAGGGTGGGAAGTTCTTTCTCATTCACATCCTCCCTTTTTAATTTTCCCATTCGATATTCTCACTCGGTTCTCCCATTAGATTCTCCTTTTTTAAAAACAAATTCAAAATTTGAAAAAATTGATTTCATTTCCTTTACCTATTTCTTTTGTTTCTGGAGATATTTTATATACATCCAATTTCAAAGCTTTAGCTTATGGAAGAGGGTAAGATCAAGAACACGATCACAAGAAGTTTTGAGCTCAAAGACTACAGTATAGAAGGTACCGAACTTTCCGGATTCTGGGCGGATTTACTCAGCAAAGAAGAACTTACAGTCGACATCAACTACAAACCCGAAGACAAAGCTGCTTTTACCCCCGAAGAAGTAGGAAAAATAAGCAAAAAAATCTGCCGGAAATGTGACTGGTTTGAAGCCGAACTTCCGGAAAACATAAAGTGCGAAGTCACATTCAAAGATTTTGAGGAAAAAATATACCAGGCTGAACAACACGACCTTGAAATTGACCCGAAGGAACTTGAAGAAATCAAAGTAATGTACCGTTTCTTTGTGGCGTACTACGTTTGATCCCTGCGCCTGACCTTTGAGTAAGATGCCGATAAAATATTATCCGAATATATAACATATATAAATCATTCATACCTCGAATATCCCTTATTGAAAAATTAAAAAAATCAATCAAGGTGTAAAAAATGCCACAACCCCAGAAAAATCCCGGTTTTGCCGTCGTCCTGTCCTTTTTTGTCCCGGGTCTCGGGCAAATTTACAACGGACAGATAATGAAAGGGATAATTTTCATCGTCCTTGCCTCGTTTTTTGGCTTCTTGACGGTGTTTTTGATCGGCTATATACTTTATCCGCTCTTCTGGATTTACAACCTTTACGATGCCTACAACACCGCTAAAAGGTATAACGAGCGGTCCGGATATTATTAAACCTGCAATTTCAAAAAAATCTCTTTCTTTTTTTCATAGAAACCCACAAATAAAGCCTGAGCCATTTAATTAATGGGTGATCAAGGTTGACTGTTGAACCCGAGATTCCTTACAGCGCATATGAACCTATGCTAAACATGATACTCATTTTTTTGTTGGCCTCACTGGCAGTCTTGTTGGTGATTTTTGCATACATGCGAAGCGCTGCAAAAAAGAGATTGAAAACTGCTGAGAACGTTGAAATCAAAGAAACGGCCGAAACAGAAACAGCAGAGGAAATGGAAAATGCGGAAAATGAGCAAATACCTGAAAAATGAACGTAAAAGAAAAAAGAAAGCCCTTCATATTAAGAAGGGCACCAATGTAAAAAATTAGGTAACTATTCAGTCTACTGATAAAAAAAGTATGTTTTCAGCAAATGCTGCAATTATGAGGATAATAGTGGTGCTCCATTGAGCGCCGCTAGAATAGCATCCATGACATTCAGGTCATTCTTTCTAATTGTGGATATATATCCCCTAATTCTGCAGAAAGCTACCGCTCCTTCTATGCTTCGGAAAGTTCCCGAAATTTTCTGTTGTAGCTTCATCATCCTGATGTCTCGCTCTGCTTGATTGTTATCAAACGAAACTCTCAGGTCATTGAGGAATCTCAGAATCCTTTCCTTGTGTAGTATGAACCTATCAAGGAGATTCTTTGCTTTCGTTTGTGCTGTTCTTCCTCTCTTTTTCACCAGAACTTTTGGTGGATCTGGAGGTGGATTTTCCTCAATTCCTTCTTGAGTAATTTCATCGTATACTTTCTCAAATTCCCTTACTTTTTCCGGGTCTATTGGAATTTCCATCTCTCTGCATTCATCAGTATACTTTTTCATCTCACTGAGGAGTTCATTTATCTTTTTAGCCCATTGTTGCTCAAAATTCTGTTCAATCCCAGTAAGTTCCCGCTTAAGATGAGCATTGCACAGAGCATGTTCACATTCATACTTGTTGTATGAAGAATATCCATCATGAACTGCTACTCCATTGTATTGTGGAAGAAATCCCAGAGCATCTATTGCCTCTGATCCTCTTTTAGGATGTGGGAAATAGTAGGTCCATAGATTGTTTGAGACAACGTGAAGCCACCATTTCGTCCCTAAAACTCTCATTCCTGTTTCGTCGCAATGGGCAGAATGGGACGCTAATAGATGTTTCATAGCAGTTTCTTCGAAAGGTTCCAGGTTCTGGAAACATTCCTTCTCCGCCCTTTTTATGGTCGCAGGGCTGATACGTATGCCGTAGAAATCCTCAACTAAATCACAAGTCCTCTCATAAGGAATCAATTGATAATTCCTCAAATACAAAATTGAAGCTAAAAGACGAGGACCATATTGAATAGGGAATTTTATAGACTCTGGAAAAGAACCCTTGTTAACTTTCCCGCAGTGAGGACACTTCTTGATTTCACCACGATGTTCAGTAACTATGATTTGCACAGGAGGAATTTCAAATTCTTGCCTGCGTTCATAATCCTGAACTTCAGTATCTTCAATATTATGACCACAATTTTCGCAGCATTCCGGCGAATGGGGTATGATCTAATCAGGATTTTCAACCATTTCAAGAGTCTTTCCAGGATGACCTTTTTGACCACCAGGTTTTTTGCCACTTTTCTTGCGGGTACTCTTGGGTTTAGGTTTCTCACCACAAAAAACATCGGTAGAAGGGGGTTTACTGCTGTTTTGGCTATTTTGATTCAAACAAGCCTCTAAAACTCTTACACGTTCTTCAAGTTCAGAAATCTGAGAAGCTTGTTTCTCTATGATAGGATCAGGTCTCTGGATTACAGTAATAACTGCTTCAGGACCAGCTTCATAGATTTCAAGAATCTCTTTACGTGTAAGCATGATATTGAAAAAACAGAGTTATTTTATATGCAATTTTTCCTCGAAAAGAGGAAAAATTGCCTTACTCAAAGGTATGGCTGAGTAGTTACAAAATTAGAACTTAATCACTCATTTTTTCTTCTCCCAAACAGGAACATTATCCCCATTATTGCCGCAACAGGCAGGGCTATTGAAGGAAATTCAGGGATTGGTGTATAGCCTGTAACCCAACTACTACCAACGGCCATTATATCAGTACCAAATCCAAGGTGGACAACAATACGATTACCCTCTGAATTTTGAGGAAGAGTTTGTTGATTATAGAACGGACTCGACGGTTTCAGCGCAATTACAATAGGTCCCCGTGATTTTACACTGTCAGTAGTTTTATCACAAAGGGTAAAGAACTCCCCAAAGCCAGCAAAATTACTTTTGTGATCTGGTGTAGAGTCCCATACATTAACACTGCCCCCAATACTAGTATCGGCCACACTATCAATACTGGCATTGTCAAGATAAAGCCTAATAAGTTTTATGTCAGCGTCGTCAGGATTTACAACTGTACTTTCATCCACAACAGTTATGTGAGTCCCATTAAATGTCACATTAATTCTTATACCTGGGACACTATCACCGTTGATTGTTTCACTTGTTTCAGTTAAATAAAAAGTTTCTGCACTCGCCGCACTAACCGTGAAAACCAGGAGTACAAGAATTCCAATTAAGAATGCTGATTTTGTTCTCAACACACAACCCTCCTAAAATTTAGTGTCTATATTTCTATACAAAATGATTGCTTAAATAGCTAATTATTTTAATATTTATACAAAGTTTTAAAAGGGGTGACAAAGAAGACTGTTTTAAGGCTCTATGACACGTTTTTGTAGTTTTGGGTATGCCTGGCCTCCATCTGGCAGGAGGAATGGGTAAGCCGGTAAGAATTTTCAGGATCAAGTCATAGAGCTCGGAATTCGGGATATTTACGAACTCAATGGGAGCTTAATCTGGAAAAAAAGCAGGATGATAAGCCTCGGCTATTTATAAAAAAAATGCCTGAAGAATGTGTAAAAAAAGTGATGAAAGAATCGGAGTCAGCAAAAAAACCACCGAACTTCTTGAAAAAAATAAGAGTATGTGGGCAGGGGAATAAATAGAAGGAAATTACTCAGTTTTTCTCCTTCCCATAAAGAACATTATCCCCATTATTGCTGCAACAGGCAGGGCTATTGAGGGGAATTCCGGTATAGACCCATTGGGAGTGCCACTGGTATGTGTGCCTTCAGAAGAACCTGAAACGAAGATACTCGTAGCTGGATTTTTTGGAGAATCCCAGGCAAGATGTGCTTCAACTTGATATTCACCCGGTATTGTTCCATCAAATTCTGAGGGCAATGTAACTACCACTTTTTTGAAAGGGCCTTGACTAGACGGATTCAATTTATAGCCTCGGTCAAGATGATCAAAAACACCAATCGAACCAAAGTTATTATGTGATTTCCATGTTGCTGGAAAAACTGTACCCGAACTTGCAGTAGCAAAGCCTTGTATTATGTATTTCTTTTTTTTACTATCGTAAGGAACAGCATCAAGAGAGAGATTATATGCAATTCCTTTAATCCGGGAATTAGTAAGCCCGGTACTTATATCCACAAATGTTATTGTGTTAGCAGTTTCATCGTATGTTACATCAATTTTTATTTCAGCACCCGCAGGTACGTCCCCGGGTTTGTTAACAGTATTTATAACAAATGCACTCGCAGAACTTACCGTAAAAATCAATATTGTTAGAATTCCAATAAACATTGCTAATTTTTTTCCCAGAAAACAACCCTCCATAAATAATACTTTATATTTTTTTATTAATATTATTGTTTAAATAGTTAATTGTATAAACAGTAGTTCCGATTCATGCGTCATCGTTAGAAGGGCTTATAAAGGAAAGCAAAAACAGGATGAGATGAAAGTACGTCTTGTTGCTATATATAAAAGGAAGAAGAAAAATTTCACATATATATAACAAACATCCAGAAAAATATTTTAGATGCAAAAGATATTGCAAAATTATAATGTTGGGAAGTTGACGGCTCCCATCTCCCACGTCAGCCTACGGCCTCCGAGGAAGGAGCCTTACCGCCTGCTCAGATAAAACTCAAGGGTTTATGGAAGGGATCTCACAGGTTTAAACTTCCGATACCAGTCTCCGGTTGCTCCCCCGAAGTTCTTCCCTGAACCTGATAATAAACTTCGTGCCTGCTTCTCTTTCCATCTCAATAGTGCCTTCTATCTGGTCCACCAGAGCATTCACAAGCTGCAAACCCAGGGTCTCCGGGTTTCTGAAATCAATTCCCTCCGGAAAACCCTTCCCATTATCTGAAAAAACAAGAATGAAGCGGTTATATATTCCGGAGCTGTTTTGAAAGTTTGCACAGACCCTGGCTTTACCTGGCCTTTCATTTCTACCGGCTTCCTCCCTGAGCAGTGCGATATGGATTTCTCCCAGGGTCCCTGCCCTAAAAGCATATTTCAGAGAGTTGGTAAACAGTTCATTGATAATGATTCCCAGTGCAATTGCCGTGTCAACTCCAAGGAATACCCTGTCTACGTCCAGATGCAGACGAATCTCAGAACTCCCCACGTTATATGATCTGAAGAGGTCAGCTATCAATTTACGGATATAGGAACTAAAATCGAGGGAGTCCAGGTCTCCGGACTCGTATAACTCTTCATGGATAAGGGACATTGACACGACGCGGTTTTCACTTTCCCGGAAAGCCTCAACAACTTTCTCATCGCTGAATTTTTCCGCCTGAAGGTCAAGGAGAGAGGAGACTATCTGCAGGTTGTTCTTGATCCTGTGGTTGATCTCCTTTTTTCGGAGCTGCTCGGCTTTCGCAAGAGCTTCCTCTGCAACTTTCCTCTCGGTGATGTCAATGACCACGCCCTGTAAAAGAGTGGCGTTGCCCTCCGCATCCCTCTGGATAAAAGTCCTTTCGTCAACCCAGCGCAGTGTCCCTTCTTTTGTGAATATCCGGTACTCCATCTTGAAACTTTCATACCCTTCCTCAATGCAGCGGTCGAGATCGGAACAGACCCTGTCAATATCTTCCCTGTGGATTATGTTCCCGTAAAGGAACTTTCCGGAGGTGAAGTCCTCAACCGAATACCCGAACTGGGACACGTTTTCGGATACGAATTCCGAAGGCCAGTTTTCCTCATTTCGCCAGACAAAGACCACGGCAGGGCTGTTGTTAATAACGGTCCAGAGGACTTTCTGCACTTCAAGGGCCACCCTCAAAGCTTCCCTGTTCTCTCTCAGCTCGCTGATGTCCACCATTATCCCCAGGTGCTCCGGGTCCTCATCCAAAATGGTTCCGGCATTTTTATTGTAAAATCCTGGAAGTTCTTTTTGAAGTGCTTCTTCCAGTTCAGGCAGGGAATGCCCAGAAATTTTTTCCTTAGAAAAGTCCGCTACATGCCGGGAAAAAATATCGTTGGAACCCCTGGAGATGCCATTCAGGCCCCGGAAAAAGATTGGTGAGGGGATGATCTCAAGCATGGTCTCAAGAAATAGTATCCTGTTCCGGAGCTTCCTGTCAAGCTTTCCGTATTCGAGGATTCTAGTTAGCAGGGCAAGGACAGCCGCCAGAAAGTGTACATCTTCCGGGGTAAACTCCCTTTGCTTTCTACTGTACAGGGTCATCACCTGGGGGGATGCACCCCGAATTTTGAAGGGAATGCTGATCCCTCCGGCAAACTCGTGATCTGCGGGAGGCTGTTCAGTGGTTGGGGGGTGGGGTGGTTGGGGAAGCTTTAGAATTTCACAGGATTCGACTTCAAGGACAGAAGCAACCATGTCTGCAGTCTTATTCAGCAGAGTCTGGTTGCCTGCTGATGAAAGAGATAGTTTCCCCAACCTGGAAAGAACTTGCTGCTGATGTTCTTGCAGGTGCGGCTTTTCTTCGGCCGGTTTCAGGGAACTGAGGTTTAGCCCGTGGATGTGGACGAATTCCTCATCAAGAGGTTTGAAAATGAGTGAGTATTCCTTTTCCTCTCCTTTTACAACTAAATTCCAGGGCACCTTCTCCCGGAGGACTTTTCGGACAAAACATGCAACATTTTCAGGAAGTGCATCTCCTGTACGGATACCCCAGATCTCAAGTAAAGGAGCACCTGCTTCGTTCGCGTAGAGCACCTTCCCGTCTTTTCCCACCCTGAATATGGGTTCCGGACTGGTTAAGAGGAGCTGCTTCATCCAGGAATATTCATCCACGTCAACCTTTGCTGCACCAAAGTTAATACTGAACACTTCCCCTTCATGTCAAATTCTTTTTATCATCCTTATGATATTGGGCACTCAGTATGATATTGGACATTCAGTATGATATTGGACATTCAGATATTGGACATTCAGTATGATATTGGGCACTCAGTACAAAAAAGATTGTATTGATTATGAATTTCTTTATTATGTAGAGGTATATGATGAATGAAAAATTAAAAAATGTTTTCAATAAATAATAGGGCAGGAATTTAAAACAAAGAAAACTCTGCATATTCTTTTCATTAAATCTCCTGACCCGAAAATTGCCTGAAATAGTAGAATAATTTTTTATTGGTTACTTCCCATTTATACTCAGGAAGAAAAACTCTGAAAACATAAGGTGGGATGAAACCTGTCAAAAAAACAAACAATAACAACCCTGGTGATCTTACTCCTTACAGCCGCCCTGTTCACATCCGGCTGCCTCAGTGAGGGCGGAACGAAGTTTTCAATCTCCGATAACAACACGGAAATCGAAGTAGATCTCCCCGGAACCATGGAAGATGAATGGTGTCCGGTTGGTTCCCATGTCAAGGTCACAAATCCGATCACAAAAAAAGCCCTTGATATGACCGTAATCGGGAAAGAAGAATTCGAAGGGAAAACCCTCTGCAAAGCCGCTCTTGAAACCACAGGTGAAGAGGGCACCTCGACCTTCGAATACATGTGGTCCGAAGATAAGAACACAACTGTCTTCACCAAATACGACACCGAAGGAAACGTTTCCCTGAAATACATCTCCAAGGACGGAAAGAAGACGATTATTGGTGGAGATGGAAAGACCCTGGAGTTTTGAGACGAAAATGAATGAAAGAGATGAAAGAGATGAAATAAAAGAGCTCAAACTTCCCCTCATCCCTTTCTTCTGGAAAAGCTAAGCAGCAAAAGCACCACAAAAATAAAAACCAGCCCTGTGAAAGCCAGGGCTTCGGAAATAAAATTTTTAACGGGTTCGGGAATAAAATCTTCAACCGGGCCAAGAATAGATTCGGGAGTAAAACTTTCAACGGATTTACGGGTTTCTTTTGAAGAAGAAGGAGAGTCTGAAGCCTTTACATCGAGGCTCAGGGTATCATGCTGGGAGTAGGTTTTGTCCTCCTCAAAAGAGTAGAAGACATCCGCTTCAACATCGTGTTTTCCCTCTTCATTGCCAATCATTTCAAGGGATATGGTCCTGACATCACTGCCAGGATCAAGCGTATACTCGGCCTGATACATTCCCCCTCCGCTTGTGACAAAATATGAACCTGAAACCGAGACCCCGCTTGGAGGCCTGACTACGAGCTGTACGTTCATCTTTTTGCCTCCGAGAGGGTTCATCACCCCCAGGTCGAAAACCGCAGTTTCCCCTACATTTAGCTCTTTTTTAGTGCACTGGAAGGCTACTGACGGGCCTTTCTCGGAAACTTCCAGGGGGATTTCTTTGTGGTTTTTGTGTTCATTTTCATCGAGGTCAGAGGCTTCGATTTCTATCAGGTGGTCCCCTGCCGACAGAGGCCCCATAACGGTTTTGTAAGTCCCTTCCTCATGGAAGGTATCTATCAAGGTGCCGTCAATTTCTACCCTGACGGTTTTAATTCCGCTTTCATCCCTGACGAAGAAGTCCAGTTCAAGCTCTTCTCCGTCCTCGAGAATTAAATCCCCATCCCCTATTTCGGAAATCCCGGAAACTTCTATTGTGGGGGCTCTGGGGTCTTCCTGCTTCAGGGTCAGGGTGTAAAAATCGCCCCTGTTTCCCACGTGTATCTGCCCTTCGGTCGGGTAATATGTTTCTTTCTCAACCCTGACCATCACATCACTTTCCTGGAGCATCCGGACTTCAAGAACTCCTTCAAGGTCAGTAGAACCTGTAAAATTGTTTCCGATAAAAACTTCAGCATTGCTGACAGGCTGCCCGAAAGAGTCTTCCACGTTCAAAGTCAGGGGAACTTTTGCACAGACGATTTCCATTTTAACGCCTGTTGCTTCATCATAGCCCATTTCCACCTCTTTCATCGATTCAAAGTAATCGGAGTGCAGGACGTTTACGATATGAGTTTCCCCCTGGCTAGCTTCGCTGCGAATAAAGCCTTCCTGATCGGTGGACCCGATAAACGTATTGTCAAGATAAACTTCAACCCCTTCCACCGGCTCCCCGGTACTTTCATCCGCAACCGAAATATCCAGTTCTCCGAAACTCCGGGTTTTCTCGACCTGTACCGTGCCGGAAAAATCGTTGTTTGCCTCGCTTTCTTCCTCGACGTACTCCGAATACCCGGCCTTATCCTTCATATCAATATACGCCGTAACCTGGTAGCTGCCCCCTTCCAGATCCCGGTCAAGCTTCCAGGAACACTTGTAGACGGCTTTCTCCCCCGCTCGGAGAGCAGGAACTTTTTCATAGCCGAGCCTGGAGTCGTCAACATACAGACAGATGTAAAAATCCTTTCCCGAACTCAGGCTGCCCTGGTTCCCGTACTTTACAGAAAAAGTGACCTCATCTTCGGTTTTCGGGCTGGCAGGGTCCCAGCTAATTTCTTCGATTACTAAATCAGGTCCCCCCTCACTTCCGGGTTCTTCCTCACCCTCAGGTTTCACGTCACTTCCAGGTTCTTCCTCACCCTCAGGTTTCACATCACTTTCAGGCTCTCCCTCACCCTCAGATTCGTTCTCACTTTCGGGTTCTCCCTCACCCTCAGATTCGTTCTCACTTTCGGGTTCTCCCTCACTTTCAGGTTCTTCCTCACTTTCAGGTTCTTCTTCACTTTCAGGTTCTTCCTCACTTTCAGGTTCTTCCTCATTTTCAGGTTCTTCTTCACTTTCAGGTTCTTCCTCACTTTCAGGTTCTTCCTCGTTCTCAGGTTTTTCTTCACTTCCAGGTTCTTCCTCGTTCTCAGGTTTTTCTTCACTTACATGGAATGTCTTCGAGAAGTTGTTGTTTGTCTCATCGCCTTCCTCGACACCTCCAGAACCCCCGTTTTCATTCTCCGTGTCGATGTAAGCGGCAACCGTATGCTCACTTTCCGGGACGTTCGGGAAACCTGGGTCAACAGTCCAGGTACATTCGTAAACTGAAGACTCTCCGGGCTGGAGATCAGCAACCCATTCATAAGCGACCTGTGAATCATCGACATAAAGACAGATGCCAAAACCGTTTCCCGCATTACGGGTCCCCCGGTTGCCGTACATTACTGAAAAAATCACTTCATCTCCGGTTTTCGGGAATTCCGGCATCCATACGATCTCTTCGACAAAGAGATCGGGTTTTTCGATTCCATTTACAAAAAAATAATCCTCAAAATCATTATTCGACTCATCAGTTTCGGAGACCTGGCCGGAGGCGTCAATCACCGCAATGACGGAGTGTTCTCCAATTTCCATATCCTCCCCGATATGAAATAAAAAATCGGCACTTGCTCCTTCCCCCGTGTCAGGGGGAAACACATCCATTTCCCCTTCCAGGGTTCCGTCAACAAAAAGAAAAATTACGAAACTTTCGTTACTCAGGTTCCCGAAATTTGCATATTCCACAGTAAAAACCACGTCATCTCCTGCCTGCGGCTCGGAGATGTCCGGGACGATTCCCAGAACAGCCAGGTCAGCCTGTTCCCCGGCAGTTGCAGCCGGAATGCAAAGCAAAAGCATCAAAAAAAACACGGAAAAGAGCAATTTTGAATTGGATTTCTTGAATTGAGATTTCTTGAACGTTGAAATCCTGAACGGCAAGAGCAACCACTCTCCGGAAATAAGAACGAAATTCAATGCATCCATTAAAAGATTTGAAGCTGACTTAAAAATGAAAAACAGGGTTTATTTTTCATCACCTGTTCTTCATCATCAGGATTTCCGTCCGGTTCTGAAAAAGGCGACTCCCGCAAAAGCCAGCAAAGCGCACAAAACCCCAAACCCTGGTACGGTTTCAGCTTGTGTGCCTGTTCCTTTGCCGCCTTCCGGGTCTCCTCCCCCATCGGTGGGCTCAGGCATTTCCTCTATGTCTTTGGAAACCTCATTTACGACAAAAGGATGGGTAAGCGATATGGGGTAATAACTATCCTTGTTGTTTTCCGGGTAATAAAGCCCGGTCAGGTGAAGGGTAAAAGTGCCAACTTTATCGGCTTTGACATTCAGGTACACGGTCCTTGCCTGTCCCGGGGGCACCGTGAACAGCCCGTAGACGGTTCCGGCAGCAGCCGCCTGGCCAAACCCTTCCCCGTTTACATGAATCCCGGCAGGAACACTGACTCTCACGTCCACGCTCAGGTTAACTTCGTTAATGGTCGGGTTATCCATGTACATCTCTATCAGCCCGTCCTCCCCCGAATCAATTACATCGTTGACAGGCCTGAGCTTGACAACCGGCCCGACCCTGAACTTTCCCTCACTGCTTACCTGCGGTTCTTCGGGAACAGGCTCATCATCGTCTTCATCCACACAGTAAGACACACTTTCCGCTTCAGATTCAGATTCAGATTCAGTTTCGCACCCTTCCGTGCGGATATCCCCGGTCCCTGCAGCGGGAACTAAAATAAGCATCAAACAAAAAACGATTATAATGAACTTAATAACGAATTTATTCACACTATCCCCCTATACGGAAAGAGCATTTTTACTTAAAAGGCTTTTGAAATATTGCTTAGAAATCAACATCTGGGGAAATTTATTTAATTAGATTTTATTAAAAATTGAAATTATATGAAAAAGGGTATCAGAATGTACAAAAAATCTACTCTGATAACTATGGATGTGCAGCAGGATGACTAAAAAAGGTAGCTCAATGACTGTTGGAGAGCATTTCCAAGAATCTGTTTCATTAAATTTTCACAGATCGGAATCCAGATAATTTACAAGCGATTTTTATAGTAAGCGCCATAAGTTTCTATTGTAAACAAGTTAATATTAACTCTGATAAAATATTTTACTTAAAAATAAGGTAGACTCATCATGAAACTCCACTGCCTCCAGCACTCAGCCATAAACACCCTCGGCACCATCGAAGAGTACGCCGAAACCAGAGGCTACCCCCTGGAATCTACCCGCTTTTATGAAACCGAAAAGCAGCCCGAAATGGACTCCTTTGACCTCCTGATCATCATGGGTGGGGCCATGGGCATCTGCGACTATGTAGAAAACCCCTGGCTTATAGTCGAAAAGCAGTTCATCAAGCAGGTCATCGCAGCAGGGAAACCGGTGCTCGGGATCTGCCTGGGGGCACAGTTGCTTGCCGATGTGCTCGGCGCAAAGGTGTTTGAAAACGGAAACAGGGAAATGGGCTGGTACCCGATCCGAAAAGCCCCAGGTGGGGACAAAACGGAATTTCTGGAAGGGCTGCCTGAAGAGATCACGGTCTTTCACTGGCACGGCCGGACTTTTGAACTGCCGGAAGGGGCAGTGCACCTTTTCGAGAGCAAAGGGTGCAGGAACCAGGCTTTCATTTACGATGGGAAGGTTGTTGCTATGCAGTTCCACCCGGAAGTGCATGACGAGAGGGTTGAGTCCATGATTAGCAGGTTCGGGGAGGAACTGGGAGAAGGGCCTTTTATCCAGAAAAAGGAGGAGATGCTCGGGCAGGAAGAGTATCTGGCTGGGTCAAAGGAATTTATGTTTTCGATACTGGATAATTTTGAAGAAATAGTTTAAAGAGATCAGGAAACAGTCAGAGAAAGGTGCTGGAAAAGACCTGCCGAATCCTTTTATTTTTACATTTTTGCTGGTTTTGTCTTCCGGGACAATGTTGCTGCACATGACGAGACTGGCTGCTTGAAAAGAGAATTTTGGCCCCACGACAGCGCCCAAATGGGACCTGAAATGCCTATTTTCCAAATACCTTACCTTTTTTAAACAAGGTGCCTTTTTAGCAAATCTCTCTTATACCAAACGGCGTCAGAATTAATAACACTGAAAATCTCCGAATAGTGCCTCTTCCAACCTATTTTCCTCAAGGATTATACCATCGAGCCAACGCTATAAGAATGGTATAACTGTTGCCAGGTTGTATTATTGTATAGTACTGTCGAAATATTACACTCAAGTAAATATATCATCTAAGAAAACAATTTAAGACTGTAGCCTGAGAGGTACCAGCAAAGCTGCATCTTGAGAGCTACAAGCAAAGCGACAGACAATACAACAAGACCACAGAACAGAAGCAAAAAAGTGCAGAACCTATCAGGATAAAAAAAGTCAGCAATGACTTGGAGAAGTGGGGAATTTATCAGGAAAGCGGCACATATCCCGCGGGTTGGGGAAATTAAAAGCATTGTGCTCCGGCACCTTGCTTTTAAAACCGTGGGGGTCGACACAAAAAACAAGAATCCAAACTAAAAACGAAAAATATACAGTGCCGCTCCGAGGGGATTTAGGAAAAAATACCTGAATCCCTTATCCCTTTTTCAGCCTCAAGATACTCTTTTTACCGGGTCCTCTTTTAAAACATGTCTCTTCTGTTACTATACACTTGTTCTCATCCCACAGTTCCGAAAAAAGACTCCTTTGCGAAAGCATGGTCTACAGCTATTCCTCTTGATTCTCAGTTACTATCAATTTTCTATCAATTTGATAAAAAAGGAAGGGACGGTAGAATCCTGATGGATTCCGTTCACTGTCCCTGTAACTTCTGACCGGCAGCCTGCAGGGCTCCCCCGAGGGCTTTTGCAAGCTCGCAGTTTTCGGAGCACTTTGAGGGGCAGGTGCAGTGTTTTGGGACGTTTTCCATCATCCACTGGCCGAGGAAGCCAAAGGCTTTGAGTTCTTCTGCACTGGCATTCTGTACGTAGTTGTTAATGTCTTCTAACTCCATAAATAATCACCAAACAGTGAATAGGTGTACATATTTATATACTTGAGCGTCATAATTATGTACAGGTTCCGACTTGTACAGAAAAATAACCTATCAGAACCTATCAAAACCTACCATGAATTGTTTTTGTTTTCGAGGTTGAGAAAAAAATGGAGACGGCAAACAGTAATCCGGAATCCAGTTACATACAGGAACTACATTCAATAAAAGAAGAAGTCACGACCCTGAGGAGTGAGTTTTCCCGCTTCCTGCAGCAGGCAAACCAGCAGCATATCGAAGGGATGCTGACAGAGATGAGAAAGAACTTCATGAAGCCCATGGTGGACTACCTCTGTGAAGACGCAAATGAGCGGATGCACAGCCAGATGACCATGGACTGCGGGATGCGGGAGTTCTGTGAAACGGCATTTAAGGAAATCTTGCAAGAAACTGCTGGGCTGGTTGGCAGGGGAAAGGTCGATTCAGAGACCGTAAAGCAGTACAGGAGCAGGCTGGAGGAACTCCAAAAAGAGGCAAAAACTCCCCAGTGCAACAAGTGCTTTTCAGAAGCTACCGGCCTCTTTGAAAAGCAGGTCAAGCTCATGCGCTCCCTCCAGATCTACGAGGACCGGGAAGAAGAAGGCAAAAACGGAGATATCAGCGAACTCCAGCCCGAAAAAATGGTCCCCGAAATCTGCGAGCCCATCGCCAATAAACAGCGTCTCCTCATGCTAAAAGCCCTTTCCGGGGAAAGCAAGACCTTCTCTGAGCTTTCAAAACTCACCCGCCTCAGGGGTGGAAACCTTCTCTTCCACCTCCAAAAACTCCTCGACACGGGGATGATCCTGCAAAGGAGCGAACGCGGGGACTACATTATCACGCGGAAAGGGTATTCCACGCTGCAGGGACTCTCAAGGATCTATTCGGAAATCGGAGAGGCTTAAAGGAAGCGGAAAAATGCCGTGAACTCCTTTTTCTCATTCCTTTTTCCCATTCTTTTTCTCATTTTTTCCCATTCCTTTTTACCATTCCTTCTTTCTTGAATTTTCACCGGGCTAACGGGATGAACAAAAGGAATGGTAATCTAAAAGAATAGTTTTTATTGAATAAATTTCATTTTTATAATAGAGATACTGTGGACAGGCACCACAAGCAGATAAGCCTGAAAAATCTTGCAAGGGGGATCATTATTACCAGAAACGAGATGCAAAACAGTTTTTCCGGAAAGAAAAAGACCGGCAGTGAAAAACCTGATTTTTTAGAGGCTTTCGGGTCATTTGATGAGCTAAAAGCTGTTCTGGAAAACATTCCCTCAGTTATTTTTTTGCGAAAAGCAGAGGCAGGGTTCCCTGTGGATTTTGTCTCCGAAAACGTTTCATTTTTCGGGTATGATGCCGCGGATTTCAAGGACGGAAAACTCCTATACTCCGACCTCATCCACCCTGAAGACCTGGAAGCCTTTAGCTTTGGCATAATCAGCAATTCCGAAAGAGGGATCAGGGACTATACCCAGAAATACCGTGTTCTAACAAAGGCCGGGAAAGTGCGCTGGGTAGAGGACCGGACTCTTGTCAGGTACGGGCAGAAAGGGAGAATAAGGGATTATATCGGCTTCATCAGGGACATCACGGAAGAAAAAAAGCTTGAGGAAAAGCTGGAATATTCGGAAAAGAAGTTCAAAGCCCTTCTGGAATACAGCGATGACGCCATCATCATCCACGACAGGGACGGGAAGTTCCTCGAAGCAAACGAGGCAAGTTGCAAACGCCTCGGGTACAGCAGAGAAGAGCTCCTGCAGATGACGCCCTATGACCTTGATGCGAAGTACAAAAAAAGCCTCCCGAAAATTTTCAAGCGAATCTATCGGGACACAAAAGCTACTTTCGAAACCTCACACATGCGAAAAGACGGGTCAATCGTTCCCATTGAAATGAGCACACATATCATGGAATATGACGGAAAGACCACGGTCCTGACAGTGGCAAAGGACATGAGAGAGCAGAAAAAGACAAAGGAAGAACTATTCTATGCCATGAAGGTCCGCAAGGTCCTGGAAACTGTTGTAAACAACAGCCCGGTTGTTGTATTTCTCTGCCGCCCCGAGCACAAATGGCCTGTGGAATTCATCTCCGAGAACATCAGCAATTTCGGGTACAGCGTTGAAGATTTTACAGGTGGGAAGCTGCTTTTTGGCGACATCATACATCCCTCTGACTTTGAAAAAGTCAAAGACAACCTAAGGAGGAACTGCTCGGAAGGGAAAAATGAGTTCACCCGGGAATACCGGATCCTTACCAGGGACGGGCAGGTCCGCTGGGTAGATGAACGGACCTTCATCCAGACAGACGAAAAAGGAGCCACTGCTTACCTGCAGTGCGTAATCATGGACATCACCGAACGCAAGCAGGAAAGCGATTTCCTGCGGATCCAGTGCGACCTGGGAATTGCACTCACCACAACGGACGGTATTAACGAAACATTTAAACAGTTGCTTGAGCTGGCACTGCAGGTCAGCCCAATCGATTCGGGATGCTTATATCTGATAGGCAAAGAAACAGGTGAGCTCTCCCTAGAAACCCAGAGGGGGCTATCTCCAAGCTTTTTGAAGTTTGCTTCTCACTATAACGGGAGTTCCGTAATGGCACGGCTGGCAAGAAACGGGCAGCCCGTATACAAGCACCACTCTGAGATCTGCGCCCTGACAAATGTAAAACTCCAGCCTCACGAGACGTTGAAAGCTACTGCTTTTCTCCCGATCTCATACAAAGGGGAATTTTTGGCAGCCCTCAAACTCATTTCCCGCACAGAGGACGAAATACCCCAAAATGTCCGAAATACCCTGGAAACCATTGCTACCGAAATTGGGGTTGCCATCGGGCGGGTAATGGAAAAAACCGAATTGAAAAAGACCTGCGACGACCTGGAAGCCCTCTTCAACTCCTTAAATGACTTTCTCTTTATAGTCGACGCTGACGGCTGCATAGTCCACTGCAACCAGGCAGTCTCAAAAAAGCTCGGATACTCTCCGGAAGAGCTCAAAGGAAAAAGCATAATCTCCCTTCACCCCCAGAATAAGCTGCTTGAAGCCGCAGGTAATTTTTCCCAACTCCTTGCAGGAATAAAATCCTCCTGCATCATTCCATTTGTCAGCAAAAAAGGAATGGAGGTTCCTGCCGAAACTCGCATTAACAGGGGTAAGTGGAAAGGAAGGGATGTTTTCATCTCTCTTTCCCGGCTTTTGGAAGAAGCTGAAAGGGAAGAATAATCAGGATATTATGGACTGGTAAAACGCAGAGTATATCATTAAATATTCTCATTCGGAAAATACTAATATTTATATTTTTCTCATGGGCGACTGCCATCATTTTTTAAATGTGTGCCTTTGAAGCCTGTTTTTTTCGAAAATGTCAATATGCAATAACTATCTAAATATATTTAGTACTCGCCAACTGCAAAATTTCGGCTTCAAGCCTTTAAAAAGGTTGGGAAACTGTAAGACTTGCAGGGGGATTAAATTGATGCAGCCTCTAATATATTAATAGGTGAGGGGGTTGGCATTGAGGACATAGAAGGTTCCTGTTCTCATTATAATATCTTCGCACCGTAAAATACACACCACAAAACCCCAAAAAGAGATTTAATGGCGCCCGAAATTCAAATATCTACACCACCAAAACCCAAAAACATCATAAAACATTGATATAAAGGCGCCTGGAAATCAAAAAATAAGCTTTAAAAAACGTGAAAACCCCATAATCCCGGTTCCGGACTTTCCCATTTCCGGATTCCGGGAACTTCTTAAAATGGCAGAGTAAAAGCAGAGTAAAAGCAGAGTAAAAGCAGAGTGGTTTTATGAGTTCCAGGGAAGAAATTTTCAACGAATTAGCGGATGCTGTGGTCGGCGGAAAGCAGGACCTTGCGGTGGAGCTTGCAAATCAAGCAATCAAAGAAGGCATTGATGCTTACGAAACAATCATGCAGGGCTGTGCTCACGGGATGAGCATTGTGAGTGACAAGTATGATAAAAGGGAGATGTTTGTCCCCCATATCATGATGTCGGCCCGGGCAATGAACTCGGCCGTGGAAGTCCTTCAGCCCCATGTGAATGTGGAAAGCGTGGAAGACCCCGGACACGTGGTCATGGGAGTGGCTTTTGGCGACATCCACGACATAGGAGTCAACCTGGTAAACAGCCTGCTTGCAGCAGCAGGTTTCAATGTCCACCACCTGGGAAGGGACGTTTCCCCCGAACAGTTTATCGAGGCTGCAAAAGAGCACAACGCTGACGTAATCGGGGTATCGGCCCTTATGACCACAAGTATGCTGGGCATGAAAGATGTGGTTAAACTGGCCAGCGAAGAGGTTCCCGGCGTAAAGGTCATGGTCGGGGGTGGACCCGTGTCCCAGCGCTTCTGCGATGAGATCGGAGCGGACGCCTATGCCGAAAATGCCCCGGAAGCTATTAAAGCCGTCAGAAAGCTCGTAGCCGAAAGGAGGGCATAAAATGGATGAAATGAGCCACGGAGAACGAATCAAAAAAGCAATCGACCTGAAAGAACCTGATAGGGTCCCGGCGTTTAGCCCATGTAGCTGGGGCGTAAACATGGCCGGGGACAACGTCAACCGCATGGGTAAGCCTGAAAAGGACGTTTACTTCCCGAAATTCGTCCACAACCCGGACATCTACGCCGACGCCTGGATAAAAGCCCTGGACCGTTTCGGTTTCGATTTCGTCCATGTCCTTGTGGGCTCCAACGTGCTTGCTCTCCCTATGGGCTGCAAGGAAGCCGAACCTCCCTGGGGCATTCCGCAGGTTGTCGGAGAAGCTATCGAAAAAGTAGAGGACTGGAAGGACCTGAAATTCCCGAACATGGACACCGATGGGAAAATCCCTGCCCAGCTTTCCGCAATCAGGCTGCTCGACAGAGAACTGCATGAAAGGCGCGGGGATGATGTCTTTGTCACGGGAACGGTTATTGCTCCCCTTACCCTTGCCGGTTTCCTGCTGGGCGTGGAGCCCCTGATGTTTGCCATGATCGAAAAGCCCGATGAAACCAGAGAACTGGTCGAGTTCTGTGCTGACGTTGGTCTCGAATGTGCAAAAGCCCAGATCGATGCCGGGGCAGATCACATCTTCACCCCTGACCCGACAGCTTCGGGCGACCTGATCCCTGCGGACTTTTACGAGCAGCTTGCATTCCCCGCTGCAAAAAGGCAGTCAGAAGCAATCCGCAAATACAAGGACAAATACGCTCACCATTACCACATCTGCGGAAACACCGCTGACCGCCTGGAAATCCTGGCCGAAGTGGGAATGAGCGTGCTTAGCCTGGACAACCAGGTAAGCCTCAAAGAAGCAAAGGAAAGGATAGGGGACAAAGTCTGCCTCTGCGGAAACGTAAACCCGGCTGACACTCTTTTCATGGGAACCCCCGATAAAGTCGAAGCCGAAAGCAAACAGTGCATCGCAGACGCAGGCCCAGGAGGCGGGTTCATCCTCTGGTCAGGCTGCGACTTCCCGCTGGACTGCCCTCTCGAAAACATCGAACGCTTCTACGAAATGCCCAAAAAATACGGGAAATACCCGCTGCAGGGCTGAAACTACGGGAATGCATTGGAAACTCAAAGAAAGCCATGATGTGTTGTGAATCCCTTCATGGCTCCTTTTTCCTATTTTTCAGAACCTCTTTAAAATCATACCCATCTGCCGGCCCTTTAAATACCCACTTGCGGTCTTAAACTTCAATTCATCCCCCACAGAAATGTATTTAACTTTCAATTCCGTATTTTTCATAGGGGGAAGTGCTACCACCGTCAACAAAGACGAAGTTATCGAAGTTCTCAAAACCGTCTACGAACTCGAGATTCCAATTAACATAGTTGACCTCGGGCTTGTCTACGGCGTAGACGTAAAAGGAGACAGGGTATATATCAGGATGACACTTGCAAAAGTGGGCTGTTCTAGGTGCACGTTCATCACGGAGGAAGTCCGGAAAAAAGTAGAGGCAATAGAAGGGGTGGAGAAGGTGAAGGTCGAACTGGTCTGGGACCCGCCCTGGACACCCGAAAGGATCTCGGACAGGATACCTGAAGATGTAAGAAAGCGGATTTTGACCTGAAGCAATTGAAAAAAGCTATTTGCCTTTTCTACCAGGTAATTCCTGATCAGAAGCAAAAAACCCTGTGCAAAAGCACCAAAATGGCAAACATGCAATTGCACAGGAGAATTATAGCAGGTCTTATCACTTATCACTTATCACTTTGACACGCTGAAGGGGTATTAAATCAGTGTCCTTTAAATGGTTATTAAAGACACTGTCAGCATGACTTTTATTAATTTATGGGATATTTTCCGTATTTTATCGGAACTTCCATGAATGCCTTCACATTTTTTAGGGAGCAATCTATGGGAAGGTCGCATCCCGACCAGTAGATGTACCCACCACCGGGAGCTGCATCCCTTATGCACTGACGCCCTTCTTCTTCGATCTTTTCAGGAGTCCCCAGGAAAAGGGTCTCCGCAGGGTTTACGTTTCCGCAGAGGCAGACCTTGTCGCCGATCCTCTCTTTAGCCTCTTTCATACTAACTTTGTAATCCAGGCTGAGGAAGCTTGCACCTATTGAAGCCAGGTCTTCTAACCTGTCAGCCGTGTCCCCGCATATATGATACATGCAAGAATACCTATCCTTATGGCCGACAATCGCTTTACAGTACTTCTGTGCATAAGGTAGTGCAAATTCCTTGTAGAAATCCGGGGGGATCAGGTCTCCTGAGGCTGAAGGGTCGGGACAGAAAATCTGATCTGCACCGGCATCAAGCTGGGCTTTTGCAACTTCTATGGCTACGTCCGTGCAAAAATCAATAAACTCTTTTGTATCATCCGGTCTGTCGACCATGGCAAACATCAATTTTTCAATACCCAGAACCAGCCCTGCTATCGTAAAAGGTCCGTTTGTGAGCCCGTCTATAAAAGTATCATTTCCTCTTTTTTCATGCAGCCCCTTCTCCACCAGCCTGATCGTATCAAGTTGTGTAGAGGTTATAGGGTCTTTTTCAATGTTCGGAAACTCCAGGTTTTTCCAGTCTTCTACTTTATCGATTGCCGTTCTGGAAATCGCTGTCGTGCTCCAGTAAGGCTGACTTGTTTCACATCCAAGGGCAACTGCCACAGGTTGATTGGACGAATAACACCAGACAAAGTCAGCATCAAAAAGTTCAGTTGCCTTGAAATGAGCTTCAGCCTGAATCGCCGGTGTGTTGAGGAATTGGGGCATGCTGACATCTTTTTCTTTTTTGCCGATGCAGTTCAGGTTATTACCTGCTAAGTTTACTGCCCAGCTAAGTGTACAAAACGCCGGAACTCTATCTGGCTCCTTGAGGTCTATTGCTGCTTTGACCCTTTCTCCATGACTCATTTCTTCTTTTGTGCTCATACATACACCTCGAATTTTTTTACAAATTGCTGGCCGTCTTATTAGCCAGTTTTACGTTATTTCAGCACAACGTTATTTCAGCACACCTTCTGCAATCACATAAACTTCCGCACTTACATGCACCTGTAAAGCCGGAAACCCGGGTATAACTGCTGGTCCACTTCAAAAGACCGGAATTCAGCTAATTTGTCCAGACTTTAGGACTCAGCAAATTTATTTAGACTCTAGAACTTAGCTAATGTATTCAGATTTGTTTATTGCGCACCATTGAAATTTTTCATCGGAACTCTTCAACTTCACTCCAATGAGGTGGCAGTGTCCCTAATTTTCTGCAAGCAAGGGGTCAAATTTCGTAGATTTTTTAAATTCACCGTTTTTGGTCGTTTTACCGTATTGGCCTTATCGAGAGCGAATCTGCCAGCCTGTAATTCTCGGGGTTTTTGACCTTCCAGAAATTGTGGGACACTATCCGGCGTTTCACCCTGAGGATTCCACCCGTGAAGCTCTTTGAAGAGCTGCAAATTAAAATACCGATAAAAATAATTTAAACGCTTTCAAACCATCAGAAACCCATCCTATTCAAATACTACCGATTCTTTGCAATAAAATAGTAATATTTGACTTGACTTCTGGAAAGTCCATGGAAATCTGGCAAAAACGATATGTTGAAAGCCAGAATATGGAAACTAAGGGATGAGATATTTTAGTAAATTATAAATATGAGATGAATCTTTTGAAAAAAATAAATAACACAACTTTGCAAAGTAGTTGTTAAAACAGGTTAAAAAGAGATTAATATTTCATTAATAATAATTTGGTTTTTTTCTTCATATTATAAAAGCCTGCTTATCAATCAAAGCCCGGAAAAGAGATTTTGCACACCCGACCCTTCTCAGGGCTGCACCTGCGCTGTTATAGGGCTATCATACTCTGGAATTTTGAACTCCCTGCCATGAAAATGAGCATCGTTGTCCGGAGTAACTCCAAAAATAAGTACTGAAGGATTACAAATCAAATCCCAATTTGCTCACCTGCGGTCAAGAATTTCCCGGGAAAGGCATATTATAGCCTCAAGGCCATTCCACTCTCCTTTAACGGACCTTGTCTCAACCGGAACTGCTATTCCATTTTTATCGAGAAACGGAATATCACTAAAAGACTTTTTTCCAGCCGCAGTGTCAGAAAAGGTCCTGGCTGCCTCCAGCATTTGAGAACGGGCACAGAGTTCAAGGATATTCATACCCGGAAGCTCTTCCTTTGAATAAGCCAGGCGTGTAATAAATGCCTGGTTGCAGTGGACAATACATCCATCCGGGCTGAGTATAAAAAGAAAATCTTCCAGTACATCAAACAGATTTTGAAGGTCACTGCTTTTCTTATTAAATTCTGTTTCACCCGTTGCACGTTCAATAACTACCCCCACCTGAGAAGCAATAGTTTCAAGCGAACTGCGCGAAGCTTCCGGAATGTCATTCTTGCTGTGTGATATAAGTTTGAGCACAGCTATAATTTTTCCCCCGCATTTCACTGGCATGAGGGCTGTAGCACGCAATTTTTCATCCTGGGGAAACTTAACAGCCGTCATGGAACCGATTTCCGGATGGGTCTTATACACGGGGTTTCCTAACATGAGCAAACGGACAAAGACAGAATTCTCATTGTAGTGGGAATCCTTTTCAACGTATTGAGGAGACAAACCCTTGTAGGCCACAAGATCCAGGTCACCTGTGGATTTATCGAACACATAAAGGCAGCCGGAATCGAAGGGGTTTATATGGAGAGACAATTCGAGTACCTGTTTATATGTATCCTGTAAATTATTGTTGAAAGCAAGGACATTTCCAAGGTCGCACTGAATTTGCAGGAACTTATTGCTCCTTTTATTCTCTGTAATGTCAACGATAATACCCTGAATGGAAGTGAGCGTGTTATCCTCATCATACTCGACAAAGGTCCTTTCTTCAATCCAGCGCACCTCGCCGGACTTTGTCAAGACCCTGTACTCCTGAATGTAGTTTTTCAAACTAGCTTCCAGACTCTCGCTATACTTATTCCTTACTTTTAGGATGTCAGAAGGGTGAATTATATCACCGTACAAAAGTTCTCCTGATGTGAAATCCTCGGCTGAATACCCAAACTGATTAATATTTTCGGATACGAATTTTACAGGCCAGTTGTGTTCTGCTCTCCAGAAAAAAATGACTACCGGGCTATTATTTATAACGTTCTCGATCATTATTTTCATTTCATGAGAACGCCTCATTTCTTCCGCATATTTTTGAAGCGCCTCCTCGGCTTTTTTGCGCTCAGTGATATCGTTAATAAATGCGAAAAGATATTCTTCACCCTCAAACTCAATATAGTTCAACGTCGTCTCGGCAGGAAAAACACTACCGTCTTTTTTGCGGTAATAGCCTTCAAACAGGACTAATTTTTCTTTTTTGTGACTGGTCCAGGCTTTTTCCCAATCTTCATCCCAGCTATCTTTTGAAAATTGAGTTTCAACGTCATAGACCATCATTGTAAGTAGTTCTTCCCGGGAATAGCCGTAATATCTACTGGCTGCTTTGTTGACGTAGATAAAACGACCTTCGGAATTAATCCAGAAAATAGGCTCTATACCGTTTTCAATTGAATGCTGTACAAGAGGAAATATTTTTTTCATTACGATCTGGTCGGTAACACCAAGGTTTAGATTGTCGGAATCCATTTTTGTCCCCCTAAGTCAGATTGATGGATCTGGTGAAAGCATCCACTGCTAGTAATATATTAATCATTTCTATATATCACTATTGATTTATTTCCCACTGGTTGCATACACAAATCCCCACCAATACCATTCTTTATAATATTTTCTCTATAGATAATCGGCTGTTTTTCATCCACATGACTTATCCAAAAAAATCAGATGGAGAAGAAGAAGAAGAAGAAAAAGAATCTATCAAAAAGCCAAAAAAGAATTTACTCTAATAGTTTATGAAAAAAGATATTCTGAATAAGTTTTAAAAAAGATTCATGCCAAAAGCGGTAAAAACATAAAGTCATGATAGATCTCCTGCGCCCTATCAGGAGGATTTAACAGGATAGTGAAACAAAAATTCCCTGAAAATGCTATTTTAGAGGATTTGTTGCCAACAAGTTTTTATATCACGATTAGTCTGACCGGCCAGAATGGCTTTCAATAAAACCCAAAAATTAGCTTTAATCTTTTTGTTTCTCCAGAGCAACATTGTGATAAATGTTCCAACCTAAACCATCATATTTATAGTTTATCAATCAGATCAATCACAAATTTTTTTCATATCACTTCGCATAATGCTATTTTCCCATACTTAGAGGGATGCGGAATAACCAAATAATTATATTTTATATGTGACCTGGGAGATGAACACCATCCAGCACCATATATAAAAGCTATGAAAAATCGCGGCTTAGGATGGTTTAAATGCCGTAAAAACAGCTTTTGCAATGAGAACGTTGCACCATAGTTCTCATCACCATCTGCAACACAAAACGTGAAACCCTGGCAAAAAAAGAGTAAAAAGAAGCATGCGAACAGAAGAAGCATGCAAACAGGCAAACATGCGAACAGACTAACGGACGAAGCATGCTAAGATAAAAAAATCGATAAACTCAAACAGACCCAAAACCGTCCCCTGCATTTCACTTCAAACAAGGGGGGCGGGAAAAAGTTCATTAAAAAGGCAGAGTGGTAATATGACTTCTAAAGAGGAAATTTTTGAAAGCCTGGCAGAAGCTGTGGTCAAAGGCAAGCAGGATCTTTGTGTGGAACTTGCAAATAAAGTGATCGAAGAAAAGGTAGATGCCTATGAAGCGATCATGAAAGGCTGTGCTCATGGGATGAGCATCGTGAGTGAAAAATATGATAAGAGGGAAATGTTTGTCCCTCATATTATGATTGCAGCTCGGGCCATGAACTCGGCAGTGGAGATCCTTCAGCCCCATGTAAACGTAGAATCATCGGAGAAACCGGGAGATGTGGTCACAGGCGTGGTTTTCGGTGACGTCCATGACATCGGGATCAACCTGGTAGTCAGCTTGCTGGGAGCCGCAGGTTTCACGGTCCACCACCTGGGAAAGGATATTGCCCCCGATAAGTTTATCGAGGCCGCAAAAGAGCACAATGCAGATGTTATCGGGCTGTCTGCCCTCATGACCACAAGCATGATGGGAATGAAAGACGTGATCGAACTTGCGAGGGGGGAAATCCCGAGCACTAAAATCATGATTGGAGGAGGCCCCGTATCCCAGCGCTACTGTAATGATATAGGTGCGGATGCATACGCCGAAAATGCCCCGGAAGCCATCAAAGCTGTCAAAGAGCTCGTAGCAGCAAAGAAAGCTTAACTGACCAGCAAAAAGAGAAGCATCGAGCTACATAGCTAAAAAAATATACATGAAGGATTGCAATGAACAGTAAAGAACGTTTTCTTGCTGCCCTGAATAAAGAAGAAGTGGACAGGGTCTCCGTAGCCTGTCCTCTTCAGACAGCAACTGCTGAGATGATGGCGGAAACAGGGGCAGCCTGGCCTGATGCACATTCCAGCGCACAGAAGATGGCAAAACTGGCCCTTGCCGCCAACCGGTTAGGAGGAATCGAAAGCGTAAGGGTTCCCTTCGATCTATGTGTTGAAGCCGAAGCCCTGGGCTCTGCCATACACGGAGGAAAATCTGATTCCCAGCCTTCCATCAAAGACCCGGTTCTCAGCGATCCTGAGAAATTCTACTCCCTGGAAGTCCCGAATCCCTCCGAAGCCGGAAGGATGCCTGTGGTGCTCGAGGCGATAAAGCTCGTGAAAGAAGAGGACCCCACCCTCCCGATCATAGCCGGGATTACCGGGCCCTTTACCCTTGCCGGGCAAATAAGGGGTGTCGAAGCCCTGTTAATGGACATGTTCGACAACCCGAGCTTCTTTAAGGCTCTGCTTTCTTTCACAACCGAAGTACTGGTCAGTTACGGGCGTGCCCTTGAAAAAGCCGGAGCCGATTCGGTTGTTGTCATAGACCCTTCGGCAGGCAGTGAGCTCCTGGGGAGTGACTTCTATCAGGAAGCGGCATATCCTCCCTGCTCCAAACTGGTCCACAGCCTGGACAAACCAGCCATCCTCCACATCTGTGGGGACTCAACCCCTCTTCTGGAGATGATGGCAGACACGGGGGTTGCAGGTGTCAGCCTTGACCATCTGGTAGACATCCAAAAAGCAAAAGAACTGGTAGGGGACAGGGTTGCAATCATAGGCAACATCAACCCCCCGGACACCCTCTTCCTGGGAAATCCGGAAGACGTCATGGCCGAGGCTCTCGAATGCATTGCTGAGGGAGTGGACATCCTCGCCCCGGGATGCGGGATTCCCCCCGGAACGAAGCTCGAGAATATAAGGGCTATGGCCGAGGCAGCAAAAGCTGCTGCAAAAGAATGACGAAAAGGAAGGAAAAAAGAAGAGGAGAAGAAGTAGAGGAGAAACACAATACAAAAGCAATGAAGCCAGGGCTTCATTGCACTTTTTTCATCCGGATAGCCGGGCGCTTTTAACCCCCATAACTTTTAAACCTCCAATTTAGATTTTTTTAGCAGAAATGTATTTAACTTTCAACTGTGTATTTTTATAAAAGGGGGAGTGTCTATCGTCAGCAAAGACGAAGTCATCGAAGTTCTCAAAACCGTCTACGACCCTGAGATCCCGATCAATATTGTCGACCTCGGGCTTGTCTATGGGGTTGAGGTAAAAGGCGATCATGTCCATATTGCAATGACCCTGACCATGCCAGGCTGCCCGATGGGGGAAGTTATAGCTGAGAACGTAAAACGAAAAGTCGAGGCAATGGAGGGCATAAAGGAAGTCGACGTCGAAATGGTCTGGGACCCACCCTGGACACCGGCCAGGATCTCGGAAGATGCGATGGGAAAGATCATTAAATGATCATTAAATGATCCGAAATGATCCGAAATGATCACGAAATGATCACGAAATGATCACGAAATGATCTGCATGAGATAAAAAATGAATGAAATATTATTAATAGTCACGAATGGGGTCTTTAATTGGGGTATGAAATAGAATTAGGACTAAAATTAAGGGGGTAAAGATATGGGAGACCAGGGTCTGACAGACCTACCTATGAAAATCAAACTGCCTGAAAGGGAAGCTGCAGGCAGGAGCTCGTTTGAAGAAATTCTTGCAAAGCGGAGATCCATACGCGCATACTCGGAAAAGGCACTTTCCGAATCGGACGTGGCCCGCTTCCTCTGGGTTGCCCAGGGGATCAGTTCGAAAGAGGGGTTCAGGACAGCCCCGTCAGCCGGGGCTCTCTACCCGCTGGAACTGCACCTTGTTGCCGGAAACGTGGCGGGGATCGAGCCGGGAGTTTACCGGTACATCTCGGAAGAGCATTCCCTGATCGAGGACGTTTCGGGAGACCTGAGAGCAAAGCTGGCCGAAGCTGCCCTTTCCCAGCTCATGATCAGGAACGCTCCTGCAAGCTTGGTGATTTCCGCGGTGTACCCGCGCATAACCAGCACATACATGAAAAGGGGTGTCCGCTATGCGGTCATGGAAGCCGGGCACGTAGCCGAAAATATCTACCTTCTGGCGACGGAACTCGGGATCGGGACCTGTGCCATCGGGGCATTTGAGGACGAGGAAGTAAGAAAAGCGCTCAAACTCCCGACAAACGAGGACCCACTTTATATCCTTCCGCTGGGCTACGTCTGAGAAGTAAAATCAACCTAAAAAGCACCATCAAATCCGTTAAGCAGGAGAATCCTGTTAAGCAGGAGAAACGGATAAAAAACAAAAAAGAGAGTAAGTAGCTGGTAGCACTTATTCTTCAGGTGCCGGGGGACCTGAAAGGTCAAAGTATATCCCTGACCTGACTGCTGGTTCATCTTCTTTCCAGACCAGCAGGAGGTATTCGGCTTCGGTGCTGAGTTTATCGAGTCTTCCTGCTTCCCCAAGGGCCAGTTCAAGCTTCCATTTCCCGTTTCTTACGACAGCAGTGGTATTTTTGGGCCACCAGCTTTCAGGCTCCCCGTCGGCGAAAAGCTGGCTCCTGAGTACCGTAGCTTCAGGCAGGGTACTCGTGCCTTCAAGCAGGACCTCATTGTGGACGCTTACGTGCTGGACATCGATTTCCTGTGAGAAGAGGGAAGGATATTCGTCTTCAAGAAGTTTGGTATATGTTTTCTCCACGATTTTCCCGTCCTCGATTATGAGTTCGACGGAAAAGCCGGTTACGGATTTGGGCAGCTTATCAGTCCTGACATCATAAAGGTAGGTCAGGGTGTAGCGGCCTTCCAGCGCAGGGTCGGCTTCAAAGCCTGTTTGCCTGAGAAAACGGCCTTCGAATTCGGCATAACTGTAATCATTTCTGAAACTTTCCTCGACGATTGCTTCGGGCCCGGTTTCACTGTAGGCCTGTGTACCGGAACCTTCCGATCCCACAGAATCTTCAGAACCTTCAGAGACTTCAGATACATCAGAATCCTCTGAGACATCAGTTTCGGAAGGGCTGGTCTCGCTGATGTTTTCCTCAACTACTGCCCCTGATCCAGCGTCGGTGGACTCTCCCTCTTCAGGAGATTCCGTACAGCCAGAAAGGCAGAGGGCAAGCAAAATAAGAAGCACTAATAAAACTCTTTTCATTAGAACCACGTCCATTTAACAGATTATAGAGGGCACGATTCATGAAAAACTTTTGGATATTTTTAAATCGAACTGAGTTTTTATAGTTAAGGCTCTGTTTTGTTTCCAGATCTTCTTTCTAAAAATCAACCGCCCTCGAAAATCAATTTTTGTCCTTCACCAGCCTGCCTTCGGAATACCTGTAAACCAGGGAAGTTGCCGTTGCAAGCGCTACTGACGGAATATCCTCGTCGGAAATATCCTCGATATGTTTTATAAGTGCCCGCAAACTGTTCTGGTGGGCGCAGATTATGACGTTTCTCCCTTCTTTTACGGCAGGCAGGATTTCCTTTTCAAAAAAAGGAACAGTGCGAGCGTAGATGTCTTTGAGACTTTCTCCTCCCGGAGGCCCGGTTTCAAAACTCCTGCACCAGATGAAAATTTGTTCGTCCCCGTATTTTTCCTTCATTTTCTTCTTTTTCTTCCCCTGTAAAAGCCCGTAATAGCGTTCGTTCAGGGCTTCGTTTGAATAAATCGGGATCACTTCGTTCCCGGGTTTTTCAGGCCAGGAATACCACTCCCGGTGTGAAACGGCTTTACCTTCTGCCCCTGCTCCTGCCCCTGCTCCAGGTTCATGCACCATGAACCCGGGCTTTTTCTGCTTTGAGAGGATCAGGAGAAGGGTTTCCCGAGCCCTTACCAGCCTTGAGGTAAACGCAAGGTCAAAGTCGATACCCGCGAGGTCCGAAGCACAGTGCAAAGCATCTTCTATTCCTTTTTCAGTAAGCGGGGTATCCAGCCAGCCTGCAAACCTTTTTTCAAGGTTCAACCTGGCTTCCCCGTGACGGACAAGTACCAGATAAGTCATTTAAGCCACCATTTTCAAAAAATTATCAAATTCCAACTTTGTTAATATTATTTAATCCAAACCTTTTCAAAAAATTATACCATTGGATCTTCCCAGATCCTAACTTTTCCATATTTATTTCATAGAGGGTTCTCAAATCCCATATTTGCATTCCGGCTCATTTTTTCGATTCGGGCCTGAACTCAAGTTTCGTGTCAAAAAGCAGGTGCCAGAGATCTCCTTTCTTTTCCATCCTTTCCGCATCGATTGCAGCCCCGGGTCCTTTGATCTCAAATACGACGGCTTTTATCCCGAATTTTGAACTTCCCAGCCTGCTCTCCAGCCGGCTGTAGTCCAGGGCATCGGCAAGCCGCAAGAGGGCAGCTACTTTCAGGGTGATGTCCTGTATTTCTTCAGGCATTTTTGCAAAAGAGGTTTTCCGGAGCTTTTCCAGCTTTTTTTCTCCGGCTTTTTTCCTGTGCAAAAACGCAGCCCAGGCCACCACCGGGCGGAGTTGTTCCGGAAGCTCTGCGGGAGGGTGCCGAAACAGGATGTCCCGTCCCACTTTGTGGTGTTTTTCCAGGTCTGTCGAAATCCCCGTATCGTGGACAAGAGCCGCGATTTCCATGAGCTGCCGGTACTTCAGGTCCAGCCCGTGGATAGGGGCAAGCAGGTCGAAAAGTTCCAGCGCATTCCTGGCCACGTTATCGGCATGGCTACGTTCGATCCCGTATTTATAGTAAAGGGCTTCAAGAGGCAGGGGTTCGGGAACGAAATTTTCCCTTACAGGATTATTCTTTTTCCATGCAGGATCGTCTATCGGGCACATATGGCTTTCCTTTCATTTTAATTCTTAATCTTTCCATTTTCAGCAAGCTTATAATTACATATTTTAATGCCCGTTTTTATATAAGTAAGAGTGACTAAGTTTCTGATTTTAAAAGCACTGATCTTCTGATAATTATCTTCGGCCCCACAAATATAAAAAGTTTATTTTGAAAAACGAAGAATTTTTCCCTGAAAAGAAAAATCAAGGACAAAACTCCTTTCCTTACATTCTATACATCTGAAAAAATTCATCAATATTAAAACCCTGCCCCAAAACCTGCCTCAAAACCCGGCATCAGAGCCTTTGTATTCCTTAACCGTTATATATAATGCCCCGACTCTTAATAAACAATGATCAAGCTCAGCTTCAAGCAGGGTACTCTCCTCATCGAAGGAAACGTCCGGGTGCCCAACGCAACCTGGGACGAGCGCAGCAAAAGTTTCAGGGCTCCCGCCATGCAGTACCTGGATATCACGAATTACCTGGAAAACTCCGGGATCGGGTTTGAAGACGAAGTCCTCGACCTCCTTCCCTGCCCGGACCTCCGGGTAGCCTACAAGGCGTCGGGGAAAAAGCTGGAACTCCGGGATTACCAGGCCGAAGCCCTTGTTTCCTGGGGGGATAATGACAAAAGGGGCGTTCTTGTGCTTCCCACGGGAAGTGGAAAGACCCTTGTGGGAATCCGGGCAATCGCTGGCTGCAACACCCCGGCCCTGGTGCTCGTCCCGACCCTGGACCTGCTTGAGCAATGGAAAAAGCAGCTTGAAGAAGCCTTTTCAATGGAAATCGGAAAACTTGGGGGTGGGGAAAAGAAACTCCTCCCGATAACCGTATCCACCTATGATTCCGCCTACATCCACTCCGAGACCCTGGGAAACAAATTCGGGCTCCTGGTCTTCGATGAAGTGCACCACCTTCCGGCTACAGGCTACCGGAGCATAGCTGAATTTTCCGCAGCCCCATACAGGCTTGGGCTTACCGCAACCTACGAACGGGAAGACGGGCTGCATACCGAACTGAATCGGCTGGTTGGCGGGAAGGCTTACGAAAAGAAGGTCTCGGAACTTGCAGGCGGACACCTTGCCCCTTACCGGATCGAAAAAGTAAACGTGGCACTCACGGACGAGGAGCGGGAAGGGTACGAAGAGCACTATTCCGTATTCCTGACCTACCTAAAGAAAACCGGCATCATAATGAAGAGCCCGCAGGACTTCCAGAAACTGGTCATGAAAAGCGGGCGAGACCCCGGAGCCCGAAAAGCCCTCCTGGCAAGAAACGCAGCCAGGGACCTTGCCTTTAACAGTGCTTCGAAACTCGAAAAACTGGCTGAGATCCTGGGAGAGCACAGGGAAGACAGGGTCTTCATTTTCACCGAACACAACCGCCTTGTACACCGGATCTCCCGGCAGTTCCTGGTCCCCGCAATCACATACAGGACCCCCGTAAAAGAACGGAACTCCATCCTCGAAAAGTTCAAAAACGGGACCTACCGGGCAGTGGTCACCTCCAGGGTGCTCGACGAGGGAATCGACGTCCCGGAAGCAAGCGTCGGGATCATCATGAGCGGGACCGGGAGCAAACGAGCCTACGTCCAGCGTCTGGGCCGTATCCTCCGGAAAAAAGAAGGAAAAGAAGCCGTGCTCTACGAAGTCATAGCCTCGGAAACCTCGGAAACCGGAACCGCCCGCAGGAGAAAAGGAGCCCTTGACAATTCAGGCAGTCAGCCCGGAAGCCAGGCAAAGCCCAGAGGAGGTGAGTGACCTGCTCACATCCGACCTCCTGGTAACCCGAATCTCCTACGGAAAAATCAAACCCACATACGCTTCCTTTGATCCCGAAAACCTGGAACTTGCAAAACTCCTGATCGAGACCTTCGAGCAGCACGTGGGAAAACCCTACGGGGACCTCCTATCCGAACTGGAAGGCCTCGAAGAGATGAACTACCACTTCATCCGGGGCCTTGCCCAGCTCCTCGGAAGGAGAACAGTTATCAAAACCGACGCAGCCGTGGACCCCACTGCCGCCAGAGAAGCCGTTTTCGAAGCCTGTGGAGGGATGGCTCTTTCCATCCCGGAAAGGAATACTGCCCTGGAAAAGGCAGCCGAAAAATTCCAGGTAACAGTCCCCGAACTTGAAGAAGCCCTCTGGGCAGACCTTGAAGAAAACCAGGTCCTGAAAAGCTTTGAGCCCATCTCCCCGGCCGAACTCCTGCGAAAATACAACATCTCCCTGACCCAGACCCTGCTTTTCAAAGCAGTTGACATGGACATCCGGATCACGGGGGATTACCAGAAAATCCTCTGGAGAATCCTCAAAACCGGACTTATGTACACCCTGGAAGATGAAGGGGAAACAGAAGAAGAAGAAGCCGGAGAAGAAGAAAAAGCAGGAAAGGGAATGAAAACAGGAGTGAGAAAGAGAGCAAAAGAAGGCGTTCACCTGCACCTGGACGGACCAGCCTCCCTTTTCAAAATGTCGGAACGCTACGGGAATTCCTTTGCCAGGCTTTTCCCGGTCCTCCTTAAATCCGGAAACTGGAAGTTGAGAGCCGGAATCCTGCACAAAGGATACCAGGGAAAACGCCTTCTGGAATTTGCCCTTGACAGTTCTGAAAAGGCTTTTATGCCGCCGCTGCCTGCAGGGCCTGAATACCCCGAAGCCACATCCGGATCCAAATCCTCAGCCTCAGAGACCCGGATTGGAGAAGCAAGAGCAGGGTACGAAACCCGTGGCGGGGTCGGCATACCCAAAGAAGATACGGGAACCCCGGAAAAAGAAAACATCACCTATGACAGTGCGGTGGAAAAGATCTTCGGCGGCCTGAAACTCGGAAGCTGGGAGATCAGGCGGGAGCCAACCGTCCTGAGAGCCGGAAAATATGCTTTTGTCCCGGATTTTGCCCTGGAGCGGGACGGGACGGTTGTGTACCTGGAAATTGTGGGCTTCTGGACTTCGGAGTACCTGAAAAAGAAGATCGAGAAATTAAAAGAAGTCCGGGAGCCGGTTATCCTGCTGATCAACCGGAAGCTAAAATGCTCGGAGAAGGACTTCCCGGCCCGGGACGTGATTTTCTATGAGAAAAAAATCCCGGTCAATGAAGTAATGCAGGTCCTCAGACGCTACGAGGCGGAGAAACGTGCGGAGGATAGGGAAAAGGTGCAGGATTCGGAGATTCCGCTGACTGGGGAGATAATCAGCCTTGAAGCGATTTCAAAAGAAAAGGGGATCGGGACCGATGCCCTGAAGGACGTGATTTCGAAGCGGCTTGAAGGATCCGGGGAATCTAAGGAAGCAAAAAAATCGAAAGAGCCGAGGGAATCAGAGGGGTTGGAAGAATACGTGCTGCTTGAAAATTACGTGCTGCACCGGGACCTCATTGAAAAAGTTGACCGGGAACTTGAAAAACTCAAAAATTCGGGCACATACGCCGATGCCGTAAAGGTTTTTGAGGGATTCGGGCTTGACCGGAGCCTCTATTACCCTGTGCTCGAAGAGCTTGGGTATAAGGTTAGCTGGGTCGGGCTCAGTGAGGATGATGCACGGGTCAGGAAGGAAAAAACCTGAAGATAGAGGAAAAAGAAAGTAATGGCTGGCTCGAAAGCACGAGTTCTGCCCCATGCGACCGGAATTAGGAATATCCCGTCGTTTTTGTCCACGGTCACCAAAGGTGACCGGCTTTTCCAGAATTAAAAATGAAAGAGAAGGAAAAAAGTAAAAGAAACCGAAAAACCGGAAAACACACAAACTAAACAGAAAAAAATACAGCCTAGAAAATACTCTTTTTTCATCTCTAATTTTCATTTCTTTTTGGTGAGGGCCGCCAGGCAAGCTGGCGGAGTTTCCCATATTCCCGGACTGAAAAACAGTTTCTGGGGTAAGGGATAATTTGAGTCAGACGTTTTCGTTTGAGGCTGAAAAAGCTAGATATCAGCTTCACTTCCCACAGCATCAATTCCCCATATCATCAAGATCAAAAGCAATTATTCCCTCTTTTCTAAGGGCAGCCTTCCCCTCAATCTTCCTCGCGAAGATGCCGTAGTGATATTCAGGCTTTCCTTCGAGGTTAAGGTACCCCGCTTTTTCATTCAGATAACTGATTATCAGGCGGGCTTCCTTTTCACTGAGGTCCTGCCATTTGCATTCCATGAGGAACACTTTGCTCATCCCTTCATTCACTGCCAGCAGGTCTATCTCATAACTGTTCTTTCCGCGAGGTGCACCCCTGATCGTTCCCCACTGGCGGCCGATTCTCTCGAACTCGAAGGGGACAAATTGCCTATTTCCAAGGAGGAATTCCTCGACTATCCTTTCAAAGGCAAAGCCGACGAAGGTATCGAAGTTTCCGGAGAACATTTTAAACAGTTCATCCGTTCTTCCCTGTTCAAAGTAGGAGTCATACCTTTTTATGAAGCCGAACCAGAACCTGAGGAAAGGGTCCCTTATGGTATAAATCCCTCTTCTGGACTTCCGGGGATCGTCCAGGATTGGGGTCTCTCTTGAGATGACATTGTACTCCCTGCGGAGAATATCCAGGTACCTTGATGCCCTCCCGCTTTCGCCCTCAAGGACGGCGGCAATTTCTCCGACTGTGTTTTTCCCTCTTGAAATGGCTTCAAGGATTGAAAAATACGTTTTGTACTCCCCGCCAAACTCCGTTGCCAGTACATTTCGCCCTTCGTCTTTCAGAAGGGGCATCATGCTGTCAAAGAATAGCAGCCTTGCAGTCTCTTCAAAAGGAACGGGGCCGATCCCCTCAAGGAGTTCATAGTACTTTGGGATGCCTCCGAATACGGAATAGTATTTGATGGCTTCTTTTGGATCCCTTATTCCCAGGTCCCGGAGAATTTCCAGTACAGTGCCAAGGCCAAGAGGGCTGAGCTCCAGCATGGTGTCCGCCCTTCCGTAGAGGGGATGGGCAGAGTCAACAAATATCTTATTCATCAGTGAATAGCTCGACCCGCTTATGAAAACACAACAATCTTTATCCCCTCGCTTGAACTCGTCCGCAAGCTGCTGGAGGTCCGAGTAGACACTTTTATCCATGTCGTAAAAATTCTGGAACTCGTCCACAAAGATGTACTCCCGGGTCTCAAAAAGATACCTGAAAAGGTCTGCCGCCTTCAGGAAGCCCGGAAGCTTCGAAGTCTCGGATAGCTCCTGCATGAAAAGCTCCAGCGTCTTGTACTTCGGCACAAATATGTACTCAAAGTTTTTCTCTTTTAAAAACTCAAGTGCAAGGCGCGTCTTGCCTATCCGTCTCCTCCCCGAGATCACCGCTATCCTGAACCCTTTCAGGCCGCAGATCCTTTTCAATACTTCCATTTCTTTTTCACGGTCATAGAACTTCATCGTAAAACCTTCTTCCAGCAGTGAAATTTAATTCAATCAAATCCAGTGTAACGAAACTAACGTACATTGGACTTCGAGGCTTACGCATGTAAAGATTGTATACATCAAATATAGAATACATGAAATGTAGAATACATGAAATGTAGAATACATGAAATGTAGAATACATGAAATGTAGAATACATGAGATGTAGAATACATGAGATCCGGTTAGATATATGCGAATAACATGAAACCCGGGATGCTTTGGAAATAGTATAAATGAGACATAGTCTACATGGCATGTAGCCTACATACTATGTATTATACATACTACGTATATTAACTTTATTAATATCCCAGATTCACATAATCATCTATGAGTGTAGAAAAAAATTAAAAATGGATTATCAGCCAGTATTATTTCGCCCAGTTCGAGTTGTAGATTTCGGTTTGATGGGTCATTACCCCAGGGAACTTTACTCCACATACTCCACGTTCATCTTTGCCGGACGGAAAAAAGTCATGAACTCGTGCACCTCAGGCGGAAAATCCGTATTCACATTGAGCCCGAGGTGCTTTGCCTCTTCGGCAGAGAGGGGCGTAATGTGGATCATTTCCCCGCTGACCAGTTTTTCAACCACTTCATTAACCCAGATCTCTCTTCCTTGCTTAGATCCAGCCTTTCCAGCCATCTCCGGATTGTCAGTTATTCCCGGATTATCAGCTATTCCCGGGTCATTAGCTACTCCCGCATCGTCAACTCCACCAGCTTTATCAGCCTTTCCGGCTTTGCCAGCCTTCCCAGCATTTCTGGCCATTTTCGGCTTATCAGCCAGGAGTTCTTTTGCCACCTTCCGGGTGAGTTCCAGGGATTTTCTTGAGATGTCGCTCATGACCAGGGTGCTGTCATCCGCCTTTTCTTTTTTCGTGTCTGCGGCGTAGATCCAGGACGGGGCGGGATAGAGCCCGCGCACGAAATCCCCTATCTGGGGGTCGATGGGGCCGATTACGGCGTCCTTGTCCATCACGATTTCGTCGGCTGCAAGGGCTATCATTGTACCCCCGGACATGGAATAATGGGGGATGATTACCCTGGTCTTTTTAGGGTGCTTTTTCAGGGCGCGGGCGATCTGGATGCTGGCATGGAGCTGGCCCCCGGGGGTGTGCAGGATCAGGTCGAGAGGATATTTTCTTGAGGCCCGGATCCAGCGCAGAACCTGTTCGGCGTCTTCCTCGTCTATAAACTGGTAGGCAGGAAGCCCGAACATCGAGATTGCCTCACGCCTGTGGATCATGGTAAGCACCCTGCTTTCCCAGCGCTTCTCCATCCGCTTCAGCCTTGCCTGGCGCTGCATGCGGATAACCTTGAGCTGCCACTGCGGGTAGATGACGGCGTAGAGAAAGAAAAACAGAAACAAGAGGGTGAGTATATCCCATAGACTGATGGTAGTGCTGTCAACTGTAGCCAGAAAATTCCTCCCTGAAAAATTACCCCGAAAATTCTCTTGAAAATTCTCCTGAAAACTGTCACCGGGTATCGGCAAAGCTATCCGAAAAAGGATACACTCGGACCCCCGGGCTTAATCAGATAATGAATCCCCATACTAACATTGTCCTGTTAGCTATTAATTTTTAGCCCCACGTACAACACAAAAAATATACAAAAAAAGAAATGAACGATTGAATGAACGATTGAATGAACGATTGAATGAACGATTGAATAAATATGTCTGACAAATAATACGAAATAACGTTAATGTGTGAGAAATTTAAGCCCCATTACCCCTGAAAAAATCAGCATTATGCAAAGAAGCTTTCCGATGTCGCAGGACTCGTTGAAAAGCAGGATGCCAAGGACAGTGGTGCCCAGGATTCCGATCCCGGTCCAGACGGCGTATCCGGTCCCTATGGGGAGGGTCTTCAGGGCCTGCGCCAGAAAATAGAAGCTCAAGAGCATGCAGGCTACCGTGAACACGCTGGGATAAAACCTGGTGAAGCCTTCCGTGTACTTCAAGCCTATTGCCCAGGCAGCCTCAAAGAGACCTGCTATGAAAAGAACGAGCCATTCCATAAACAGCCATCCACATACTAAAAGCACTTAAACATGTCGGCACCACACAGCATTCACCGTAAAACATTCCCAGCACAACATCCATCACAAAACATTCGCAAAAAAGCATTTACCATAAAGCATTCAAGCCATGCAAACCAATATTTCCATATGGCAGCTCCGAAGTACCTGAAGCGCTATCTCAGGGTACAGAGAAACGAATTGCCTGCCCTTTTCAAGATAAGCGAGCGAATCCCGGCGGAGTTTGAAGCTGATATGCCGCTTGAAGAGCTCTGGACCACCCATGCCCGGGAAATCGAAAAGTACCGGATACTCCGGAAAGAGCTCGAAACCGAAGCCCTGAGAGCCCTTGCCTACCCCGATACCTCGGACAAGTTGAAGCTCCTGACCGACGGCTTCTTGGAATTCGAAAAAGCCAGCCCCTCTCTCCTTGACCTGAAGATTGCAATCGTTGACCGGGTCCTGGAAAGCTGCCACGCCTGCGAGCGCCGCTGCGGGGTTTCCCGGAAGGCAGGCGAAAAAGGCTACTGCAGGCTGACCGACAGCTCAAGGATTGCCTCGGAGTTCCTGCACATGGGAGAAGAACCCGAGCTTGTCCCCTCCCACACGATCTTTTTTACCGGCTGTGTCTTTGCCTGCGTCTACTGCCAGAACTGGGACATCTCCACCTTCCCGGATTCCGGCACTGAAGTCGAACCCCGGAAACTTGCAAAACTGATCGACGTCCGGAGGCTGCACGGAGCCAGGAACGTAAACTTCGTAACCCCCACCCCCCACCCGCACACCGTCCTGAAAACCGTCCGGGAACTTTCGGAAAACACCCCCATCGTCTGGAACTCGAACATGTACCACTCCCCCGAAATCGCCCGCCTCCTGGAAGGCGTGGTGGACGTCTACCTCGCGGACTTCAAGTACGGAAACGACGCCTGCGCCCGCAAGTACTCGAAAGTCAAAAACTACCTGGAAGTCGTCCGTCCAAACTTCGAATTCGCCTACGAGACCGCCGAAATCCTCCTTCGCCACCTGGTCCTCCCCGGCCACCTCGACTGCTGCACAAAGCCGATTGCCGAATGGGTCGCAGAGCATATTCCCCGGGTCAGGTTCAATTTGATGTTCCAGTACAGGCCCAGCTACCAAGCGATGGAATATCCGGAAATCGCACGGGGGCTGACGTTTGAAGAAGAGGCAGAGGCGATTGAGATTGTTAGGGGGGCGGGGATTGAGGATTTGCTGATTTGAGTGGGTGTGAAACGGGGTGCAGTCTAATTTTAAGTTAAGCGCCAAAATTCTTTTTTGATTCCATTTTCTAATTTTTCGGCGACCGTTTAGTCTTCGCTTAGCTGGACCCCGGACTCTCACCGGGTGCCGAAGGCAGCCGGCTTTTGCAGAATGTAAATGGAAAAGAGACAGGCTAAAAAGCAATGGCCACATCCATATCCAATCCTAATTCACCTATTTTTTCTTTGCCGGAGAATTGTTACCTGTTATAATCTACATAATAGAATGACCCTGAAAAGAAAAGAACGATATAAGATAATGAAATCTACCCTTTAATTTGAAAAAATTGTGAAAAAGAGCAAAAGTTAAAAAGATTAGTGAGTATACCTGTACAGAAAACCTTCAATGAATAAAAATCGAAGTTAAGCGAAATCCTCATAAGATAATGAACTAAGAAAACGTGCCAGGTAAAAAATGAGTGAAAAGTTAATCGGACTGCAATTGAGGAGCAGCATCCGAAGCTGCAAACTGGAATTATAGAGGAATTAAAATGATCAACGGTGAACTGAAAAACAAAATAGACCGCATATGGGACGTGTTCTGGTCCGGCGGCATATCCAACCCCCTTGAAGTTATCGAACAAATAACCTACCTGCTATTTTTACGGCGGCTTGACGAACTGCACACGCTGGAAGAGAAAAAATCTTCCCGCCTCAAACGCCCTATGGAGCGCCGCATCTTCCCCGAGGGTAAGGACCCAAAAGGCCGTCCTTACGAAGAGCTCCGATGGTCACGTTTCAAGAACTCCTCTCCGGCTGAGATGTTCACAGTGGTCAGCGAACATGTCTTTCCCTTCCTTCGCACCCTCGGCGGCGACGATTCCACCTACGCCCACCACATGGAAGGTGCCCGTTTCACCATCCCCACGCCTGCAATGCTGTCCAAAGCAGTAGATGCGCTCGACAACGTGCCTATGGAAGACCGCGATACCAAGGGTGACCTCTACGAATACATGCTCGGAAAGATCGCAACCGCAGGGCAGAACGGCCAGTTCCGGACCCCACGCCACATCATCCAGCTTATGGTAGAGCTGACAGCCCCACAGCCAACAGACATTATATGTGACCCCGCATGTGGCACCGCTGGCTTTCTTGTGGCAGCCGGTGAGAACCTGCGAGAGCACCACCCCCAGCTCCTCCACGACCAGAAACTCAAAGAGCACTTCCACCACGGAATGTTCCACGGCTTCGATTTCGACAACACCATGCTCCGCATCGGCAGCATGAATATGCTCCTGCACGGTGTGGAAAACCCCGACATCCGTTACCGCGACTCTCTTGCCCAGGACCATGCCAGTGACGAGGAAGCCTACACTCTGGTGCTGGCCAATCCTCCCTTTGCAGGATCGCTGGACGAAACCAGCACTGCCAAAGATCTCTTGCAGATCGTCAAGACCAAGAAGACCGAACTTCTCTTCGTCGCCCTTTTCATGCGTCTGCTCAAACCCGGTGGTCGGGCAGCGGTAATTGTTCCCGACGGTGTGCTCTTCGGCTCCAGTAAAGCCCACAAGGAACTGCGCCGTATTCTTGTCGAGGAGCAGAAGCTCGATGCAGTTATTTCGATGCCTGGCGGCGTCTTCAAACCCTATGCCGGAGTTTCCACAGCTATCCTTCTCTTCACCAAGACAAACTCTGGGGGAACCGATAATGTTTGGTTCTATAACATGCAGGCCGATGGCTTGAGCCTCGACGACAAACGCACCCCGCTCCTGAGTGAGGATAAATTTGGTCCTGTACCTTCAACCGAACTTACCGATGAGGAACACGCCAAAAATAACCTTCCTGATGTCCTTGCCCGCTGGCAAGAGCGTGATGGTAAAGAAAGTGATCGTGCCAAAACCGAACAGAGTTTCTGTGTACCAAAAGCTGACATCGCTACCCAGGGATACGACCTTTCAATCAATCGATACAAGGAAATTGTTTACGAAGAGGTGGAACACCGTCCGCCAAAAGAAATCTTTGACAGCCTTATCGAATTGGAGGCGGAGATTGAGCAGGGGATGAAGGAGTTAGAGGGGATGTTGAGGTGAAGGATACCCAGAAAATTTCGCTCGGAGAGCTTATGGCGACGAAGTCTGGCTCAGTGAATCCTTCAAAGTTTCCTGACGAGGTATTCGACCTTTACAGCATTCCTGCTTTCGATAGTAGACAGCCTGAAGTCGTGGCTGGCAAGTCAATCGGTTCAACCAAGCAGATTGTTCAGCCAGGCGACGTTCTTCTATCTAAGATTGTTCCACATATCCGCCGCTCGTGGGTTGTCGGTGAGGCACAAGGCAGGCGGATAATAGCATCTGGTGAATGGATTGTGTTTCGAAGTGAAAGAATACATCCTGATTATCTCCGACAAGTGTTGGTTAGCAATCCATTCCACGCAAAGTTCATGAGCACGGTCTCGGGTGTTGGTGGTTCTTTGTTAAGAGCACGTCCAGCATATGTAGCAAATATCAAAATCCCTCTCCCTCCCTTACCGGAACAAAAGCGAATTGCAGATATTCTGGACCGTGCGGAGGCGCTCCGAACCAAGCGCCGCGCCGCCCTCGCCCAGCTTGATGAGCTCACCCAAGCCATCTTCATAGACATGTTCGGGGACCCACTCAAGAATCCAAAAGGGTGGCAACAGGCGAAGCTTGGAGACGTAATATTCAGCGCCTCCGATGGCCCTCATGTCAGCCCAGAATACACGAAATCCGGAATACCGTTCCTTTCAACTAGACATGTACGAGCAGGGGAAATCATATGGGAGGATTTGAAATTTATTAGCCAAGAGGATGCTGAAATTCATTGGAAAAAGTGCAAACCTGAAAGAGGTGACATTCTATACACGAAGGGTGGAACCACAGGACTTGCGGCAACGATACAGATGGAACAACCATTCGCCATCTGGGTCCATGTGTCCCTCTTAAAGCCTGACCCGCAAAATGTAGATTCTGTATGGTTAGAATCAATGCTCAATAGCGAGTTCTGCTACCGACAGTCACAGGTGCTTACACACGGAATTGCAAATCGAGATCTGGGTTTAACCCGGATGGTTAAAATCAAAATCTTCCTTCCACCTCTCTCCCTCCAAAAGGACTTTGCTCGCCGCGTCGTCGCCGTGGAGAAACTGAAAAACGCACATAAGGTCTCGTTAGAGAAGCTGGATGAGCTCTTTGATTCTCTCCAGCACCGTGCTTTCAGAGGGGAACTGTGAAATGAGTATTGTTCCACCATTCTCAGAAGGCCAAATCGAATCATTGGCTCAATTGCTCGGAGAATGCGGGAGTGGTAGCGATATTTCCCGGGTTCTGAGCAGTCGGGGTTTGGTGGATAACTCAGGTCAATCTACAAAATGGAAACGTCTTTATTGGGTTTTTCTTGATTGCCAACAACAGAATAATTGCGCAAATCAAATCATTGACTTTATTCAATCCTTCATGACTCCTGCTCGTTTCGTCGGGCGCAATGACGAGTTCGAAGCAAATCGCCAACAACTCAACACCATACTTTCTTTTTCAGGTTTGGAATATGGTCAGGATGGAAAGTTTCGGCAGTGTGAGACTTCGAGAACTCTCGATGAAGCTGAAAAGAGAGTTAGAACGATCCGAGCAAAGTTCCAGGGACGGAGCATGCACCCAGAAGTCTTGAAGTATTGCCGACCCGAGCTTCTGCAAGACAATTATTTCCATGCTGTATTCGAGGCTTCCAAGGGTCTGGCTCAGAGGATACGTGATCTGTCTGGAGTACAGGCCGATGGAGCTGCATTAATAGATAAAGTTTTTTCAATAGAAAATCCAATTTTGGCGATTAATTCATTGCGAACTGAGACCGAGAGGTCAGAGCACAAGGGTTTTGCTTCACTTCTGAAAGGATGCTTCGCAGCTGTTCGCAATCCATTAGCTCATGAGCCAAAGATATTCTGGAAAGGTGAAGACGATGCTGCTGATTATCTATCCCTTATCTCACTCCTGCATAGAAAGCTGGACGAGTGCGTCGTTACAAGGTTAATAGGAGACTGATTTTTGTGAAAGCTACCGAAGCAAAGATGCTTGATTTCCTAAGGAAATCCCCCCAGTTCGTGATCCCCATCTATCAGCGAACCTACTCATGGACAGAAAAGGAGTGTAGACAGTTGTGGGATGATATCCTGCGCACAGGTAATAACGAGGATGTTTCAGCCCACTTCATCGGCTCTATTGTCTACATAGAAAAGGGGATATACTACCATGTATCCAGCCTGTCTCCCCTGCTCGTTATAGACGGCCAGCAGCGTCTGACCACGGTTACACTGCTTATCACTGCTCTGGCCAGGGCACTGGACCAATTCGAAGAAGGAAAACGCGAGCCATTGGACGGCTTTTCTCCACGCAAGCTGCGTAACTACTACCTGCTTAACCCGGAAGAAGAGGGAGAACGATACTACAAGCTTATCCTGTCACAGACAGACAGGGACACGCTCATCTCTATTGTTGGCAACAGCGAGCAGCCAAAAGAGTATTCCCTGCGGGCGATGGAGAACTTCAAGCTTTTTGAATCCTGGATTGCCGGGTGCAAAAATGATCTTACAGAGTTGTGCAAGGGATTGGCCAAGCTGGTGGTGGTGGACATTGCGCTCAACCGTGATCAGGACAACCCGCAACTTATCTTCGAGAGTATGAACTCGACTGGCCGAGAGCTGAGCCAGGCGGACCTGATCCGCAACTTCATCCTGATGGGGCTGGAGCCAAAGTTGCAGACCCGGCTCTACGAGCAGTACTGGCGGCCAATGGAAGTGGACTTTGGACAGGAAGCCTATGGCACTCACTTCGACGCTTTCATGCGTCACTATCTGACAGTGAAGACAGGTAGCATCCCCAGGATTGGCGAGGTGTATGAGGCGTTCAAGACCCATGCCCGTTTACCAAATACGGCACAGGCAGGAATTGAAGCACTGGTAGCCGAGATCCGGACCTTTTCACGCTACTTCTGTGCCATAGCATTGGGAAAAGAGGCAGATACTGATCTGAAACTGGCTTTTCATGACTTACGTGAGCTAAGGGTAGACGTAGCCTATCCGTTCCTGCTGGAAATGTATTACGACTATGCCACAGGGGTGCTCTCAAAGGAGGACTTTGTTACAGCAGTGAGACTGGTGGAGGCCTACGTTTTCCGGCGTGCTGTTTGCTCCATCCCAACAAATTCGCTGAACAAAACCTTTGCAACCTTTTCAAAAGCTCTCAAGAAGGATCGTTACCTCGAAAGCATCCAGGCAAATCTTCTTCTGCTACCGTCTTATCGCCGCTTTCCCAACAACGAAGAGTTCCGGCGTGAATTACAAATCCGTGACCTCTATAACTTCCGAAGCCGCAGTTACTTGTTCAGGCGTTTAGAAAATCAAGGGCGTAAAGAACGTGTGCGTGTAGATGAGTACACCATTGAGCATATCATGCCGCAAAACGAGAATCCCTCCAGCGCCTGGAAGACGGAACTCGGCCTGGAGTGGGAGCGGATTCGAGAAACATGGCTACATACCCTTGGCAACCTCACACTTACTGGCTATAACTCAGAGTATAGTGACCGGCCTTTCACAGAGAAACGTGACATGCCTGGCGGCTTCAAGGAAAGCCCCCTTAAACTCAATAAAGGACTTGGCCAGCTAGATCAGTGGAACGAAGACGCTATCAATGAAAGGGCAAGCAGGCTGGCAGAAATAGCTCTTGGGGTATGGATAGTACCAAAACTGGAAAAAGATATCCTGGAAGCATATAAGCCCAAGGCTGCAACAGCAGGTTACACCATCGAAGACCATCCGCAACTTCAGAATGGTTCCATGCGTGAGCTGTTTGATGCCTTCCGCAAAGAGGTGCTCGCCCTTGATCCCTGCGTAACTGAGGAGTTCCTCAAACTTTATGTAGCCTACAAGGCCGAAACCAACTTTGTGGATGTGGTGCCACAAGCCAAACGGCTGCGCCTTTCACTTAACATGGCCTTCTCTGACATCAACGACCCAAAAGAACTCTGCAAGGATGTTTCCAACATCGGACGTTGGGGTAATGGTGATGTAGAAGTCGGTCTGGCATCACTGGATGAGCTTCCATACGTGATGGGCCTGGTAAGACAATCTTTCGAGAGGCAGATGGGGAACGGAGGAGACTCATGAACAACTTCGCCTTCCTCAAAGCCGAGTGGCCTTCCGTGTATGCAGCAGCCACTAAAGCCTCAAATGCAGTTAATCCTGACCCACGCACTGCCTGCTTTTATGCCCGCCGCACGCTGGAACTGGCGGTTCAATGGATGTATAAGCATGATTCTTCCCTGTGCCTGCCGTATCAGGACAACCTGAGCGCACTGACCCACGAGCCCACCTTCAAGGCAGTGGCAGGAGAGGCTGTGTTTCAAAAGATACGGCTCATTACCCGACTTGGGAATCAGGCTGTACACAGCCACCGGGCCATCCAGGAATACGATGCATTGACCGCGGTGCGTGAACTGTTCCATGTGGCTTACTGGATGGCACACACTTATGCAAGGGAAGTGAAGCCTGAACCTGGACTTGCCTTTGACCCTGAGAAATTGCCTGAAACAGCTGTACCGAAGCAGACCCGAGAACAATTGCAGAAACTTGAATCTGATCTGTGCCAGCGGGACGAAAAACTCTCGGAGTTGCTGGCCGACAAATCCGCGATGAATGAAGAGTTAAAACGCCTGCGGATCGAGGTGGCAAAAGCAAAGAAAGCCACAGCATCACAGCCAGATACCCACGACTATTCGGAAGCCGAGACAAGGGATTACTTTATCGACGTGCTGCTAAAAGAGGCTGGCTGGAAACTTGGTCAGGCCCAGGACCGGGAATTTGAGGTCTCCGGCATGCCAAACGAAAGCGGGATTGGCTTTGTAGACTACGTGCTCTGGGGAGACGACGGTAAACCCCTGGCCCTAGTGGAAGCAAAGCGCACCAAACGTGATCCACAAGTGGGCCAGCAGCAGGCCAAGCTCTACGCCGACTGCCTGGAAAACCAGTTCGGCCAGAGGCCGGTGATCTTCTATTCAAACGGGTACGAACACTGGATATGGGACGATGCCAGTTATCCCCCGAGGCAGGTCCAGAGCTTCCACAAAAAGCCTGAACTGGAACTACTAATCCAGCGGCGCAACAGCCGCAGGTCTCTCTCAAAAACAGATATTAATCCTGCCATTGTAGACCGCTATTATCAGAATCATGCTATCCGTCGAATTGCAGAATCTTTTGAACAGGACAATGAGCGAAAAGCCCTGGTAGTAATGGCCACGGGTGCAGGTAAGACCCGTACGGTGATTGCACTCTGTGATCTGCTTATACGCTGCAACTGGGTCAAAAGAGTGTTGTTCTTGGCCGACAGGGTGGCTCTGGTCAATCAGACAGTAAATGCTTTCAAGCATCATCTGCCTGATTCCGCACCTGTGAACCTGGTCACGGAAAAAGATGCAGAGGGCCGAGTGTACGTTTCAACCTATCCGACGATGATGAAACAGATAGACGAGATGAACAACGGACAGCGCCGTTTCGGAGTGGGACACTTCGACCTTGTGATTATTGACGAGGCTCACCGCTCGGTCTTCAAGAAATACAAAGCTATTTTCGACTATTTTGATTCATTGCTTGTGGGCCTTACAGCAACACCCAAAGATGAAGTTGCACGCAATACCTACAGCCTCTTTGACCTCGAAAAAGGCGTGCCAACCTACGCCTACCATCTGGAAGAAGCCGTAAAAGACGGGTTTTTAGTCCCATCAAAAGCGGTTTCAGTTCCGCTGAAGTTCCAGCGCCAGGGAATCAAGTATGAAGACCTCTCTGATGAGGATAAGGAGCAGTGGGACGCTCTGGACTGGGACGAGGACGAGGGAATCCCTGAAAGGGTAGAAGCCGAAGCTGTCAACAAGTGGCTGTTCAACAAGGATACCGTTGACAAAGTGCTTGAGCACTTGATGACCCGGGGGATAAAAGTCGCTGGCGGCGACCGCCTGGGCAAGACCATCCTCTTTGCAAAGAACCAGGCGCATGCTGAGTTTATTGCCGAACGGTTCAATGCCAACTATCCTCATTTCAAGGGTGAGTTTGCCCGTGCCATCACTTTCAAGGTCGAGTACGCCCAGAGCCTGATAGACACTTTCTCGACCAAAGAAAAAGCCCCGCATATTGCCCTCTCGGTGGACATGCTCGACACCGGAATCGATGTACCAGAGATCGTGAATCTGGTATTCTTTAAACTGGTGCGCTCCAAAACAAAGTTCTGGCAGATGGTGGGACGCGGAACCAGGCTTTGTCCGGACCTTTTCGGACCGGGACAGGACAAACAGCTCTTTTATATTTTTGATTACTGCCAGAACCTGGAGTTTTTCAGCCAGAACCCGGAAACCACCGACGGCACACTTGGGGAGGCGCTGGGTACACGCCTGTTCAAATCCCGGCTTGAGTTAATCTCCGAGCTGGACAGTAGGCTCGATAATTATATCGATTGCGAAGTCGGCGTGGAGACCTCGGAAATATATGGTGAGCCAAGGACAGAAGCCGAAGTTCGCATCTCGATTGCCACATTGCTGTACAACGAAATTGCCTCGATGAACCTGGACAACTTCGTAGTGCGTCCCCGGAGGCGGCTGGTAGAGAAATATTCCAGATCTGATGCCTGGGCGAAGTTATCACGCGAAGAACTCTCAGAGCTTTCCTATGAAGTCGCCGGTCTGCCCTCGGAATTGCAACCGGAAGCAGAAGAGGCGAAGCGTTTTGACCTTTTGGTACTGAATTTGCAGCTGGCTTTACTCCGTGCAGAGCCCGCCTTTGAGCGTCTTCGCGATCAGGTTAAAGATATCGCAGGTCTCCTTGAAGAAAAATCTGCCATCCCGATGGTACGTGGCCAGATGAGTCTAATCCAGGATGTGCAGACCGATGAATGGTGGCAGGACGTGACAACTCCCATGCTGGAAACGCTTCGAAGGCGTATGCGTGACCTGGTAAAATTAATAGAGAAGCATCGCAGAAAGCCCATTTACACCGACTTCGAAGACGAAATGGGTGGTGAAACCGATGTGGAGCTGCCGGGCTTTGCTGCAGCCGGAGATTTCGAGAAGTTCCGTGCCAAGACTCGGGTTTTCCTTTTGGAACATCAGGACCTTCCCGTCATTCATAAACTCAGGACAAACACGGCGCTAACGGCAGATGATCTTGAAGAATTGGAGCAGATACTCTCTAAAAGCGGCCTGGGAGGACCGGAAGAAATCGCCCGTGCTAAAGAAGAAGCACATGGTATCGGACTCTTCGTGCGCTCGCTGGTGGGATTGGATAGGGAAGCTGCAAAAAAGGCACTATCTATCTTCCTCTTGGGTAATACTTCTAGCGGAAATCAGATAGAATTCATAAACATGATCATAAACCATCTTGCAGAACACGGCGTAATGGACGCTGAACTGCTTTACGAATCACCATTCACCGACCTTACAACACAGGGACCTGATGGACTTTTTACCTCAACCCAGTTGGATGAGCTAATATCCACACTGAACCAGATCACGGCAACGGCACTGGTATCCTGAGGCTTACAACAAACCATTGCTTGAGGCCTTGAAATGTTTAAGATTAAAGTATGGAAGTGAAGTGATGCTACAGCCCCAAAACCAAAACAAAAAATATGAACATTTGTTTTCAGATATAGATCAGGGATATCTAAAGATCCCCAAATTCCAGAGAGATTTTGTTTGGAGTCAAACTCAAACAGCCAGGTTAATTGACAGTATCATCAAAGGTTTTCCAATTGGAACTTTTATATTCTGGAAAACCCGTGAGGAATTACGCCATGTAAGAAACCTGGGAAATATTGATCTTCCAGAAACACCAAAAGGTGATGCTGTTTCATATGTTTTGGATGGGCAGCAACGTATTACTTCTCTATACGCTCTAAGGAAAGGTCTGAAAATCACAACGAATGATAAAAAAGATATTGACTACAAAGATATCTACGTCAACCTTGAATTTGAGCCGGATTCTGATGAAGAAGTTGTTTCCGTAGAAAAACCTGAAGAGTATTCTTCAATTTCTGTTTACGATCTTTTAAATTCAAGTCTCGTAAACTTAATGAAAAAATACAATGACTGCGAACTGGAAAAGATCGAAAAGTACCAGAAACGTCTTACTAATTACGATTTTTCAACTATAGTAATCTCTGATTACCCTATCGATATTGCCTGTGAAATATTTACCCGCATCAATACCAGCGGGCAGGAACTAACTCTTTTTGAAATCATGGTTGCAAAAACCTATGATCAGGAACTTAATTTTGACCTTGCCAGAGAATATTCTAATCTTATTTGCAATGAAGCAGGCGAAAAAGATCTTAAAGATGCCGGATTTGATACGATACCTTCCTCTACGGTTCTTCAATGTGTATCGGCACATCTCTGCCAGCAGGTCAGGCGGAAAGACATTTTAAAACTCAACAAGCGTGAATTCATAGATAGTTGGGATACTGTGAAAGAAGGAATATTTTCTGCAGTTGACTATATCAGGACTCAACTACGAATTCCCGTATCCAAACTATTACCTTACAATGCTTTATTGGTTCCGCTTTCATATTTCTTTATCAGAAATGGAGGAGAAAGTCCAACAAACCTTCAAAATAAACTTCTTACTCAATATTTCTGGTGGGCATCTCTATCAAATCGTTTTTCCTCAGGAGCAGATGGAAAAATTGCTACCGATTTAAAGAGGATGGATGATATTCTAAACGAAATATCCCCTACTTATCGTGGAGAAGAATTAGATCTGACAATTGATAAGTTGAGATGGTACTGGTTCAGTACAGGGGATGCTTTTTGTAAAGCAATTTTATGTCTTTACGCTTATTTTGAGCCCAAATCTTTCAGATCCAACAGTATTGTAAAAATAGATAACTCTTGGCTGAAAGTTTCTACAAGCAAAAATTATCACCATTTCTTCCCAAAAAGCTATGTGAAAAAACAAGGGATTGAAGAGTGGAAAGGGAATTCAATTCTGAATGTAACCATAGTTGACGATTACTTGAATAAGCGTGAAATTGGGTCCAAAGCTCCTGGAGATTACATGAAGAAATTTGAAGACAGTAATCCTGAACTTCAAAACACCATGAAAACACATCTCATTGATGATATGGAACTTTATGGGGTATGGGGCAACGATTACGAGACATTTATAGAAAAACGCGGAGAAATGGTCTTAGAGGAAATCAATAAAAGACTTGATTCAAGTCTATGATTAAGATAACGTCAAGCTGGAGATAGCCCCCCTTCGCAGGAGATAATGAAAACCGAAGATTCCTGCAGAGGGAAATTGTCGCCGCACTGAGGCGACAATTCAATGAGAAGATTGTCTACGCACTGCATAGACAATTGAATTTAACATGCTTCAGGCAGCTCATCTGCTAAAAATTTCGAGATTTCATCTCTCGGCTTTTGTAGAAAACGCCTCTTGCCTCAAAAGCCACCCCTCAATCTCTCCTCCACTCACTCAAAACTCCCCAAAGTCGACTGAACCTTTCCCTTCATCGGATTTTTCCCCTGCCTGAATTCTTCGATCCTGTCCGGGTTGTTAGCCAGGTATGCCAGTATGTCCCCATGGCATTGATCGGCCAGCACCAGCAGACGAGAACTTTGCCTGACAATTTCCCGGGGATTGCCCTCAGGAGGTCCGGCCTCTTTCTCAGGTAGACCCGGTACTTTTGCATTACTTCTTCCCTGCTCCCGTCCTTGCCTATTGCAAAGGGGCTTCCCCATTTCGTTGTACGGTCGATTTTGTTTTTCTGGAAAATATAAACTTTGGGTTTTCCTGCATTATTCAATCGGTATTTTTAGTCCTGCTTTTGAGGAATTAAAAGAAAAAGCTGAGGTGTATGGGCTTGAGATTTCTTGTAGCCGGCCTATTAGATGAAAACTCTCAACGCTGTTGAGACAATTATCCTGAATATAAATACTACCTCTTATGAGCCAGTAACAAATTCCATCTTTTTCCGGAAGGACCAGAGGGTTCAGGTAAAGGATTTTGATTCCATTTAAAAAAGGCAAATCAAGATAAATCATTCAATGAGAATTTGCTCTCAGAAACCTGCAAAATAACCCCTTTTTTCACAAGTGATTCAAGCGCTTTTTTAACATCGCCGGAATCAAGGTCCTGGCTCAGCTCTTCAAAAGTCTGATGACCGCCCTTCAGTCTTTCAATAAGCATCTGAGCCAGCATGTCCTGATAAGCAAGGTCATGCAGTTCACCAATGACCGAATGCGAAATTTTGAATCTGTCTGCAAACTCCTCCAGCCCGTCGAAGAAAAAGGCGATCCAGGCAAAGTTCTGGTCGTGCTCGTTTTGCCAGATGATTTCATCCCGGATGATGTCGAAGTCCAGACCCCGGGTAAAAAGAGTATACATATCTTCCCGGTCCCTGTCTCTTGAGGTCACGCTTTTGAAAACGAAGATATCTTCCGGGGCTATCATGTATACTGAAATGTTTTCCAGGGAAAACAGCTCAATGGAACGTATTACCATGGATTCGGAAAGCTGCAGGCCGTTACAGACTACCCGGACGAAGATATCCCATCTGAAGCCATCCGCATTTTCAAGTATGTCGCTCGCATTCATTTCAGCGTAGGCTCCCCTGACACAGGGAACGAAATAGCCCAGAGATAAAAGGGCATTTCTGGTGAGTTCGAGTTCCCGGGTTGACCTGAGGACAACATCAATATCTTTCGTAGCCACCTTAAGGTTCTGGAAGCTCATGGCTCCGCCGCCGATGAGATACAGGTCGACATGCTCGGAAAGCTCACCGTTGAGTTTCTTAAACTCATTTTCCAGATAGGTTCGTCTGAAGGTTGCCATACTTACACCAGGCTTTCAAGCAGATCCTGGTATTCTTTCCAGGGAAGGACAAAGTCGCTGCCTTTTTCTTTTTTATCGAGATATTCAAGAAGGGTCCTGACGTGGGCTTCAATATCATAATATGCGGCATACTTTATGAAATTTTTTGAACCTAGTTTGGGTGCAAGGGCAAGAGCATATGAATTGTAAATAGGGCTGTAAGGATCGATCAAAATCGTATGGATAAAGAACTCTTCCTCACACAGTGGTTTTTTGCTGAAGAAGTAATAGTCCATATCGGTAACCATATCAAGGCCGTATTTCGGGAAAATGCTGATAGCCGTCGGGTGGATCTTATTTTCCAGATGTGGTTCAAGATCAGGGTTCAGGTTTTCTGCCTTGAATAAAAATTCCGGGCCTCTTTGCCAGATCAAAACCCCATTTTGAGAAACAGCCCGCAGGTTCATGTTTGCCCTGTATTTATAATAATTGTCAATAAAGTCCTCAAAAAGGGCATGGCGGCTGCTCAGGAGAAACCTGCCTTTTTCCTTGATTACGATACCGTATCTTGCCAACCTTGATATTGCCGAAGATACGGTATACCTGTCAAGACCCGTTATTTCAGAAACCTCAGTAATACTGCGCGGCGATTTCAATACGGAAAAAACATGTAGAGAAGAAGGAGTAAAAAGTTTACCCAATGGGAGCCTTGGAAATTCCCTCAAAAGATCTTCCAGGGACCGCGCATGCAGGGAATCCGAGCGCCGTATGTACACATGTTTTCCTTTTTTTTCTCTAAGCACAAAACCTTCACTTTCCAGCGAACTCACAGCTTTCGATACTGTAGAGTAATGCAGGCCTAAAAGTTCTGAAAGGTCCGATATATTCATAGGCTCTTTAAGACACTTAAATATGGAAATTTCCCTGGAACTCAGCATTATGTGGAAAAACGTTCACATTATATATATATCATGTGGCAAAAATTCCACATTAATCGAAAAAACAGATTCACAACAAAGCTAATTCCAGCAAGATAGGAAAAAATTTAAATCATTCGCATTTTACTGGAAAAAACTAATAAATTGTTCACATTAATTTCTTTTTGACATAATATTTAGCTGTGTTTACATTTTGGAAAAGCCGATCAGCAAGCTGACCGGTGAGAACCCCGGCACCTAATATCAAATTGAAAACCGGTTTTAAGGCACCGAAATATCCGAAAATAGCAAGCCACCCGATACTTGAACAATGAACCTTGGAAAACGAATACCTGCCAACTGACAACTGAAATTTCGAACAGCGGCTTTGCGTGAATAATAATATTTATTATCTCATCAAGTGTATCCACCCTATTGATGGCAGATAAATCGGCTGCAGATGAAAACAGTATACTTCTTGAACGTATTTCCCAGATCCACGAATCCTCCTGCAAAGTCGTTCTGGCAATAACCGGCGGCGGAGCCGAAATTCTTGGGGAATTGCTTCGGCACGGCAGTGGCTCGGCAACAGTGCTTGATGCGGTTGTCCCATACGGTATGGAGGCGATGGACCGCTTCCTCGGCAGGAAACCTGAAAAGTACTGCTCGGAGAAAACCGCAAGACTGATGGCAATGGTTGCCTACCAGCGAGCCCTGGAACTGTCTAAAGGCTCAGACGGTTTCGACGGTTTCGACGGTTTCGATGGCTCCGACGGACCGGACGTAATCGGGATCGGAGTGACCTGCAAGCTAAAGGCGGCAAATGAACGGGGAGGCAGGAAACACGAGGTCCATGTTGCCATACAGGCATATCGTGAAACCAGGGTCAGAACCCTTGAACTGACAGCGGACCGGACAAGGGAAGAGGAAGAAAAGATCGCTGCATGCCTGATTTTCAATGTGCTTGCCCGCTACTGCGGAGTTCCTGAAATCGATTTGCCGGACGGGGTCGGGACGACGGATGGAATCGGAACCGGAAAAGGGGGAGAAGTTATTGAAAAATATGCGTCAGTTTCCGGGGCGGTAGGAGATCTGCTGAGACAGCCGAGCTGCAACTCGGAAAGTTCTTGTGAAACAGCTGGAATGGCAAGGATCAATTTTAATGAGGCAATCAAAAAAGCAAAAGCTTCCGCAACGATAAAGCCTGAAGAGACAAAGCCCGAAATGCTCGGAGAGTCTGGAAAGCCTGAAGAAATAAAACTCGTATTCTCCGGCTCTTTTGATCCCTGCCACAGGAACCATGTTTTCATGGCGAGCTGGGCGTCGAAGAAATATAATGCACCCGTTCACTTTGAGATTTCTTTGACGAACGTTGACAAGCCGCCCATAGATTTTATCTCACTGGACCAGAGGCTTGATTCGTTGAGGAAATACAACGGCGAAGCTTTCATGGACGGGGTTTGTCTGACCAACGCGCCACTTTTCCTGCAAAAAGCCGACCTTTTCCCGAACAGCACCTTCATTATTGGGGCCGATACTTTCAACAGGCTTTTTGACGCAAAATACTATGGCGGTATAACAGATTCAGCTGCCATTTTAAGGCAGTTTAAGGAAAAGAACGTGCGGTTCATGGTGTTTCACAGGAAATCCATTAAAATGTCCGTCAATCCTGAAGTTCTTGATTTTTGTGAGATTATCCCGGTGGACGAATATGAAGATGATGGGACTTCGTCCAGGGAAATTAGAAAGAAGCGAGAAAACAAATAAAGTGATGAGGGTCGTTGGAATATAAATATAAATATAGAGTTGTAATTAAAGCGTCCTGTTTTGAATTATGAATGAAAGACGCTGTGTTTGAGTTATGAACTAAAGGACTGCTGTGGAGGTTGAATTCAATTTTCCTATGCAATTTTTCGGGGATCCTGGAAAAGCCGTCCGCTTCGCTACGCTCTGCGGTCGGTGAGTACCCCGGCACCTGAAAATCAAATTGAAAAAAGTTTATTGGTAAGTTCTCTGATACATTTTCTGATTTACTTTTAAGTATACACTTTGTAAACTTTTATGCTTATTTCCCGAACACTTTGCAGTACTGTGCGAGGGTCGCTCTTAAAAATCTCTCTTCATATTCAGAGATCCGGATGATATATTTAAATACAAGTTTCATTTTTTGCGTGCCCAATAGTAAACTATATATAATATATTAACCGGTAATAAGTTACCGGTTGCCGATGATGGTGCAGCCAAAAAATGGAGAAGTGAACCACCAGATGACCAGTGAAGAATTATTGCAAGAACTTTCAGATGCGGTTATCTCCTGCAAAAAGGACGCAGTCCTTGCCGCCGTGGAGAAAGCGAAGTCTGAGATTCCTGCATCGGAAATCATTGAAAAGGGGCTTGCTGCCGGCATGAATGAGGTCGGCGTCCTCTTTGAGAGAGGAAAGCTCTTCTTACCCCATGTGATGATGGCAGCCGATGCCATGACTGCCGGAGTTAGCCTCCTGGAAGCCGACATGCCTGCCGGGGACAGGGGAAAGAAGCTCGGAGTTATTGTCAACGGGACGGTTGAAGGGGATGTCCACGACATCGGGAAGTCCATCGTTTCTACCATGCTCCAGTCTGCAGGTTTTGAGGTACACGACATCGGAAGGGACGTTCCAATCCGGAACTTTGTGGAAAAGGCAAAGGAAACCGGGGCGAACATGGTAGGGCTTTCCGCCCTTATGACAACCACTCTTCCGGGGCAGAAGGAAGTGATCGACCTCCTGAAGGAAGAAGGGCTCCGCGAGAAGGTGAAAGTCATGATAGGAGGGGCTCCCGCAACTCAGGCCTGGGCTGAAAAGATCGGGGCGGACTGCTACGCGGAAAACGCCAGTGAAGCCGTGACAAAGGCAAAAGAACTGCTTCTGTAAGCCAGGTTCCGGAGGACTAAAAATGGCAACCGAATATTTACTGAGAATGGGAGACGGAAAACGGATTTCCCTGACAAAAAAGCAAATTTTTGAAGAAATCGAAGAAGGTTCGGCAAACGCGGCTGACCTTGGGGAAATCCCTTTCCTCTCAGGGGATGAGCTTGAAACCCTTGCCGAAATCCTGATGATGCCCGGAAAAGCCGTAAGCGTGGAACAGGGCATGGAAGTTCCCGTAACCCACGACATCGGCACCCTCAGGCTTGACGGGGACCAGGGGAACAGCGGGGTCGGGATTCCCTCAAGCCGTCTTGTAGGCTCAATGATGCACGAACGGGCTTTCGGGGCTGATACCATGGAACTGGGACACATCGACTACAGTTTCAAGCCCGTCAAACCTGTTGTCGCAAACGAGTGCCAGGCTATGGAAGTCTGCCAGCAGAACATGATAATTCCCCTTTTTTACGGGGCAATGCCCAATATGGGGCTCTACTATACCCCGGACGGGCCCTTCGAAAACCCCGGCGACCTCATGAAGCTGTTCAAGATCCAGAAGGCCAGGGAGTCCATGGAACACGCAGCCGAGCACCTGACCAGGGACACGGTCTGGGTCATGCAGAGGCTCATGGCAAGCGGAGCCGACGGGGTCAACTTCGACACCACAGGGGCTGCCGGCGACGGAGACATGTACGGCACCCTCAACGCCGTGGAAGCCCTCAGGGCCCGGTTTCCCGACATGTACATCGAACTGGGCATGGCAGGGGAGATGGTCCTCGGAATGCACGGGGAACTTGAATATGACGGAGCGCTCCTTGCCGGGCTCTGGCCCCACCAGCAGGCCCCTCTTGCCGCAGAAGCCGGAGCAAATGTTTTCGGTCCGGTCTGCAACACCAACACCAGCAAGACCTCAGCCTGGAACCTGGCAAGGGCTGTTACTTTCATAAAGGCAGCCGTTTCAGCTTCTCCCATCCCCTGCCACGTGAACATGGGCATGGGCGTTGGCGGAATTCCGATGCTCGAAACCCCACCTGTGGACGCCGTTACCAGGGCCAGCAAGGCAATGGTCGAGATTGCCGGCGTAGACGGCATATAGATCGGGGTCGGCGACCCGCTGGGTATGCCGATTTCCCACATAATGGCTTCCGGGATGACCGGGATAAGGGCTGCAGGGGACCTGGTCGCAAGGATGGAGTTTTCGAAGAACATGCGGGTTGGGGAAGCAAAAGACTACGTCGCAAAGAAGCTTAGCGTCGGGGTCGCGGACCTCACCGACGAGTACGTCATGAGAGAGCTCAGGGAAGAACTCGATATCGGAGTAATCACTTCCGTGACAGGCGCAGCCAAGGGGATTGCTGCAAAAATGAACATCGAGAAGCTCCTCGGCATCAACATCAATTCCTGTGAGATGTTCCGAAAACAGACAGTGTAACAAATTTTTGAAAACTCGACAGTGAAACTTTCCAAATAAAGTTTTTATATGAAACTGCATCAGGCTCCGAATTAATCCCGGAACCTGATCCTGTTTCGTTTTATTTTATTTATGAATGTGAATCCACGAATTAAAAAACAGCCAAAATATATAAAAAATATAAAAAAGGAATTGTTATGGACGAAGATACCCATCCTCCCTACTCCCAGATTGACTGGGAACACGGGGCAGAATGCAGCCGGGCGAGCTGCGACCCGAAGGAGCTTGAACGGAGTATTGACTGGAAGCAGGGACTTGCAATTGCACTCGGTGTGCCGCTGCTGATCCTGCCTTCCATTGGCTATTTTACAAGTTATGTCTGGGCGTTTTCAATAGTTGTCTGGGTGCTGACCATTTTCCTCGGCTTTTTCCAGAACTTTGCATTCGGGGAGCTTGCAACCGTCTTTCCGAAGGCATCAGGGCTTCCCGGCTATACCCAGACGGTTTTTGGCTCAGCCTCCAACAAGAGCAATAACGGGAAATTCAAGTTAGGAAAATTCATAGGCGGTTTCAGCGCCTGGAGTTACTGGTTCGGCTGGAGCCCGGTGCTCGCGATCTATGCGATCCTGATCGGAAGCTACATGCACGGCCTGGTCCCGGCCTTCGGGGCTATCCCTGAGACCCTGCTCTCCTTACTGGTAGGAGCCGTGATCTTCGGAGGCCTTGCCATTCTTAACTCTAAAGGGCTCAAGAACGGCGCAACGGTCGGATACATCCTGGCCGTGGTCTCCCTGGTCCCCCTCCTGGTAATTACCATCGCCCCCTTCCTTACCGGCGATTTCCAGATGGCAAACATTACCGGTTCCTGGTTCCCGACTGACTGGGTCTGGGATATGAAGCACATCCTGATCCTTTTCGGGATTTTCGCAATGGCCGAGTGGAGCGCCTGTGCCTGGGAAACCGCAGCCATCTACGGCCCCGAGTACAAGAACCCGAACACCGATACCCCAAAAGCGCTGCTGGTCTGCGGGGCAATCTGCCTTGTGCTTTATGTGCTGGTCCAGACCTCGGTTATCGGGACCCTGGGAGTCGAAGGCGTACTTTCCGAACCCGTATCCCCGATGCTCCCAATCGCCAACATGACCCTGGGAAGCCTTGGAGCTTCGATTACAATCGTAATGTTGATAGGGGCCATGCTCCTGATCATCCAGACTGCCTTCCTCTCCTCAGCCAGGTCAATCTATTCGATGTCCGTCGAAGGCAACCTTCCGAAGTTCCTCAGCAAGCTGAACTCCCACGGGCACCCAATGAATGCAATGCTGGCAGATGCCCTTTTCAACATGTTCCTTATCCTGCTCGGGACACCGACCGCAATCCTTGCAGCCTCAGCCATCGGGTACATCTGCGCAAACGGGATCAGTCTCTACACCTACGTAAAAGTGAGAAAAGACCCCGAACTCTCAAAGCTCGAAAGGCCCTTCAAGGCCCCCCGCGGCTGGAAAAACGTTGCCCTTGCAACCGCCTTCCTGAACATCCCCTTCTTCCTGATCGGGATCATCTACCTTAACAGCCTTGAACTCGGCTGGAACACGACCTTTGTCGGCTTTTCCGTGCTCTGCCTCTTCATCCCGCTCTGGATCTATTCCCAGAAGGAGAAAAGAGAAGACATGGTAGAAGGCGAATTTGCAGAAAAAGAAATCTTACCCGTCGATATAACTGCCTGAGTTTTAGCACAGAGAATTTCAGAGCAGAGTTTCGGCAGAAGAGAATTTCGGTACAGAGAATTTCGGTACAGAGAATTTCAGCAGAAGAGGTCCGAAAATGTCCCCGGAAAGTTCCACCAGTCGGGGGACAGGTCCGGACCCGAATGTTTGTTCCCGGAGCACGGGTTGTTCCGGGTTTCTTCCTTTATTACATCTTTGTTTTTATCATTTCCCCCCGGGAAAATTTAGGATAATTATGCCCGTTAACAGATAAAATAAGGATTATTATCGCTTGTAAAAAAGCTACTTTTTCAAATGATATCCTTCACCAGATACACCGTATTAACAAGGGGTCCACGGTCATCTTCTATTACCCGAGCCGTTGAAAAACCTTTTTTCCCGTAAAGAGCCAGTGCAGACCGGTTTGTGGACCAGGTACATACGTACATCCGTTCCATTCCTTCGGAGCGCATCTGTGCTTCCAGGAGGGTTATGAGTTCCGAGGCTAGCCCCATGTTCCGGAAGCCGGGGTTCACCGCCACAAAGGAGATGTACGCATTGTTTTCTCCTTCCCACTGTTTTTCGTAGCTGATGAGCCCGGCAATTCTATCCGGTCCTGCAGGCCTTTCAGGCTGGGGAAATACCTCTGTTTCTGTTTCTGTTTCTGCCCCTAATCCGGACTCTGCCCCCGGTTCAAACCCTGAATTCGAGAGGCCTTCTGCCATCAGGAAATTAGCGTCAGGTTTTACAAGGGAATTTTCAATTCTTTCTTCAATTCCCCCGGGCCTTTGGGAAAGGGGCGGGTAAAATTCCGAATCCACAAGTTCTATGAACTCCCGGATCTGAGAGTGGTCGTTTTTTTCGGCTTCCCGGAAAAAGATCCGGTAAGGTTTATTTTCTGTTATCATTTTTTTCACGCAAGATGCAGGTGCAGGCATGTTTGCAAAGAATATTCATAAGCATTTCGCCTGCCTTTTTTACGAGCAGAAATTGCCTCTTTTGCCTCCCAAGGGGGTTCTTTCGGAGGATCTGAATTTTTATTTTTTAATTTTTTCATTAAAGGGGCTTCATTTCTGATAGATAAAGTTTTCGACAACTATATATACTATTAACTAGATGCTAGATTGCCGTGTTATCCCCTGGAAACTATCCCCGACCGTTTTCAGACCTGCAATTAAAATGACCGGCAGGCGTTTGCAAACGGCATGGTCTATAATACCCCGGAGATCTTGTATTCTCATTATAACTCCGGTTTCGGGAATTAACTAAATTTAGATCTGTGATTCCTGTTTTTGCCGGGTTGATACTAAATTAAAATAATTTTATACTTATGGGACATCTATAAATATGGTGATTCTGGTAACATGGCTCTGTGTTTCAGAGACGAAAATGGAACACATAAGGTCCTTTACTAACATTACTCATCACTCCACCCTGGCAGGCGAGTGAATTGTTCCGGTAATGGGTGAAGGATCGGAAAAGAAGAATTAGGACATCAGTTGATGCTTTTTGTGGTAGAGAAGCAAAATTCTGAATTTGTCCTGGCGAGGAAGCAAGAACAAAAAGGTTAAGCAAAGGCACATTTCATTTCTTAATGATGCCTCAAAGGCTGTGCAGCGCTCAAGATGCCTCAAGATCTCTCAAAGCTGTGCAGAACTATCGGAAATGGAGATTTGCCTCAGGCTTTTCCTGCCTACTTCCAAACCATCCACTTCTTTTCTAACTCTTCTATCCACTTCCACTTTTTTTTCCGGGTTTACTGTTAAGCACTTAATCCGGAAAGGTCACAGGTGTTCGGCAGACCAGTCGGTAACTGCTTTTACCCACTGCTTGAGCCTTTCCGGACTGCTGGGGGAAGGAGTACCGCAGCCAGGCATGCTTGCTTTTGCTCCGCAGTCCAGCGCTTTTATCGTTTCTTCCCGGATCTGCTCTTCGGAACCGTCTATCATCAGGAGAGGGGTCACATTGCCAACCACAGGCACGTCTCTTGCGATCTTTACGACTTCTGCCATGTCCACGGCCTGTTCTACACTGATACAGTCTGCACCGGTCGCTGCCATACCCTCGATAATTGGGGTTGTGTCGCCGCAGATGTGGAGTTCCCATGGGCATCCCAGTTTGTGGATGAATTCCCCGAGTTCTATTTCCGCGGGCACCCCCACCTGGTAGTAAAAGTAGGGGATAACGAGGTTGGGCGAAGCAGAAGCATCAGAAAAGTAAAGCACGTCCGCCCCGGCTTCAATGCATGCCCTGGCATAGATCTTATTTATTTCCAGGGCTTTGGAAAACCATTCGATCATTTCGTCCATGACCTCCTCGTAATTCAGGCTCCTGCAGCTTAAATTCGCAAGTTTATCAACCCCCATCAGATACCCCGAAAGAGTAACAGGCCCGACCAGGAAGGGCGTAATTGCAGCATCAGGAAACCGTTCCTTTGCAAGTTCCGTAGCTTCGATGGTTGTCCGGATGTATGGGTCTGCCAGGAATTTGTCAGGGTCAAGATTCACATCCTCGGGTTTTTCAAAGAAACCCTTGACAGATGGCTGGATATCCACCCTTCCCATCTTAACCTCAAGCCCGAGAGCCATGGATTCCACAAACATCCCGAAAGGCACGACAATATTGTCGACCCCTGCGTCCGTATGCATCAGACTTGCAGCATTGACCATCATTTCCGAATCATGATGGTAATCAGGGAAGACTCCCCCGCTTTCTTTAATATATTCCGCAACCATAGCGGAACCCGAGATTACAGGGACCCTATCTACAGGTTCCCGCCTGAGCATAGCCAGAACTCGTTCCTTTGAAGTCATTTCGTCCTGCACGTTTTATCTCTCCTTTTTAATATATTTACTAATTATACGAGCAATGTATATTTAACTTGCTTTTCAGAAACCCTATCCCGGCTCGTAAAATCCATGGTAAATCACAAAAATCCTACATCAGGAAACTTGTTTTACTCTCCCAGGCTCTTTTCGGACCCTCTTTTCCCCGGGAAACCCCAAACCTAAACTGCGAATAAAACTGCACCTTAAAAAATCAATAAATAAGTTGGAGGATAAAGTAAGGAATAGAAAATTCCTCCTGAAAAAGGAGAATCGGAGAATATAATGAACCCTAAAACCTTGAAACAAGCATCAATCCTTTTGATCGTCCCGGCTCTCTGCCTGCTCTTCCTGACCGCAAGCCCCGCAGCAGCCGAGTTAATCGCAGAATCCGCAGAAATCCCCTACCAGGTAAACCACTCTGACCGAATAGCAATCGGAACGGTCAGCGAAATAACCCCCTACTACGCCCACACCATCACCACAATTACAGTCGAAGAGTGGCTCTACAACCCCCTGCCCGCAGAAACCATAAAGGTGAGGACCGAAAGCGGTACAAACGTCTGGACCGAAGACCAGCCCGAATTCGAGGAAAACGAAGAAGTGCTCCTCATGCTGAAGGACCTGGACCTTGAGGACCGGCTCTTCAAAGTGTCCGTGGAGTTCCCCGGAAAGCGTCCGGTGTCCGATAGGGATGCTGTGATTGAAGAACTGAAAGTGCAGGGAAAGTGGCAGGAAGGAAATGAGACGGGCGGTGATGGGATTGAAGGTGAAGTGGAAGAAGGAGGAGATGGTGAGGGTCCAGGTGCTGAATCAGAGAGTACTCCTTTCATTGGTTCGGTGTGGGTGATTGCAGCAGTTGTAGGGGCGGTTTTCGTTCTCGGAAGAAGGGAATAAAATCGGGGTTTGTATAAAGACGTGCTGATGATGAACTTAAACCGAAGCAACCGGAATAGCCTTATCGAGTCTGTCTTGTTCCGGGCGTGAGCCCTGTCTTTTCCTGAATTAAAAAGAAAATATCAAACAGAAAGCAAAAACAGCAGCATAAACACAGTACAAACGACTTGAAGTACAGCAAAGGAAAAAACAGATATGTCGAATTCCCATCATCGGGCTTTTTTCTACATTCTAGAATGTTTTGTATTTTATGAATAATTATTCGAAATGCCGTTTTTGCAATATTATCCAAAAATTTGTAAATATAAATTTGGTCTAAAAAGGAGAAAACAAGTATTAGCATACTCTTATAGGATCGTCACTACATTGAATAAATTCAACTTTATCCAGTTTAAACTTGTACTCATATATTTTGTAATGAGGTTGTTTATTAAAGAGTCCTTCCTCAGAGCTATACTGTGTTGTGGCAGCAACTATTGAAAAATATTTTAAGTTGCCGTCGCTTGAAATGTAATAATCTAGCCCCGTACGACAATTCTGTTTTTTTTCAATTTTCAAAACTCTAAGTGCTAGATCTTCAATATCTATACTTTTGTTTTCACCAGGTTTCAGAGAATTAATTTCAAATGTAGCTGTATTTTTGCGAGTGAAATATTTATGATATTCGTGTTTAAAGAACCATTTTAATAAGTCAAGTTTTTCACTTGTAGGAGTTGGAAAAATAATATCAAAGTCAAGAACTACGTCCTTAGCTGAAAAAACACTGGTATTTTCCACTGCAAAAAAGAAAAGTCCGTTTCTTTTTATATCTAAACTTGGAAACCTTTGATATTTGAAAATATTAGAACTGGTTTTAATATTTAAATATGTTAAATATGTGTACAATAGCGTTGTAAGAACAATCATCTGCTGATCATTAATTACTAAATCGTTCCCGAGCATGTTAATTGGGATTTCTATTTTAGCAAGCCAAAATATAAAAAATGCAACGTATAGGAAGACAAATAAAAAGTTCATCATTTTGAATAAAATTTGTTTATACATTTTTATAATGAATATTAAGAAGAAGAGAGTATACAAAAATATAAAAATTACAATAATAGATGAAATTTGGTGATAAGGTGCAGAAATTCTTTCAAATAAATTTGGAAGTATTAAGGTAGGAATAACTAAAGTAAGAACAAATGCAATAATTTCAAGAAAAATATGCTCTTTTTTAATATAAAAATGGTAGTTATTAATCATAAAATCACATTTCATTAAATGTACCAAGTCTTGCCCACTAAAACTTTCAATTTAGAAATAATTTCTCAAAAACATGCAATTAAATATTACCTTTATTTATACAAGCCCCTAGTTTTCCAACTGAAAAAAACATACCTTTCATACCAAGAAACGTAACCACTCAGATATGGAGAAATTTAAATTAACTTTTTTTCTATTTTTACCCTCCTTCGAAAACACATAGAAAAAATATGGTGTGAACATATATTATTTTTTTCATCATTAGCAGGAAAAAGGAAAGAAGTATCTACAAAATATATGCATCACTTGTCGATATTTATTACTTTTACTATATTAAATATAAGTGAAGTCGCTTTGGATGAGTGCATGTAGGTACCTAAAACTGACAAAAATAAAAATAAGTTTAAAAATTTGCGGCTAATTCTGTTTCTTTTCACATCTCATATACATAGCAGCATAAACGGGCAGGCGCGCTTCGCGCGAACAAAAACGACGGAAATACGGTATTCCGGCAGCCCCGAAAAAGATTTTAAAAAGATCTCTTAAAAAACGACCCCGAAAAGGTACAAAAATAGAAACTTAAAACCCAGCCCTACTTCTCAAATCCCGCAAACCTCAATCAATTCCTTCGCCCACACCAATTTCTTCTTCTTAATCGGGTTCACCCCGGGATCTTCAAAATCAAATCCAGCCAGCCTGACACTCGCTGCCCCAAACTCCTTTGCCACAAAGACACAGCGGTCCCCATCACTGAACCCGCCGAAGTTGTGGACGCGGTCAAAGGGCCCGGCCTGGGTCGTGGCTATGAAGCGCTTGAAGCGGGACACGTATTTTTCGAGTTTATCGGTGTTGTCCCCGTGGGCGTGGATAAGGACGAGGGCGCCTTTTTCACAGGCGAGGATTTCTTTTTCGATGTCGGCTTCGGAATTGCCGTCAAGGTCGGTGCAGATGACTTCGGGTACGCGGCCGAGGTCCATCAGGACGGCGGCGGCTCCGTCGGCTGCGATTATTACAAAAGAGGAAAGGTCGATTTCGGAAAGCTCAGCCCGGAGTTTCGGGGCGTTTCCGCAGACAAGGACGATTTTTCCGGAAATCATGGCTTTGAGTTCGGAGAGGCTGACAGTGTTTTCTTCTGTCAGCATTTTGGAGAGGAGTAGGGCTGCCTCTTCATCCCCGGTACGGTCGAAGCCGAAATCAGCCAGGATTCGCTCGTAGATCGGTTCCCAGGCGGCAAAGTCCAGATTAATCACTCCTCTCCGTTTTCTTTTTTTCCTTGTTATTTTTTTCCTTGTTATTTTTTTCTGTTAGTTGTTTATTCCTTCAGTCGTCGGATTCCAGGTCCTTTGCGATTCCGATCTTCATGGCAATGCCTTCGACTTCCCAGTCCTTTACGAGGTCTCCGGTGATTTCGTCTTCGTTGGAGAGTTCGAGGATGCTTGCCCGGACTTCTTCTGCGAGGAGTTCGCCAAGGGTGTCGACCAGGTCAAGGACCCTGTCGTCGTCGATCTGGACCAGGGCTATGATGTTGTCGTCAACAATGAGGTCGAGTTCTTTCCTCATGTCCTGGACCCTGCGGATAACTTCCCTGGTGAAACCTTCAGCTTCGAGTTCGGGGGTCAGGTTAGCGTCCACGTAGACGATACCTGCATCGGAGTCGGCGCTTGCGACACCTTCGGGGAGGGTTTCGTTGAAGTTTGCCATTTCGGGGGTGACGGTCACGACCGAGCCGTCGGCAAGGGTGAGTTCGAACTCGCCGGCTTCGGCAAAGGCTTTCTTGAGGAAAACGCCGTCAAGTTCCTTCAGGGCGGGGACAACTTTTCCGGCGTCCTTCTTGAAGACGGGGCCGATCTTGCCAGGGTCGGGGATTACTTCGAGACCCAGTTCGTCCCAGCTTTCGCCAACGGCGGTGAGCACGATGTCCTTGGAATTGGTCTGGTCCATCAGGACGGATTTGAGCCGCTTGACCGCTGTTGCAGCTTCTTCGCTTTCCGGGCTCAGGACAATCCGGGAAATCGGCCACCTGAGTTTCCTGCCTGCTTTCTGGCGGGCGTTCGAGGCGGCTTCCACTACATCCCTTACCAGGGCCATGGAAACTTCAAGCTCGGGGTCCCGGAGAGCCTCGTTGACCGTTGGCCAGTCGCACATGTGGACGGACTCGAGGGCTTTGGGGTCCACGTTCCGGCCCAGGTTCTGGTACATCTCCTCAGCCAGGAAAGGCATGAAAGGAGCGATCAGTTTTGTGAGGGTTACGTAGATCTCATAGAGCACACGGTAGGCTGCAAGCTTGTCCGGGTCGTCGGCTTCGGTCCAGGTCCTGGGCCTGATGAGCTGGATGTACCAGCGGGAAAGGTCTTCAAGGGTGAACTCGAAAATTTCCCTGACCGCTTTGTGGAGCAGGTAGCCGCTCATGGCGTCGTCCACGGTTTTGATCACGGACTGCAGCCTGGAAAGGATCCATTTGTCCTCTTCCCTGAGGGCGCCTTTTACGGAGTCCAGGGAAACCTGCATGGGATCGAATTTATCCAGGGCCATGTAGGGCAGGGGGAACCTGAAGACATTCCAGAGGATGTTGATGGAACGGTGAACGGTTTCCACTTCTTCCATGTTGAACTTCAGGTCTTCCCAGGGGGCGCTGGTTGAGAGCACGTAAGCCCTGAGGGTGTCGGCTCCGACCTTGTCGATCACTTCCTGGGGGGTGACAACATTTCCGAGACTTTTGGACATCTTCTTTCCGGTGGAGTCCAGGGTGAAACCGTGCATAAGGACGCTCTTGTAAGGAGCTTTTCCAAAGTTCACCATGCTGGCTCCAAGCTGGGAATAGAACCAGCCGCGGGTCTGGTCGTGGCCTTCGGTGATAAAGTCGGCAGGCCACCATTCGTCAAAGTCCTCCCTGCTGTGCGGGAACTTCAGGGTTGCCCAGGAAGCAACTGCGGAATCAAACCAGACGTCAAAGACGTCTTCAACACGCTTTTTCTCGCCTCCGCATTCACAGGGGATGGTCACTTCGTCTACGTAGGGCCGGTGCAGTTCGATTTCCCCGCCTGCGTTGGAGGACTTCTCTATCAGTTCTTCCTTGGTCCCGATGACCTCTATGCTGTTACACTTCTGGCATTTCCAGACCGGAATCGGGATTCCCCAGTAGCGCTGCCTGGAGATGCACCAGTCCCGTGCGCCTTCCACCCAGGTCCTGAAACGGGCTGAGCCTGCCCAGTCGGGGTACCAGTCCACGGCATCGATTTCCTGGAGCATTTTTTCCTTGAGGTCGGTAATTTTCAGGAACCACTGTTCGGTTGCCAGGTAAATTATGGGAGTCTTGCAACGCCAGCAGTGCCCGTACCTGTGGGTAATTGTCTCTTCGGCAAGGAGGCGGTCGCGCTCTTGCAGGTCCTTAATGATCCCGGGGTTTGCCTCCCGGATGTTTTGGCCTGCGTAGCTGCCTGCTTCTTCGGTGTAGGAACCGTTAGGGCCTACGGGACAGTAAATGGGCAGCTTATTCTTGATCCCTACGGCAAAGTCGTCCATCCCGTGACCGGGGGCGATATGCACACAGCCGGTATTTTCTGCGGTTACGTATTCGGCCTCATAGACGTTGTGTTTAAACTCTTTCTGGACCGGTACCAGGTCCCCGAGCGGGCTTTCGTACTCAAGCCCTGCAACGTCTTCCCCGAGCATGGTCTCAAGGACTTCGTAATCCGTGTACCTGCCCTTCTTGAGCACGTTTTCGATGAGGGGGGTTGCGGCGATCAGGACTTCTTCCTTTCCGTCCTGCCTGACTGCCCGGAATTTTGCGTATTCAAAGGACGGGTGGACTGCAACTGCAATGTTCGAGGGGATGGTCCAGGGGGTTGTGGTCCAGATCACGATGAAGGTGTTTTCCTCCCCCTTAACCTTGAACTTGACATAAATGGAAGGGTCAGTCCGGTCCTCATACTCGACCTCGGAGTCTGCAATTGCGGTTTCGCAGCGGGGGCACCAGTTGACCACACGCTTTCCCACGTCCAGGAGGTCCTTATCCTGGGCCTGCTTTAGAGTCCACCAGGCAGCTTCGATGTACTCGTCTTTCAGGGTCATGTAGGGATCTTCCCATAAGAGCCAGGTCCCGAGGCGCTCGAACTGCTCTGTCATAGCCTCCTTCTGGGTGATGGCGAATTCCTTACATTTCCCTATGAAATTGCCTACCCCGAAGCTCTCGATGTCCTTCTTGGACTTGAAGCCGAGCAAGCCTTCTACCTTGACCTCAATCGGCAGTCCGTGCATGTCCCAACCCGGCCGCTCCATGATGTTGCGGTTATTCATGGAATAATAGCGGAGAATGGAGTCCTTGATAATCTTGTTCCAGGCAGTCCCCAGGTGAATGTGGCCTGTGGTGTAAGGTGGGCCGTCTACGAAGAAGAGCTTTTTTCCGGGCTTGCGGTGTTCCCGGGTCTTCCGGTACGCGTCGCTGTCTTCCCAGAATTGCGTTACCTTTTGTTCGATTTGTCCTGCATTATACTTGGCAGTAATTTCTTTTATCATGTGGGGATCTCCCTGTGAAAGATAATGTTAATCGGTAAGGTTAATCGATAAGGTTAATCGATAAGGTTAATCGATAAGGTTAATCGATAAGGTTAATCGATAAGGTTAATCGATAA
>CBFCWE010000009.1:0-68965 GCA_965601435.1 uncultured Methanosarcina sp.
CTTTTCTGACGATCTTTTCTGACGATCTTTTCTGACGATCTTTTCTGACGATCTTTTCTGACGATCTTGATTCTTCCTCTGTCCCCTGTTTATTCATTCCCGAGAGTTTCCGATGCAGTAACTATTTTGAGGTATTCGAGCACGTCTTCACGCAGGGAATCATTCCGCAGGGCGAAGTCCACGATTGCCTTTACGTAGCCGAGTTTGTCCCCGGTGTCATAGCGCGTCCCTTTGAACTCGTAGGCATAGATGGTCTGGGACTCGTTCAGGAGCCGGATCCCGTCCGTTAGCTGGACCTCGTTTCCTACGCCCTTGCCTGCTGCTTTGATGCAGTCGAAGATCTCGGGGGTGAAGACGTAGCGGCCGATTGCCCCGATGTTTGAGGGGGCGTCTTCGGGGACAGGTTTTTCCACGATGTCTTCCAGGACGTAGAGAGAGTCATCGAAAAGCTTGCCTTTGATTATCCCGTAACTGCTCAACTTTTCATAGGGCACCTCTTCCACGGCTATGGTGGAGCGCCCGTACTTGTCAAAGTTTTCAATTAGCTGGGCGGTGCAGGGCTTGTCATTGACAATGATGTCGTCTCCCAGGAGCACGGCGAAAGGCTCGTTTCCTATATGCTTTTCCGCCCTCAGGATGGCGTCCCCGAGTCCCAGGGGCTCTTTCTGGCGGATGTAGTGGATGTCCACAAGGGAGGAGATGTCCCGAACGAGTTTGAGAAGATCAGTATTGTGTTTTTTTGCAAGGTGCATCTCGAGTTCGGGAGAGTCGTCAAAGTAATCTTCGATAGCCCTCTTGCCGCGGCCCGTAATAATGATTATGTCTTCGATTCCGGATTCAATGGCTTCTTCTACCACGTACTGGAAAACAGGCGTATCGATGATAGGAAGCATTTCCTTTGGCATGGACTTCGTTGCAGGCAGGAAACGGGTTCCAAGGCCAGCTGCGGGGATGATTGCTTTTTTGACATTCAAGACTGACACTCCGAATTAGAGAAAGTTTTGTGAAAGGGTGTTTTTGAGGCGAATTAAAATTCCTTAATAAAGTACTTTCAATGAAAGATATTTTTAAGTTTTTCCTTTATTCTTTGCCTTCTCCTATATAGCAGCCTAAAAGGGAATAACTTTTGGGATGGAAAGGGCATCAAGCAAGGATACCTGACATGGGTATCAAAGAGCACAAGGTAAGGGAACAGAAGCATGAGCATCAAGTAAAGCACCGAATAAGGAAACCAGGGGCATGGGTATCAGGCAAGAACGCCATGCATGGAAATCCTGCGGTAGAATTCCGGAGACATACAAGATATTAATAGAAAGAGAAAGATTTATTAAAAGATTTTGATAGTCCACTGTTTTATGGTTGATGCTTTAAACAATTTAAATGTCAGAAGGTCTCGAACACTTAAATGCTGGAAGGTCTTGTAGTCCGGACCCAGACCTTAATGCCAGAAGGAGAAATTTGTTGTTGAGATGAAGCAAAAGAGGATAAATATAAAATAGGATTTCCCCAAAAAATTCAATATGAACCCCCTTATTTCCTCTGGAAAAATGTTTTAGTTTTCCCGTCAAGACCTCTTTTTATTCCGAAAAAATTAGTGTTCAAAATCCAGATTCCTTTCTTGACACTTTTTCTGGTTTTCGCATATGAAGGGATCAATACTCCCCTCTGCCTTATCTCCATCTTCCAATTATGACCAGCTTCATTACAAATATTCATAAGATAGAGGGTTTTTCAAAATTAACCCTGTTTCTGAAAATTAGTTCTTACATTTTTAAATCTATACCCTCCAAATTAAGCTAGGGGGATTTTGAGAATGTCGGAAGATTCTTCGAAATGGCTGAATGTATGGATGGGTGTCGTGGCGTTGCTACTTTGTGGTATGGCCCTGGTTTTCGTTTTCATCCTTTCCAATGGTTAAATCTATGGAAGATTACGGTTCTCGAAAACTTATTTTTTTAGATTGCGTAGGGTTATTTTCGCAGGGTTATTTTCACAGGGTTTGAAGTCGAAAAGGGGAGGTTTCGGACATTCCTGTTAAATTAAAGTCCTTACTCACAGTCCTTGAGTTTTTGCCACTGGGTTTCTTGCTTGTCTTTGTGCTTATCATGCCATAAACGAATAATTGCTGATTTGACCTGAGATACCTAGAACCTGAATAAACCTTCATGATACTGTTTTTTACTTTTGTATAAGATATTGCTTTTTAGTAGCACCGCCATACTTTTATGTGGAGATGTACGGGGTTCTGGCTAACAAGAAGCTTATACAGACCTTTTTTGCAGATCAATTACTCAGATCCGGAGACTTGAGATGACTCTTTGAAGGGGTCGTAAAGGCTCTGTGGATTTTGAGAGGGGGGTGGACATTTGGGGGATGAAAAGTTGGAAGCCGGGGAGGGTTCGAAAAGCCTCCGGGAACAGGCGGAGGAACAAGATACAGGAGTCAGACGCTTTGGGACATTCGATGGCGTCTTTGTCCCAACCCTGCTTACCATCCTGGGGGTGATCATGTACCTGCGGGAAGGCTGGGTTGTGGGAAATGCGGGGCTTCTAGGAGCCTGGATAATCATCCTGATTGCTTTTAGTATTACTGCCTTTACAGGGCTTTCTCTTGCTTCGGTTACAACCAATATCCGTATAGGAGCCGGAGGAGCTTTTTCCATAATTTCCCAGTCCCTGGGACTTGAGGTTGGGGGAAGTATCGGAATTCCCCTCTACCTTTCCCAGGCCCTGGCAGTTGCCATGTACATATTCGGGTTCAGGACAGGCTGGCTCTGGATATTTCCGGATCACTCTACCCTTTTAGTTGACCTGACTGCCTTTGCCCTGCTTTTCGTTATTGCCTATATCAGTGCCAGTCTCGCTTTTCGGATCCAGTACATTATCCTTGCCGTGATTGCAGCATCCCTTATATCCGTGTTCTGGGCAGGGTTTGGCACCCCGTCGGAACCAATACAGTGGTGGGGCAGTTTCCCTGGCTCGCCGGAAAATGGGTTTTCGGGGATCGGGTTCTGGGGAGTTTTCGCGGTATTTTTCCCTGCAGCCACCGGGATAATGGCAGGGGCTAATATGTCGGGAGAACTCAAAAATCCCAGGAAAAACATTCCCGTGGGCACTCTAGGGGCCATAGGTGTAAGCCTCTGCATCTACCTCCTCCTGGCTTACTGGTTTGCCCGTTCAGCCAGTCCTGATGAACTTGTCAGCAACTATACCCTGATAATTGAAAAAGCGATCTCCGGCCCCCTTGTGCTGGCAGGGCTCCTTGGAGCCACTTTCTCTTCGGCCCTCACCTCCATCGTGGGTGCGCCGAGAATTCTGCAGGCCCTCGGAGAGCATGGGATACTTCCGAAAAGTAAATGGTTCTCCAGAAAAACCGACAGGGGAGAACCCAGAAATGCCATGGTTTTTACAGGTGTCATAGTCCTCGGAGCCCTGATGCTCCGGACCCTGAACACGGTGGCTCCCCTGATAGCTATGTTTTTCCTCATCAGCTATGCCATGATCAACCTGGTGGTCTTTATCGAACAGAGCCTGGGCCTGGTGAGTTTCCGGCCCCTTTTCAAAATACCCAGGGCAGTATCCTTCCTGGGGGCTGCAGGCTGCCTTTTTACCATGTTCATCGTAAACCCCGGCATCAGCTTCCTTGCCGTGGTCCTGGTGCTTTTGATCCACAGCTACCTTATCCGCAAGCACCTGAAAGCCCCCTTCGGAGACGTTCGAAGCGGGCTTTTCGTGGCCCTGGCCGAATGGGCGGCAAAAAAGGCAAATTCTCTTGCCCCTCCCGGCGAAAGGGTCTGGAAAGCCAACCTCCTGGTGCCGGTAGAAGACCCCCGGGAACTTCGAGGGACTTTTGATTTCCTCAGGAATGTTGCGTATCCCAAGGGTTCGATTAAACTTATGGGCTTGACAGGGAAAGTGGAAGAAGATGTTCTACTCTCCCGGCTTCCAGAAATGAGCCAGGGTTATCAGGAAGAAGGGATTTTCGCTTCCTGGACTCTTATAGAGAGTGCGGAATTCGGAAAGAACCTGATCGCAGGCATGGAAGCTCTAACAGGTTCGTTTTTCCGCCCGGGGATTCTTTTTTTAAGGCTTCCCGAATCCCGGGACCGGGATGGCGAAATCCGGGAGATCATAAGGAATGCAGCCCTGCACGGGATGGGGGTGCTCCTCCTCTCAAAACACCCGAAATCCGGGTTTGGAAGGAGGAATTCCATCAACCTCTGGGTCGAAGATAGAGGGCCTGCCTGGGAAATCGGCAAGGACCTGGGAAACCTGGACCTCGCCCTGCTTACCGCATACAAGCTTAAACGCAACTGGAAAGCTTCTCTGAGTTTCACAGCCCTGATAGACTCTCCCTCCCGGATCCGGGCAGCCAGAGATTTCATGTATTCCCTTGCAGACCTGGCCAGGATCCCGAACGTAGCTGTGCGGGTGCTGCACGAGGGCCTTGAAGAAAGATCCCGAATTCCCTCCGCTTCCCTGCACATCTTCTGCATGTCCCTGAACCCGGACCTTGACATTGCCCGGGATTTAACGGAAAAAACCGGATCTTCCTGCCTTTTTGCCCTGGATTCCGGAGAAGAAAACGCTCTTGCCTGATTCACATAACTGCTTGTGTTTTGCTTCTGAACCTTCAATCACTACAAAAACACCCGGGGATACTTTTATCACGTCCCTTGCAGACCAGCATGCCAGATCATTCTAACAAGGAGCAAAAATATGAAGTGCGCACTCTGTGATGAAAAAAAATGCTATAAAGGAAAGGACTGCACGAGCATTAAGGATGAGATTGCCTACGAAGGCGAGGACCTTGATTCTATGCAGGTCTCGGCTGAGATCGAAGCCCGCTACTATATGGAAAAGACCCGGCTTGAAGAACTCATCCTTTACGCACAGAAGATGGGCTACAAAAAGCTCGGAATTGCTTTTTGCATCGGGCTTGAAAGGGAAGCAAAAACCATCCACAAAATTCTTGCGCGGGATTTCGAGGTCTTCTCGGTCTGCTGCAAGGTCTGCGGCCTTGACAAGGAAGCTTTCGGCCTCGAGAAATTGTACGGTGAAGGCTTTGAAGCGACTTGCAATCCCATAGGCCAGGCAAAAGTCCTGAATGAAAGTGAAACTGATTTGAATATCATAGTCGGGCTCTGCATCGGGCATGACATTCTCTTTACCCGGAACTCCGAAGCCCCGGTGACAACGCTCATAGTCAAGGACCGGGTGCTTGCCCACAACCCTGCGGGAGCTATTTATTCGGGGTATTACTTGAAAAAAAGGTTCGGAATCACGGAATGAATGTAAAAGGAGTATTCTGAGCTTCAAATACCTTTGACAAAAAATTGTTTTTAAATGGGGGTAAAGGAGGCTTCGAGAAGCAGCTAATCTTTTGATCCCTCCCGCTAAGCTCCGGTACACCTTAAAGGTATGATGTACCGGAAGATGTATGGCAGCTGCCTGCCCTCCTGTTCAGCCTCCATTTATCTTATCGAGGTTATTTTTCCCGGTTTTTCTTCTTAAGCCCGACCATCCCCAGAAGAAGGAACGCCATCATCAACATTCCCAGGACAGGCTTTACACTGGCACGGGATGTAACAAGACCCCCGTTTCTAAGCACAGGAGTGCTTTGCATATTCAGGGTATAGCTTGGATCAATACCCAGGATGAAGAGGTCCGTCATCCTGTAAAGGCCGGTGCCTTCTACGGTATAGTTGATGTATGTCTCGTTTCCTGGCGTGCCCTCGGCTTCCAGAGGTCCGACATTCCACCAGTAGGCGTATCCCTCGATTGGAGAGCTTACTGCAGTACTCCCGTCTGGATCCGTCTCATTATACACAATAGAGAAATTCGTTGGAACAATATCATACACATACACCACCGGAGGCGTTTCAAGGTCGCCCAGGTTGTGCACCCAGAGGGTGATGTCATATTGATTATCCGTGTCGTTCTTGCTGATGCTTTTCTTTGCTTCGACAAGATAGCCGTTGATGATGTATATTTTCTCAATAAGTTTGTATGTTCCGTTTGTAGTTGAGTAGCTTTCGGAAAGCTGGCTTCCTGAGAGGTCCGCAGAGAGGTCAACTTCAATCCAGCCCACGGGCACGGGGTCGGGGAAGTCATTTACTGTCAATTTGCTTCCTTCCCAGGGGTTGTCGGATGAAAAACCCGTCTTAGACCCATATAGCTTATTGTCAATAGCCGAATCTTTCTCCAGCACCGTGCTGTTGGTGACGTATACGGTCATGGCAGATATCGTGAAGGATATGTTCTCAGAATCGGTATTAGTTATGGTTGGGGTGAATTCCCAGTCATCCCCGCCGCTGCCTCCCTCGCTTTCACCCAGCTGATTTTTCTCAAGGCTGATTTCGAAGTTCAGGGTGGTCGCTGTCGGGTCCCCATTCACGGCGACTTCACTTCCGGATACATCCCCATTATTAATTGTGAACTGCAGGGTTGCATTTCCAAGGTAGTGCTGCATTGAACTCTGGAGCCCCCCACTGCTGTGGGCATTTTCATCATTATCCGCAGCGGTGAAGTTGAGAGTAGCAGTTGACCCGACGCCCAGAGATTCAATATCCCAGGTAATCACATTTCCTCCGGTTATCGAAGGAGTCCCAGATGTAGCTGATTCACCTGAAAAGGTGAAATCTGCTGTTGAATCTGAATTATTATCTGCAGCAGTCTTGATAAGCTGGATGCTGGTGATAGCTGAACTTGCATTATTTTCCAGTGTCATGGAAACGTTAACACTTCCGCCTGCGAGGATCCTGCTGGTATTGTAGCTTTCACTGAAATTTACAGGTCTTGAACCTGTGCAGTCGTAAGTTATGATTGCCGACCCTGCCGCTTCAAGGGCATTGATGTGTACTGTGACAGAGTCTTCGGTACTCGTCAGGTTGACACCGGAAGAACTTGTGGTCCACGAGGTGGTGGCCCCTTTGTCGAAATTCACGGAAATGTCATAAAGGGCAGTTTCCGACAGTGTATTCGTTATGTTGATTTCTCCACTTCCCGAGGAAAGACCCCGGGTAAGCGTAACCCCGTCATATTCGTCAGCCAGGGTTATGGCTTCAGAGATCGAGATGTTCAGTACGTCCGTTGCGGCAGAAGCCGGCAAACTGAAGAAGCTTATCAGTATGATTCCAGTAAAAATATGTCTAATGATATCCTTTACAATATGTGCGCGCTCCATATAACGCCCCCCATTGCCAGTTAAACGGTTGTTTTTCCCTACAATACCTGACAATTAATGATATTTTGCACTGTGGTGTGGTAAAGGAATTTACGCAGTTATTGGATATAAACTTTTTTGGATTGTTTGCCGCGCACCAGGTAAGATGGACTTACGATCAATTGTCGCTTTTTTAACTCCGAAGACGGGAAGTCCCTTTCCTCGGAAGCCGTAGGCCGACAAAACTATATGTGGATTAACTATTGTGGTAGCTTTCAGCTCCTATTTAAGAACAATAAAAACCATAACAAGTGAAAAATCCAGAGGAATTTTCAGGTGGACGAAAGGAGCCAGATGCTGGCAAACGAAAATATAGGCAAACTCCTTCTCAAACTCTCGGTGCCTGCAACCATCGGGATGATGGTGCAGGCATTTTATAACCTTGTGGACACGGTGTTTGTTGGCAGGGCCTATGGGATAGAAAGTGTCCAGGCCATAGGAGGAATTGCCGTTGCCTTCCCAATCCAGATGATCGGAATGGCCGTGAGCCTTGCCATAGGGATAGGAGGGGCGTCCATCATCTCCCGCCGCCTGGGAGAAAAGGAGCCGGAAAAAGCCAGCAGGACCTTTGCAAACCTGATATCCCTTTCCCTGATTTCAAGCTTCCTGATAACCTTAGTCGGACTCATATATATAGTGCCAATCCTGAAAATTTTCGGGGCTACGGATACGATCCTTCCCTATTCCTTCGAATACCTGGAAATAATCCTTTACGGCACGGTCCTGTTCTCCCTTGCAATGGTTACAAACAGCGTGGTCCGCTCCGAAGGAAACGCGAAAGTAGCCATGAAATCCATGATGATCTCAGGCGGGCTTAATATCATACTTGACCCCATCTTCATTTTCACCTTCGGGATGGGAATCCGGGGAGCTGCCATTGCAACAGTGCTTGCACAGGGGATCGGGGTACTTTACATTGCCCGATACTTCCTGAGCGGGAAAAGCACACTCAAGTTCCGCCTCAGAGAGCTCAGGCCGGACAGGAAAATCACCGAAGAAGTCCTGGCTATCGGGATGTCCCCCTTTGCCAGGAACGTTTCAAGCAGCTTCATGGTCATAATCCTGAACAACCTCCTTGCCTTCTACGGAGGGGACATAGCGATTGCCGTTTTCGGGATTGTCAACCGCCTCCTGATGTTCACCTTTATGCCCATGTTCGGGATCATCCAGGGCCTGCAACCAATAGTCGGTTTCAACTACGGAGCCAGGAACTTTGAGAGAGTGAGGGAATCTGTAAAACTTGCCATCCTTATAACTACAGGCATGTCAGTTGCAGGTTTCCTAATACTCTACCTATTTCCGGAACAGCTTTTCGGGATTTTCAGCGGAGACCTCCAGCTGATAGCAGAAGGAAAAAGTGCCGTAAGAATCATTGTGCTTGCAACCCCCCTTGTGGGGTTCCAGGTAGTGGGCGGAGCCCTTTATCAGGCTCTTGGAAAAGCAAGACCTTCCCTATTCCTTTCCATGTGCAGGCAAGTGCTTTTCCTTATCCCCCTGGTGCTGGTGCTCCCGAGGTATCTGGACCTTCCAGGGGTCTGGGCAGCCTTTCCACTTGCTGACCTCCTGGCCTTTGCAGTAACCCTGATAATGGTTATCCGGGAGTTCAGGCTGCTCGCAGAAGCACGGGACAGGACAATAATTAATGAACAACCAACAGTTAATTGATCAAGCTAAGGTTAACTTGCCCTACCCTGTTCACCGGAGTAAAGGGGTTAACTGACCGATCACTGTTTTTTATCAAGGGTACACTGTCTTCCCAGGTATTCCACCCCCACCCGCAGAGAGCATCAAGGACCGGGATAACATTTTTCCGAATTCAGTCAGAGAATAACCAACTTTTGGGAAATTTCCGGATAAACTTCCCTTAAGACCATCCCTTTTTCATCGAGGCTTCCAAAGGACAATGACATTGTTTATTTTTTCTTCCCACTTACCATAAGCCCCCATTGTATCATTTTTGTTAGTAACTACCCCGTCCGTATGTATGAGATATAAGTATAGTTGTTGCAGATTAGATAGCAACAAGCGTAGATTGCCCAATGCCAATCATATAAACGCCATATACGGACACCATATAAAAATGACATAAATATTGATAACGGGAGAGAATAGCAATGAAAGTCATAGGAATCGTAGGAAGCCCGAGGAAGAACGGAAACACGAACACCCTTGTCCAGCAGGTGCTTGAAGGTGCCGCAGAAGCCGGAGCAGAGACAAAAACTTACATCCTCAACGAAATGGACTACAGAGGCTGCCAGGGCTGCAACTACTGCAAAGCCCACGAGAAATGCAAGCTTGAAGACGACCTGGCAGAAGTATTTGAGGAGATCAAAGCAGCAGAAGGCATTGTGTTCGGGTCCCCGATTTACTTTGCCCAGTTTACAGGCCAGATGCGGCTCTTCCTGGACCGCTGCTACTCCCTGGTAAACCCTGACTATTCCTCAAGGGTCCCTGCAGGAAAGAAAGCTGTGATCGTGGGTGCCCAGGGCATGCCAGACCCCGCGGCCTATGCCGGAGTCATCGAGGAATTCGGAGGAGAACTCAACCGTTTCCTGGGCATGGAAGTAAAGGACACTCTTGTAGCAGCCGGATACGCAGCTCCCGGGGAAGTCAAGGAAAACGCTGAGCTGATGGAAAAAGCGAAGAACACGGGCCTGAAACTTTTCAAATAACGTAAAACGCTGTCAGGAAGTCTCCCCCCGGACTACTTCCTGATTTCATTCAACTCGATTCATTCAATTCTTATTCTAAAAGGGAAGAGATATGTATATGGACACTCTCGAAGCAATCCACACCCGTCGAAGCATTAGAAAATACACCGACGAACCAGTTCCCTCGGAAACTGTCAAAGAACTGCTTTCGGCTGCCATGAGCGCCCCTTCGGCAGTCAACGCCCAAACCTGGGTCTTTATCGTAGTAGACGACCGCAAACTGCTCGATGAGATCCCGACATTCAGCCCCTATGCCAGCATGTGCAGGGGAGCCCCCCTTGCAATCCTGGTCTGCGGGGATACGACCCAGGAAAAGGCCCCCGGTTACTGGGTGCAGGACTGCTCGGCAGCTATCCAGAACCTTCTGCTGGCGGCTCATGCCCTTGACCTCGGCGCGGTCTGGACCGGAATCTACCCGATGGAAGACAGGGTTGAGGGTTTCAGAAAAGCTTTCGGACTTCCGGAGCATGTAATTCCCCTGGGGCTGGTGCCCATTGGTTATCCTGCCCAGCAGCCCGGACCTCAGGACCGGTACAGGGAAGAAAAAGTATTCCACAACAGGTACGGTCAGAAAAAAGAATGAAGTTGTGAAAACTGAGTGTTATTAAAAAACCGGTGATTTTCTTGACGGTAAAAGTAGTTGCAAAAAATCGGGTCAAACCTGAGAAAATTGAAGAATTTACGGATCTGTGCAAAACCCTTGTTGAAGAATCGTTGAAAGAAGAAGGCTGCATAGAATATGGACTGTATCAGGAATTAGAAGAACCAGGACTCCTGACCATGATAGAGGAGTGGAAGGACGAAAAAAGCCTGGACGAACACTTTAACTCCGCGCATTTTAAGGAAATAGTTCCATTGATTTCAAAATATCTTGAAAAGGAAGCAGAAGTTAATGTGTACGAAAAAAAGCTGTGATTTTATTTTTTAATTCACAAAAAAAAACCACAGGCATAGTCAAATTTGATATAAGACATGGGTCCATAAAATAGACAGGGAGGATAAACAATACCAGAGAAAATCAAGATCAATAACAATGTATTTGTCTATCCGATGCCCATAACCCTGCTGGGAGCAAACGTTGAAGGGAAAGTAAATTTCATGTCCCTGGGCTGGGTCACCCGGGTCAATGCAAACCCGCCCATGCTCGGAATCGGAGTTCACAAATCCCATTACACAACTAGAATGTCACAAAATGCTTAAAATCTCGAAACTGCGGACACATGTTTGGAGTTGCTCGGGGCACTGCGGGACAGGGGGTTTCCTGCCCCGAATGTGGCAGACAGTACAGAATATCGATGTCAATATCTGTGAAGGTAAAACTGAACGAAATTTGACATTATAAAACAAATTTTTAGATTTTGAAAGTACTCATTTATTCCAAAAAAGCGATTGGAGGAGAAATAAAATGAAAGTCGTAGCATTCAACGGGAGCCCGCGAAAAGAGGGGAACACAGCAAAGCTCATAGGACACGTTTTTTCGGAACTTGAAAAAGAGGGCATTGAAACCGAAATGGTGCAGCTTGGAGGAAAAAGCATTCACGGCTGCATAGCCTGCATGAAATGCTTTGAAAATAAGGACAAAAAATGTGTCATTGATAAAGACATCGTCAACGACTGCATCGCAAAAATGGCTGAAGCCGACGGCATAATCCTGGCCACCCCAACCTATTTTGCAGACCTGACCCCTGAAATTAAAGCCCTGATCGACCGTGCGGGAATGGTCGCAATAGCAAATGACAACCTTTTCAAGCGGAAAGGGGGAGCAGCCGTCGTTGCCGTAAGAAGGGCCGGATCAATCCATGCCTTTGACTCCATAAATCATTTCTTCACCATCTCCCAGATGATAATCCCTGGATCCAGCTACTGGAACATGGGAATCGGGTTTGGAGAAGGGGATGTTGAGAAAGATGAAGAAGGCATCAATACCATGGAAAATCTGGGACAGAACATGGCATGGCTGTTGAAGAAAATAAACGCATGAAAATTAAAGGAATGCATTATAAATAGAATTTAAGCCGAACCCGGAAGTTTTGAAGGTATTTCAGACTTCCCTACCCTGTTTTTTGATTTGTTTCCCCACATAATCCGGGTTCCCACCCCGGTCGTGCTTGCACGACCGGCATTTCCCTAAAAATGCAGGGAAAAAACAAAGAATATACGCAAAAACCCTGTTTTTACTTCAATTAACTTCAATTCAAGTCCAGCCCCTGATAAAAAATGGGAAAAAAGATAAAAAGATAAGAAAAACACTGTTTACTGACTTGGACTTCATGCTTCAATAATTATTTTTGGGAAAAGCCGGCCGCCTTCGGCGCCCGGTGAGAGCCCCGGGACCCGAGGTCTAATCGAAAAAAACCTGCCATGGATAAAAATTTAAGAAACCAACCCTTCAATGGTTTTTCCTGCAATGGTTTTTCCTGCAATGGTTTTTCCTGCAATGGTTTATCCTGCAATAATCATTCCTGCAATACCCCCCTGCAATAATTATTTCTGCAATGTTTTTCCTGCAATGCTCTTTTATACCCTCAGGAGAATTTGTATTGGGGGATATAATGAAAATTCTTTACATTTATGCACAACAGGAACCAACTTCCTTTAATGCTTCCCTGAAAGACACTGCCCTTGCCGCTCTGAAGGAAAAGGGCTATGAAGTTGAGCTTTCGGACCTTTACGCAATGAACTTCAATCCCGTGCTTACCGGGGAAGACTTCACGAAACGGAAAAAGCCGGACGTTTTCAAGCCTTTCCTCGAGGCAATAAACGCTGTTAAGACCGGGGCTTTTGCCCCCGACATCCTGACAGAAATGGAGAAGGTAAAATGGGCAGACCTCCTGATTTTCCAGTTCCCGATCTACTTTACGTCCATGCCTGCAATCATGAAAGGCTGGATCGACCGGGTCCTGGCTCCGGGTTTTGGCTTCAACCCGATTACGAACAGTGCTTACGAAACGGGGCTCCTGAAAGGAAAATCAGCAATGATTGTCACCACATCCGGGGCTTCACAGGAATGGTACTCGGAAGGAGGAGAACACGGGGACCTGAACAAACACCTGGAATCCGTCACCCACTGCGTCTTTGAGTACATGGGAATGCAGGTACTGCCGTCCCACATTATCTATGAGGTGAGCGGCTTTTCCAAAGAGAAAGGAGCCGAAGAGCTGGAAAAGTACAGGCAGAGGCTGCTTGAACTCTGAAGAAACGGGATCCGAAATATCCAACCCTGAAGTATTCAACTGATATCATCGGCCTTATCAAAAATACGCAGGAAGGGTCCCTACAGGATTTTGAAGGAGATAGGGACCTGATGCCCTGCATCCGGCTAACGACTTCGCCCTCTTCAAGCCGTTTTCGCTCAGGAAAACGGTCTTGAAAACCAGTCTTGAAAACAAGCTCTTTTTTCCAAAAAACTTTAAAAATCACAATTTTCAAAAATCTCAATTTTGTTGTTACTGTTGCGGCATCCAGAAGTTATTTTGATATTTTAATTAAAAAATAGCGTCGCTGCAAATTTTTATAAAAATTGAAAGAAAGATTTTAGAATCTCGTGTTTTAATAAAAACCTTTATTAACCGTTATGTATGTTGAAACATATCCCTTGAACTCTAAACTGAAAAAGCCCATAAAAATTACAATCAAAATTTATACACTGAAATGAGGTTCCCGGATGAAAAAAGTTTGTACATTTGTTTTAATTCTGGTTCTGGTTTTTGCAGCATCGGTATCCGGCTGCAGCGAGAAGAAAGCAGCAGGTGCAGAGGGTGCAGTTGCAAAAAACCCGGACATGCCGTTTGAAGGACAAAGCCTCACTGTCTGCTCAGGGGCCGGACTTATCAAACCCATGAACGAACTGGTCAGGAACTTTGAAAACGAAACCGGAGCCGACATTCAGGTCCGGTACGGTGGAAGTGCCGAGATCTTCGGGATCCTGGCTGCGCAGGAATGCGACGTTTTCATTCCGGGGGCTTACTACTACACGGAACAGGCAATGGGCAAGCATTATGTCCTGAACGAAAGCGTCCAAAACGTAACCCTGCATGTCCCTGTGATTGCGGTTCCTTACGGGAACCCCGGAAACATAGGGAAACTTGAAGACTTTGCAAACCCGGGAGTGGAACTGGCTCTGGGAGACCCGAACGGGCCGGCCATTGGGAAGGTTTCGGAGAAAATATGTTCACAGACAGGTATTCTCCCTGAAGTGGAGAATAACACGATTGTCCGGACCACAACGGTAAACCAGCTCCTGATTTATGTTGTTACCGGGGAAGTCGACGCGACCATAATCTGGGAGGATATGGGAAGCTGGGGAGAAGCAAACGGGAAACTGGAACTGGTCCCGATCCCCGAAGAACAGAATTCCATAAAGACCATCCCCACGGCGGTTTCCGTTTATACGAAAGAACCCGAACTTGCAGAAGCGTTTAACAATTATATAGCAGGAGAAGAAGCTGAAGGGACCTGGGAAAAATGGGGCTTTGAGCCATGCAGTCCGTAAGAAAAACCTGCGTAAGAAAAACTTGCGTAAGGAATTCCTGGTTCAGGAATGCCACAATCGGCATCTCCTTTTTCTTCACATTTTTGCTTTTCCTGGCCGTGGGGACCCTGCTTCTCGTCCTGAAGCCTTCCGAACTCCTCTCGGCCCTAATGTCGGAAGAGATGCTTTATTCCATGGAGCTGTCGGTACTCACAGCCTCCATTTCGACATTTTCGGTTATGTGCTGCTCCATCCCTACAGCCTATGCCCTTTCTCGTTTTTCCTTTCCGGGAAAAAGCCTGGTAAAAACCATTCTCGGGCTTCCCATGGCATTTCCGGAACTCGTGCTCGGGCTTGCCCTGTTGCTCCTCTTCGGACAGGGCTTTCTGGGACCGTTCCTCGATACCCTGGGAATAAGGGTGCCTTTCAGCAAACTCGGGATAGTGGTTGCACAGTTTTTCATAGCTTTTCCCTATGCAGTCCGGGTAATCTACTCCACGTTCGAGGACATAAACCCCAGGTACGAGCAGGTTTCCAGGAGTTTCGGATACGGGGAATTCGAAACCTTCAGGAACGTAACCCTCCCAATGGCAAGGAGCGGGCTTTTTGCCTCGGCAGTGATAACCTTTGCCCGCTGCATAGGAGCTTTCGGAGCCGTGCTGATCCTTGCAGGGGGCTCGTACATGCACACCGAAGTCCTCCCCGTGACCCTTTACCTGAACATTTCCTACGGGAACCTGGAAATGGCAATCACAAGCGGAGTCCTGCTGATGTTGATCGCTTTCCTGGCAATCCTGAGTTTCGAACATTTTGAGGGAGGGAGCCTGTGAGTTTCCTTGAAGTAAACAGCCTGCACCTCAACGTGGGAGGCTTCGAACTGAGCGGCATAAGCTTGGAGGCAAAAAAAGGAGATTATGTGGCACTGACAGGCCCTTCGGGCAGCGGAAAATCCCTCCTGCTCGAAACCGTAATAGGCTTTTATGCCCCGAAGAAAGGCAGTATATTCCTGGAAGGCAGGGATATTACGGCGCTTCCCCCTGACAAAAGGCAGATCAGCATTGTCTACCAGGACCACATGCTCTTTCCCCACATGGACGTTTTTGAAAATATCGCATACGCTCTCCGGAAAAAGCTCAGGGACAAAAAACAGATAGAAACCGAAGTCCGGCAGATAGCCGGAATCCTGGGAATTGACGGCCTTCTCCACAGGAAACCCACCACCCTGAGCGGAGGGGAAAAACAAAGAGCAGCCCTTGCGAGAAGCCTGGTCGTCCGCCCGAAACTCCTCCTCCTGGACGAGCCCTTCAGTGCCCTCGACATGCGAAACAGAGAAAACATGAGGGAAGTCCTGAAAAAAGCCATCCGCGAATACCGGACCACCGTGCTCCAGGTGACCCATGACTTTGACGATATCTGGAGCCTCGCAAACAGGGTGGTCATCATAAGAAACGGAGAAGTAATGCAGGAAGGAGACCCCGAATCCGTATTCAGGCGCCCGTCTCCTGACTTTGTTGCGGATTTCCTGGGCACCAACGTGCTGAAGGGAAAAGTCAGGGCTCTCGAAGGAAAACTCACGGTGCTTGAAATCCAAAGCTCGAACGATATCAAGGGTACAAACCAGATCCAGATATTAGACCATAATCAAAACCAGAACAAGGCCCAGAAACAAAAACAGGTACAGAGCCAGGGCCATAGCTTTGAGATCTATTCCGCCGACTCTGCCGAGCCCGGAGAAGAAGTAAGCATTTCCATCCGCCCGGAGGAAATAATCCTTGCAAGGGGAGCCGTGGAAAGTTCTGCCCGAAACACAGTGAAGGGAATAGTTACTGGAATTTCCAAAAAGGAACACCTTGTCCTGGTCGAAATGGAAATCGGAAATTCGAGTTCAGGAAATTCGAGTTCAGGAAATTCGAGTTCAGGAAATTCTGGTTCAGGGACTTCGGAGCTAAAAGCCGTAGTAACACCCACATCGTGCGAACTGCTGGACCTGGGGATCGGAAAGGAAATTTATGCCGTATTCAAAGCCGCAAATGCCAGAATAATACGCTAATCGGAATTAAAGAATACTCTAACCTAAATTCAAGATACGTCAATCGGAATCAAAGAACCAGAAATTCAGGAAATAGAATGTGATATAAGAATCAAAAGAACAGGGAGCAAAGGAAGCAGGAGCCAGACCATGATCGATCTTTTTGAACTGTACTTTTTTGAGGACTGCCCCTATCAGGACGAAAGCGCAGAACTGCTAAAGCTTGAAGGAAAAGGAACTCTCAAAATCCGGACCAGGGAAGCCGGGGTCTGCGCCTGTGCGGAAGACCTGGCCGAATATTACGAAAAAAAGGGCCTGAAGGTCCTGAAATACCTCAGGGACGGGGAGAAATTCGAGCCCCATGACAGCATATTCGAAGCCGAAGGAGACCTTAAAACCCTTTTCAAATTCTGGAGGGTTTCCCAGACCTTCCTCACCGTCATGTGTGCCATAGCAAGCAAAACCTCAACTTTTGTAAACGCATCCAGAAAAGAAAACCCGGACGTAATAATCGCAGCAAGCAGGAAAACCCACCCCGGAGCCCGCAGGTTCGAGACCAAAGCCATAAGGGCAGGAGGAGGAGACGTCCACAGAAACTCCCTCAGCGATTCCATCCAGCTCAGCCAGAACCACCTGGAAGTGGCAGGGGAACTGAAAAAACTCCGCGCCCTGAAAAAGATAGAAATCGAACCCAGGTCCAGGGAAGAAGCCTTCAAATTCGCCGAAATGTCCGACATCATGCTCCTTGACCACCTTTCCCCTGAAGAACTCCGGGAACTGGGACCCGAACTCAAGAAACTCAACCCGAAACTCGAACTCGCTGTTGGAGGCATAAAGGCAGATAAGATTCCCGAATACGCGCCTTTCGTGGACATCATAGTTTCGAGTGCCCCGTATTATGCACAGCCCCTTGACTTTACGACGAAGATCGAGAGAATAGGGAACTAAAGTTGAAGGCAGCAGCAAAAGAAGAAAGCTAAAATCAACAGCTAAGGCCAACAGTTAAAACCAATAGCTTAAGCCAATAGATAAAGGGAATGAACAAAGCCAACAGATAAAGGTGACCATATGACAGGCAACGAAAAAAAGTATGAAACCGGAGCCGTACCTGCCCTTGTAAACGAACTCAGGGAGAACTTCGGGCCTGCCCTTGAAAAAATAAAAGCCGAAGACGTCCGCATAGGCCTTGCCTACACCGGAGTTATGCTCTCGGATGGCTACGGAGGCGTGGCCTGCACTCCACTTTACGATTTTTCCGGCTGCCCTGCCCTGGGTTTTGCAGGCAGGCTGAAAGGAAGTTCCGCAAACACCCTGCTCGAACTAGCCCTCTCGAAAAACCACCTTGAAGCAGCCGTAGGAATCGCAGCCGCAAACGCCCTTTCCCACATGCACCTGGACCGAAAGCCCGAAAACTTCCCGGCTTCGGGACCTGACACGGAACTTGACGTCCTTGACCTCATCAACCCCGGAGACAGGGTTGCAATGGTGGGCTATTTCGCCCCCATGATCCCCAGTATTTCGAAAAAAGCCGGGAGCCTGACCGTCCTTGAAAAGCGGGAAATCGAATCCCCAAAAGTAAAAACCCTGCCCTCGGAAAAGGCAGAAGAAGTCCTCCCCGCCTCCGACGTAATAATTCTCAGTGCCAGCACCCTTGCCAACGGCACACTGGATGAGCTCCTGAACTTTGCAGCCTCCGGGGAGGCAAGAGAAGTTATACTGCTTGGGCCGAGTGCACCCCTCTACCCGAAGCCTTTCTTTGAACGTGGGGTTACGGCAGTAATGGGGACAAAAATTACCGATTCGAAGAATATGCATACAGTGCTTAGCGAGGCAGGGGGAACTAAGAAGTTACATAGGTGCTGTGGAGAGAAGGTGGCTTTCAGGAAAAAGCACTAAAAAGTCCGCTAACGTTCAGGAAAAGTAACATGTTAGCCGTTTTTACTCGAAATTTTAGTCCCCGGGAAAGTTAAATCGTATAGATTTCTGATCCCCACGCTCTCACCGGTCGTCGAAGACGACCGGCTTTTCCAGAAGAAAATTGAAAAAAAAACCGCTGTCAAAAGCGATCCTTACATATGAAAAACAGAACTTAATGTCCCTGCCTGCTTTTAAGATTGGTACTGCTTTATCTTAACAAAGTCCTGAATTCTGAAAAACCAGCTTTATCCCCTAAATATAAATGCTTGAAGGAAGTAAATTTGATCCTTGAGAAAAAGCTTCGAGGTTCAAAGGTTCAAAAATGAGCCATTCATGGTATGAGGAAAAAGAGCATGATCACTTCATTCTCTATTAAAAATTTTAAAAGCTACCGGACCGCTGAGATGCATTTCGCCCCCCTTACCCTGTTTATCGGCGCAAACGCTTCAGGAAAAAGCAATGCTCTGGAAGCAATTCGTCTTCTATCCTGGATGGCTGGAGGAGGACGTTTAGATGATATTGAAAGGGGAATGAAAGAGGTAGATCCGTTTGTACGCGGACAGCCTTTAGACCTGTTCAGAAATACAAAAAAAGGATTTGAAATCGGCTGCCAGATTGACGGCATTGAAGAAGATTGGGACAGGTTATCACTGGAAATCAGCCTGATTAAAGATCACCTGATTATTACCGGAGAATCGGTCTCAAAAGATTCTGAGTCACTTCCTCTATATACCGTAGACAGCAAACCCAATGCTCATACAGATGAAATCAGGGTCAAGTACAACAACTTCAGCAAAGGAAAAAATAAACCGCATATTCCCTGTTCAAATAAACAGGCAATATTTTACCAGCTAGAAACCCCAGCACGTTTTGCTAAATCCCACGAGAAATCACAGAAAATCATCCCTTCTGTCGTCAAAGGAATTCGAGAAACTCTCAGAAATGTGGTATTTCTTGATCCCCGGCCCGCAGAGATGCGCGATTATTCTTATGCAAAAGATGACAAGATGAAGGAAGATGGATCAAATTTGTCCAGTGTTATTTATAAAATATGGAATGGAGATCCTGCGGATAAAGGCAAATTGCTTGAATTCGTCCGATCCCTTCCGGAACAGGACATTAAAGATATTAGCTTCATCGAAACGGGCCGCAACGATGTCATGGTCCGGCTGGTTGAATCTTTTGGCAATGCAGACAATGAAGTTGATGCCCCCATGCTTTCAGATGGAACACTGCGAGTTCTGGCAGTGGGTGCAACGCTTCTAAGTGCACCCCGGGGGTCCCTGGTCATTATAGAAGAGATCGATAATGGAGTGCACCCAAGCCGTGCTGACAGCCTTATCCGACAAATTAGAAAAATATCAGAAGAAAGAGGACTGAGGGTACTGCTGACTTCTCATAATCCCGCCTTACTTGATGCCCTACCAGATGACTCACTGGGAGATGTCCTGTGCTGCTACCGGGACCCGGAAGAAGGAGACAGCCGGATTGTGCGCTTGAGTGATCTGGACCGTTATCCCGAACTTGTTGCTCAGGGCTCGCTGGGGCAACTGATGACAAAAAATGTGCTAGATCGTTATATAAAAGACAAAACCACTTCAGAAGAAAGAAAAAGTGAAGCACTCTCCTGGCTGAACGAATTGAAAAAAGAGGTGCCTGAATGAGTGCTATTTGCCTTGTTGATACCTCAATCCTAGTCGAAATTCTTAACGTACCTAAGAAAGCTGGAAGACATGAAAAGATATTATCTGAACTTAAAACCAAAATTGAAAATGAAGAAACATTGTTTCTTCCGATGGCAACAATCCTTGAAACAGGCAATCATATCGCTCAAAACGGGGATGGAAACCAGCGAAGGAGCTGTGCTCAAAGGTTTGTATCTCAGGTACAGAGGGCTCTCAACGGAGAATCGCCCTTTAAGCCGATCAGTTTTTTAACTGAAAACCAGTTGCAACAATGGCTAAACGAATTCCCGGAATCCGCTATGAGAGGCAGTGGTCTGGGAGATCTTTCGATAATCCATGACTTCAATAGAATGTGTGAAAAGAACCAAAGGCGGCGAGTATATATCTGGTCACTTGACGAACATTTATCCTCCCGATGCCAGGAAGAAAGGATTTGAAAAAGAACAATTTCCGGACAAGTTCCATGAATATTCTGCTTATTTTCATTCATTTATATTTTTCAGGAAAAGCCGGTTGCTTGCGCAACCGGTGAGTTCCCGGGGTTCGATCTCTATAAAGACAACTGCTGCACTGGGAACTGAAAAGCCAGAAATATTGCATTACGGTACGGGAAATTGAAAAGCTAGAAAATTGTATAATGGCGCTGGAAACTGAAAAAAAACAGAAAATCGAATCAAAGGAAAACTGAAAAATTAGAAAAAATTACATTTCCGGTAAAACTGAAAATCCAAAAAAAAAGAAGTTGAGGGCTTTAATCACCCTCATTTCATAATTCCATCAGTTTATTTCCCACTATCCCCCTACCTGAAAATCCTCGGGAAACAAAAGCTATCTTACACCCTTTCCTTGATCTTGGCAAAGAGCTGCTTCAGGGTGTCTTCGTTGCTCTGCGTGAACTCGAAGGGGGAAGTTGTGAAGGGTTCGAAGTGCACGGCAACGTCGTCCAGCCTGTAGAAGGTCCCGTCGCATTCCATGGCGTCGATGACTCCGGGGAGTACTACGTCGGATGCTACTGTGGTCGGGCAGGGAGCGATGTCCAGGCAGACCAGGGGGATTTCGGCAAGGTAGGAGGCACAGTCGGCAGGGATGTGGCAGACAAGGTCGGCACACATAACGAGGGCTGCGTCCACGTCCTTTTCCCTGAGGAGGTCTACGGTTGTGAATTCTCCGGGGTTGTAGCGGGGGTGGCCCCTCATGAAGTCAAGCCCGAAGGGGTAGCCGTAGAGGTAGGAGGCGATCTGGTTGAAACCTGCTACATTGCAGTGGCCGCGGAGAGCACCCAGGGTGAACTTGGTGTAGTTGTTCAGCTCCTTGACCAGGTTCATGGCAATTTCGGCGTTCCTGTGCTTGCCTATAGAAGAGGACAGGCCAAGGCCTACGGAAATAGCCCCAAACTTGCAGTTCTTCATCATCTCGAGCATTTCTTTCATGGTGGAGATGGGGACCCCGGTGATTTCTTCTACCGAGGGGTGGGGCTCTTTTCCGTGCAGGATTGTAAGAAGCGCGCTTCCCAGTTCGTAATCGGAATTGGGCTTGAGCTGGATGTGCAGGTCCGAAGCTTCTGCGGTGGGAGTCTTTCTCGGGTCGATGGTTATTATCGTCCGGTCAAAACGCCCGCGCTTTGTCCAGTAACCTCTGGGGAAAACCCCGTACCTGGACATCTGCCGCGGCATGGACTCAAGCGGGTTGGTCCCCCAGTATACCACAAGATCTGCCCTGTTTTTCTTCTGCCCTTCCGTTGCCCCGACTTTTCCTGCTTCCTGGATTCCCATGGCCGTTGGCCCGTGGCAGATAGTGGCATTGGAGTCGACAACTGCCCCCAGGTATTCCCCGATATGGAGCCCTACTTCGTGGGCTTCACAGGAGGTCTCGCTCCCCAGGAAAAGCAGGGGGCGCTTTGCGGAAACCAGGATGTCAGCAGCCTTTTCAAGGGCAGCGTCCCAGGCTGCGGACTGGGGTTTGCTGTCCCCTTCCTTTTTAATGAGGGGCTCCCTGAGCCTGTGGGAACTTACGACTTCCCTGAACTTGGCACTTCCCATCCTGCATGCGTTCTTTACTTCAATCGTTCCGTCCCCGAGCTCGACCTGGATATCATCACAGGCTGCCCCGCAGACAGGACATACTATGTTTTTGGAAACCATATTCACAGCCCTCCGACATAAACTTTCAAAACAACGTCTTCGGCGCTCAGGACCTCGTCTTCCGTGAGCTCGATGCTTACGGGAGCACCCTTGTACAGGGGAGAGCCCGTGGAAAGGGTATCAGGGTCAATGACCACGTTGGACCAGATGGCCCTTGGCATAAACACATGCCCTTCACGGACCGCATCCGTACATTTCGTGTTGACTGCAACCGTGTGTTTGCCGTTCCGGCTGGCCACTTTCACCTTTTCGGGAGAACCGAGCGCTTCAAAATCTTCAGGGGAAATCCAGCAGACCGCACATTCCGCCTGGTATTCAACGGTCAGCTTGTCTCCTCCCTTGGCAAGTTTGCCTTCCTCAATCGTACTTCCGGTAATGAGTAATACTTCCATTCCTCTCACCTCAGAGCCCCGGGTTTGCGTCCGCAGCCACATAGAGCACACCTTTTGCCCGCTTGCTGATCGCAAAGTCCCCTGCAAATTTCTTGAACTCGCCCGCGTACTCGAAGTCTCCGAAAGCGGGGCTCGTTTCCGACCCGACGTATTCGAAGCCCGGAGAAAAGCGCTCGATCCGGCCTCCGATGAGCAGGGTGCCCCCACTCATTTCAACCCCGACAGTTCGAAGGGCGCCGCCGCGGACAGCAATAAGCCCTCCGGTCTGGCGAATCCCGCAGAAGCCTTCCACATTTCCTTCCACGAAGATTTCCCCGCCGTCTATGCCGCCACCGAGCTGGTGCCGCGCAGAGCCATCTATCACTATGCGCCCGCCTTTCATCCCGTGCCAGGAACCCCGGTAAGCGCAGCCAACGTGGTCGCCGGCGTTGCCTTTGATGTGTAAAAGCCCGCCTTCCATTTCCATACCTGCCCAGGAATCCACGTCTCCCGAGACCAGGATTTCACCTCCTTTCATCCCGGTACCCACATGCATGCCTGCGGAACCTTCGATCTTGATCCTGCCTGCGGTCATGCCTTCCCCGATCTTTTTGACCCGGGGCACGTCCCCTTTTATGCGGATCAGGGTATCTTCGGCAGTTTCCCCGGCAAAATCCTCTTCATTTCTTTCCACGTCGAAAAACTCGGCAAGGGGATAGGTCTTTGGCCCCTGCCAGATTTCCAGCTTTCCGATTTCCTCGGCGCTCTTGCCGGCAAACGCTTCAGGGGTGATGAGCTCTGCCTCAAGTTTGATGTCAATTTCCTTTTTCGGTATAAGCACTACTTCTGCCATTGCCTCACCTCTCTTTGTTTATCTGTATCGGGGTCGGGTTTGCAAGGTACTTTTCAGGAGTCGGGTAGTTGGCAAAACCAAGGGTGTAGTACCTGAACCACTCCTTCACGTCAACCAGCATCTCTTTTTCCTTTTCATCTTCCACGTGCACCTCGGAATAGTAAGTCCGCTTTTCGGGCACGGATACGATTTCCCCGTTCTTTGCCACGATTTCTCCCGCCTTGACGGTGTATTCAGCCCGCCTGAAGGTCCGGATGAGTTCCTCGTAATTATTCGAATCGAGTTTCTGCGGGTTGATATTGTAGACCGTAACGTCCCCGTCCGCCCCGATGCCCAGGGACCCTTTCCTGTGCACCATACCGATGGTTCGGGCAGGGTTGGCCCTGGTCAGGATTGCAATATCGTAGAGAGAAAGTTCCCGGTCCACGCCGCCAAGCTCGCTCCTGTCATTGGCCCATTTATGGCATTCGCCGAAGGTCTGTTTCCTGGAAGCCTCTGACATGAGCCAGGTCATGACTTCGGGATATTTCGTAAACGGCCCGCCGTTCGGACTGTCTGTGGTCATGATGGTCTTCCAGGGGTCTTTGATCAGAAGAAGAGTCTCAAGCCCCATTGCCCACTGCAAACTGTGCACAGGGTTGGACTTAAGGTAGGTAAAAGGAATAACCCCTGATCCGCATTCCAGCTCAATGTCAGCGTTCGACCATTTGTTGCCTGTAAGGGTGTAGAGGTCGTGGATTGCAGGCCCGTCCCCGGTCATGACAGTCGCTTCCCCGAAAGGTGTGCAGCCGCTGTCGATAACCACATGGTCTTTATTGTTAATGTAATCCGCAATGTCTTTCACACCGGACTCACAGTCCCCCCAGCTTGTGCCCGCAAAACTGTTGAACATCAGGTGAGTGAGGTAGACCGAACGGTCCCGGGAAGGGTCCATTTTTGTCTCAGCCCATTCCACATCCATTTTCTGTTTGGCCTTTACCCCGTCAGGGATTTTCAGGGAATCTTTTGTGATCTCGCAGCAGCCCGGATGCCCGAGGTTGTTGGCGTGCAGGTGCAGGGGCATGGGCATTCCCAGCATTTCGTTAACTTCTGTCAGGCCCCTGATCATTTCCCTGGGAGTCATTTCGAAATGGATGTTGGCCTGGTCCAGGTTGTTTACGTTTTCTCCCCAGCCCCAGTTCTCAACCCCCGCAGGGTTGACGCACTTGATCCCGTAGGTCTTGTGGGTTTTCATCATCCAGGCAACATAGGCTGCTGCTCTATCGATTTCTCCGTCCCTTAAGTAGCGCATCAAAAACCAGTTGTTCCCGAGCACCAGGTAGCTGCCCATGTCAAGCAGGGGAGTGGCACGCATTTCCTCATGGGTATGCCTGGCTTCAAGCGGGGGAACTGCGGCTTCAAAGACCGTGGTGTAACCCATTGCTGCGTAATCGTAGCCCTGTTTGTAGACCGAAGGGACAGTGTATCCCGAACCCGAATGAGTTAGCCCGGTCTTATTAATGTTGGTTTTGTAGTGGTCCTCAGGACGCATCTGCCTTCCGGCATTGACTTTTGCCCCTGCTACGTGAGAGTGGGAGTCAACCCCGCCCGCCATGACCGTCATGCCTGTGGCATCGATTACTTTTGCGTCCTGCATTTCGGCAGCGGAAAGTTCCTTTACGACTTTTCCGTCCCTGATAAAGATGTCCATGACGTCCCCGTTGATCTCGTTCAGGGGGTCTAAGACGTACCCGTTCTTGATGGCAATGGTTCCTGCCATATCATTCCACCTCCCTTTTCACAAGCCTGATCGCGTCCACGGGACAGATAAGAGCACATGTGCCGTCTCCTCCGCAGAGTTCCTGGTCCACGACTCCTACCTTTCCGTCTTTAACCTCAAGGATAGCTTTCTCATCCAGGTTATTCAGGTGCCCTGCAGCAAGTTCCCTGTCCCCAAAGGCATTTACGGGACAGACGATCACGCAGTTCCCGCAGCCCAGGCAGCTTGCATCGTCGGTTTCCAGACGGGTGCGGAGCAGGACTTCAGGGATCGGGGCCTCAAGCAGCTTTTTCTCAAGGGGACCTTTTTTCTCCAGTTCCGGCAGGATAGCGGTCTTTCGGACATCAATGGCGTCCACGGGACAGGACACGGCACAAGCCCCACAGTAGATGCAGGCATCAGGCCGGTGAGTAAGCTTTTCGACCCTTTCCCCGGCATTCCACTCTTTATTGAAAAGAGCATTTGCAGGGCAGACTTCCACACAGGTGTGGCAGGTCTGGCAGGTGTTCTCGTCCCATTCCCAGCGGCCTTCAAACGGCTTTTCCACGGAAATGGCATCCACAGGACAGACCGCCGCACACCAGCCGCAGTGCACGCAGCTTTCCGTATCAATGCTGGTCTTTCCAACAAGCTTCAGGCTTCCGTCTTCTGCAGGTTCTTTTGTAACCGTAATGCAGTCTTTCGGGCAGACTTCAGCACAGAGCCCGCAGTGAACACAGTTTTCGTTCACGGAAGTGGGTTTCAGGGCTCCTGAAAGGTAAGAAGCATCTTTCAGGGACTTTCCTTCCTGCCTCAGTTCCAGGGCACCTGTGGGGCAGACCCTGGCGCAGATCCCGCAGACAAGGCAGTCTTCGCCTTTCATTTCAAGAAAATACGCATCCAGCAGACCTCTTGCCACGGCGCCCACGGCCCCGATTGCAAGGCTCCCTTTCGGGCAGGCCTGCACACAGGTCCCGCAGCCTATGCATTTATCAGGCAGGTAGACCAGTTGCTTGTCTTTTTTTTCAGAAAAGACCGACAATTTTCTGTCATCTTGCATTTTATTTACCTCTAAACCGTTATTCTGTGCATTCGCCGCACAGCAGCTCATCATTATACCGAATGAACATCTCGCCGCAGTTTTCACAGCGCTGTATCCGTTTTTTCCCCTTAACCGGGACTTCGAGGTCCACAAACTTCCAGGTGTACACCTTTTCCCCGGCAGCCAGCAAATCAGGCAGAACCTCGGTGTGAGGGAACTTTGCGGTGTTCAGGTACCAGGCGTGAAGGGTAGGGTACTCCTCAGTTTTTTCAGGGTCAAGAATGATGCGGACCCCCCTAACAGCATCTACACCATCAGGAACTCGTTTGTTCACGGTTACTGCCATTTTCCCCAGGTCCTTGATTTTCAACCCGTTATTCCCGCTGGTTGCCCCACCCAGGATCTGGAAAGGGTCAGGTACGCAATTTCGGGTTTCACAGGTCACGTATATACGCTCCCCGTCCCTGACATCGAGCACTTTCCTTGCAATATTGAGCATCTGGAGGCCGATGAAAGCCCCGGAAGTCAGGTAGCCGTGAAAGGGGACGAGCTTCTCGATCTGGGAAAGCAGTTCAGGGTCCTTTATTTGTTCTATAATCGTTTCCATGGGACGCCTCACAGGATCTAAATCCGTAATTCAAATCTGATGTATTCTTTAGTGGGCACCCTGGCATGTCACACCCATTATGCCACATTCATTATGTTAATTCCAACATATCAGGAGTCCATGAGGGTGCCCGGTTCGATTGAACAATCACACAAACCTGCCGCCGGCAAAGGAAAGTCCGGAGCAAGAAATTATATTACAAACAACCATTATGTTAATTTCGACATAACACAAAAAAATATGCTATGCCACATAGATAATTTTCTGCAATAAACGGAGTGAACTTTTGTTCACAGCACTAAAGGATTGGAGATCAGGCATTCTACCTGCAGGATTTGTCACAAAGCTTCCAGAAGGCCAGACAACCCCCGAACATCAAATAAGATGTACCTGGATATGTTTCAATAAACATATCGGCAAAGGCGAAAATCTCCATTAAACTTTGAGAATAATATAAACGTATCAATTATAAAATTATCGATAGAAAATTGATTCCGGATAAAAACAGAAAAATAAAACATTCAATTTTAAGTCTGGCCAATCAAACTGAAAATAGCCCAATTAAGTAAGAAAAAAAATTGACATATGGGATATTTAATAAACTATATTGAGCATATACTTTGATAAAATGTTAATTAAATAAAATTAAATCACATTAGTTGTTACAAAATAGAAAATTATTAATCAAAAGATCTGCATCTCATCTTTAATGTCCATACAGGAAACACGAATCAAAGAAATTGTAGCCCACAGATGGGACCTTGCCTCCGAGACATTCGACACTCACGCCAGCCACGGGATTCAGAGTGAAAGGGAAAGGGATTCCTGGAAAAACACGCTCAAAAAAGTATTCCCTGAAGGCCGCCTGAAAATCCTGGATGTAGGGTGTGGTACCGGAGAGCTGAGCATACTCTTCGCTGAGATGGGGCATGAGGTGACAGGTATCGATCTTTCGGAGAAAATGCTTGAAAAGGCAAAATCAAAAGCCCATGCCCGTAGAATGGACCTGGTTTTTGAAAAAGGAGATGCCGAATCTCCTGCCTATAAACCTGCTTCTTTTGATGTGGTGATAAACCGCCACCTTCTATGGACGCTTCCTAACCCCCAGCTTGCCGTAACTAACTGGAAAAATGTTCTCCGAGAAGGAGGCATGACCATCATTATTGACGGGATATGGGACGACGGGACGCTCGGTACAAAGCTCCGCAGAGCGACAAGCTGTATTGGGACTCTGATCATGGAAAGGAAAAACCCGCAAAAAGGACACTGCGGGTATTCGGAGGAACTGAAATCCATGCTCCCGGATGTAAGGGGACCTCCTCCCGAAAAAGTGGAAGGGTACCTGGAAAATGCAGGTTTTAGCAGCATAGAAAACCTGCCTCTCACAGAGATTCTGGAAATCCAGAAACAGCACATGCCTTTCCGGGAGAGGATTTCCTTCAATTTCCAGTACTACCTGGTCCACGGCAGGAAATGAGACTCAGTGTTGTAAAAAGGAGATTCCGAAAAAAAGATTCCGAAAAAAAAGATTCTGAAAAAGGAGATTCCAAAGAAGGAGATTCCAAGATGAAGGAAAAAAACACTCCCCTGTGTATACTTATTATAAACTTACTGGTCTGCGCCTCACTGCTTACCTCCGGATGCACCGGCACGAAAGGAAGCGAGGTAACGGAAGAAAACCCAGGTTCGAATACGCTGGTGCTCGGAGAGATGTGGGAAATCGAATCAATCAACACGGTTGACGGGGACGGAGGCACCCTGATCTGTGAAAAAGCCGCCGTAACCGAGACCCTTGTTGGTGCCAACCAGGATTTTTCCCTGAAACCGGGGCTTGCAACGTCCTGGGAACAAGTCGAAGAAAACACCTGGGAATTCAAGATCAGAAATGACGTATTTTTCCATGATGGAAGTAAAATGACTGCGGAAGAAGTCAAATCCTCCCTGGGAAACGTCATTGCCAAAAACCTAAGGGTAGCTTCCATGCTCAAAATAGCGTCCATGGAAGTTGTCGACGATTACACCCTCAAAATAGAAACCTCAGAACTAAACCCCATCCTTCCCGGAGTTCTCCACTATCCGGACACTGCCGTAATAAGCCCCTCTTCCTTTGACGAAGCCGGAGAATTCGTCAAACCTGTTGGGACAGGTCCGTACAAATTCGAATCCTTCAATGAACAAACCCGGGTTCTCACCGTCGTGAAGAACGAAAACTGGTGGGGAGGAGAGGTAGGCCTTGACAGGATGGTCCTGAAAGGAATGCCTGACCCGAACACCAGGGCAATGGCAATCGAAAACGGGGAACTTGACTTTACCGTGGACGTGCCCTACAGTGAAACTGACCGGATAAACGAGCTTGAGGGCATCAACGTGGAGAAATACAAGACCCCAAGAGTGTACAAAATAGACGTAAACCTGGGGCATGAACCGCTGGGAGATGTAAGGGTCAGGCAGGCAATGTCCTGTGCCATTGACAGATATGAAATTGCAGAACACGTCCTCTACAACGTGGGAGAACCTGCCGCAGGTCCTTTCCTCCCCACAATGGTCTGGGCAAACAAGGACCTTCAGCCCTATACAAGGAACCTGGAAAAAGCCGATGAACTCCTCACGGAAGCAGGCTGGGTGGACACGGACGGGGACGGGATAAGGGATAAGGACGGAAAAACCCTCAGGCTTAACCTCATGACCTATTCTGCAAGGCCGGGGCTGCCCCCCATTGCCGAAACCATGGCTGCCCAGCTAAAAGAGGTGGGCATTGATGTGGAAGCTGAAGTCCTCGAGTTTGGGGCCATATACGACAGGAGAGAGAAAGGCAACTGGGACCTTTACCTTGCAGCCTACAACATAGCAATGGTCCCTGACCCCGAATATGTTCTGAGCAACTGGTACATGACCGGAGGGCCTGACAACGACCCGGGATATTCCAATCCCGAAGTCGACTCCCTTATATTAGAAGCAAGGAAACTCACCAACCTTGAAGAGCGCTATCAGAAGTTCAACGAGGTAGAAGCAATCGTGTACGAAGAACAGCCGATGATCCTTGTTGCTTACTACGGCTGTGCCATCGTGAAGAAGGACTATGTGAAGGGCTACGTCTTTGACCCGACAGCCCACGACTATCGCATAAATGCGGACATGTACATTGAAAAGTAAAATTCGAAATGTAGAACTCGAAAAGCAAAGCCAGAGGAGAGGAAAGAAATTGCGGGCACGAGGGTTCATGCCTGCCTCTTTTTTCAGTCCCCCTCCCCGGCCCAGAACTCCAAACAGAACTATGCGGGCAGGCAGGGGCACTGGTGCAACCTGTCGGCTTTGAGGAGGAAGCATGAGATATTTCCTGAAAAGGCTCGGATTCATGGCGCTTACGGTTTTTGCGGTCTGTGCCCTGACCTTTTTCCTTATGAACGCAATTCCCGGGGGCACTGCCGAACTTATCCTGAAGCACACCTTTGTGGGCCTGGAGGAAAGCGTAACCGAAGAACAGCTCAACCAGATTTCAAGCCGCTACAATTTAAACGACCCCCTTTACCTGCAGTTTTTCAGGTGGGTAGAAAATGCCGCTGTAAGCGGGGACATCGGGACTTCCTACGTCTTTAGAAAACCGGTCCTTTACCTTCTAGCCCTGCGCCTGCCGGCAACCATCCAGCTTGCAGGGGCAAGTATGGCAATAGCAGTGCTGGCGGGAGTAAGCCTCGGGATATATTCAGCCCTTCGGGAAAACAGGATTTCCGACCACATTCTCAGGGTTGCGACCCTCTTTGGGGTTTCCATGCCCTGTTTCTGGGTAGCCCTGCTTTTAATCCTGGTATTTTCCCTGAAACTGAAACTTGTCCCTGTGGCAGGGTACGGAAGCCTGGAAAACCTGTTCCTGCCGGCAGCAGCCCTTTCCCTCCATTCCATGGCAGCGGTCATGAGGGTCACCAGGACAAGCATGCTCGAGACCCTTGGACAGGAATACATCAGGTTTGCAAAAGCAAAGGGGCTCCCCCTGAGGAAGATCATAAGCAGGCATGCACTGAAAAACGCCATGCTTCCCGTGGTCACAGTGATCGGGTTCCAGATGGGAAACCTGCTCGGGGGAACCATTGTGATCGAGAAGATATTCGCCTGGCCAGGGATAGGGAGCCTCCTTGTGGACTCGATCTCAGCCAGGGACCTGCCTGTTGTCCAGGGCTGTGTGCTTGCCATCGTAAGCATGTTCCTCCTTGTAAACTTCCTTGTGGATATGCTCTATACGCATCTCGACCCGCGGATAAGGTACGGCTGATATCATGGATAACGTATTTGCTGACAGATTCAGAAGAGAAGGCATTTTGCCGAAGTTTGGGGAATACGGTGGCGAGTTTGCAAAAAGGGTCTTCCAGAGGAAGGACATGCTTTTTGCCCTGGCCGCGCTTGTGCTTTTTGGAGGAGTTGCCCTTTTTGCCCCCCTGCTCTCTCCTTACGACCCAAACGCAATCGACCTTAAGAACAAGAACCTCGGCCCTTCCGAAGGCCACCTGCTCGGCACGGATTACCTGGGAAGGGACCTCCTGAGCAGGATACTCATAGGGGCCCGGATTTCCCTCTCCATCGCTTTTGGGGTGGTCCTCATTTCCCTGTTAGTGGGAATTGCCGCGGGCTGTGCTGCAGGCTACTACGGAGGGTTTGTGGACGAAAGCATCTCCAGTGTCATAGATATCTTCCTCTCTTTCCCGGGAGTGATCTTTGCCCTGACCATCATGGGGGTGCTCGGAAGCGGGGTTTTTAACCTGATGCTTGCCCTCTCGGTTGTCCAGTGGGCAAGGTACGCACGGCTGATGCGGGGGCAGGCCCTCTCCCTCAAAAAACAGGAATTTGTCCTTTCCGCCGTGACAAGCGGGGCAGGGGACTTTCACATCATCATCAGGCATATAGTGCCCAATGCCATAGCCCCTCTCCTCGTGCTTGCCACAATCGACCTGGGGCACGTCATCCTTTCCATCGCCACCTTAAGTTTCCTGGGGATTGGGCTGCCTGCCGATGTCCCGGAGTGGGGGGCAATGCTTTCCGCAGGAAAGGAGTTCATGAGGACGGCTCCTCACCAGACCATCTTCCCGGGACTTGCCATCACCTTCGTTGTTGTAATATTCAGCATCCTGGGAGACGGCATCCGGGACATCCTGGATCCGCATCATGAAGGAGGGGAGATGTATTGAGCCTGCTTGAAATAAGGGAACTCTCCGTGGAATTCCCCGCAGGGGAAGGCAGCGTAAAAGCAGTCTCAAACGTATCTTTTGACTTAAGGGAAGGGGAAACCTTCGGGATAATCGGGGAGAGTGGGTCAGGGAAATCCGTTGTGGGGCTTGCCCTGCTCAGGCTCCTCCCGGCAAATGCCAGGGTTTCCGGAAACGTTTGCTTTGCCAGAAAGGACCTCTTTTCCCTGGAGCCCTCTGAACTCCGGAAAATCAGGGGAAAAAGAATCTCCCTGATGCCCCAGAACCCCGCAGGAGCCCTGAACCCGGCTCTTAAAAACGGGCTTCAGATAGGAGAAGTGTTTGAGAGGAGAGGGATTGAGAAAAAAGAGGGAATGAAAAAAGCCCTTGGGCTCATGAAAAAACTCTTTTTGCAGGACCCGGAAAAGCTCTGCGGCCTTTACCCCCACCAGCTTTCGGGAGGGATGAGGCAGCGGCTGATTGCGGCCATGTCCCTTTCCTTCGAGCCCGAACTTTTGATCGCGGACGAGCCTACAAAAGGGTTGGACCCGGAAGCCAGGGCAGGAGCCGTGGAACTGTTCACGAAAATAAAAAACGAATACGGCAAGACCATGCTCCTGATCACCCACGACCTTGACCTGGCCCATGAGGTCTGCGACAGGGTGGCTGTAATGTATGCAGGGGAGGTCGTGGAGCTGGACGAAGCTTCAAAAGTCCTGCATTCTCCGGGGCACCCCTACACAAAAGGGCTTATCCGGGCCCATCCCCGAAACGGGCTTGTCCCCCTGAGCGGGCAGAGCCCTAGCAGGATAAAGCTTCCGGAGGGCTGTTTATTCCATGAGCGGTGCAGGTACGCAGCCGTTGAGTGTTCCAGGAGGCATCCGGAAATGCAAAACCATAAAGGGGGAGGGATCAGGTGCCATCTCCGGTCCTTGCAGTAAACGGACTGAAAATGAGTTTTGGGGCTGCCGAGGTGTTCAAAAACGTCAGTTTCTCGGTAGCTCCCGGAGAAAACCTGGGGTTATTCGGGAAAAGCGGGTCCGGGAAGACCACCATCGGCAGATGTATAGTCGGACTTGAGAAACCCACGGAAGGGGAAATCCTTGTCCATGGGGAAAATATCCTGGGCATGGGCAAAAAAGAGTTCAGGGGCCTGCGCCCGAAAATCCAGATGATTTTCCAGCACCCGGAAACGTCCCTTGACCCCAGGATGAAAGCCTTTGACAGCCTGGTAGAACCTCTCCGGGTCCATACAGGGCTCAAAAAAGCCGAACTCCTGGAAAAGGGCGAGGAGCTGGCAGAGCTGACCGGACTTCGCCCGGAACACCTGGCTCGCTACCCGAACCAGCTCAGCGGGGGAGAGATCCAGAGGGTGGTGCTTGCCAGGATTATGTCCTTATCTCCGGATTTTGTGGTTGCGGACGAACCCACGTCCATGCTCGACGTCTCGGTCCAGGCCCAGATCCTGCGCCTTATGCAAAAAGTCCAGAGGGAAACGGGAGTCTCCTACCTGCTGATCTCCCACGACCTCGAGGTCCTGAGAAAAGTCTGCCACAGGATCGCCTACCTGGAAAACGGAAACATAGCTTTGATTGAAGATGTCAGGAAAAAAGAGGTATCAAAACATGCCCGTTCAAGAAAATAAGATCAAAAAGAACATTGCCCGGATCTGGGACATTTCATCCGAAACCTACGACAGCCATGAAGGACATGGGATCCAGACCGAAACAGAAAAAGAAGCCTGGAAACAGCTTTTCAAAAGCCTCCTCCCCCCAGGCAGGCTGGAGGTACTCGACGTGGGCTGCGGGACCTGTGAAATAGGGTTCCTGTTTGCTGAAATGGGCCACCGCGTAACAGGGCTTGACCTTTCGGATAAAATGCTTGAAAAAGCGAGGGTAAAGGCAGCCAGTAAAGGGTTTGACACCACCTTCAGGAAAGGAGATGCCGAAATTCCCCCTTTTGAGGCGCAAACATTCGACGTCGTTGTCAACCGCCACCTCCTCTGGACCCTTCCTCACCCGGATGTTGCGGTCCGGAACTGGAAACGGGTGCTAAAGGAGGAGGGAGTGCTTCTGGTAGTCGATGGCCTCTGGAACGACGGCTCGCTCGAAACCAAAATGAGGAGGCTTATAAGCGACCTCTGTACCCTGCTGGTCGAGAAGAGAAATCCCCGGAAAGGGTACTACTCAAGGGAGATCAACAGCGAACTTCCCAACCCTCACAGGGCTCCCCCGGAAAAAACGCTTGATTACTTCAGAGCGGTCAGCTTCAAAAATGTCGGGGACCTGGACCTGAAAGAGCTTATCGATCTCCAGAAAAGGACGATGCCGTTTAGGAAGCGGATAGCCTTCAATTACAAATATCATCTGATCTACGGGGAAAAATAATCCCGGAAGAACTTGAGTGAAAAAAGAATTCCGGAAGAACTTGAGGAGAAAAAGAACCAGAAAGGATGATTCCATGAAAATAGCGAAAACAGTGAAAACAGGTCCTTCGAAAAAAGGGACTTCAATTTTTACGCTTATGCTTGTCCTCTTCATCCTGACCGCATCTCTATGCAGTTCGGGCTGTACGGGTTCGGCCGGGGAGGGGGAAGGCGGGGCAGGAGAATCAAAATCCTCCCCTTCACCCGAAGCTGACGGAGAAAAAACCCTTACAATGGGGGTAATGTGGGCAGTCCAGAGCATTGACCCCCTCGTCTGCGAAGAGACAAACGAACTTGTTACCGAGTACCTGGTAAAGTGCAATAACGACTTCTCCTTAAAACCCTACCTTGCCACTTCCTGGGAAGCGGTTGACAGCAATACCTGGGAATTCGAATTGAGGGAAGACGTGCTCTTCAGCAACGGAGACCCCTTTACCGCCGAAGAAGTGAAGTTTTCCCTGGAATGGGACATCGAGCACAATAACAAACTCGCCCAGCTGACAAAGATCGAAAGCATTGACGTGCCGGACGAACATACCCTGCAAATACGCACAACAGAGCCAAATCCCGTTCTGCCCGAAACCCTGCACTATTCAAAAGCCGCAATTTTCAGCCCGAAATCCATAGGTGAAAACGGGGAAATGGGAGTGCCGATCGGGACAGGGCCTTTTAAAATCGAGTCCTATGACAATAGGGTCTATACCCTCGTGTTTGTGAAGAACGAAAACTGGTGGGGAGGGGAACCCGGGCTGGACAGGGTCATTTTCAGGACAGTAGAAGACCCGAATACCCGGGCAATGGCAATCGAAAGCGGGGAAATCGACTACACCCTTGATGTCCCCTACAACGAAGTGGACCGCCTGGACACCCTTCCCGGGATCACGGTTGAGAGGTTCAACACGGCAAACGAGTACATCCTGGAGATGAATGCAAAGCAAGAAGCTCTTTCCGAAAAAAGGGTCAGGCAGGCGCTCTCTTACGGGATTGACAGGAAAGAAATGGCTGAAAACGTGCTCTTTGAGGTAGGGAGACCTGCCACAGGAATATTCCTCCCGGAGATGCACTGGGCAAACCGGGACCTTGAACCCTATCCCTACGACCCCGAAAAAGCGAAAGAGCTGCTTTCCGAAGCCGGATGGACCGATTCCGACGGGGACGGGATAAGAGACAAAACCGGGAAGAGCCTTAAGCTCAGCCTTCTGACCTACCCCAACAGGCCCGGACTCCCGCCCATTGGAGAAGCCATGGCAGCCCAGTACAGGGAACTTGGAATTGGTGTAAGGTACGAAGTGATGGAATGGGGAGGGATCTCGGACCGGCTGAAAGAAGGCGACTGGGACCTCCTGCTCTCGACCATGGGAGTCTCAAATGTCGCAGACCCGAGCTACGTCTTCAACGACATGTACATGACAGGTGGAGACGGGAACCGGGGAGGGTACTCAAACCCCGAACTTGATGGCATGATCACAGAGGCAAACGGAATCGTAGACCCCGAAATGCGCTATTCGAAATTCGATGAGGTCCAGGCATATATCCACGAAGAGCAGCCCATCATCCCCGTCTGCTACTACGGCTGTGCGGCAGCCAGGAAAGACTCGATCAAGGGCCTGGTCTTCGATACCACGGTGCACGGATACTTCCTGAACCCTGAAATGTACATCGAAAGCCAGAGTTAAAGGAACCCTGAGCCAGAGAAAAACTTGAAAAACAGAAAAACGAAACAGTGAAAAAAAACAGAAAAACAAAACTAAATATGAACACATTTTAAGACGGAGCTCCAGCTCAACAAGATACCAGGAAAGGAGCTCTGATCTTTTTTCTTTACAACTCAGTTATTCACGGCTTCCACAACAGCCGTTCTTCCCGCAAGAAGATTCCGGCCCTGGACATCAATTATAGAAACTCTTATTTCAGACCCAACCTTGAAACCGTAGTTATCCTTTGTGTCCTTGGTTTCACCCACACTTACTTTAACACTGGAGTCCGGAGTACCAATGGCACTGTCCTTTCCGCAAAGTACCAACCTCTCTCCAACTCCCCAGTATCCGTCTTTCAGGGTTGCTTCGTTCCGGTCCTCATAGTCGGGGTTTTTCTTTTCAGAACTCAGGTCGTGATAGAAGACAAGAACATCTCCTTTCGGATGCTTAGCAGTACCTTCAGAAACGCTGCCAGTGAAGGAATTTCCATAGCCCTGGATTTTAATAGAGGTGCTCTTCAGAGGCAATGAACTTCCCCCTTCATGCACAAGTACAATCACATTTTCTGGAAACTTTGCCCTATCATCCGTAGGCCCCCAGTTGGTAAATCCCCCCTCACATGATTTAATTTCAATATTTACCACGGGAGGCTGGAAATTCATGTAACCCCCTGAGCTACTTAAAAAGCTGGCAAAAGCTGCGCCCGTAAGGACGAATAAAATCAGCAGAAGAAGAAGCGAACCTATTAAAGGAACTGAAGCTTTTGATGCGGATTTTGAAATAAACAATGACTTAAAGTGAATTTTTCCCCATGCCCTCATCAAAAAGAAATTATTGACGAACTGGCATAAATAAGTAAGGATTTGCCGAAAAATAAATAAATAGTTATGAAAAATGAAAAGGGTTATTTTCTTTTGCGCTTTCCTTTTTCCTCGTATTCCTTTTCAAGTTCAAAAATATCCCTGACCTTCAGGAGTTCCTTCTTGCTTCTTGAATAGTGCACGAAAACCATCAAGACCCCGAAAAGAAGGGCAACGATTGCCGCAAAGAAGTACAGAGGAGAAGACTCACGGTAATACTTCACCTGAATAGTCTGCTCCCTTTCATTCATTTCCGAGGCAATCCAGAGGAAGGTCTGCCTGCCCAGCTTATCCTCTTCCGCGGCATAAGGCTCGGGCCTGGGTATCCCGAAAACACGGTTGCCCGTGGCATAACCTTTCGGGATGACCACACGGATGAACTCCGAATCAGGCCTCATGATAGCGAGATTCTGGGTTCCCGGCATTTTAAGGGTATAAGCAATAAAACCCGTTACATTTTCCTCGAAATCCAGGTTTATGACCTTCATATTGCGGCGGTTTTCCCTGGTAAGAGTATAATTAAGGTCCGAAACTTCACTCCTTTCAGAAAGTTCCTGAAAGGTATCCAGGTCTGCCTCCGTTGCATTCGAAGACTCTACAAGCAGGACGAGGTTTTCGATTGGCACTTCATCAGGACTTCCTCCAAAGGATTCGGTGGGGAAAATCTCCAGCTTGCCGGTCTCTATGACCATATTAACAACCCGGACATCCGTAGTGTTTCCAAGAGGATAGTACGTGGTGGTATTTGCAGGAATTCCGGTCCCACCTTCATCCACAAAAACTTCAAATTCATAGGAAGAAGCATTCCCCGGCTCATCAAGGACAATTTCTTCCGTTTCTTCGATACAGCCCGATACGAAGACCACCAGAAGGGCCAGGAGCACAAACAAAGCCTTAGTTCTCATTTTCACGGACAACTTCTCCCATTCAGTTTAGGATATGTATAATTTCAACCTGCGGCAATCTCCTGTTCCCCTGGAAAAGAGGACTTTGCAGGGCCAGGGTAAATGTCAGCTTTTATCCTATGCGTCCCCATCTTAATAAACAAAACGGATACCCGGCCTGAATGCGGCAGCCTGAAATGAAAGACCAGACAAACTATCCGAACCCTCCGAAGCAGAAAAGATTACGGAAAACCCCGGAAAACTCAGACCCCGGCATCTCCATCGGAATCCAGATATCGTTCCACCATAGGCCAGTCTATCTTTTTAATATATTTGGCCTGAAGCTTTGAGACATACAGGACGTTGCCTCCGAGAAGAATTTTCAGGTCAGAAGGCTTCGCAGAAACAGATCCAAGCGGCACCAACACAGGCCCTTCAGGAGAAGTCGAGAGCCTGAAGTCCTGTCCGCTTTTCCGGACATACGCCCTGACTTTTTCATCAATTGCAAATCCCGGTATCATTTAAAACACCAGAGCAGAGATTGTCTGAAAAATATAAATAACTAAAGGTTATGGAATTCCCGAAGAACCGGTTGAATTTATCCCATGCACAGGACCCGGAAGGATTGGCTGAATTAATTCCATGCACAGGATTAAGAAGGCTCACTTGAATTCACACTTTCCAGGGCGGCGGGTCCGCCTGCTCTCAGGGACTTTTCGGGGCAGTTTTAAATTTCATGAAAACAATCTAGAAAATAGATAGCATATGATGATGAAAGACAAGGGAAAACTTGTAATCTGGCCCGCATATATAGACCAGACCAGGTCCAGAAGCAACGGAAGAATCATCTCCCGGAAAAGTTCGGTAAAAGAGCCTCAGCTCAATGAGATAAAAAAAGCAGCCCTTGAACTGGGCCTCAACCCTGAAGTTGAACCTGAAAAAGCATACCCCAAGGCCTGGTGGGAAGTGAGCGGCAGGGTGCTCGTAGACAACAAGGGCCCTAAATCCGTGATTGCAAAACAAATATCTGCAGGCATAAAAAAGACTCGAACCAGATAAAACTCAAAAGTTTAGAGGTCCCGGCCCTTCCTCCGTTCTAAACTTATTATCTTTCAAAAAACTGCCAGACCCGAAATGACCTTACAAAGTTTCCGGAAGGAAAAACAATGTTTATATCAGTTAGGAGTGAAAAAAAACACTTATGTCCGAAATCAATAAAAAAATACTGCCTGTAATAAATCCAACATCCGGTTCAAACCAGCCCTCTTCGCCCAGAAAAACATCCTCAAACCCTAACCATGAAATTCAGCTAGGGTGTGGATGTTGCGCTACGCCCTGTGAGGGTTGCGGCGGAGCCCTGGGAATAAAGATAGGGTCCGAAAAAGACGTCGTATACCGAAATGTTGCCATCTACCTCTCAATTGCAGTTGTGATAATTCTTGGGACTTTTGTGGCGCAGAGAATTTTGACTGTGCTTTCAGCAGGGTTAACATAACCTTTCCCGGCGCCTTCCCTCAGGTCACACTTTCTCCCTGTCCTTACTGCTATTGCCTTTTTTCCGGGAAGGTTTCAACCCTTTATAGGGATAGCGCATTTCCATTCCGCAGCGCTCGCAGGAGATCACAGTATACCCGCCTTTCAGCCGGTAGCGAGCGTTTACTCCGGGAACCAGGAAAGCATAGCAGTGTTTGCAGATGCGCCGTTTTATTTCCCGCGGAACCCTCATCCGGTTTCGCATTGAGATGTTCCGGATAAGCTGGACGTAGCGTTCGCTTCGTTCGGGATGTTCCTCGAACTCCTTTCCCGCAAGCTCAAAGAGCCGCCACATACGCTGGGTTGCAACGCTTCGGAGCATATTTTTCTGTTTTTTCCTGGGAATTCGCGACATGGTGGGATAGATTCTGCAATTTATCTTATAACCCTTCTCTTTTGCCCTGAGCCTCCCTTTAAGGTCCTGGGGCCTGTTGCAAGAAAAAGGAGAACTCAGGGATCGAAAATAATTACTTCGACATCGGGATTCTTGCCTTTAACAAGGGCTTTAAACTTTTCCGGGTTTCCGGCCGTCCCTTCAAACTTCCCGTAGTGCATGGGGATTGCAACTTTCGGGGAGATGACCTCAACTGCCCTGGCAGCTTCCTCTTCATCCATGGTATAAGTTCCCCCTATAGGCAGCAAGACAACGTCAGCCTTGAGATCCTTCATCTCCGGGAAAAAGTCACAGTCCCCAGCATGATAGATGCGCAGCCCTTCAAGTTCGACAATGTACCCTACCCCAAGTCCCCGCGGATGGTAAGGTTTGTCAGGATTGTAAGCAGGCACGACTTCGATCCTTGTCCCCTTGATCTCAAGCCCCTCAGCCAGGACGTCCCCTTCGGCAATCCTCCTGGCATCCCCTTTGAAGTTCAGAGAACAGGCTTCAGGGACAAGGGTTGTGGAATCGGACCTCCTGACCTTCCGGATATCATCAGGGCTGCAGTGGTCGAAATGTTCATGGGTGATCAGGAGAATGTCAGCCTTTTCGTCGAACTCGGGCTCTTCCGCAAGCTCAAATGGATCGATGTAAATCCTTTTGCCTTCCCCTTCCAGCAAAAAGCTGGCATGTCCAAGCCAGCTTATCTTCACCCCTCCGATTGTTGCGCTTTTCATTTAATAAAACCTCCGAGGATCCTTTGTGTAATAGAAAAGTTTGGAAAAAATCCTGCAAAACTGCCAGGACTGATAAAAGTGGAATCTAATTAAGATCGGAATCCAATATATAAATTAGGGACAGATAAACAACAGATCAGAATTATTGGCACACATTCAAATAAAAATGGACAAATAGAGAAGACACCATATAATATTTAGAACAGTTTAGAATGAAAGAAAAATTCTGCAGCCACCTATGCAATAATCATATGCATCAATCATACGCAGTAATCATACGCAGTAATCATACGCAGTAATCATACGCAGTAATCATATGCAATAATCATATGCAGTAATCATATGCAATAATCATATGCAGCATCCCTGCAGCGCTTATTGAGGAGCATCTATTATGAAACTACCTTCTACAAGCCAGTTATAAATCAACTTCTGCAGGTGGAAGACCACAGGCAACCTGATTACCACCGCCTCCCTATTGTTTCCGGCCGTATGGACGGCTATGGACTCCTTTCCATCCGCAATCATGAAGCAGTCTTCAGTGTACTGAACTCCGTCAATGAACATGTTCCGGACAAAGTCCCCAAAATCTTTACCTGTTTCCATGAAGTCAAAGGACATTCCTCTGAACTTTTTAAGATCATCTACAATGAGAATTAGCCGGCAGTTTTTTTCCAACTTTTTCAGGTCTGATTCAAACTCGCCCAAAAATTCCGGGTTGGTAGAGAAAACGATCAGTTCATCCCTGACATTATTAAGGAGCTCACGGACCCTTTTTCGGATACCCCATTCACTCTGGATGCACCAGACAGGAGAAGACCTGGGAATTTCGTAACTCAACTCGTTAAGCTGGTCCAGAGCCTCGATGGCACAGGTGAAAAACTCGTCCTTGATCCTGCCAATTACATGTTTCGGATCGACCGCCCTGAAATAAACCGGAGAACCCTGCCGAACTTCCACAAAACCTTTTCTCGACAGCGTTTTAAGGATATCATAAACCTTAGCCCTGGGCACTCCTGTCAGTTCATGGACTTCCCTTGCGGTGGCTTCTTTCAAACTTACCAGCCCGGCATAGGTCTTACCCTCATTTTCGGTAAGCCCCAGCTTCTCAAGATTGCGGACAAGCCCCGGATTTATCTCAGGATACATTTGTTACCCCTAAAGTAACAATAGATTTAAATCTTTTCTTTCAATATACCCTCAATGTAGGAGAACAGTATCAAGTAATTATATAAATGAATAGAAAATATATCAAGTACTTATATAAATGAATAGAAAATAAATTATCAACTACAAATGTTTACAGATTTAAGTTTAAAAACATGGGTTTACATTACTGACCCCTGAGCCTCAAAAAGCGAGACCCAGATTCAAAACCTGTTTATGCTCGAGACAATCGAAATGAGGGGAATTCGCCATTAAGAACATTTTTGAAAAACTAGGATTTTTTATCCAGAATAACCGCCTTACCATACTCCTGGTCTTTTTCCTTTTCGTAATCATAGCAATGCAGGGCGCACAGAAAATAGAAATGGCGGCAGGCACCGAAACCTTTGTCGGGAAAGACTCGCGAATGTATCAGGATTTCGACCATCTTTTCCTGAACATTTTCCAGACAGAGTCCATTGTGGTTATGGTGGAGGGAAATGAGGTAAAAACGTCGGAACTTATGAAGGCTGTGGACCGACTCGAACACCAGCTCCAGTCCACAGAAGGCGTTATAGAGACCACGAGCCCTGCATCGATTATCAAAGGCATAAATTACCAGATGACCGGCAGATACGTGGTCCCGGACACAGATGAAGAAATTGAGGCCATAATCGACAGCAACCCGGACACTTTTGAGGCGCTAACCCCTGACGATACGCACATGTTCGTCTCGGTGGTAATGGCGGGTTCAACCACGGAAGCAAAACAGAAGGAGATCCTGTACGCAACCGAGGAAGCAATCACATTTTCGGATTTTCCCCCCTCATACAGTATCATAGTAACAGGTGACCCGGCATTCCAGATCTCAATGAACGATGAAATGAATTCAAGTATGGGACCTCTTCTCGGGCTTTCCGCTTTTTTTATGCTCATTGTTCTAAACCTTGTTTTCCGGCACGTCCGCTGGAGACTCCTGCCCTTACCTATTGTCCTGATTGGAATAATATTCACTTTTGGAGCTATGGGATACATTGGAATTCCCCTCTCCATGGTTTCCATGGCCGCTTTCCCGGTGTTGATAGGGCTTGGCATCGATTATGCTATCCAGTTCCATAACAGGATAGAAGAAGAACTGCAGGAAAACAGCAACAAAACCCACGCAATTGTGTCCACCGTAAAAAATACAGGCCCTGCTGTCCTTGTCGCCCTCGGGATGACAGCTCTCGGTTTTGCATCCCTGTTCACCTCTTCAGTCCCCATGATAAGGGATTTTGGAAAACTTCTCATGATAGGGATAATCATGTGTTATCTTGCGGCCATATTTGTGGGCGTCATCATGGTATCCCTCTTTGACGGAGTCTCGGGAAATAGTCTGTTTGGGAAAATGAAGAGCAAAATAAAACCTGGCCGAACAAAAACCGGGGAAACCCCGGATGGGCACGCGAAAACCCAGAAAATTGAACACTTCCTGACGAAGCTTACCGACTTTACAATAAAATACGACGTGATAGTGCTCGGGATTGCAGCACTTCTCTGTATCGGAGGCATTTATGCCGACCAGTCCGTGGGCATCCAGACTGACGTCACAACCTTTGTTCCCCAGGACATGCCCGCCCTTGTAGACCTGGAACACATGGGCGATATAATGGGCGGGGACGACCAGCTGAACATCATCATAAAGGTAAAAGATACTGCCGACCCCGAGATCCTGAAGTGGATCGATGAGTTCAGCGAACATGAGGTGAGCGGAAGAGGACATATATACAGTTCATCAAGCATCGTACCCCTCGTAAAAGAGCAAAACGGCGGTACAATACCGGAAAGTTCCCAGGAAATAGAGGCAATCTACGAAGAAATCCCGGACTACCAGAAAACCCGCTACATGCACGGGAAAAACATGCTTCTCCTGAACTTTAACATCGGAAACGCCGTTTCTGACATAAAAGTAACAGGGATCAAAGAGCTGACCAACATCGTAAGAGAGGATATCCAGTGGATGCAGGCCCCCCCCGGCACATCTATCACGATTACGGGAAACAACGTGGTCTTCATAGAAGTCATAACCGCGCTTACCAGCGGCAGGGTGCAGATGACTTTCCTCGGGCTTATCCTGGTCCTTGCCGGGCTTTTCATAGTCTACAGGGACTGGCTAAAAGCTCTGACTCCGGTCATTCCCATGTTTATCGTGATCGGATGGTCCGGCGGGGTTATGGACTACCTGAACCTTGACTACAACCCCATGACCGCAACCCTCGGAGCCCTGATCCTGGGGGTCGGGTCTGAGTACGCAATTCTCATGATGGAACGCTACTTTGAAGAAAAAGAGGCAGGTGCAAGCCCAATGGAAGCTATCCATAAAGCAAGCACAAAAATAGGGACTGCAATCGTTGCCTCCGGAGCCACAACAGTATTTGGGTTCTCAGCCCTTATCGCCTCCCCGTTTGGCATGATAAGTGACTTCGGGATCGTGACGGTCATCGATGTCCTGCTTGCCCTGATTGCTACATTTGTAGTATTCCCACCCCTGATAGTTGTCCTTGACACCTGGCGGGATAAAAGAAGAGGGGCACAAACAATACAAAACCAACCCAACAAAAAAGTTCAAGGGGCTGATCTCTAATGAAAGAGCCCAGAAATCAAGCTACACAGAAGATAATAAAAACATTCGCTATAATCGCAGTACTCTTTGCAGTTACCTCAATAACCGCATCTCCAGCCCTTGGAAACGATAATGATGATGAAGTGAACTTCATTATTCCGGAGCACGGGTACACCGTGGACTACTACCGGAGCTACGGGGAACCGATCATACAGGCATCTATTGTCGGAGACCCCGAATTCAAGAGGGGAGAGATTGCAGGCCTTCAGGTAAAAATAGTGAACAAGGGATATATAGAAGGTTTCAAAAAGCTGAATGGAGACCAGGGAGGAGCCAACTCCACTGAGGAACTGCTGGCACTGGCAGAACTGGAAGAAGAAGAGGAATGCACAACTACAAAAGACCTCAAAGCAACCCTTGTCTCGGAAACGGAGTATATAGAAGTCGACGCCGTAACCAGCGTCCAGGATGTGGAAGAGATTGAAACCGGGCACATGCAAACCCTCCGGTTCACTATAAAAATCGATGGAGACACACCTGCAGGAAACTACGAACTCCTCCTGCCCGTAAGCTACGAGTACCAGGCAAATGTCAGGACAGTGACCCCTGAAGTAATTAACCTTGGCCTGACAAATACGGAATTCACACGGGAATATACAACAAAAAATACAGTTCTCAGCTTGCCCGTCTCTATTGAGAGCAAGCCGAAATTCGAGGTGACGGAAGTTTCCGGGAATCTTAAACAGGGAGAATCAAATGTCGTTGAGGTAACCTACACAAACACCAGGGAAATCATAGCAGAAGATGCTATGGCCCGTATCATAGTCATGAGCCCCCTGAGTACGGGGAAGTCCATAGTCAGGCTCGGGGACATCGGGCCTGGAGAAAGCAAGACCGCCCTGTTTGAAATTTCAGCAGACAAAGATGCAGTTGTGAAAAAATACGGGATTGACAGTGAAATAAAGTACATTGACGAAGAAGGAGAAACCTCCTTTTCAGAAAACCTGAAAGTAAATGTGCCCCTTGAAGCATCCGAGAAAAAAATCAGCATAACGGGCATAGCAATCGTACTGATAATCCTTATCGCTCTATACCAGATCATAAACATGCACCGGAAAAGGAATCAAAATAATGAGAATTCATCAGGTGATGACAATGAATAAAAAAGGAATTTTTGCTGCAGCCACTGTCCTTCTGATCCTGGGCCTTGCAGCCCTGCCCGCACAAGCAGCCTTGCCCGAAAATTTTGATATCAGTAACAATTACTACACCGTCTACGGAGGTCCGGACCTCAGCGCCACCCTGCTCGGAGATAACGAATATTCAAGGGGAGACACGGTGACCCTCAGCATCGAGATGATGAACAAGGGTGCAATTTCCGGCTTCAAATCTGAAGACGAAGCAGACATAGGGGACTACGAAGACCAAGTCCTCCAGCAGACGGAGATGCAGTACGAAGCTCAGGCCGTGACCGCGATTGGAATCCTTGCAACCCTCAAGTCCGACGACCCGAACATCAAGGTAAAATCCGGGTCCCAGGAAGCAGGCACCCTGAAACAGGGAAAGGACAGCTCAAGCCCCACAAAGTTCACCATCGAAATCAGTAAGAATGCACCTGCCGGAACGTATCCATTAACACTCGACCTTTCATACAGATACCAGAATAATGTGCAGGTAGGCGGGGACGACTACGACAAGGAGACAAAGCTGGTAACAAACCACGAGGTTGGAATCTGGTATGAAAACACTACCCAGACCGAGACCCTGGAAGTAAAGGTCAAAAAAGAGCCCTACTTCGAAGTAACGGAAGTGAAAGGGGACCTCTACCCCGACGAGGGAGGTATGCTCTACGTCACCTATAAAAACACAGGAGAAGAACCTGCAAAGGATGCCACCGTAAGAGTCAGCGCAGGTGACCCTTTCAGTACCACGGACGACCAGGCCTACCTGGGCACCCTGAACCCGGGAGAAAGCTCAGTTGCCGTCTTTGACATGGACGTGGACGAAGGCGCAAACCCCAAGCCTTACTCTCTTAATAGCGAGATCCTTTACGAAGATACCGACGGGCATGATCAGATCTCGGACAGTGTAAAGATCAACACCGAAGTCCTGCCTGCAGAAAAAAGCCTTCCAGGATACCAGATTGGTACAGGAATTGTTTTCATGGCCCTTGCAGCCTGTTTAATCCTGTTCAGGAAAAGACAGCAGGAATAAAGTTAAGACCTGATGAAGGTAAGACCTGAAACAGAAAGGACTCAAAAGGAAGGCTCAAAAAGCCAGATCTAAAAAACCCGACGTAACCATACCGCTTGAGGATTAAACTCAACCAGAAATGGTTACCCTTTTTTTGTAACATATCTTCTTCTGCTTCACCCGGATCTAATTGATTTATCATGGGTAAAACAATTGATCGATCTGATTGAATGGACAGATTGAAGAATATAAGGGATATGCAGGAGAAGAAAAGGGGTAAAACTGTTTATTTACCAGATTGAAAAAAGGATTATTTTCTTAATTCTTTTTTTCAGGCTTCTTTTCTTTCGATTTGTTAACTTTCAATTTATTTTCGTCAGATTTACTTTTTTCAGGTTTATTTTCTTCAGGACCTTCGGGCTCCGGCCTCTTTGCAACCATTACTTCCGTGGACTTAATGACCGCATATATCCGGTCTCCGGGCTTTATGTCGAGTTGTTCCACAGCCTCTTCGGTGACAACGGAGGTCAGGATTGAGGGTTCCATTACAATCGTGATCTTCGAGACCAGACCCCCTTTCTCGACATCGAGGACCTTTCCCGGAAGCCGGTTCCGGGCTGAGATTTTAAAGCCAACGTTTTCCCAGGCGGTTTCGTCCCCCACAGCCTCTTTGATAAGTTGCCTACTGGTTTCATATTCAGCCAGCATTTTTCGACCCACTTCCGTAAGGAAGGTACCCTGGTTTTTCCCTCCGCGCACTGTGAGCACTGCGGGATCTTCGAGCCTTTCGTTCATTTTTTTCAACATGAGCCAGGCATGTTTATAGGAAATTCCCAGTTTTTCGCAGGCTTTCCGGAGGGACCTTTCCTCGTCAATAGCTTTGAGCAAACTGGCTTTTCCGGCCCCCATTACTGGCTTTCCGTCTTCCGTAAACCAGAGCTTTGTTTTCGCTTTCACAAATTTCCACCTTATCGGAGCACATGGATAGAAGAAGCTTTGAACTGGGCATACACAGGCACCCCGGGAGCTAGCCCCATTTCTTCGGCAGACTGCCGGGTTACCAGCGCATTCAGGAGGAGCCCGCAATCCATCCGAACCCGGACAAGTGCGCCCAGGCTCTGAACCTCTATCACCGTGCCTTTTAATGAGTTCCTGATGCTGGATTGTGTGAAGGTCTTACTTAAAACTATGTTTTCCGGCCTCAGGCCGACATGTACCATGTTCCCGACCTCCACCTCCCCGGCAGCTTCAAGCACCGTTCCTTCGGCTTCGATCCTAAGAAGGCCCTTTTCACGGGAAAGCACCCTGCCTTTCAGGACATTCTCGAAACCTACGAAATCAGCGATCATGTCGTTTGCAGGTTTTTCAAAAACTTCTTCCGGCGTACCCACCTGTACGAGCTTCCCATCCATCACCACTGCGATCTTATCTGCCATGATCCGGGCTTCGGTCTGGTCGTGGGTAATGTGGAGTACTGTCAACTTACCCTTCCGGTGCACATTCAGAAGCATCTCCCGGGCACTGTCCTGCGTCCTCGGGTCAAGAGCACTCAGAGGTTCGTCCAGCATGAGAATTTCAGGGTCTGTCACAAGGGCCCTGGCAAGGGATACCCGCTGCTGTTCCCCACCAGAAAGGTTTAGAGGATGCCGTTCCAGCAGGTGGGAAATATTGAGGTATTCCGAAATTTCCATTAACTTTTCGGGAGCTTTGAGTTTTTTCATCTTCAGCCCGAATTCGATGTTCTTTTTAACAGTCATATGCGGGAACAGGGAATAGTCCTGGTACACAAAAGCCAGATTGCGTTTTTCCGGCGATAAGTCCGTGACGTCCTTTCCGTTGATCAGGATTTTTCCCGAATCTGGACGGTGGAAACCTGCTAGAAGTTCAAGGAGCAGGGTTTTTCCGGAACCTGTGGGCCCGAGGATAACGAAATACTCTCCATCCCGGATAGTCAGGTCCAGGGAATCCAGGGCAAAAGACTTCCATTTTCGGGAGAGGGCCTTAATCTCTATCATATATACTCCAGCCTGCGGAAAGAATTCTAATTACTATAAAGATGGTAAGGGTTATAAGGATCAGAAGGACTGCAACGGGCCTTGATGCCGAAAGCCCATATGATATGTAGCGCTCGTAGATCAGGGTTGGCCCTATCATCGGATAGTAGGCGATGATTACAACAGCCCCGAACTCACTGATAGCCCTGGCCCAGGTCATGATAGCTCCCACAAGAAGGTGCCTGGCCGAGAGGGGAAGAGTTACAAGGAAAAAGGCTTTCCAGAGAGGAGCACCCAGGGAACGGGCCGCTTTTTCAAGCCTCGGGTTAACACTTTTGAAGCCTTCCCTTGCGGAATTGGCAAGGTAGGGCACGGACACGAAAAGCATTGCAACCACTATGCCGGGAAGAGCATCCCTGAACTGGACATAGGGTTCGAGCGGCCCCCCTATAAGCCCACGGGACCCGAAAACCGTCAGCAGAGCAATTCCTGCAACCGTATGGGGGACCACAACCGGCACATCGATGATACTCTCGACCAGCCTCTTTCCCGGGAAATCAAACCTTGCCAGGATGTAACCCGTGGGAGCCCCGAGAAAGAGGGCTATAAGAGTAGCAAGAAAGCCTGCATAAAGAGAGAGAAAAATTGAGCTCATAACCGAACTGTTTTTTGCAGTTCTGACCAGGCCAGGAAAATCGTTCAGCAACTGCCCAATGATCATGTTTGCAAGGGTAACGGAAATAAAAAGGAAAAGAACAAGCAGTAAAAAGGAAAAAACAGAAATCAAAGGCTCGAGTTTTTTAGACTTCCGGGCTATGGGTTTCATATTCATCCTTTTTACTGTTGTTTTGGTTGTTATGGGTTTCCCCGTTTTTCACGTTTTTAAATGAATTGCATTATTATACGCATTCACACAAACATGCATACACAAACATGCATTCACACAACAATTCGCCTTTATTCTACAAGTGCCTGGAGAGCAGGAGGCATGGCTTCTTTTCCACCGGCAACTGCGGGCACGATCGGAGGCTGACCATTCTCTACAAAGATCTGCTGTCCGGTCTCTTCGAGCAGAAGTTCAACAAATTCAGTTGCAAGCTCAGGGTTCTCTGCATTCGTCGGAATTGTGACTCCGTAAACAATCGGGGCACCAGTCGCGATTTCCCCACCAGCCCTTTCAACCTGCACTTTACCGTAGTTGTCCGCGTATTCAATAGAACTAAGGTCGATTTCCTCAGGAAGTTCAACAAAGTTGAAACCGTGCTGGACAGCAACACTCCGGTAGATGTAGAAGTAATCAATCTCCCCTATTTCCAGGGCTGAAGAAAGTTCCACTTCCATGCTCCGGAGCATGATCTTAGAGGTATCTGGATCGATTGCTTCGGATTCGGGGACATGTACAGTATAAATACCGTTTTCCTCAGTAACGGTCATTCCTGTCAAATCAATGATAAGGTCATCATAGATCTGGTCATCCCCATATTGGATTTCCGCAAGCTGGGTTACCATCTGGGTCCTGTACCCGCAGGGGTCATCGTTGGGGTTGGAAAAACCGTAGCGTACACCCGGCCTCCTGAGGATTTCATACCAGTTGTCAGCGTTTATCTCATCGCTATACTTACTATCATTTGTGTAAGCGATAACGATCTGGTTCTTGGCAAAGGCTGCATACCAGTCTGCATACTCGGGCATCATCATCGTAGGGATCAGGTTGTAGTCAGCTGATGCCAGGATATCGGCGTTTTTCCCGAGTTCGGTAATCTTTCGCACACTCTTCGCACTGCCAGCAGATTCCCGCTGTACATCCACACCCGGGTTCCGTGTTTCGAACTCATTTTCGAGTTCCTCGAAGGGCACACTCAGGCTTCCGGCATGGAAAATTTTAAGGACGGACGATTCTTCTGCAGGACCTGCACCTGCACCGTTTTCCTCAGTACCTTCTGCGCTTGCACCGTTTTCCTCTGCACTTTCGGTTTCTTCGGAGGAATCAACACACCCAAGTCCGAAAAAAGTAACAGAAAGGACTGCAAAAATTACCAGTAATTTGTAGATATCTCTTCTGGATGACATTGATATGTAAGCATGAATACAACGATTAATAAACTTTTTGTGCAGATATACCGGAACCTCATACAGAATCCCCCGAATGCTACCGGAAAATGAGAATATAGATAGAAGGAAAACGGGAAGGTCTGAAAAACGAACAAAAAAGAAGAAAAACTCAAATTTGCTTGATAAATACACAAAAAAATGGGAACAGGGGACAAAAAGGAATAAATAAATAAGATAATGTAAGTAAAAGTTCATTTACATAGAAAGTTTTATAAAGATAATATTAAAGTGTATATACCACAGTCTATAAAAAAGTGTACTATGGATTTTCATATAAGCACACAAGCACATAGCAACTATACACGTAACTATACACAATAACCATATACATTAGTTATTTCTCATGAAGGTTTCATTATGGACGGTTATCAGATCTTCTTGGCACTGCTCACGGTCTATTTAGCAGGACTTGTGAGCATTGGCTGGTACTTCAATAAAAAACAGAAATCCATTACCGACTTCTGGCTTGCAGGGCGCCGAATAGGGCCTATAGGAGTCGGGTTTTCAGCAGCGGCATCCTGGATCACTGCAGGTGGGATTCTTGCAGTCATCGGGTTTTACATGCTCCTGGGCATGGGCTCCATATGGGGTTTTGTGGCCCCGAATATAATTGCCCTCCTGCTCATTGCGGTATTTGTGGGTAAGATAAAAAATCTTCCCGCAATCACCCAGCCCGAACTCCTCGAACAGCGTTACGGAAGTTCAATCAGGCTGCCAATCGCCCTGGTCATTGCAGTTGTTATGATCCTTTTTGCCGTTGCTGATGTCCAGGGACTTGCCATGGTCCTACAGATATTCTACGGGCTTGACAAAATATATGCAGTGGCTTTAATCGCTGTTGTGGTTTCGATTTATGTCACCCTGGGAGGGCTTTCGGCCGTTGTCTGGACTGATGTCATCCAGTTTACCATCCTTGCGATATTTACCATAGCAATGGCTTTTGCCGCCGTGGGTACGGTGGCCGACGGAGGTCTGGGAACCACAGCTATAAGCAGCTCAGACCTGTTCGGAAACGTGCCTGACGGCTGGTGGAACCCCCTATCAATCGGGCTTCCGATGGTCATAATCTTCATCCTGGCTATCATTCCAGGCTGGATTTCCGAGCAGGACCCCTGGCAAAAGGTATGGGCTGCGAGGGATGAAAAATCCGCACGTAAGGGAATGATCTTAGGAGCTTTCATGATCCTGGTGGTCTTCGGGTCCTGTGCAGTGATAGCAATCGCACTCAATGCCATATACCCCGAAATTGCAGCTATGGGTTTTCCTGCAGGAATGGCTCTTGCCGAACCCGCCCTTCTAACCTTTATTAACGACCGCTTTGCCGCATCCCCCCTCCTGATCACCCTCAGCGCGATCGGACTTACCGCTGCTGCCATGTCCAATGCCGACACTTTCGCAACCTCCGGAGGGTCCAACCTTTCGCGGGACATCTACCAGAGGTACATAAAACCGGATGCCACCATGAAGGAAATGCTGGTCATAAACCGTATTAGCGTACTCATAATCGTGCTTGGGGCATGTGTGGGCACTTTCTACATACAGGGCATCATCGAAGCAATTCACATCGCAACCTTCATTGCCAGCGCTTCTTACTTCTTCCCCCTCATGGGAGGGCTTTACTGGAAAAGAGCAACCAGGGAAGGCGCTCTGGTATCCATGGTGGTCGGAGGGGTGTCTCAGATAGGGCTTGTACTCCTTGACTACACAATGGAAGCCCCGCCCATGGCAGCCACCTATCTTGAAGGCGTCCACCCGGCCCTCATGAGTCACGGAGTCATTTTAGGGATGTCATTGAGTGCTGTCGCTTTCTTCGGAGTTTCTTTGATGACAAAGCCCTCAAGCAGAGTCAACCTCGCCCCCTTCTTCGAAGAAGAAGCCCAGGCTCTTGCCCACTACGAAGCCAGGGAAATCAACGAGATGGACCCTGCTTACAGCTCCTTCCTCGGGAACGTCGAAGAAAAAGTCACAGGTGAACGCTCCCACCTTCAGTTGAACCTCCGGGTCTCTGACACCCTCAGCTGGCACGAACTCGTTGAAAAGCTGAAATCCGTTTCCCCTGCCTGGGTCACTCCTACGGGACAGGACTCGGTATACAGGCTGACCCACGGGGATATGCTCTCCTGTGTTGCAGTAACAAGGGGCAGCGGCGACAGGGACATCTGGCTCAAAGCCGAACCCAGACTTGAGACCGTGGGCAGGCAGAAAAAAGAGCTGTTTACGGCTTATGAAGAATTGAAAAACGTTATGGGCCAGAAAGGGGTTTCCCTGGACTTTTATTAAGGCACCTGAAAAAAGGGCCTTAATCGGCTCTTAATTTATTTAATTCTTTTTTTGAAATGGACTTTTTTAAATTAATTTTTTTGAAATGAGCAGACCTGTTATACCGGTGTAAAAACCGAAAGGAATGAAGCAGGAAACAGAATCCAGAGAGAAATTTGCCAGGGTTTCCCACATCATAGAACAGGCTATTCAGAAGCCCAGGGCATTTTCCAGAGTATTTTTCCCCAGGAGAACGTCTTCCATTGAAAAAACTTCAAGGTTGTAGACACCCCTGTACCCGGAAAGCAGGTTCAACGCCGAGAAATCGATACAGCCTTTTCCCGGAGCCATGTGCTCGTCCCCGTCATATATTTCCGTCCACTGGCCCCCATTGTCATGCACGTGGAGGTGAACGATATGCTCTTTCAGGGTTTCCACAAAACACCGGAGTTTTTCAGGGTCTCCCCCGCAGGTGAGGTTTGCGTGCCCTATATCGAAAGTCGCTTTCAGGGACCCGGAATTTACGGCTTCGACAGCGCGGACAAGTTCTTCGGCTTTGCAGCAGAGGTTGTAAGGGTCAGTACCTTCCTTATTTTCCAGGCCCAGTATAACCCCCTGGTCCTCGGCAGTGGAGGATAGCACCTTGAGGTTTTCGACCATTGAAGAAAAAGCCATTTCCCGGTCCAGTCCTATCCTCCCGGGATGCAGTACAACAACCCCGGCTCCGATCCGGTTTGCAAGAGCTATTGACTCATCCATGAGGGAAAACTCCTGTTTTCCCATGCAGGCGGTATCTACCTGGAGGGAACCGGGATAGTTAGGGTCCGGCGCAAAATAAGGAGCATGAATGGTGCTTGCAAATTCGTATACGGATAGCTCGTCAAGTATCCGGTCCAGCGTTTCATTTTCCAGCGTCCTGCCGGAATAAACCCCGAGCTTAGGGATATACAGTTCTATTGAATCCACATTCCCCTTTAACTCACCGGGGGTACCTGCAAAAGATGAGGCTCCAAAAATCACAGCACAAAGAAGGAAAATAAAATATAATAATATTTTTGCCCGGCCCTGACCCGGACATTTTGGGGTGAAGACTCCTGAGGAGTTACAATCAGAGATAAAAAAATTGCAAAATGCCGTGCGATTCCACCCAGGCAACAGGGGCAGACTATAGAAAAGTCACAGAAAAACCATAATAAACACAAAAAAACCATACAAAAAGGTCTACTTGTAAAAATTCACCACTGGCAACATATTTATATATAATAAAGTGTTACCCCGCAAACAGAACAAAATAATTTATAAATATATTTAAAAAAAGTATATATATTTAAAGGAGAAATCACGATAAATATACATAAACAGTTTGAGATATATTAGATAGATTAACTTGTGGTAAATACATTTGATCTGGACTCACGGTAAGCATAAAAGTCTAAGAAAAAACATAAAGTTGGAAATAATTATAAGGAATGAATATATAAAAAATAAAAGCTCGGAAGAAACTGTTTTAAATAAAAATGAGAATTATATAACTTGGATTAAAAAAATAAATATGCCCATACAAATATCGCAATCTTTATATGATATTGACAGGAGTATAATATGTTTTTTTATATATATTTAGCATTTAGTGCACTTTTCCTGCTACATATATCATATAAAAATGATTGTATATTATATAATCTTATAATAATATTTTAAATGCCTACATATTTCGAAAGGTTTATGAATGATTCTCTCTAATCCCAAAAATAACGCTAGTCATCATCATTTTTCTTTGCAATGATATGGCCAACGATTCCAAGAAAAAGTACAGCGTTTTTTTGAATCCAACTTATTAACATGTTAATAAAAGTAAAGGAGGAAAATGAATGGAACCACTCATAGGCATGGGAGTACTGGCACTTATGGGCGTAGCTGCAACAATTGCAGGTGCCTCAGAAGACCTCGAATCCGATGTCGGGTCTCAGAGTAACCCGAACTCGCAGGTCCAGCTAGCTCCCCAAATGATGTTTCCGCATCGAATTTATAACAAAGCTGTTTCTGGTGAACCACCATCAAACGCATTAATGTGTGCAATTGGTGCAACCGGCGCGGCAGTATTAATGGGTGAATTCAATCTGTCTCCGCTCTTTGCACTGGTTATCGGTGCCCTCATTGCAGCATGTGTCCACGGCACTTACGCCATGACCTCTACAATGGGCAGGGCTGCCAGTCAGAGCCGTTTCAAACAACCAGTATACCTGGACATGATCCGGAGCCACACACCGGTAATCATGGCATATGCCTTCATAACGACGTTCTGCGTTCTGATCATATCGTACATGATGAACGTTGTCCTCGGACACCCCTTCCCTCTGCCCCTACTGGCCTTTATCTGGGGAATCACGATAGGTGCAATAGGGTCGTCCACCGGTGACGTCCACTACGGCGCAGAGCGTGAATTCCAGCAGTTCGAATTCGGTTCAGGTCTGAACGCTTCGAACTCCGGTAACATTGTAAGGTTTGCAGAATCCGGGCTCAGAAACGGGTACGACAACTCATGGTTCTGTGCAAAGTTCGGTGGACCTGTAACAGGTATCGCTTTTGGTATGACCGTTTTCCTGGGCAGCTGGGTAACAACTGTTTTTGATCCCGCAGTAAGCATCGCACAGGGATGGCTCTCTGCTGTTGCAGGGATTATCATTGTCTTTATCTTAATTATCTGGAACAGGAAAATTGAAGTTGCTGCCCGCAACAACTACGGACCATACAAGGAAGACAAGCCTGAAGAGGAGGCAGCAGCATGATTGACCTCGCAGCAAACTTCTTATGGATGTTCCTGGTCGTTATCGGCGGTGTGCTGATTTCCTGGAGTGTCCACTTTGTGCCTGTAGGCGGTGCGCCTGCAGCTATGGCCCAGGCAACAGGTATCGGAACCGGCACAGTTCAGCTGGCAGCCGGGGCAGGACTTACCGGGCTTATCAGTGCCGGGTACATGATGCAAGTAGTCGACAACCTTCCCCTGATTCTCGCCTCTGGCACAGTAGGTGCCATGATCATGATCTCAGTTACCATGATCGTAGGGACCTGGGTTTATGTATACGGTGTAGGCTGTGTGCCTTCTTCCGCAAAGGTCAAAGTAGACCCCATAACCCATGACCGCCAGGACCTTTATGTGTCCCAGGGAACTGAAGGACACGGACTCCCAACAGTCTCTTTTGTTAGTGGAGTTATCGGTGGGGCTCTTGGTGGCTTTGGTGGATCCCTCGTCTACTACGCCCTTCTGAAGGTCGGCATGGGAGTCGCCGAAGTCGATGCAAACATGATCGGACTTGTGGCAATTTTCGCAGTAGGTATCTTCTTCGTGAATGCTGTAATCCCCTCATACAACATTGGAGGTACCATCGAAGGGTTCCACGACCCGAAGTGGAAGAAGTGGCCGAAAGCGGTGATTTCATCCTTTGTCGCAACGATTTTCTGCGCACTCGTGGCAGTAATCGCAATTTCACAGCTTGGAGGTCTCTAAAATGTCTGCAGGTGGAGACGGAGGAGAAGCCAAAGGCGGCTTAGCTCCAAACACAATAATAGGAATCGGTGCCGCAGGCGGACTCATAGGAATTTACCTGGCGCACTTCCTGCCCGCAACATTCTCCTTCTTTGGAGGCATCGCAGCAATCTGTGCCATCGTCTGGGGAGCTGACGCGGTTCGCCGTGTTGCAAGCTACGGACTTGGTACAGGGGTTCCATCCATCGGTATGATCTCCCTTGGTATGGGTATTGTCACTGCCCTCTTCGGACTTTCGATAGGCGGCGTTGCAGGCCCAATCGTATCCTTTATCTCAGCAGCAGTCATCGGTGCTATAATCGGTGTGCTTGCTAACAAGGTAATAGGAATGGGAATCCCGATTATGGAACGGGCAATGGTTGAAATTGCAGGCGCAGGAACCCTGGCAATCATCGGGCTTAGCACCGTCATTGCCGGAACCTTCGAATACGGAGCAGTACTTGATACTGTAGTCTCAACCGGGTTTATCGCAATGATCTTCATCATTGGCGGAATGGGAATCCTTCACCCCTTCAACGCAAACCTCGGACCCGACGAGAAGCAGGACAGGACACTTATACTTGGTGTTGAGAAGGGAGCCCTTGCAATGGTCATTGCAGGTCTCGCATCCTCAATCAACGAAGGTCTTGGACCTGCCTTTGTCACAATTCTTGTGGGGCTCACTATCTGGTACCTGGCATTCAACAAGTACTTCGGATTCGTCAAGAGAGACGCATACGCAGTGGTTGGAACCGGCCTTCTGCCCAGTGAGGAGGAACTACAATGAGCATGATTCGTATAGCCCCCGAAGTACACCTGGTTCTGGACCCCGAAACCGCCCTTGTGGCAGAAGAAAGGTCAGACTCAATTATGTATTCCATGGAGCCGGTTTTCGAGAGGCTGGACAAACTGGAAGCAGTTTCAGGGGACCTTGTGAACTCCCTATCTCCCAGCATGCCGCTCCTGAACACCTGGCCCGGACGTGAGAACACCTCTTACCTGGCCGGAATCTACGGGAACTCCTTCTATGGACTTATCGTGGGCCTGGCTTTTAGCGGACTGCTGGCATTGATCATATATATATACAGCCTGATGGGAGGGGTGATCTAAAATGGTAGATAAAAGAGATCCAGCCCCGGGATGGCCAATCCTGAAAGGTGAATACGAAGTCGGCGACGTACAGGGCTGTGTTGCTGTAATCACCTGCGCATCACACCTTGCAGGTAAGCCGGTACTCGATGCCGGAGCAGCAATTACAGGATCCTGTAAAACCGAGAATCTCGGCATAGAAAAGGTCGTTGCCCACGTAATTTCAAACCCTAACATCAGATACCTGGTCGTAACAGGAGCAGAAGTTAAAGGGCATATTACGGGACAGGCAGCGATCAGCCTGCACGCAAACGGTGTGAAGGACAACAGGATCGTAGGCGCAATCGGAGCCATTCCGTACGTCGAAAACCTGAATCCCGAAGCAGTTGAACGCTTCCAGGCACAGGTCGAGACCGTCGAACTGCTGAACACCGAAGATATGGGTGTCATCACTGCCAAGGTAAAAGAACTCGTTTCAAAGGACCCAGGAGCCTTCGATGCCGAACCCCTGGTCGTTGAGATCAGCGAGGAAGGCGAAGGCGAAGAAGATGTTGGCGTCGTTAGACCGGTCTCGGGAGAAATCGCAACAATCCGCAGCCGGTTGAAGGGTATTGAAGCCCGGATGCTTGACATCGGAAACCTGAACAAGTTCCACTCAGGGATTCACGCCGGCAAGGTTGAAGGTGCCATGATCGGACTGACTGTAACCATATCCCTGCTTGGGTTATTACTTCTCGGGAGGTAATGAAAATGGCAGAAGAAGGACAAGGCGTCCCAATGGTGCTTAACCCCCAGATGGGTGCAATCGATGCTACTGTTGAGAGCATCCGGTACAGAGCGCAGTTGATTGCGAGGAACCAGAAGCTAGACTCCGGGGTTATGTCCACCGGGCTTATCGGCTTCGCACTGGGTTTCCTCTTTTCACTGGTGATGGTAATCATACTCCCATTAATCATCTGGGGTCTTTAAAGAGGTGAATAATATGGATGGAAAAGCACCAGCCGCATTTGTAGATCCAGATGAGTTTAGTGAAGTATTGAAGAGGCTTGACCTGATCGATGAAAAGGTCGAGTTCGTCAACAGTGAAGTTGCGCAGAGAGTCGGAAAGAAGGTAGGAAGAGACATTGGAATCCTTTACGGCGCAGTGATCGGACTGCTTCTCTTCCTGATCTATGTCTCGGTATCATCAATGTTCATATAAGTGAGGGATCAAAATGTTCAAGTTTGATAAGAAACAGGAAGTTTTTGAAATTGGTGGAGTCAAGTTCGGCGGGCAGCCGGGTGAGTACCCGACCGTGTTAGTTAGTACCATGTTCTACGCAAGGCACAAGATCGTGACCGACGAGGACAAGGGGCTTTTCGACAAAGCAGCTGCAGAAACCCTGTGGAACACACAGGTTGAACTGAGTGACGCAACCGGAAACCCCTACGTAAACCAGATTGTAGGAGAAACCCCCGAAGCCATCAGGAATTACATTGACTGGTTCCTCGGAATCGATGACAAGACCCCCTTCCTGATCGACTCTTCCGCCGGAGAAGTGCGCGCAGCCGCTGCCCAGTACTGTACCGAAATCGGTGTCGCTAACAGGGCAATTCACAACTCCATCAACGCAAGTATCGAACAGGACGAAATTGACGTCCTCACCGAGAGCGATGTGGAAGCAGCCATCGTGCTGGCCTTCAACGCAACCGACCCAACCGTCAAAGGTAAACTCGACATCCTTGAAGTCGGTGGTTCCGGACAGGACAAGGGTATGCTCCAGATAGCCAAGGAATGTGGGATCACGATCCCCCTTATCGACGTGGCAGCAATGCCCCTCGGTGCAGGCTCAGGCGCAACCATCCGCTCAGTCCCGACCATCAAAGGCAAGCTCGGCCTGCCTGTAGGCGGTGGATACCACAACATGGCATCCGCATGGGACTGGTTAAGGAAGTTCAAGAAGACTCAGCCCGACCCGAAGTCAATCTACATGCCTTCTGACATCGGGACCAACCTGGTAGCCCAGATCGCAGGTTCTGACTTCCTCCTCTACGGCCCAATCGAAAATGTCGAAAAGGTCTTCCCGGCTGTCGCAATGGTCGACATCATGCTCGGAGAAACCGCAAAAGAACTCGACATCGAGATCGCTGTGGAGAACCACCCGGTCAACCAGCTGACATAAGTTCAAAAAAGTTATATCTTAAAACCGGATGGAAACACCCGGAAAGCAAAGTGGAATGTTTTCCCTTTGCTTTTTCTTTTGTTTTTAACTTCTTTTACAGGGCATTTTATATTTCTGTTACTATGTTGTGTAGCATTTTGTGTAGTTTTCAGGGTATTTTATATTTCTGTTACTATGCTGTGTAGCATTTTGTGTAGACTTCTTGAGATAGCATTTGTGTAGACTTCTTGCATGAACATGTTATGTTAGCATTTGTGAATTTCCCGTTTTTGAATGTCAATATCTTCTTTTCTCACAAATTTTGAGACAAACATGTAGAAAGCATTAGAAATTGGTTGATAAGAGAATATAATAAAAGTGTAGATGTTTTAAAAAAATATGAAAATTCAAAAAAGATTAGAAAGAAGAAAAAAAGGTAATGTGTAACCTGACCGAGTGCTGATCGAAAAATCGTCAGCATTCGACCAGGAATTGTGCGAATCCACTCCCAAACCCGCTGTTTACGTAGAGGGCCAAGTGCCATTGTCCAAGAACTTATTCTACGAACAACAAAGAATTGAGGCAAACTTAGAGAGGGGAAGAAACCTATACCCCTTCTGCAAAGGTATGCAAACGTATGTTCACATCCTTAAAACCTCATTCATTATTCAGACCCCACGTCCATTTCATTCAACAGGAATGCGAACCCCAATCCACATTCCAATTTTGCCGTTATTTACAAAAGATAGACTATCATAACAAATATAAATAGTAAATTGTGAATTTGGTGCCAAATATTTTTTAAAGTGTCACTGATAGTATTTTCAAAGATTTTGGTAGTACAGAAGTCACAAGAGTTAATATTCCGGTTTACAACAAAGTGAAAGGAAGAGAAGGAGATTTGGTCTTTACAGTAAAAACGCAGGCTATATTGGGACCTATTTTATCAATAGTGCCTTTTGATAAAAGTTCTCAAAAAATAGCACTAAATAGAAAGATTTAATATCCAATAATACTTCACCAATATTATAGAGGATATGCAAAAGATCTTTAGGAGTTGATAAATATATTTTAGAACAGTTGGATCTTAAAATCCAGTGTTCTGACCCGAATTTATTAAAATCTAACGCAGATTCGTTCAGAACATTATTTGTGGACCGCCACATACGGGATCAAAATACAATATATTGATTTATAGAGGAACAAAAGCTGCATTACTTGTGTTGGGTGGTAAAATGCTGATTCGAAAAAATATATCCCTTGATGACAAATATCTTAAAAAATTACAGCCGCTTCTGGACGCCAATGACGGGAACCTGAGTGCTGCAATCAGGGATACTATTGCAGTTGCCGATACTGCGCTTACCTATCATAACAGTATTGACGAGGCAATCAAATTTTTAAAAGAAGCTCCGTCTGGAGAAGGTATAAATGACACAATCCAGAGCGGAGAAAATATCCTTATAAATAAGACAATGCTCGAATGGCTCTTCAGGTACACCAAAGGCAGGCTTACAGAAGAAGAACTGGTAAATGAGCTGATAAATCCTTATGAAGTTCAGGATATGAGAGAACTTGAAGAGTACCTCAACAGGGCTGCCCGGAGCTACCAGTGGCCCATCCATACTTCAATCAAATGTGAAGACATCAATAACCCTGATTCCGCCCTTGTCATTTTTTCAAACTCCACAGTAAACAACCGGGATTTTTTTGCCCAACTTGTGGCCCATTTCCTGGCGAAATGGATGCAGCTCGATGTAGAACACATTTTCCGAAGAGCAAATTCTACTCAGATCTCTTTCAAAAAGAACCTCTCGATTTCCCCGAGTGAAACCATGCCCGGTATAAGGAAACACTTCGGGTACTTTGATATCGTGTGCAAAGAGCTCGACGACAACACAGAGTTCTGGACGCAGCTCATGTACACCTACAACGTGGAACGATATAACCTCGTAACCCTGCACAGGAACCAGTTTGAAACCTTTGCCGCAGGGAATGCTCCAAACCCCACTAAAATTCTGGAACGCCTGTGCAAACAGTCCTTAAACGAAATGACCCTCCCCGACCTGCTGATTGCATTCAAAAGAATGTACCTGGCAACCCAGCTTGTAAAGAACATAGAAGTCTACCTGGAACCCGGGAAGGAATCCGTGACGATCTTCCACGACTTTAAAAATGAAAAGGTAATTTCCAACCTTGTGGAATATTTCTCCAACATATTCAAAGAAAAAGGCATTCCTTTTGAACCTGCAGCTTATGCCAGCATGATAGTGTTCAGGTTCAACGACGAATCCGGACCTATCAATGGTTCCAACTCCCAAAAATTATCTTAAACCCAAAAAATGTTCCCAAAAAAGGGAAACTTCACCAGAAGCAGGAAGTTTCCCCAAAACCCTATCTTACAAAACCACCTTTAAAACCAGACCAGTCCAAAGGATTCCTGCATAGGAAGGGATTAACCTTTTGCAACACCGAGGGGCAGGACACGTGCAACCTTCCGGGCAATCCCGAGTTCATGCACCACATTTACCACCTCACTGCTCGACTTGTAAACTTCGGGGGCTTCTTCTGCAATAACAGACGGGTGTGTGGCCCTTACCGTAATCCCCATGGCTTCAAGTTTCTCCTTTATGCTCTCTCCCCTGAATTCCTTCTTGGCGTGCGCCCGGCTCATGACCCTGCCAGCCCCGTGACAGGCGCTTCCGAAAGAGATATCCATTGCCTCTTTCGTACCGCAGAGAATATAGGAAGCAGTCCCCATACTACCAGGGATCAAAACAGGCTGTCCGACATCCCTAAACGCTGCCGGGACCTCCGAGTGGCCAGGGGGAAAGGCTCGGGTAGCTCCTTTCCTGTGCACGTACACTTCCTTTTTCTTGCCTTCGATGAGATGTTCCTCGAGTTTTGCCACGTTATGGGCAACATCGTAGAGCAGGTCCATTCCAAGCTCATCGGAGTCCCTGCCAAAAACCTGTTCAAAAGTTTCCCTTGTCCAGTGAGTGATAACCTGCCGGTTCGCCCAGGCATAATTTGCAGCGCAGAGCATTGCCTTAAAATAGGACTGAGCTTCCTTTGACTGCGCCGGAGCGCAGGCAAGCTGCTTATCAGGGATCTGGATGCCGTACTTCTTCACGGCCTGGGCCAGGGTCTGAAGGTGATCCGTGCAGATCTGGTGCCCGGCACCTCTGGACCCGCAGTGGACCATAACCGTGACCTGCCCTTCCTCAAGCCCGAAAGCCGAAGCCACTTCCCTATCATAAATCTCGTCCACATACTGGACTTCCAGGAAATGGTTCCCACTTCCCAGAGTACCGAACTGGGGTTTCCCTCGCTTTCGGGCTTTATCGCTAACATATGCGGGATCTGCCCCTTCAAGGAACCCGTACCCTTCACAGTGCTCAGTGTCGGCTTCCACCCCGTAACCGGATTCCACGGCCCACTTTGCCCCATGCAGGAAAGCATCGTCCAGCTCTTTATCAGAAGCCCTTATTCGGCTTTTTGAGCCGACTCCGGAGGGGACATTTTTGAAAAGGCCTTCCGTAAGCTCCTTAATATGAGGGACCACCTCCTCCTTTTGCAGGTTCGTCTTTATCAAACGGACTCCGCAGTTGATGTCAAAACCCACTCCACCGGGACTGATAATCCCCTCTTCACTATCAAAGGCCGCGACCCCGCCGATGGCAAAGCCGTACCCCAGATGAGCATCCGGCATAGCCATAGAATATTTCTGAATTCCAGGAAGGGTTGACACATTTGCAATCTGGTCAATTGTGCCCGGATCGATGCTCGCAAGCAGTTTTTCGGACACAAAAAGGCGCCCTGGGACCTGCATTCCAGGAGTGTGACCAACAGGGATTTCCCAGCTGTTATCGGAAAGCTTTCGAACCATACCCCTCACACTCGTAAGCATACTTTCCGGCCCTTCACTTTCTGTCCCTTCACTTTGCGAACCCGCGCTCCCTAATCCTCCACATTCCGATCCTGTCTCCTCATTTGCATTCATATTTATAATCCACCTCTCCTCTGGGTTTTATAATTATGCTTCCCTGGACTTGCGTCCCTGAACTTAACCCTGAAATTCTTCTACCCATACCCGAAATGCCTGAAACCATCTTCCAGGACAGATTTTCCGAAAGGGGGCTGCAAACTCAGGTTCCGTAGTCCAATAATTCATGATACAATGATTTTGTAGTACAGTCATTCATACGGGCATTTTCCGCACAATAATTTTCAGGTCAATGGTTCGTTCCTTAATACAATGATTCTAAAACGTGATGATAATGATTCACATAAGGAAAATATGAATATGGTACTGTATGAAAGAAACCTGAACAAAAAAGTGGACAGAAAAGTGGACAATCCAGGATTACCAGGAGCTTCATTTATCCATGAACCTGAGAAAGTATTTTCCAAGCCACCGGAACCTTAAAAAGCCGCCAATTAAAGGTCCACAACCACCTGAGCCACCCAACCCTCAGGCGTCTTTTCAAGTTCAAGCTGGTTGTAGGTAACCGCCTTGATCTCGGTTTCGAAGGAATGAATTTCAAGGTTCCATTTATCCCCCAATGCCCGGGCTGTCAAAGAGTATTCGCCTTCCTCTTCCCTGATCTCTTCTACCCTGAATTCTCCGAAGATGGTTTCCTCCACTTCAAAGAGAAAAAGAAGTTCAGAAAGCCAGTCAATAAGCAAGGTATCCAGGCCCGGGGATTTAAGGGAAATTTCCAGCGAGGTATCTACAAGGACTTTTTTAGTGTCAATCATCACGTTGAACATGGCAAGAGCTGCATTTTCAAAAACTTCTTCCAGGGTTTTACCATAAGCCCGGAACTTCGCATCTGCCGTATGTTCAAGGTATTCGTACTGCTCAGGTTGAGGCGGCATAGTCCTGTATTGGGTTTTGTGTTACATTAAGTTTATCCGCCACAAGAGCCTGTTTTTATCCAGGGAGGGAGTATTCACTCCCGGAAAAGTTTCCGGAAAAACTGAGAGGAGACCTTAGTTTACAGCCGGTTCCAGATGTAATGTATCCTCTGAAAAGCCGTTATGTGACTGGTCAATGCAATCAGGGTGACGGCCCAGCCCAGGATAGAAAAGCCAGCGATGGTAGCCGGATAGGCAAAATTTACGAAGGCAGAGAGAATGATAACCACCAGACGGTCAGCCCTGCCCATGATCCCTCCGTAGTACCTTCCAAGAGAAAGGGCCTGAGCCTGGGTCCCCAGGTAGCTTGTCAGCAGCACACCCACGATTGCCGCGACCCCTATCTGCCAGGGCACGTAGCCTGCAAAGAAGATGCTGCAGATAATAAAGACGTCAGAATAGCGGTCGATAACATGGTCCAGGAAATCTCCCCTGGCAGTGGCCTTGTTTGACTTCCGGGCAACCGCCCCGTCCAGAGCGTCCAGGACAGAATTCAGCACAACGAAGATACCCGCCAGGAGGACGAGGCCCCGGGCTACCGGGGAGTAGTAAAAGCAGAGCCCGGCAATAAAGGCACAGATAAGGGAAGCTATGGAAACCACATCAGGAGAGATACCCTTCCGGATGAAAAGGTCTGCCAGCGGTTCAATAACTTTTGAGGCGAAGGGTCTCAGGGCATCGAACGTCATGGTACTCGGAAATCTTTTTTATTTTTAATATCCGTGATGGAAAACTGCCACATGAAAAAGACGCAAGTTTTCTCCTTTCGTATGCCTATCAGGAGATACTTGACATATGATGTTCTGTCTTTACCTATCTTGTTATATTTATACTTACGTCTACACCCGGGGGAATGCACACTTTATATAGACAGCATAGACAAACATAATATAGACAATTATAAACAATTATAAACAATTATACTTTTTTATTTTATCCCCTGTAATTTCCGGCCCCTTTTGCGGCAAGTTCATAGAGATACTTAACTCTGCACGAATGCTCAAGCTGTGTGGTCGCGACATAAGCCTCACTGAGGACTCTTCCCACGGCGAAAGTCCCATGGCTATAGACCACAAGCCCCCGGTGCTTTGAAAGCTCTTCCGCAGTATTTTCCGCAAGCTCCCTGCTCCCGATACCCCCCTTAACCACAGGGATTTCACCCAAAAAGTACTGCCCCTCGCTGTCTACAGGCTCTATTGCCCCGCCTGCTCCCGCCAGCAGGGACTCCACCACCGCATAAGGGCAGTGGGCGTGAATAATTGCAAGGGCAGAAGTCCTCCGATAAATCTCCCGGTGCACCACCGTCTCCGAGGACGCAATCAGGTCCATGGAAGAGGTCTCCTCGATCCCAACCTCTACAACACTGTCTTCCGTAATCTCATCAAGGGCAGACCCACTCCTGGTAATAATCATCCGGTCTCCCGCCCTGACACTGATGTTCCCGAAATGGGACTCTACAAGCCCGTGTTCCACCAACTTGCGCCCGTATTTTGCAATTTCCTGCCACATCTTAGGCAAAGTATAGTGGAAGAGTGCCATAAGTTTTATGCGCCGTACCCAACCCTATGAGATAGAAATCTGAAAAGAAACAGGGAAAATAAAAAAAAGGCAGGAAAAATAAAAGAAAAAAAGGCAGGAAAAGGAAAAGAAGCGGGGAAAACAAAGAAAACACGAAACATGGAAGAGCCAAAAGCAGAAAATACTGAGGACGGAGTACTGAGGACAGAGCAGCGAAAATCTGCCATAAGATTTATCTGTGAGTATTGTATTTAGATAAGTCTGCAAGCGCTTTCATCTTGCCTCGTTGGCTCAGCCCGGTAGAGCGAGTGACTTGTAATCACTAGGTCGCGAGTTCGAATCTCGCACGGGGCTTGCATTTGCTTTTTGTTTGAAGCCTTCCGGCTTCTTTCATTCTTATTTAATTCTTATAAGACATGCTTATTTTAATTCCAGATAGTTTACCTGTCAACCTCTTTAATTTTCAATTTTTTTCAATCCTTGTTTTTCTGCGGCTTTATTTCCGGGAGCTTTTTCCGTTCAGACCTGGATTCCCTATCAATCGCATCAAACAACGTGACCAGAGCTCTGCGAAGTCTCCGGGACTCGGTTTCCCACACCTTCTTTTCAACCTGACGACTACCTCCTGCCTTCACAGCTGCCATCCAGGAATATTTTCCGGCTACTCTTTTATTGCCCAGAGGACAGCCAAACGCTTTACCGGTTTTCTGGGTGCTGTATTTTTCGTTGAGAAGAAATTCGTAAATTTCCAGGACACGCATAAACAATTCTTCCTCGTCTTCCTCGTCCGAAGAACCGAACACGGCAAGGTTCCAGATACGGAACTGGACTTCCCGGCGTTCGATGCTCAGTTTTTCCGAGTTTGCAGTTTCCAGTACCTTCCTGAATTCAAGAAAAATATCCGTTTCCCCAAAACCTACCGGCAGGATTTTCCCGAGAGCAATCATAACGTGAATGCATTCGTGAAAGAGGATTCTGGCAATAAGGTACTCAAGCCGTTCCTGGATATTCCAGAATTTGCTTACCAGTTCTTCTTCCCAGAGTTCGTAAGGATTCACCAGAATAAGGGATTTGTACACAATCCTTTTTTCGGCTTTGAACACTTTACGCTTCGGATAAATGGTAACCCCCTGCATCTTTCCAAAAAACTCAACCCTAACTGCCAGGTCCCAGCAACACATCCAACCGGTGGATTTTACACATTTTACCCGGTAGTACTTTCCGTCAAAACGGACATCCTGCAGCAACCGGTACATATCTTTACTGCGTTTATTTATGAGAGATTTTACCCCTGACTCCCGGAAAATACTGAGGTCAAGGTAGGGAACTCCCGGAGGAAAAAAACAGGAAGCAGAGGAACTTGACGGAACGGTGCCGTGAGAGTCATGAACGTTTAAACCGGGATTGTCTCTTGGGCAATTACTTTTCTGCCCAACTTTCCGAGCATTCGGCTTCATCCAACATACCCCCAATGAGATATATCGACCGTAATATATAAAATTAGTTGACCTGCCGAAAAAAGAATTTACAAAAACTCCCCGACATAATTCATTTACTTGAGCTCAGTTAATTATCCAGTATTAGTCTTTCACCAAACCATTTTAGAATCCAAGATCAGTTTAGAATCCAAGATCAGTTTAGAACCCAATATCGGTTCTTTGGCTTAGATAGTATCTTCAACTGAGATCACTTTCCGGAATTTCGCCCATCTGTCCGCCGCAGACCGGACAATTATTCCTTTTTGCAAGCTTGATCTCAGTTAAAGAACAGAAGAGACCGTCCCACATCAAAAGACGCCCTTCAAGGAGCTTTCCCTGTCCGGTTATATACTTAATAGCTTCATTCGCCTGAATCGAACCTATTATTCCGGGAGTTGTACCGACCGCAGGGAACGTCTCCTTTCCGGAAACCCCGGGGAAAATACAGTAAAGGCAGGGGGTTTTTCCAGGGATTATTGTTGTCGCCTGCCCTGTATACCCGGAAATTGCCCCATGGATGAGAGGGATCTTTCTTTTTACAGCAAGTCGGTTCAGAATATGCCTTGCCTCAAAGTTATCAAGGGCATCTATGATGAGGTCACAAGCGGAAACCATTGAATCTGCATTTTCTTCGGTTAGCTTTTCTCTTATGACCTCTATTTCGACTCCAGGGTTCATAGCCAGGAGTTTTTCCTTTGCGGATTCTACCTTCTCCCTGCCGATATCCTCCTCATGATGAAGGAACTGCCTGTTCAGGTTGCTTGCTTCCACACAATCAAAATCCGCAATTATTATTTTACCTATCCCCGCAATTGCCAGATATGTGGAAACCGGAGATCCGAGCCCGCCCACCCCGGCAATGAACACCTTTGCATTTTTCAGCTTTTCCTGCCCCTCTTCCCCAAAAAGAAGAATTTGCCGGCTGTATTTATCACGTTCGAAGTCATCCATATAAAGCCACCTTTAAGATTGATTTTTACCTGCCTTTTACGAGATATGAAATCCATTCCGGTTCAGGACCTTTTTCATATAATCATTGATAGCTTCCCTCATAGAACCTTCGGCAGAAAAAGAAGTATGGAAAGGAGCATTGAGATTGAAAAGTGGAGAGAGCAATTGAAAAATGGAGAGGACAATTGAAAGTAAAATATTGGGGGGTCAATAAAAATAAAGAGGAAGTTAAAAAATATTACATAGGGACTGCAAAAGAACCGGAACTGTCGAAGATATGAAAAATCTAAACATTTTTTTGGAAAAATTAATTAAGGTCAGGCTCATAAAAAAGGTAGAATCCAACTTCAAGCCCTTTCCAAGTTCAGGCTCAAGTATCAAACCGGTTTCATACTCAAGCATCAAACTAATTTCAGGCTCAAGCCGTATCAGTAACATGAGTATCACATAAAAACCGATGCTAGCTTCACATTCAAACATCGGATCGGATTCAATATCAGATCAGTTTCAATATCAGATCAGTTTCAATATCAGATCAGTTTCAATATCAGATCAGTTTCA
>CBFCWE010000010.1:0-68744 GCA_965601435.1 uncultured Methanosarcina sp.
CTCTCTTTCCTCTCTTTCCTCTCTTTCCTCTCTTTCCTCTCTTTCCTCTCTTTCCCCTCTTTCCTCTCTTTCCTCTCTTTCCTCTCTTTCCTCTCTTTCCTCTCTTTCCTCTCTTTAAACAGAACCCATTTTTCAAAATAAGAACCTTTTTTTCTGAACTTTGTTTCAATAAATATATCCCCATTCCGAAGGGTGATTAATTCTGATTTTTAATATAAAACCACTGGATAAAAATATCCAGATGCAGGTGAGATAAATGATGAGGTTAAAAGGTCAAACTGCCCTCATAACCGGCGGGGGCAGAGGTATCGGAAGGGTGGTAGCCCTTGAACTGGCAAAAGAGGGGGCAAACATCGTCGTTACTGCCAGGCATGAGAGTGAAATCCGGGAAACGGTTAGGATGGTGAAGCAGGCCGGAGTCAAAGCAATAGCTGTTCAGGCTGACATCAGGAATGAAGCGGATGTCCGGAACCTGGTCTCAAAGACCATGGAAAAATGCGGAAGACTCGACATCCTTGTGAACAATGCGGGGATCGCTCACAGGAAAGCTATTGAGGAAACCTCTATTGAGGAATACGAAGAGATAATGGACACAAACGTGAAGGGGCTTTTCCTCTGCACAAAGCACGCAATCCCCCATATTTCAAGGAGCGAGAACAGGAAGATCATCAATATCTCTTCCGGGGCGGGGCAGCACGGGATCTCAGATCTTTCGGTATACAGCGCCTCTAAGTTTGCGGTAAACGGCTTTACGGAAGCTCTGGCCTCGGAACTTAGCGGAAGGGCAATGGTCTACTGTATTTGCCCCGGAGCCGTGGATACGGAGATGTACAGGTCCATGTTTATGGACATCCCGGTACTCAAACCGGAACACGTTGCCGAAAAGGTCCTGGAGCTTGCCCTGCCGGAATCTAATATACTCTCGGGGTCCGTAATCGAGGTCTATGCGCCTCCGATTCCACAGATGTAAAGTGAACGTCCCCATATTCCCCACATCCCCCACATCAAACTTTTTTTTATTTGCCACAACAAAATCCTGAGCAAAACAGGGACCCCTTAATTAAAGGTTAATGGAAAACAAAGTACTTTTTTAATCAGCTTTGGTTTTCCGGATCAGAAACCCACATCAGAAACCCTGCTTCCAAAAACATATCACTCCTGCACCCCAAGTTTTCAAAGAAGAATGATCAAAAAAAGGAGGGATCTATATGCGCCTGGAAGGCCAAACAGCAATCGTCACTGGGGGAGGCAGAGGAATCGGGAGAGCCATCTGCCTGGCGCTTGCAAGAGAAGGAGCGAATGTTGTAATTGCGGCAAGGACCTGGAGGGAAATTCAGGTAACGGAAAGAATGGTCGAAAGAGTAGGGAGTTCGAGCAGGGCTCTTGCAATAAGGACCGATGTGCGGAATGAAGCCGATGTCCTGCACCTTATCGAAAAGACAATAGAAGGTTTTGGAAGGCTGGACATTCTGGTGAACAACGCGGGGGTTGCTTACAGGAAATTTCTTGCGGATACTTCTCCTGAAGAATACGAAGAGATAATGGATACGAACGTGAAGGGCATATTTCTCTGCACTAAACACGCTCTTCCCCATCTGTTGAAAAGAGGTAATGGCAGGATCATCAACATCGCTTCAGCGGAAGGAAAACACGGGGTTCCGAAGCTCTCCGTGTACGGGGCCTCAAAATTCGCGGTAATCGGGCTCACCGAAGCCCTGGCTTATGAAGTCGGGGGAGGGCTGCAGGTATATGCGGTTTGTCCGGCAGGGGTGGATACGGAGATGTACACTTCCATGTTCATGGTCGAGCCGTCTCTCAAACCGAACAATGTAGCGAAACAGGTCACTGAACTCTGCCTGCCGGGAACGGAAATTCCATCGGGGTCTGCTATAGAGGTCTGCAAGAGTCCTGTCCGGCTTGTCTAAGGAAGTCAGGCTGACCTGGGGAAGCAGGGCTGGCCTGAACCTGCTTCGAACCTAATCCGGGATTTAATGTAAAAACCGGGGATAAAACACCAGGTGTAGGGCAACAAATCGCCGGGAGAACCGTTATTCTTATCGATGACTGGATAGCCATGGGCTTCACAATGCTAGCGGTAATCTGGTTCTGCAAAAAAAGGAAAGCCGGAAAAAATAGTTGTTGCCGTTCCCTTAGCAGTTTTTCGTAATCGAAGGCTTTCACGTCCTTTAAAGGCAGACAAAGGAATTGAGAAGAAATCAGAAGAATGGGGGATGCGAGCGTCGTGCTTGAAATCCCTGCTTATTTCCGGGCAATCTTCCATGTCTATGAAAACTTGCATGACGTTCAGGATAGGGAAATGCTGGACCTGCCCGGAATGAAAGCCCAGGAATAAAGGGGCGAATAAAAAGTATAATGAGAAGCGAGAAAAACGCAAGCTCATAATATATAAACCTTTCGATTCTGAACCGGGCTAAACTCTCGGTTACTTTATTATATAAATCGGGGAGTAAATACGAAATATGTGATGAATTTTTGTGAATTCGGTCCAAATGAGGAGTGGGAGACCATATTTAATATATATACAAAAGCCAGAAGTATATAAAAAATATAGGGCATATAGAGCTATATTAGGTATTAGGAGAGGATACTCATACGAAAAGTGTAAAGTATAATGAATATCTCAGAAAAAACCATAAAAGATTCAAAGTATATGAAAACTCTATATCGATATAATATTTATAAAGTCTAATGAAAAAAATTTGAAATATTGTAAAAAGTCTACACAAATTCAAAGTTCCTGATCACATGAAATCCTGGAAAACATAATAGTTCTGGAGAAAAGAAAAAAATGGAATTACTTGTCATTGCACTCATCATCGCCGGCCTGTACATGGCCTGGAATATAGGGGCAAACGACCTTGCCAACGCTATGGGGACCTCGGTCGGTACCGGCGCGTTATCAATAAGGCAGGTTATAATTATTGCCGCAATCTTCGAGTTCTTAGGGGCAGTCTTTTTCGGAAAAAGAGTAACTTCAACGATTGCCAAAGGAATCGTTCCCATCGATATGATCAGCGAGGTCCACCCGACCATCGTGGTGCTCGGGATGCTTGCCGCAATCCTTGCTGCGGGTTTCTGGATTACCCTTGCAACTTTCTACAACCTCCCTGTTTCTACCAGCCACTCTATTGTCGGCTCCGTACTCGGCTTCGGACTCATTGCCGCTTTCAATGGCACAATCGCTTTTTCGGATATCCACTGGCTCGTTCTTGTCAAAATCGTGGCCAGCTGGTTCATATCCCCAATTCTGGGGGCGGTTTTGGCTTACCTGACTTTTTCCCTGGTCCGCAGTTTGTTCCTGCACAGGGCGTCAGATCTCCCTCTCGTTGAGAAAAAATTCATATCCTTACAGGTCGTAACTGCATGCTACATTGCATTTGCGCACGGGTCCAATGACGTGGCAAACGCCGTCGGCCCTCTCTCGGCCGGGCTTAAGGTCCTGGGACTTACAGGAAATGAGGTCCCTATCTGGGTGCTTATCCTTGGTGGTGTAGGGATGGTAATCGGGCTTGCCACATGGGGCTACAAGGTTATCGAAACCATAGGGTCAAAAATCACGGAACTCACACCGACCCGCGGTTTTTCCGCACAGTTTGCGACCGCAACTGTGGTTCTGCTCCACAGCTACAGTTCCCTTCCCATCTCTACCACCCACACCCTTGTGGGCTCCGTGATAGGAGTTGGACTGGCAGGCGGGATTGCAGCCGTTGACCTGAGCGTAATATGGAAGATAATTTCTTCCTGGGTAGCAACCGTCCCCATAGCAGCACTTACATCAGCGCTGATCTATGTGGGGCTTGAGGTGATCTGGTTATGAAAGATTACATTCGTTCCGTCCTCGACGTGGTCGTAGATTCCCCCTTCGTCCCCCTTGAAATGCATGCCAAAAAAGGGGTCCTTGCAGTGGAGAAGCTGGCTGAGGCCATGGATGCCTACTGTGCCGGCGATGAAAAACACCTGGAAGAGCTAACCGCCGAAATTGACAAACTGGAACATGAAGCCGATATTATAAAACAAAAAATCCGGGCAAGTATCCCGTCTTCGGTGAAGCTCCCGGTTGACAAAAAAGACCTCCTGTCTTTCTTAAAACAGCAGGACTCCATTGCCGACTACGCCCAGACTTCAGCTTACTGGATGACCCTGAGACCCTGCAAAAACCTTCCCGATGAAGTAAAAGAGGGGTTTTTAGAACTGACAGCAGGCGCGCTTAAAACTGCTGAGCTGTATAACGATGTCATCGATGAGCTGTACAAACTGCTTGCCACTTCTTTCAGCAAGGAAGAGGTCAAGGAAACTCTGACCATTGTCCCGGAAGTAGAGAAACTTGAACATGAAGTGGATGTGCTGGAGACCGCTCTTTTAAAGAAGATATTCGAAAACGAAGATGCCATAGGAGGACCGGGCGTCTGCCACCTTACAGGCCTCGTAGGAAAGATCGGCACAATTGCTGACAAGTCCGCCAACTCCGCCGACCGCCTGAGGACAATGATCCTCAAAAGGTAAAAACCTGAGGCATCCAGGCCTCAAATTACTTTTTTTGTTTTCTCCGTAAATTATTCCGTGCCTTTATCCTCAGCCGATTTTCGCGACCATGCAAACATTATAAGCTTAATTAACAGGGTTCCACCTTTTCGGCAGAATCGGACTGTACCTCATCAAGCTCCGACGAATTCCTGAAACTGACGATTAAGGATGCTATAAGGACCAGAAGACATCCGAAAAGTGTTGTTGAGGATAAGGAAATTCCCAGGACCACCACATCGAAAAAGACCCCTGCAACCGGTTCGATCAGGGCGAGCAGGCTCCCTGTCTGGGATTCCAGATTTGCAAAGCCGATGGTGGTAAGGATCCCTCCAAGCCCCACGGAAGCCATCCCGAAAGACATAAGGGCTGGTATATTTTCCACAATAAGGGGAAGAGGGGACTCAAATGCAAAAGGTATCATAAAAAAGCAACTGATTGCTGTTCCCCAGAAAGCGATCGGGAACTCGGAGTATTCGGTTTTCAGGACCCGCACGTTCATGATGATTGCTGCGAGAATCATCCCCGCAAAAAGCCCTGCAGCAATCCCGATAAAGTGGCTGCCGGAAAGCTCAAACTCCGAAAACCCGCCGTCGGGCCTGATTACCAGGAAAACTCCCGTAATTGCAACGAAAAGGGCAGCGATGTTTTCCTTCCCAATTTTTTCCTTAAGGACAAAAGGAGATGCCAGCATCACGTAAATGGGAGCCGTGTATTCGAGTAAGATGGCTATTGAGACGCAGGTCTCTCTCACACAGATAAAATAGAAAAACATGTTCACAACGATGAAAATACCCTGCATGAGGAGGGATATCTTTTTTTTCCCGGGTTTAAGCTCTCTGACCCTGCCTGTTCCCAGGACAAAGAGCATGATCAGGAGCAGTCCGAAAAATAACCTGTAAAATATAATGGAAGTTATGGGTATGTCATGAATGTGCACCAGGAAAAGCCCGGTCATCCCGTAGAAGGTGCAGCCGAGAAGCACTGCTAAGTGAGGTCCCTTTTTCGCAAAAAACATACGGCAGGTAAAATGAATTTAAGCTTAAAAATATGCCGGATCACTTCCATAAATGTTTTATTAGAATGACCTGATTTCCGGGTGCTTCCTCACTTTTCGATTGATATTGTTTTTGTTAGTTCAGATATTGTTTCCGCTAGTTCAGGAACTGGTTAGTCCGAAGAACCTTTAATTTAAACCATTCCACATGACCCCGGAAACCGTTTGTTCCCGCGAAGAGATTCGAAAGCCTCCGCCAGCTTGCCTGGCGGCCCTCAAAAAGGGATTATAAAATAAAAAGAGATGAAAATGAATGTTCTTTTAGTCGTGTTCTTTTAAATTCTCGGTTTTGTCTTTGCCCTTCTTTTTATCCTGTCCAACTTTTATTTTGTAAAGGCCGGGCTCCTTCGTCGCCCGTGGACAAGAAAGGCATGATACGGTAATTTCCGGTTGTACGGGAACATAACTCAGGACTTTTTCCGGTCATACTGGGACATAATTCAAGATCTTTTTGGTTGTACTGGGTCTCCCTCCAGAATTTAGAGCCAGCCATTGCCTTTATTCGACTTAATAACATCAACTGAATAATGCAGGACTATCGATTTCTGTGAAGGCGTTTTATTTATTTCTATGAAGGTGTTTTTATTGAAAAGGTGTTTTAACTGAAAGGAAATTTTGAAAACGGCAGCCTGCTTGAAATCCATGTAGCAGTCCTCTTATTCGGGCTTGCCGGCCTATTCGGGAAACTGATACAACTGCCGCCGGAAATAATCGTGCTTGGTAGAGTTTTCTTTGCGGCTCTCTTTCTATCCGCTGTCCTCCTGTACCGCAGGCAGGGCATAAAACTTGACAGGAGAAGCGATTACTTCTACATGGCCGGCATTGGCCTGCTCCTTGCCATCCACTGGACATCGTTTTTCAAATCGATTCAGGTTTCCACGGTAGCCGTGGGAATGCTAACGTTTTCAACCTTTCCGGTTTTCACCACATTTCTTGAACCTTATTTTTTCGACGAAAAGCTGCGGACCCGGGACATAACAGTTGCTTTCATTGCGCTTGCTGGTGTGTCCCTCGTAGTCCCGGAATTCGAAATATCAAACAGCATAACCCGGGGAGCGCTCTACGGGATCACTGCAGGGCTGACCTTTGCCGTGCTGTCCATCCTTAACAGGAAATTCGTAAAGAATTATTCCAGCCTGGTAGTTGCCTTCTACCAGGACTCCTTTGCCACCCTTTTCCTGCTCCCTTTCTTAATTCCTTTTCTTTTTTTACAGGAACCAGTTTTCCAGCCCCGGGAAATCTTCCTGCTTATGCTATTGGGGGTGGTATTTACAGGAATTGCACATTCCCTGTTTATCAGAGGGCTCAAGGGCACCAGAGCCCGGGCTGCAAGTATAATTGCAAGCCTTGAGCCGGTATACGGGATCATTGCAGCCGTCCTTTTGCTCGGGGAAATCCCGGAATTCAGGGAGGTTCTGGGAGGAACCGTTATCCTGGGGGCGGCATGTTACGCGACTTTTAATTCCGTATAAATTTTATGTAATGGTGTTACACTTAATGTTATCACTGAATTCTGGAACTGAGCCGGGCAAAGTCCCTGCTCCGATTAGAGCCCTAACAAACTGATGCGTTTGGGGTACAAATATTTATTATGATTCAAGGGATCACGATGAGAACAAAGTGGATCAAGGATGACATATCATTCAGCTATTGTGTAGAGGCAGACCTGAAGGATATAGCATCAATGCTTTCAAAAGAAAGCGTATGCAAATACATGTTTTTCGGGCCGAATAAAGAAGAAGATACAATGGCTTACTTTTCCCCGCTGGTCAAGTCAATAGAGGACTCTTTAAAGGATGGTAGAACACCGGATTGCCATGTTTTCACCATCAGGGAGAAGAGTTCTGGCGAATTTATAGGCCAGTGTGCACTGCTTCCAATAGAATTCACTAATGGGAATTATCTGATTGGGTACCAAATAGATGATATTCAGTGGAGAAAAGGATATGGCACTGATGCCTGTGATTTTTTAGTGCATTACGCTTTCAATGTTATAGATGCATTCAGGCTCACAGGTGATTGTGCCCGGGGCAATTCAGGATCAGAGAAGGTAATGATGAGGTCAGGATTTCAGTCTGAAGGCAGGCAAAGAAAATACTGGTCTGTTGGTGAAAAATATTTTGATAGAATGCTTTTCTCACTCCTGAAAGAAGAATTTCCTGAAAGCAGGTTAAAGGAATTGAATAATATTTATAGGTGAACTAACCAGAGATTTTTGGGTGTGTGAAATCATTTTGGGATTCAACAGTTTAAAAAGGTAATAACAAAAACTGTAAAAAAGGACCGCACACTTTTCAATACAATAAAATAAGAGGCCACTCCTTTATGGAAATAAGAAAAAATAAACAAACAAAGGAGTTCTTTTATGAATCATAAAATCTTAGTTTGCTTTTTTTTGTTGATTGTGATTGTGTCTGCAGCCGGTTCCGGCTGCATCTCAGAAGGCGATAACATGCCTGAAGAGGAAATTGAAAACATCGAAAATATCGAAGAAATTGAAGGCCTCTGGATGGGAAGCCTGGAACTCCAGGGCGGGCAGGAATTGAAAATTTTATTCAATATCTCTACCGGACCCGAGGGTTTACCAACCGCAACTATGGATAGCCCTGACCAGGGGGTAAGCGGCATACCCGTAGAGAAGCTTAGTTACAAGGATGGGAATTTGCGCCTTACAGTAACAGCCGCCAGGGGAGTATTTGAAGGTGTGCTGAAAGAGGACGGCTCAGCCCTCGAAGGAGAGTGGAAGCAGTCCGGACAGGTCTTCCCGGTTGTGCTTACCCGCATTGACGAAAAACCAGAAATTCGCAGGGAACAGGACCCTGTAAAACCCTATCCTTATGATGAGGAAGAAGTCGTTTATGAAAATAAGGTGGCGGGGATCAAACTTGCAGGAACCCTAACCACGCCGAAGACGGAGGGACCCTTCCCAGCCGTGCTGCTCATAACCGGTTCAGGCAAGCAAGACCGTGATGAAGAGGTTTTCGGGCACAGACCCTTCCTCGTGCTCTCGGATTACCTGACACGCCAGGGCATTGCTGTCCTCAGGGTCGATGACCGGGGTGTTGGAGGCTCAACCGGGAACTTCTCCAGGGTCACTACCGAAGATTTCGCAGAGGACGCACTTGCAGGCGTTGAGTATCTGAAGAGCCGCGAAGATATAGACCCGGAAAGGATAGGCCTGATCGGGCACAGTGAAGGCGGTTTGGTTGCCCCGATTGCAGCAGTCCAGAGCCCGGATGTCGCATTCATCGTGCTGATGGCAGGCCCGGGCGTGACGGGAGAGGAAATCATCCTGGCACAGAGCAGGCTGGTTGCCGAGGCTGACGGAGTGCCTGAAGAGACTATCGCCAAAAATGACGCTCTCCTAAAGGACATATTCTCCGTACTTAAAACGGAAGATAATGACACCATTGCCGGGGAGGAAATCCGCGGGCTTATAACGGATATGGTGGAAAACCTGAGCGAAGAAGAAAAACAGTATTCCAGTTACACCGAAGAATCCCTGGATAGCGAAGTAAAGGTGCTGGTATCCCCCTGGACGCGCTATTTCGTGACCTACGATCCAAAACCGACATTAATGAAAGTTGAATGCCCGGTCCTGGCGATAAATGGGGGAAAAGACCTCCAGGTGCCGCCTGAAGAAAACCTCCGGGCCATCGAGGAAGCTCTCGAAGCAGGAGGCAACGAAGACTATATAGTAAAAGAACTGCCAGGTCTCAACCACTTATTCCAGACCGCAAAAACCGGGTCTCCCTCCGAGTATGCGACGATTGAAGAGACCATGTCTCCGGCTGCTCTGGAACTTATTGGGCACTGGGTTCTGGAACACACCCAAATGGAAGAGTGAATTAACTTTAAGGGGAAATGAGGACGCTTTGCTGTTATGAAGAATCATTGAGATAGAGTCATTTCCCCTGCAACTTACTATTCCCCTATAATTTACAGCTCCTTCAATTTACTATTTCTGCGATTTACCCTTATTTTTCTTAAATGCCACTCTCTTCAATAAAATTTATTCAAGACTTACATTTATTCAAGACTTACATTTATTCAAGACTTACATGAATTACTATTTTTTACATCTATACAACTATAAGTGTATAATACTAATATATAGTTTAATAAACTTAATATGATAGTTTAATGATATACCAGTAAAATTATTATTTACTAGTAAAAAGCACCCATTGATGACTAAAATTAGTTGCGCGCATCTAACGTACGAATCCAAATTTTTAGTTCATTAAAATAAGAATTTGACTCAATTTTAACACTTTTTTTTAATTTTGTATGCGAAAAACGTATAGTTATAATTAAAGATCTTATGCAGAAGCTTGATTATGGGTTTAATTTTAATTTCAAAGTGGAAAAACTATTTTTCAGGAAGAATACGGCCCTATAAAGTTTTAAATTCTGTAAGGAATCAGCGATTTTACCCTGCTTGTAAGAATGTTTATATAGTTAATCAACTAAAAAAAATTGGAAAACTTTGAGAGTTGGGGGCTGACATATCCTTCAAGGGGACACAATTAGAATCTTTAGATTGTTGCCATTATAGATAGAAATGTGGCAGCATTGTCTGCCCCCGAGTCTCGAAATAAAACCGAATATCCCATATAAAGTCAAAACCTGATTAAAAATTGAAAGGTGTGAAGGATGAAGACATTAAAGAAATTACTCGCATTGTCAATTATTTTACTGACAATAATCCCGCTCGCTTCGGCAGATACGACGGCCGCCCTGCTGGCCGGCCAGACGCTTGATGTTGGAATGGTAAACACTACATGTGACGGAACTAACCTCTCCGTAAAGTACACAACAGAAAACGGATGGACTTTAAACGAAACCCACCTTGCCATCGCAGGTGACCCCAGCGAAATCCCGGCAACAAAGAAAGGAAACCCGATCCCCGGTCAGTTCGAATATGCAGAAGAGCACGCTGCCGGAGTAACGGAATTTACCTATATCATTCCTCTTGCAGACCTGGGCCTTGAAGCGGGAGATCCCGTATGCATCGCAGCCCATGCAGCCGTGCAGCAAGAGGTAGAAGGAGATGAAGGAACAATACTTCTTGAAGAAGGTGCCTGGGGCGCTGGCAAACTTTTCGTCCAGAAAGGAAACTGGGCAACGTATATCGAATGTGAAATTCCGGTGTAAACCCCGAATCCCCCCGACCCGACCCCATGAACCCTTAAACAATAAAAAAGTCTTAAGTACGCAGGAAGAGCTTACCCGGGACAACAAGGCTGCAATGCTACAGAAAAAAGACCCAACACCGCTTTGAACCCCCGGGTTATTTACCCACCATTACAGAAGCTCTCCTGTATGTTCTCCTGTGTAAAAACGATAAAACAAAACGCAAGGAAACCGAAGTCCAGAGCCCCTAACCTCCAGACCCGTGGATTTCGGTCCCTTATTCCTATCCTAATTTTTTATCGCGGGGAACGCATTTTTACGCCAGAATTGCAAGCAGAAGGTAAAGAGGATTGTATAGCTTGCAATTGAACACCTGTGTTAATAATTTCAGTCGAGTCCTTCTCACTTTCTTGCTAACTTTTCCCGTCACTTTTCCTGCTAACTTTTCCTGTTTACTCTTCCTGTCCACTGCTGTTTTCCTTAAGCCTGCCCGTAAAAGTTTCACCTCCGAGCCCTGTCATTTCTTCAATCTGAAAAGTTACCTCTTCGTTTTCAAAGCTCATGTTCACCTGGTAGTTGTTAATATTGGAGACTTCATTGTAATAGAAAACAAATTCAGTCTCCGTTTCCCAGAAACCCTTCAGTGCCAGGGGGCCGACCTCTCCCCCCGGAGATATGCGGTAAACATTATCCAGCCCTACCGGCAGCACCTGCTGGTCCTCTTCCAGAGAGAGGTTGAGCAGGGCTTCATCCTGTCCCTCAAAACTCAGGGAAATGGTTTTAATGCCAAAGGGGTTGGGTTCAACTACATACGTTTCACCTGAAATTTCCTCTGCCATTTCCGGCAGGGGAGGGACTGGTTCGGGATCAGGGGGGTTTGAGGCAGCTGTTATTTTGTCCTGAAGCCGTCCATAGGTTTCCGGGTTTTCAGGCAAGGCCTGATCCGACTGCAGAGATTCAAGAAGGAAGGGAGCAAGATCCCCGGGTTCAAAGCCCCCGCCCGTGGTCACGACTACAATGTTTTTTTCGGGCCAGACAGAAATCCGCTGGCCACCTCGGCCACGTGCTTCATAAAGCCCGGTGATATTGCCTGAAACCCACCACTGGTACCCATATCCTTCTCCTTCGTCCAGGGAAACCTGCTTTTGCGTCGATCTATTCACCCATTCTGCCGGCACGATTTGTTCCCCGTTCCAGGCACCTTCATTCAGGTAGAGGTAGCCCAGCCTGGCCATATCCAGAGGAGCCAGACGCAGGTCACCCCAGCCATGGTTGTTCCCCTGAGGATCGGAAGGCCAGCTGACGTTCCGGATGCCGAGAGGTCCAAAAAGACTTTCATTGGCATAGTCCAGTTCGCTCATGCCGGTTGTCTCCCGGATGATTCCTGAGAGGAGATGTGCGTTATTGCTGCAGTAGACGAAACGGGTGCCCGGCTCGTCAGCCATGGGCAGGTCAAGCGTAAACTGGACCCAGTCCGTGCTCTCCCTCATCTGAGAGAGCGTGGTTTCAACAGGATAGTTGACGCATTCAAAACCCGACCTCATGGTAAGAAGATCTTCAAGAGTCATTGCCTCCTTTCTTGCATCAAGGTTTTCCACGCTCCGTTCCGGGAAGAATTCCAGGACTGGCTGCTCGACACCTTCAATGTGTCCCTCGGAAATGGCAATCCCGGTCAGGGTTGACGTGAAACTTTTGGTAACGGAAGCGGTGTCGTGTATGGAACCCTCAGCAAAGGGATAAAAGTAAGCATCCGTCACGACGTATCCGTTCCTTATGAGCAGCAAGCTGTGAATGTTGACGTCCTCTTCCCGGATGTAATCCAGTGTCTCAGCCAGTTTTTCCGAGTCTATCCCCTGTTGCTCCGGAGTTGATGTCCGCCAGCTTTCGGCAGGCCAGTATACGGCTGACTCTATGTCTGTCTCCGCGTCTGGTTCCGTACTATCCTCTGTGCCTGGTTCTGTGCCTGACTCGGGCGTCTCAGCGCAACCGGCGGCTGCGAGCATAACCACCACGAGAGCCAGTAGTCCGAAAAATTTCGAATTCTTTGTGTTCCCCATAACTTCTACCCCCCTTGTAATGAACCTCAAAGCATGATGTCTGATTTTTTTGAATTCAGCTTCTATCAAACAGTATTCCCTGTAATAATATCGACAACATGCTTTGAATTCTCAGAAAATATAGTTCTACTATTATATAATAAACTAAATTTTATTAATATAAAAACCAAACCTTTCCCCGGGGAAAAGTAAGGCAGTTTATCTAATTTCAGGACGATTAGGAGTTGAGCAAGATGTCAGTAGATCAGATCCCAATCGGAAAGTTTTCCTTCATGACCCGCCTCACGCAAAAAGCACTCCGCCTCTATGACCGGAAAGGGCTGCTTGTTCCGGAAGCAAAAGATTCCTTTACCGGCTACCGTTACTATACGGTTGCCCAGGTCGAGAGGGGTATGACTATCAAAACTCTCGCATTCCTGGGATTTTCCCTGGACGAGATCACCGGGCTTCTGGACGCGGAAAGTGCGGGAAACTGTGAGGTCATTGAAACCTGTTTCAAAAAGAGACTTGAGGACATCCGGCTGGAGATCGGGCAGCTGCGAAAAATCGAAGGCATTTTGCAGGGCGCCTGCAAGCAAGACGGAAAAATACAGGAGTTATTCAAGATGTCAGTAACAGATCCCGTTATCAAGGAAGTCCCTGAAATGCGTGTAATAAGCAAGCGCGAAAAGGGTGTTTATGCCGTAACAATCGGAAAACTCATAGGCGAACTCTGTGCCTGCGTGGGCAGCCCCGAAAACCGGCGAAACCGCGTAAAAGTTACAGGCCCTATCATGTTCCTCTGCCATGACGAAGAATACAAAGAAGAAGATGCCGATATCGAAGTTGCCCTCCCGGTCTCGGGCAGGATCTCGGTGGAAGACCCGAAAATGGAAGTCAAAACTCTTCCCGGCATCAGGGCTATTTCCGTGGTCTACAGGGGGCCATACCAGGGAGTCGAAGCCGGCTATTCCCGGATCTTTGCCTACGCCGCCGAAAAGAACCTGGAACCCCTGGGACATTTCGGCCCAAGCAGGGAAATGTACTTCAACGACCCTGCCGAGGTCCCGGAAGAAGAACTGATGACAGAGGTTCAGCTCCCGGTTAAGTGAAGTCTTCAGGTGAAACAGATCTCTGCCGGTGAAACAGATCTCTCTTCCGGCGAAGAAGATCCCTTCCGACAGACAGACGCAATCGATTAAGCTGTGCTCCGGCACATCTTTATTTTTTCTTCTCCAGGAACACAACTGTGTTATAGACCGGAGGCTCCGGAAGGACTCTTTCCTGCTCCTCAAAACCTGCCGGCAGGTCCAGCAGGCAGTTGCCGTTCAGCAGCTTACGGAGCCCTTTTTCGTAAACCCTGCACGAGATCCTGCTCCCAACCGGCATGACCTCCAGGAGGTGCTCGAAAATATCCTTCTTGGATTCGGCCTGGGCAGCTACCATCAGGGCCCTGAACCCGGAATCGGAACCTGGCCCAAAGTCCTTTCCGTCCAGTGAGAGATGGTTTCCGTTAACTATGCCTATATCTTCCGAAAGCCCGAGTTTTTCAATAAGCCTCCTTGAGAGGTTCGCCCGGGTTGAATTCTGCTCTATCCCGATGCTCTTTACCCTGTACTGCCTGAAAAAAACAATCAGGGTAAGGGGAAGCGGTCCGCTTCCGAGGAAGGCAACCCTGTCCCCGGGTTTTAGCCCAAGACCTTCGTATTCCGTGCGGACAAGTTTCAGGTAATTCCCGTAAAAGGGAAACTGCTCCAGGACAGCCCAGGGCGATTCGTCTGCAAGGACTTCATTAGCATGCTCGGTTTCGATTTTTACGGTGTACAGGTTTCTGAACCTGATGATGTCGGTAAAAACCGGTTCCAGTTCTTTCTTTTCCAAAATCTCCAGGGCGGTTTTGTCGTCCATCTCCAGAGTGATTAAGGCATCCAGTTTCCTGAACAATTCCCCGTTTCGGTCGGACGGCCCGTAAAGGATTTCTTCATCGGACAGATCCCTGATATCCCGGTGCAAACCGAGAATTTCTTCAATAATGTATTTTTGCGAAAGCTCCAGACCCTCACTAACTGCAATAGCCATAACAATCCCCTGGGATATTTGGATGTCCTGGGATATATTCCTGTTGAAAATCCATCAATCCATCAAAAGATCAATCAAAAGATCATCGGATATCCTGCTTTTCGATATCGCAATAACTTCATAATTTTTTAAGGCAAGCAAACCGCCCCCGGAAGAGAAGTTCGTGGAAGCTTTGGGTGCATGAACAAGTTTCAGAGAGCATTTTGACCCTGTTTTCTGAATAACCGGATATGCACACGAAGATAATTACTCAACTTTTATATATTAATAGAGTAAAATAGTTTATGTTTTCAGTTTATTATGAAGGTGTATCCATGAATCAACTAAAAAAAGCAATCTGTGTTCTTTTCTTGCTTACCTGCATGCTGTTAGCTGCAGGATGCGTTTCCGAAAAACCTGCAGCAGATGCCGAGAACAGCTCTTCGGCTGAAGAAGTAAGCGGGATTGTCACTACGGAACAGACTGAAACTCTCCGGGAAGCCCCGAGTGAAGTCCTTCTCCGGAAAGAGTATATTGCCTCCAGGGTCCGGGATGCTGCTGCCCTTATGGAAGAAAAGGGAGAAGAATCCTTCCCCGTATTCAGACAGCCCGAAAGTGAGTGGTTCCTGGATGACTTTTACGTCTTTGTCTGGAAAACCGATGGTATGCGCCTCGTGTATCCCCCCGACGCGGAAGGGGAAGGAAAAAACATGAACTTACTGCAGGATTCCAGGGGAAAACCGATTGGGAAACTCTTCATTGAAACGGCTCTTAGCGGCGAAGGAGAGGGCTGGGTTTCATACTACTGGCCAAAACCCGGTGAAGTCGAACCGTCCCTTAAATATGCCTTCATCAAGGGGGTTTCGGTTGACGGTGAGGACTGCCTCGTGGGATCTGGACTCTACGCCGACGACTACATCCTGACAAAAAACCTGGACGAATGCGAGTACTTCAGCCGGGAAGGAAACATTTTCATAAGCAACCTCTTCCACCCGGACCTTTATGAAAGAGACGTGTACATCGACTACAGCATAGCCCATGCCATCATCAGGCCCGGAGAGGCCCTAGCTCCCCACAGGATGAAAAACCCCGAGATCCACTACGTCCTGGAAGGAGAAGGGGTAATCTACATTGAAGACCTGCCTGTCGACCTGAGGGCCGGGCAGATGGTGTATATTCCCGCAAACGCCACCCAGTCAACCCACAACACCGGCAGCATGAACCTTACATTCTTTGCAATAAATGAGCCAGCCTGGGAAGTGGAAAACGAGGAAATCCTCGAGTGAACCAGACAGCCCTGGAAGTCCTGATTTAGATTTTAGGATCCCCCTGGAGTTAAGGGGCCGTTTGAAGAGTGGAAAAGGCTTCAGACCTCTCCACGCTTCATTCGAACCCTTTTCTACACAAAAATAGGAATATAAACCAAAAATTCAAAAAACTAAGCTAAAAAAGGGATAAAGAGTAAAAAGAGGAGTACAATGGACATTTTCATGAAAGCTGCAATAGAAGAAGCAAGAAACGGCCTGAGTGAAGGCGGGATTCCAATAGGTTCCGTTCTTGTCAGGAACGGGGAGATCATAGGCAGGGGGCACAACAGGCGTGTTCAGGATAACGATCCCCTTGCCCATGGGGAAATAGTCTGCCTCAGAAATGCAGGCCGGATCGTAAAATACCACGATACCGTGCTCTACTCTACTCTCATGCCCTGCTACCTTTGCGCAGGGGCTGTGGTGCAGTTCGGGATAAAAAAAGTAGTTGTCGGGGAGTCCCGGACTTTTGAAGGTGCGAAAAAATTCATGGAAGCCCACAGAGTAGAGGTTATAGATATGGACCTTCCGGAGTGCAGGCAAATGATGCAGGATTTTATAGGAAAATATCCGGAAATCTGGAACGAAGATATCGGGGAATAATGCCATGGTTTTGAAATGAAGCTTCAGTTCGGTTTTGTTAAGTAAAAAGTTTCAGGTCACAACTTTTTTCTCAGCGGTATTTTTCCACATACCAGCCTAGCACAGGCGGGACCCAGCAAAGGTTGGCAGCAATGGTCTCAAGGGCGGTGTAGGTCTGTGTGGTCGGGCTAAAACCCAGGAAGCTGGCCCCGAAACAGCCCGAGAGGGACAAGCGTGATTACCGCAAGGCCTGCCAGCATCATAGGGTGGTGGAAATACCTCCCAAAAGCAGCATTCCAGGAACCCTCCTTCCTTTTCAGGAAAAGCATTCCCGAGATGTTAGCTCCTATCTGGTCGCTCAGGGCATAAAAATAGGGGATGTAAAAGCCCTGGACCCCGTATACTTCCACTCCTGCCAGCCGGCTTCCAAGGTCTATGATCCAGGGGATTGCAAGCCCGAACAGTTTTCCCCATCCATAGGCTTCTGCCATCGTGCCTTCAGCCTTCCGGAAGCGCTGTTTCACGGAATAGATCCCTTATGCTTTCTCCTTCTCCCGCCAGTGTCCGGACCAGCCACTATCTTAACGGGCTTCGCTGATAACCCTGCCAGTCCAGGAAAACCCCTGCCAGGAGCCTGATGATATAGCCGGGGAGGGTTTTAAGGGTTTGTTTTTCTGTTTTCAGCATTCCGGCTGATTTGATGCTTCTATCGGACTTTTTGAGTCATGGGTGAGAATTTTGTTAGAGTTTTTTTGAATACTTATTTATGTTTTCAAAAAGAAGTTATTATAAAATGTGGAGATACTTCGAAAAACCTTAGCATTTCTCATTTTATTTATAGAGTATCTACAATTACTTGAATTTAGAGTTTTATCGAAATTCTCTGGAGTTTATAGCAGTAAGTGTGGATAATTTTAAGGAGGCAATGAATTGGCAATAATCACCTGGCAGAATGCAGTAATTGCATTTGCAGGTATTCTGGTGATCGGCATCTTTGCGCTGGTCATAGTAGACGGTACCTTTCTTCATAAACAATACCTTGAACCCTGGGCTGAAGACTATCATGAACAGTTTGAGGATCCGAGGGTCCAGGCGCTTGCTCATGGGGTACTTGCCCCGAATTCCCACAACCTTCAGCCATGGAGGGTGGTCCTGGAAGGTGAAGACAGTTTCTTCCTGTATGTGGATACGGAGAGGCTGAGCCCGAAAGCCGATCCCCCTGGCAGGCAGGCGACCGTCACCCAGGGGACTTTCCTGGAGTATGTGAGGATCGCGGCTGAAGAGCTTGGGTATGAAGCCTACATCGAGCTTTTCCCTGGCGGGGAATACGGGCTCGAGGGCTCTCCCGAAAATTTAGGCAGTAAACCGGTCGCCAGGGTAAGCCTGAAAGAAGTTTCCACGGAAGCCCAAAGGGAAGCCCGGGAAAGCCATGAAACCGGAGGCTCAATTTCACCTCTTTATTCCGTGATGTTTCTCCCGGATACCTCCCGGGTGCCGTACAGGGAAACAAAGCTGCTGCAGGAAGATATTGAGAAACTCGAAGCCCTGAGCACGGAAAACGTTACCATAGTCATTTTCCAGGAAGCAGAGGACGTTGAAAAGCTCGGAGACATTGCCTACAGGGCAGCTAAGGTGGAAGCCGGGAATTCCGGCGTCCAGGAGGAAGGCTCCGAATTGTTCAGGCCCAATGAATGGGAGAAGAACAAGTTCCGCTACGGTTTTACCATGGAAGGACAGGGGCTTTCCCCCCTCAAAGTTCATGTACTCCAGGGACTCCTATCCCTTTTCCCCTCAATGAACAGCCCTGAAGCCGCAGGGAACTCCTTCCTCAGCCAGGTCGAATCTGCTGTGGAAAACACCCCTGCATATGCCCTGATAATAACGGAGGGCAACAGCCGAACGGTCCAGGTCGAATCCGGCATCCTCTACAGCCGCTTCCTGCTAACAGCCGCTGACATGGGATATGCCATGCAGCCCCTGAGCCAGGCTACTGAAGAGTACCCGGAAATGGCCGGAATGTATAAGGAGATTCATGAAGAATACGCAGAAGAAGGGGAAACCGTCCAGATGCTTGTAAGAATCGGGGTGCCGGAAAAAGAAGTTCCTCCTACGATGCGTCTTGACGTGACGGATATAATAGAAGAGTAAATTCGCTTTTGCGGTTTTTCAATTTATTCTTCTCTTTCTTTCTTTTTGTCCTCTCATTCTGCCCTTTCATTTTCAATTTTTTTTCTTTTTTATCGTACTTTAATTCTTATTATTTTATATCATAGTGCCCTTTTATTGTGTCTTTTTTGTACATTATTACAATTTATGTTGCCTTAATGTGTTAAAAAATCCCATTTTATGATAACGTTTATATAATAATAGTTACATATATATAATTATACAGATAATGAATTGGGCGATTAAATAAGGGTGGTAAGATGAAAAGAGGGATCAACAAAATTGTCTTCAGTTTATGCTGTTTTTTAATAATGTTTTCACTTTTGATGGCAGTCCATATTTCTTCGGGTACTGCGGTATCTTCTCAAAAAGACATTATAAGTGAATCCGCAAGGTCAGTGGACCAGACCACGGACATTGAATCTGAAAATACCCCGGAAGCGACCCGGGTTCAGCTCGCTCATTATGAGGACAGCTTTTCATTTCAGGGCATGCGCAAAAAAATGGCACTGGTCCTGACAGTTGAAAGTGAAGAATGGACAGTCAGGTTGATGTGAATTTACCAACCTGCACTGGCTTCTTATTAGACTGTTTTTTAAAATTGTTTTTAAACTATTTTTGAACTGCTTTTAAACTTATTAAGCCATTTTCAATTTATCCCTTAAAACTGATTCCTTCATACCTTATTCACTCGTATCTCAAAGCATCCACTGGCTTCAGTTCCGAGGCATTCTTTGCAGGTACCAGGCCTGCGATCAGCCCCACGATAATGGACACGAGGGTTGCTACAAGGGTCCCTTTTATACTGAGGGCAAACTCAAAGGGGATTTGCATTTTCACCGAGATCATTAACACGATTACCTGGACAGCGGCTGTACCCAGGAGGATGCCTATGATTCCTCCTACAAGCCCGATCATGGCGGCGTTGCAGAGGAAGATCAAAAGGATGTCCCTGTTTTTCGCACCTATGGCTTTCATGATCCCGATTTCTTTGGTTTTCTCAAGCACGGAAGTGAACATGGTGTTGGCGATGCCTGTTGAGCCCACCAGGAGGGAAATGCCTGCAATTAAGGCAAGGAAGGCGGTTAAGCCGTCTATAAGTTCTCGGGTGGCTTCAATGGCTTCTTTCGGGGAGCTCACATAGAAGTCCTGGGTCTTTTCGTCCACCCTCCGGGAAAGCCTCAGCCTGCGCTCGATTTCTTCAAGGGCAGCTTCGTGGTCTGCTTCACTATACAATTTTACTTCTATGGAGTCGTAGACGTCCCTCTCCCTTTCGGACAGGCTTTCCTCACTCTGCCTAAAAGAGTAGACCTCTTCGTAAGGCAGGTAGATGCTGCTCCCGAATAAGCCGCCCATGCCTCCAAGGAGGCCGTCGTCCTTTGCCAGGATCCCGATTACCCGGTAGGACTTTCCGTTTAAGAGGACCATCTTGTTGAGCCGGATTTCCCTTTCAAAGGCCTCATTTGCAAGCTCGTTGGAAATGACCACAACAGCCCTGTCCCCGGGTTTCAGCATCCGCCCCTCTCCGATTTTCTTTTTTGTGATCTCAGGCCAGACCCTCGGGTCCACGCCCTTTGCCCGGATCGAGGTTTTCTCTCCCCCGTATTGCATATCAACCCCGGTTTCGACATTAACATTGACATGCTCAATGGAGGGAATGCGCTGGAGGGTCAGCACGTCCATTTTCGTAAGCTCGGGGTTTTGTATTTCCTGAAGTTCTTCCGATGCTGCAGGCTTTCCTGTCTCATCGAAATCCATCTCCACGGAATCAAAGGGATAGGAGGCAACGATCGTGATAGCATCGCCTCCAAGGCTCTCCAGGGTTTCGGTTACCTGTTCCTGGAAGTATTCCCCGGTCGTGACAATGGCCATTACCGAGGCAATGCCAACGATGACCCCTATGATGGTCAGCCAGCTCCGCAGCTTGTTGGATTTAACCATGTTCAGGGCTATTTTCAAGATCTTTGCAGGTTTCATGGCACCACAGGTTCCGGTCTTTCAATCTCCCTTTATTCAATCTTACCTTCGTCTATTTTCCTTTCTTCCATCTCCCCCTCGCCCGTTTTCTCTTTCTCCGCCTTCTTTTTCTGCTGCCTTCTGTAAATCAGGACAGCTACGGCTCCCGCGAGAATCAGTAACAGAAGTTTGTACGAAAGGAAGCCTGAACTGCTACTTTCCCCCGGTTGTTTTGATACCACGGGGATGGTGAAAGGTGAGGAATAAAGGTTCAGGTCCTTTTCCTCGACCTGCCTCATGCCGTCGCTGGAAGTGTAGCTTATTTCGAATTTAATGGGCAGGTCTTCCCCGATTTCCACAGGCTTGAGGTTGAAGTCGGCAATCGTGTAGTCTCCTTTTTGCAGGTTTCCGAGGATTACGGAATTGGACCCGTCAGTGACGCTCCAGTTAGCCTGGGAAGGTATGGAAATCTTGACCGAGTTTGCGCCGTTGTTCCCGATATTCGAGACCGAAAAGGTGTAGGCTCCCGTCGGACTCCTTTCCATAAAGGCGATGTCGAAGTCCGTGGTGCCTCCGATGTAGATTCCGGCTTTGCTCTTGATCTCTTTTCGTTTCTGGTTTTCCACGGTGCCTGCTTCCGTAATCGTCTGGAGTTCCTCGATGTCGTCGTAGGTCAGGACCATGTCCAGTTTGTAGAGCCCGGGTTTCGTGTTCACGTTGGTCAGGACATCAAAGCTGACGTTTGCGGTCTCCCCAATATCGATCAGGTTGATGTGTTTGACGTTGCTTGAGCCAACGGGCAGGATAAGGTCATTCGTGCATTCCCAGGAAAACATTGCATTTTTCAGGGGGGAATTTCCCACGTTCTTGATCCCGAAAGTAAGGTCCGTCTTTGTCCCTGGCACCATTTTCTCAACGCTTATGAACTCGATCTCCGCGTTGGACTCGCTGTCAATGTCGATTATGAGGTCTTTTGTAAGGGAAAGCCCGTTTTTGCTGCCTCCGGTGTAGAGGTAGACCTTGAGGGGGTATTTTCCTTCATTTACGTCGTTTCCGACCCCAAGTTTAAATTTTACTACCTTTCCGCGGTCGTCTTCATAGCGTTTTCCCAGCGTCCCGATGTTTTTGGAAAGTTCCTCTCCCGGAAGAGGCCTGAAAGGATAATCGGGTTCTATTTTCACGACGCAGTTTTCCTGTTCATCATATCCGGTGTTCTGGACCGAGAGCCTGATTTCAAGGACGTCCCCGGGCTTAACGGGGTCCGGGTCCTGGTTAAGAAGGTCGACTGTCAGGCCTTTGTCCTGGATACCCAGCGCAAGGCCCGGAGAACTGAATAAAGAGAGGCTTATTAAAAGTACGGTAAAGACAGCAAAGATCTTGAATGTCGGTATTTTAAATGTCGGTATTTTAAATGTCGGTTTTATTTTTTTAAGAGTCATCTCCATCCTTCCTTAAATTTCGGGCCTGAGCTGGTTGGGATTCGGCTCGTCCCGGATTATTTCCCCGTCCTTCAGCTCGATATGCCTCTGGGCATACTGTGCGAGGTGACTGTCGTGGGTAACAATGATTACTGTTTTTCCTTTTTCCTTCCACAGCCTGTAGAGCGCTTCAAGTACTTCTTTTCCGGTTATGCTGTCAAGTGCCCCGGTGGGCTCGTCGGCAAGGATGATTTCAGGGTTGCAGGCAAGAGCCCGGGCAATCGAGACCCTCTGCTGCTGCCCTCCCGAAAGCTGGGAAGGTCTATGCCGCATTTTGTCGGAAAGACCAACAAGCTTTAGGAGCTCCTTTGCCCTCTTTTCGGCAGCTGTATCGTCAACTTCCTGGATTTCCAGGGGCAAAAGCACGTTTTCAAGCGCAGTCATCCCCGGGATCAGGTTGTACTGCTGGAAAACAAAGCCTATGGTTTTTCCCCTGAGAACTGCAAGGTCCGATTCCTCCAGGCGGGCTATGTTTCTGGACTTCAGGAAAATTTCTCCCTTTGAAGGGACGTCCAGGCAGCCCACGAGGTTCATCATTGTGGATTTCCCGCTCCCGGAAGGGCCAATAATCGCGGCAAATTCTCCTTTCCCGAACTCCACGCTCACTCCCTGCAGGGCGTTTACCTCGACTTCTCCCATCTGGTAAATCTTCCAGACGTTTTTGAAGGTGATCAGCGTATTTTCCATATGTTCTCCTAAACCCTTACTTACATAAAAACTGGAGGTAATTGAAAAATCTATTTTATTCCATCATATGGTTTACTCAATTTTTCACAAAATTTCATAATTTTCACAAAATTTCATAAAATACAGCATGTTTTACAGAACCCGTTCGTTTTTTTCCTCGACTACCCGGCCGTAGAAATTTGCGGTAAATATCAGACCTGCGAAGTACAGGGCCGGTATGCCTACAAGGAATGGAAAGTATCAAAAATACAATGAGAAGCACATACTGCTTTATCATTACAGCCAGATAGTCCCCTAAATTGCTCATGACGTCTTTGAGTTTGGAAAACTCAAAGTAGGACCCGACGGTCTGTTTCCTGTATAAATTGATTGTGAAAACCGGAAGCACAAAGAACGATAATAGTAAGTTCAGGATGTCGCCTGCAGTCTTATCATATATTGTAACCAGGACTATTGGAATGCAGTATACGATGTAGAAAGGACCTGTCACAGAACAACTTATGCACAGGTTTCGATTGAATGCATTGATTTTCGAGACCATTGTCGCCAATTGGAAATCAACTTCTTAAATTATATGCCTAATCTATTTTGCTACAAATTCTTAGATTTGATATAACATTCCTATTAGCTTATTTCTACAGAATTACAGGCTTCCGGTAGTAAACAGGAAAGTGTATATTTGGGAAACAATAGACAGGCCGGCTGGAATACAGACAGTGAGTGCGGCGTTTTTAAATGACATATTTCGTGCATGCAAGAGTGCAAATATCCAGATGTATGCAGACAGTAAGAGACATAAAATCCCAATTATTTGTGAGGTATAAAACAGGGGATTATTTGAGAACATCTGTTCCATACCCTGGGCCATAAGTTGTGGGTCTTGTGCTGAAAAATCTACTGAAGATACTAATACATACGTTACAACCAAACTTATGAAGCCGCTAAATATTTGTGGCACAAATCCGTAGCTTACAAACTCTAACGTTCTCTTAAAAGAACCCTTTGAAGCAAATACATATGATATAGAATATAAGATTCCGGCCAGTATAAACCAATTTAAAAACGTTCCAATCAAACCTCCAACGATACCCCCAATGACACCGATTGACATTACTGTAGCAGATATAGATGAATCCATGTCAGAAGGTAAAAATTCTTTAAGTTTATTCATGACCAGAAAACTTGAACCTATTGCAAATATTGATATTACAAGCATTATCAATAGAGGATACTTAAAACTGACTTCAGTTCCTATTTTTTCCCTGAAAAACGAATTAGGATCGAATATTAGATTATTTAGGTTTAGATTATCCATATCTTTTTCACCATTGTAAATCTTATTCAATAAATTCTCTACACTTCATTAAAATTTCATATTATATCTAAATTTACTTCTCCACGTAGTTTCATATTTATCTCCATGTCAAACATACCTTACATATTGTATATATAACTATCCTTTTAGATGGGGTATGTTTACATTCTTTTGTACCACTGAAAGATTCCCGCATAAGAGATTCCTGTTATCGCAAAAAGTGCTCCTACTACCGGCTGTGCTGGCAATTGAATGTCCAAAATGGCGATTTCCCACTATACCCAAAGTTTTGAATACTTCTCCTGTAACTTCCTGTCATTCTTGCCTCCGGGCGCCGAAGGCGGCTGGCTTTTACAGAATAAATATTAGACAGAATAAAAAGAAGAGAATATAGCAAAAATAGGGGGTTAGATGAAGAGAAAAGGGCAAAAATATGAGAACTGAATCCGGAGTTGGTGTCCCGGGAAAGCAGGCAACTCCTATATAAATTGTACCTGTATATTGTTTGGTTCAGTTTAGAATCTGTTTTTCAAGATTCAGTGGTTCAAACTTCAGTAATTCAAACTTTAGTAATTTGCTTTATTTTGCCTTCTCCCGAAAAGATAGAAGGCAATTGCGTGCAGGATTCCTGAAATAATCGCAGCTATCATCCGGATAGTCATCAGCATGTTGCTGAGGCTTTTTTTCTGTGTGAGAACATCATAGCTTACCCACAGAAGAGATATGGAAATGATGATTTCTAAACTGATTATTAATAAGGACAAATAATACCTCCGTTATTACAAGAAATACCCCTAACATTATATATATTGTTATGATGATGTGTCCCATCAATAGTTCCGAAACTCCTGCTGAGTCGAAATTTTCTTTCCGGGGAAAATCTCAAAGCTTCTCCTTAATGGAGGTACTTATATAAAAACATAAGGTAGTAAAAAAATGTAGTTCACCTCCACTTTTTTAAAAAATATATATAACTCCGGCTTTATGGACGTAGCCATGACCCTTGGGGCGTTTAATGCGGCCTTTAGCTCCACTCTCGTACGGACCTCCTGGGCCTTTGGCATTTCATGCGTCTCCGATCTTTTCAAGCCCATTAGTCCTGGAAACCGGAAATAATCAGGCACAATGACCTGCATTTTCCGAGCAATTCCCGTGAACTTTTCCCCAAAAAACCATTGAATCCAGGGGAGAGTTGGAGAACCACAGGACATCCTCCGGTCCAATCAGCCATTTTAACTCCTATAAATATTCGAGGAAAAAGGGGTGAGGAGGCAAGCTTATGCGCGTTGGGCTCATTCAGAGGGTTTGATAAACCTCCCGCTCCTGTATTCCTCAAATGCCACCTTCAACTCTTCCTGCGTGTTCATGACAATGGGTCCGTACCAGGCTACGGGTTCCCTGATTGGCTTTCCCGAGACCAGGAGAAACCTCACCCCTTTGTCTCCTGCGGTCACCTCGATTGAGTCCCCGTCCCCATACAGGACAAGGTTTTCATGATCGATCAGGCAGTCTTGCCTGAGGTCGAAGTATTTTGCCCCTTCCAGCTCAAAGGCATAAGGGTCCCGTTCCTCATCGAAATACCCCTCTCCGGCTATCACGTACGCGAACATGGTATAACCCGGGACAGCCATGTGGGTGAATGTTGCATACCCCGGAACCGTTATGTCCAGATATATCGGGTCGGTTACGATTCCTTTAACCGGCCCTTCAACCCCGCTTACAGCCCCACAGATAATTCTCATCTTTATGCCTTTTTCCAGGAAAAGCTCGGGAATCTGGCTGCTTTTGATCTCCTGGTAGCGCGGATCCATCATTTTATGGGAAGCCGGAAGGTTGGCCCAGAGCTGGAAACCCCACATAAGTCCACTTTTTTCTCCTTTTGGCATCTCCTGGTGAACAATCCCGCTCCCGGCAGTCATCCACTGCACGTCCCCTGCCTCAATCACGCCGCTGTTCCCCATGCTATCCCCGTGATCAACCTCCCCGTGCAGGACGTAAGTGATAGTCTCAATTCCCCGGTGCGGGTGCCAGGGAAAACCCATAATATACTCTTCCGGGTACTCAGAATGGAAATCATCCAGAAGCAAAAACGGATCAAGCTCCGGGACCTGGTGGAACCCGAAAGCCCGCTTTAAATGAACTCCCGCACCCTCAATAGTTGGCATACTTTTCATGATTTTCTTAATTTTCCTGACCTTACCCAATCTAATTCCCCCCCTCTGTAGATAGTGGTTCGGAAATGTTATTCGGAAATGTTATTCAGAAATGTTATAAATCAATAAATACGTCCGCTTATGTTGTAAATCAATAAATACGTCCGTAAGTCCGCTTGAGCGAAGCGAAACGGACAGCGTACTGTTGCGATTTCATCGCAACTCCCAGAAAATCTCCGATTTTCTGTGATGCCGAGCCGCAACTCGGCTGGTGCAACTCGGCTGGTGCAACTATGCTAGGCAACTATGCTAGGCAACTATACCGAAATGTATCTCGTACTCCCCAGTATAGAATTATCCGGTGTCGTGATATAAATTTTTGCTGGCTAATAGTCGGGAAGTAAATTGCTGCAGGTAAATCGTTGCAGGTCTGAAAAGTATCATTACGTCTTTCTTTTTATAATTTTTCAATGATTAAAAAAAATTATATAGTTGTCTTTTCAAACAAGGATATTGAAGTTCATTCAGGTTTGCTAAAAACATCTGATGTTTAAAAAAGTCCTGACTATAATATGGGAGCTTTCCCGGGCATTCAACTTCATCCTTTGGGATTTCTTTCGATTATACTGAAGAAACCGAGAAAATAAGTGATATACCATGGGTATTTTTTCAAAAAGTGCAAGTTCCGAGCTAAAGGCATTCCTGGAAACCGAAGACCTTGATGACCTTGTAAAAGCAAGAGAGAGGGTCCAGCACCTGGACGAAAACGACATAAAGAAAATCCGTTCGGTGCTGGAAAAGTGGGATAAGCCCCAGGCGGTATCCAATCTCCTTTTCCATCCCTCTTTGATACCCGAAGACATCAGGTTCAGCTCCCTTCTTAAAGGGCTGGAAGAAAGAGAAAATCTCTACTACCTCCTTGCCTCAATAGTAGGTTTGCAGGGGATAAAAGACGAATTTTCCGAAGAAGAAAGGGGCATCATCAAGGAGCAGTTGATTTCAATTCTTGAGCTTACCGGGGGAGTTCTTGTAGCCCGAGCTTCCGTTACGGCCCGGAAATTCCTTTCCGCCGGAGATGCCAGCAGGATGTTAAAATTCCTCTCCCATTCGGAAGAGGTTGTAAGGCTAAACATTTTGTCCTGGCTGATCGAAGCCCTGGAGGAAACAGATGTAGAAACATTTGCTTCAATGCTTCAAAACAACGAAGTCCCGGAGGAAATACAGGCTGACGCAATAGAAAAATTCCGGGAACACCTCCGGAAAAAAGAATCAGGAGAACCCGATTTTTTTACAATGCCCCTTTATGCATACATCCCTAATCTTAGTGAAGTTTTAAATAAGGCCTGATTATCTTATACATGAAGCGCTGCGTTTCTTTTCTTTTGATTTTTTTCTTTTGATTTTTTTCTTTTGATTTTTTTCAAATGAATACGGGAAGAGATGGGGGATTGTAACAGGAAACGCAAATAAGCTATGTTGATCAATGAAAATTAATCTCTTTTTCGAATTATGCCCCTTTATATTTGTTATTCGGAATCACCCTGGTAAAGTATCCATATTTTGGGACCAAAAGTTCCGATTTTTAAAGATGGAAGAGTATAAATTAATATCATTAAGGGATTATGTCACCTAATTGTAGAATTCAAAATAGTATTGGTATAGCTTTTTTCCTACTTTTTTTTATTTTAGAAGCATTTAGTAATACTCTTATATGTTTAGGTAAGATCTATGTGTTGTTAATATCCTTTATTCAAATTACCAGGTGATTAGTAGGGTAATTCACAAAAATGAGGTGTTCTGTAATGGAGAAAAAAAAGTTATTAGTATTATTTTCTGTTTTCCTGACAGCCCTGATTATAATTACGGCAGGCTGTATCGGTCAGGACAGTGCTAAGGCCGGGACATTGGCTGAGGAGACCCTGGCTGAGAATACTGCTGACGGATCACAGCATGCGGATGTTGTTTATCTGAGCGGCGGAGATTATGGCTATCCGCAGCCGTTTACGATATATCCCAGGGGTCCCGGGTCATCAAAGGTCGGGATGATCTTTGACAGCCTGGTGGAAAGAGATGAAATAGGTATAATTCCCTGGCTGGCTGAAAGCTGGGAGATCAGTTCGGATGGGATGGAATATACATTTTATCTCCGGGAAGGTATCGTGTGGAGCGATGGGGCACCTTTTACGGCAAGCGATGTTAAATTTACTTTCGATTATGAGCGGGAAAATGTACCTGTCGCGGGTGGAATTGAGGCAGAGGTTATAGACAATGTCCAGGTAGTGGATTCCAGTACAGTCAAATTTGTACTTAGTCAGCCTGTTTCAACCCTCCTTTACAAGCTAACGGGTTTTAAGATCATACCTGAGCACATATATGAAAATGTCCTGGACCCTGTCAGTTTCCTTGAGCCTGAGGCAGTCACAGGTACTGGTCCCTTCCTGCTTGACGAGTACAATAAAGAGCACGGATCATACAGGTTTGTAACAAACGATAATTTCTGGGGGCCGGATACTGCCGTTAAATCCGTCGAATTTGTTCCGGTCAGCGATTCGTTAATAGCCTTTGAACAGGGGGAAATCGATTTCACAAGCATATCCCCGGATATTCTTGACCGGTTCACCTCAGACCCTGATGTAAGAGTGGTCCAGCAGCCGGCTTTCTGGGGTTACCAGTTTTATTTCAACATGAAAAAATGTCCGGAGCTTGATGACAGAAGGATAAGGCAAGCCTTTGCTTATGCCATTGACCGTGATGAACTGGTGGAAAAGATCGCAAGAGGTGCAGGGAAACCCGGTAAAATGGGCATACTCTCCGAAGACCACATATGGTACAACCCTGACCAGTCCGAATATGGCTACGACCCGGAGAAAGCCGGAGCTTTGCTTGACGAAGCCGGCTGGACTGACACGGATGGGGACGGAATACGCGATAAAAACGGGGAAAAAATGTCATATGTGTTGTCCCTTGGAAGTGGCGAGGTCCGTATCGGCGAACTCATAAAAGAGAGACTGAGTGAAGCAGGAATTGACGTTCAGGTGAGAGCCCTGGAGAGCAAATCCCGGGATGCAAACCTGAAGAGCGGAGACTTTGAACTCCTGATCAGCGGCTTTGGCGGCTGGGGAAGAGATGCGGATTATCTCCGTACAAGGTACTGTGATACGGGTTCGCAGACAGGAAGTGTGTCATCCGGTGCAGCAGTATTTGGTTACCATAATGATACCCTGAACGCACTATGTGCCCGGGAATTGCAGGAACTGGACGATAGTGAAAGGAGAGAAATAGTATACGATATGCAGACCGTGCTTGCGGATGATGTACCCGCAATACCGCTCTATTATACTACAAGATATGATGCATGGCGCATTTCAAAATATGACGGCTGGATGAACATGTACGACCACCATGCAAGAACACACAGTATTCTTTCGTACCTTGAGAGGGATGGAATTGCAGAAAAAAGATAATATAAACAACCTGACCGAGTGCTGGAAAAAGGCTGCAGCAAATGGTCTGGCCGTCCTGGATGAGGGCAGGATGGCAGAATTCTGGAACAAACGCTCTGGGAACTATGCTAATAATATTGGCAAAGATGAAAGAAGGAAGAAAAGCGCCGATATTCTCGAATTTCTTGAGGAATCCGGTTTTAAGCCGGAAGGTTCCAGAGTACTGGATATCGGGTGCGGGCCCGGTACCCTCTCCCTTCCTCTCGCAAGGCTCGGAGCAGAGGTGACGGCACTTGATATCTCGTCCGGAATGCTTGACAGGCTAAAAGATGCTGTGAAAAAAGAGTCTCTTCCGGTAGATATCATTGAATGTTCCTGGTGGACAGCAGACATAGATGAGCTTGGATTCAGGAACAAATTTGACCTTGTAATTGCCTCCATGACTCCCGGGATCAGGGATGTTGATAATTTTGATATGATGATGGCCTGCTCAAAAAATCTCTGTTACTACAGTAACTTTCTGAGAAGAGTTGAGGATAAGGCGTATCGTGATATCCGGAGTTCAATACTCGGGGAAAGTTCCGGGAATAACATGAACGGCATAATCTTTCCATTCATGTATCTTTACCTCTCAGACTACAAACCCTCGCTTCGGATCAACCATTCCGAATGGAAGGAAGAGCTAAACTGGAAAGAAGCGGCAGAACAGGCAATAGGGTTCATTGGACGGGGCCGGGATTTTGATGATAATACAAAGGAAAAAATAATTGATTATTATCAAAATGCCTCTCCGGATGGAATCTACAGTTCCGAGTCGGATGTATATACCGGGATGATGGTCTGGGAAGTTAACGGCAGATAATCGGATTGTAAAGGGGCAGATGATCGGATGGTAAAGGGGCAGATGATCGGATGGTAGAGGACAGGAATTCATTTATTTGCAGGTTGTTATTGACCCTTTTTGTAATTCTTGCCATTAATTTTTTTTTACCAAGGATGATGCCCGGAGACCCATTCTCAACCACTTCCGCAGATGAGGTCGGGGAAGAGATTATTGTAATGACAGAGGAGCAGCGTCTTTATTACATGAACTATTACGGGCTTGACAGGCCGCTGCACGAACAGTTTTTAGTATATATAAAAAATCTGATGACGGGCGACCTGGGCAGGAGTATTTATTACAAAATGCCGGTCAGCGACGTAATTATGCTCCATCTGCCCTGGACTATGTTGATTGTTCTGGGAGCTACAGTAATCAGCACAATCTCCGGGGTGGTTCTCGGGACACTTTCGGCAAAGAACCGGAAAAAGGGGAGTGACAGAATTATGATGACGGGTATGATTGCCTTTGCAGAAATTCCCTCATTTCTGCTTGGCCTGATTCTTCTTCTGATTTTTAGCGTACATCTCAGGCTTTTCCCGCTTGCAGGGGCTATTACTCCCTTCGCGGACTATAATAGTCCGGTAGAACAGGCATGGGATATATTGTACCATGCCTTTCTGCCTGTTGTGACTCTATCACTTGCACAGCTGACCGACGTGTACCTGCTCACCAGAAATACACTGATTACAGTGACTACAAAGGATTATATCAGGACTGCCCGGGCTAAAGGGCTGGGTGAAAAAACCGTATGGACCCGGCATGCACTCAGAAATGCCCTGCTTCCGGTAGTGACAAGAACAGGTTTTATGATCGGTATAATGATGGGGGGTGTTGTACTTGTTGAGAGTGTTTTTTGTTATCCTGGCATAGGGATGACCCTCAGAAGTGCTGTAGTCGGCCGGGATTATCCTCTTATTCAGGGTATTCTCCTGGTAATTGCAGTCTCCATACTTATCTGCAATCTGTTGGTTGACAAAATATACGGGAAACTTGACCCGAGAGTTGTGATATGATAAAAGATATTGCTGCCTTTGGAAATGCCGGAATACTCTCTTTTATTCAGGCTTTAAATATTAACGGAGTTGTCAGCAGTATAGCCAGGACATTCTCTAAGTTTAGTACTGAAGGTAAAATTGGGGTCCTTGGGATTACCTGTATCGTTTTAATGGCAGTTTTTGCTCCTGTGATAACAATGTATCCTCCTCAGAAAATCACAGGGGATTCCCTTGAAGCCCCCGGTCCCGGACACATACTCGGAACCGATGAGCTTGGTATGGATATCTGGTCACAGATATGTTACGGTGCAAGAATGAGCCTCACAATAGGCCTTGCAGTAGCCTTTGCTGCAGGTTTTGGGGGAGGAGCTATCGGAATACTTGCCGGATATATGGGAGGGTACATTGATCAGGGCCTGATGAGAGTAATCGACGTAACAATGGCTCTTCCGAGTTTTCCGCTTCTGATTGTAATATCTGCTTTTCTCGGACCAAGTATTCTTAACGTAATTTTCATACTTGTCCTTTTCAGCTGGGCCAAACCCGCACGTATTGCACGTTCCCAGACGCTGTCATTAAAGAAGAATAACTATATTATTGCCGCCCGGAATTACGGTGCAAAACCATTTTACCTGCTCTGGAGGCATATTTTTCCTGAAGTTATGCCTGTTCTGCTTGTGCTTATCATCGGCATATCCTCACATGCAATCATAGCCGAAGCAGGACTTGCCTTTCTGGGGCTCGGGGACCCTACCTCCAAGAGCTGGGGGATGATGCTTAATCATGCAACCGGTTTCAGGTCGATATATTTTACACCTTACTGGCAATGGTGGCTATTGCCTCCGTTATTTATGCTTATTTTCCTCCTGCTCTGTCTGGCGTTCATAAGCAGGGATATGGAAAGGATACTTGATCCAAAATTAAAGATAAAGAAAGGGTTCTGACCATGAGTCTGCTTAAAATCGGTGATCTCAAATGTCACTATATGACTGACGTTAATACTGTCAGGGCTGTTGATGGTATTTCTTTTGAAATCGAAGACGGGGAAATCCTGGGTATTGTCGGAGAATCCGGAAGTGGCAAGACCACGGTTGCACTCGGGATCATGGGGCTATTGCCGGAAAATACAGCCTTTTCCGGTGAAATTCTTTACAGGGATGAGCTAATCTCTTCTTTACCTGAATCCGGGATGGACAGATTCAGATGGAAGGATATTGCAATAGTTTTCCAGAATGGCCTGGAGGTGATGAACCCTGTTATGAAAGTAGGCGTTCAGGTAACGGAACCAATGATAAGGCATCTTAATATCAGCCCTGGCAAAGCCCGGAGTAAATGTGCTGACCTGTTCCGGACTGTCGGCCTTGACCCGAAATGGATGGATTCGTACCCCCATCAGCTCTCCGGGGGTATGAGACAGAGGGTCCTTCTGGCAATGGCTCTTTCATGCGACCCGAAATTGCTGATTCTTGATGAAGTTACTTCTGCCCTTGACGCATTTACCCGAAAGGAGATCAGGGACCTTCTGGTTGACCTTCAGAAAAAGAACGGTTATACGATGTTAATGATCTCTCATGATATCACTTTTGTATCTTCTGTGGCGTCCAGGCTTGTTGTTATGTATTCAGGAAAGGTTGTGGAAAGCGGTCATGTAAAGGATATTCTCGTATCTCCCCGTCATCCTTATACCAGGGGGCTTGTCCATTCGACCCCGGATATTTTCGTTTATAAGGATTTATGGGGAATTCCCGGGGATGTCCCGGCCGGGGATGGGTTTAAGGGCTGCCCTTTCAGCCCGAGATGTACACAAAAAATCGATATATGCACTAAAGTATCCCCGGTCCTGATGCCCGCAGGAGGCGGGAGGGAAATTGCATGCCATAGAGGCGGCATAGCAGGCCTTCTGGAGGCAAAAAACCTGAATTTCAGTTATCGTCTGCCAGATGGAGAATACCTCCGGGCAGTTGATAATGTTAATCTGGAAGTGAGGGAAGGGGAGGTTCTTGCAGTTGTCGGTCAGACCGGTTCAGGCAAGTCAACCCTTGCACATATCCTTGCAAATGTAATAAGGCCCGAATGCGGAGAGGTATTGTTTATGGACGGGGATGTCAGTGGGGGAAACTATGGAAACAGGGTCAACGGCATTCAGATAGTATTTCAGGACCCGTTCAGTTCAACCAGCAACAGGTTTACCGTGCTTGATGCAGTCAAAGAGCCTCTTTATATCAATAAGATCGGGTCCAACGGAGATAGACTGCAAATGGTTAAAAATGCCCTTGAACTCGTTCGTCTTCCCGGTACTGATAATTTCCTTGGAAAATACTGTGGGGAACTCAGCGGCGGGCAGAGGCAGAGGGTTGCACTTGCCAGAGCAATGGTTATGGAGCCAAAACTTCTTATTGCCGATGAGATAACTTCGGCTCTGGATGTTTCAACCTCTGCAAATGTATTGCGTCTTTTAAAAGGCCTTCAGAACAGGAGAGGGTTTGCAATGATATATATTTCACATGATCTCTCCATGACACTGAAGATTGCTGACAGAATAGCCGTTATGAATTCCGGAAAGATTGTAGAGATGGGTAATTCCCACGATGTGATGCTTTCACCTTCTGATGAGTATACAAAAAGGCTTGTGGGTTCAAGAATAGGGCTGTGCTGTCATAACCATTGAGGATTACAGATCTTATTTTACATATGTTACAAAATTACACGGTTTATTTTTTGACAGCGTTGTCACCAAAAGAGGAATCTCTGAAAATTGTTCTAAAAGCCCGGTTTGAAGGTTTTGTTTAGTTTTGAAGGTTTTGTTTAATATGAGTGCAATAATAATTAAAGACCTGACAAAAAAATTCGGGGAATTTACTGCTGTGGACAGTGTCTCATTTTCAGTTGAGCCCGGAGAGCTTTTCGGGCTTTTAGGCCCTAATGGTGCGGGAAAGACGACTATTCTCAATATGCTGACTACTCTTCTTCTTCCTACGGCAGGTGATGCTGAAATTGCAGGATATGATCTTAGAAGAGATCCTGGTGAGGTCAGGAATAATATCGGAATAATATTTCAGGACCCTTCGCTTGATATAGGGCTTACAGGGAGGGAAAATCTTGAATTTCACGCCATGATGTACAGCATCGGTTCGGATGAGCGGAAAAAAAGAATCCGGGAAGTGCTTGATGTTGTGGGTCTGGCGGATAAAGCTGATATTCTTGTTGAAAATTATTCGGGTGGGATGAAAAGGCGGCTTGAAATTGCAAGGGGGCTTATTCATTATCCAAAGGTTTTGTTTCTGGATGAGCCTACTCTCGGGCTTGATGCACAGACCAGGAGATCAATCTGGGACCATATCAGAAACCTGAACAGGAATTACGGGACATCTGTCATTCTGACTACCCATTATATGGAGGAGGCTGATTACCTCTGTGACCGCATTGCGATAATAGATCATGGAAAAATAATTGCACTCGATACTCCATCAGGTCTGAAGAACTGTCTTCGGGGGGATTGTGTCAGCCTGGCTATTGAGGGGAGGGGAGATCTCATTGCTGCTGCCCTTGGGGAGAAAGAATGGGTGAGGGAAATTGTTCCGAACGGAAAAATGCTTGATGTTATTATCTCGGATTATGAGAAAAATATTCCTGATATTTTTCAGACTGCCGGCATTCTGGGTATCGGGATCAGTTCGATAAATTTCAGTAAACCAAGTCTTGAAGATGTTTTTATCCGCCTGACAGGTTCGATAATACGAGAGCAGGAAGGCAGCAGGCAGTCAGCCAGGCGGGACCGGATGAGAAGGAGGATGCTCCGATGATTCAGGGAAAAGTTATATATGTTCTCTGGCGGCGTGAGATGATAAAGTATTTCAGGGCAAAATCAAGGGTAGTGGGCGCTATTGCCATGCCGGCTTTTATGCTGATCTTTCAGGGTATGGGCTTTAGAAAAGTTGAATTTCCGGGCCTGCCTGAATCTATAGGATATTTTCAGTATCTTGTGCCGGGTATTATCGGGATGACTCTTCTTTTTACGGCTGCTTATGCAGGTATGAGTGTCATAATGGACAAGCAGTTTGGATTTTTAAAAGAGGTTATGGTGACTCCTGCAAGCAGGGTTTCTATTGTTCTCGGGATGATCTCCGGAAGTGCAACCACATCAATCCTTCAGGCACTTATTATTATGATGATGTCGGTGTTGCTTGGTTTCAGGCTGCCTTTTATTTCTGCGATCCTGTCCTCTGTCGTGATAATGGTTCTTATATCGATAACCTTTATAAATATAGGATTGATTTTGTCCTCCGTACTGAAGGATTTTCACGGGTTTAGCACAATTATTAATTTTATTGCATTCCCTCTGTTTCTTTTGTCCGGAGCTTTATTTCCGGTTTCGAATTTGCCTGCCCCTATAAGGATTCTGTCTTATTTTGATCCGCTGACATATGGTGTGGATGCTTTGCGGGGAGTATTGATTGGCCATTGTGAATTCTCAATTCTTCTGGACGTATGTATTCTTTTAACACTGTCGGTCCTGATGGTCTGCGCCAGTGTTTATTTCTTCCGGAGGGCAGAGATGATATAGATGTATTTTTGTTTTTAAACCGGAATAATTCCGGTTTCTGGAGGATAACACCCGGGAATCACTTTTAATGGCTGTTATTGATTCCGTTTCTTTCTTAAATAGAGTATAAATCTCAGGCTGCTGTCTTCAGTTTCTTCACTTCTAATAATTTCGAATTGTATTTAATTCAGAAAGAAATTACTCCAATAAGGATAGCACTAAATACGGGAATTTCCGTATTTGCATAAAAAACCTCAGGAAGATTCGGTAAAATGAGCCTTGTAATCGCTTTCATCGGAAAAAACGGCGCTGTAATGGCCGGGGACATGCGGGAAATAACATTTGAGGGGGAAACGGAAGACCGGGAAAAGCTCGAAAAAGAGCTCTACAGCGGCGCAATCGTTTCGGACGCTGAGCTGGAGAAAAAAGCTGAAGAGCTCGGGGTCAAAATAACTGTCAGGGACGACAAGAACAAGATTGAGGAACGGGACGGGGTTCTGGTAGGAGAAGTCTCTTCAGTCGAAGGAGGCGTTGTCCGCAAAAGGAGGCTCTACGTTTCGGCAGGAAATTATGCGATTGCCGAAATCGAGGGCTCGGAAGTCAGGGTGACTGCACAGGGAAAAGGCAGCAACTTCATAGCTTTTGGAAACGACACTACAAAAACAATAGCAAACAAATGTTTCAAGGATAACTGGAAAAAAGGAAACCTTCAGCTTGCGGTGAAAATCATAATGCTTGCCATGGAGACCGCGGCAAGAAAGACAGCTTCCGTCAGCAAAAAGTACATGCTACTGCAGACAGCGTCGAATATTGACGTATCCGGAGTTGTCGAAAAGGATCTGAGTGAACCTTAAGCATTAAATGAATAAAAAGGAGTTCGGGAATCCGGATAACCCCGGATAACCCCAAAAGTACGATTATAGTACGCTTGATATTTACTTACTCTTTTACAAAAAGGTCGACAAACTCGAATTTTGTCACATCGAACAGCCCTTTGTCACCCAGTTTCAACTCGGGAATCACCAGGAGGGACATGAATGCGAGGGTCATGAAGGGTGATTTCAGAGAGGTCCCAAGCTTCCGGGCTTCGGCGTTCAACAGCTGGTACCTGGCTGCCACTTCTTCCCCGTCCCGGGTACTCATCAGGCCTGCAACTTCCAGCGGGAGGTCAAGGAGCTTTTCTTCGCTTCCCACGACTATTCCGCCTTTGTTTTCAACCAGCCTGTTAACCGCTGCAACAATATCCTCGTCAGTTGCCCCCACTGCAATGATGTTGTGGCTGTCGTGGGCGATGCTGCTTGCAATCGCTCCCTTTTTCAAGCCTATGTTCTTTATGAAACCTACCTGTGCCGGGTCATCCCCATACCTGCTCAGGACTACCATTTTCAAAATATCCCGGTCAGGGTCCGAAACAAGGCTGCCATTTTCCACCCTCGGAAGGAAAAGTTCCTGGCCTGTTACAAGTTCCCCGTCCTTGGCAACAATAACCCTGATTTTCCGGTTTACCTTGTTTTCTTCTCCTGGCTGCACAGCCAGTTTAACGTCCTCAACCGTTATTTTGTTCCTGTTAAAGACGTTTTTTGCCGGGCTTTCGCTTGCCTGGAAAAGGACTTTCCCATCATCGTAAACACATTCCCCGTCAATCCAGGTGCTCAGCACGTTGAACTGTTCCAGGGCGTCCACAATAATGAAATCGGCAGGGTCGCCTTCCCGAAGCAGCCCGACGCCGAGCCCGTAATACTCCACCGGATTTAGCACAGCTGCCCGGAGGAGCTTGTAGATATCGAGTCCCTTCTCCTGCCCGCGCCGGACCAGCTTATCGATGTGCCCTTCGTAAATCAGGGTATCAGGATGGGAATCGTCGGTGCAGAGCATGACCGATTTGGGATACTCGTCGATCAGCCTGTACAGGGCTTCGAAGTTCCTGGCTGAACTCCCTTCCCGGATCAGCACTTTCATCCCGAGCTTTATTTTCTCGACCGCCTCTTCATAAGTAAAACATTCGTGGTCCGTGGAAATGCCTGCCCCCACATATTTTTCCAGATCAGCTCCCGTCAGGCCCGGGGCGTGCCCGTCCACGAGCTTGCCGTACTTCCTTGCCGATTCCAGCTTGGCAAGCACATCAGGAAACCCGTTGATTACTCCCGGAAAGTTCATCATCTCGGAAAGGTAGTGCAGGTCGTCTCTTGCAAGCAGCCGGTCAACAGCCTCCGGGTCCAGGACAGCCCCCGCCGATTCGAAAGGTGTGGCAGGCACGCAGGACGGCACCCCGAAACAGACCTTCAGGGGAGCTTTTCGGGAGTCCTCGATCATGTAATCGATCCCTTCAACCCCCATCACGTTTGCAATCTCATGGGGGTCGCTAACAACCGCAACCGTCCCCCGGGCAACAGCCATCCGCGCAAAAACCGAAGGCACTGTCATCGAACTTTCGATATGCACATGCGCATCGACCAGCCCCGGCAGTATATACTGCTCATTAGCATGTTCTTTTTCTTCCACGCGCAGGACTTTCCCGTCTTCAACGGCGATTTCGCCTTTGAACTGCCGTTTGCCGATAACGTCAACAATGATTCCCTGGAAGGTTTTCATGCCCGAGTATTACAGCCTCAAATTTATAAAGATTTTCGAACATCTCCGGTGTGGGATATTTTTGTAGCTTCGATCAGGTACCCTGTAACCGTAGTCATTCACCATTTTTCAGAACCCCAGGCTCTCACCGGTCGAGCCTGCGAGACCGGCTTTTTCAGGATAACGCATAAAAAAAAGCAGAAACAACTCCATCTGACTCTGTCTTTTTATTAGATTTGACATTCAAGCCAAAGCTTCAGTTAATAACTCTTAAAAGAGATGTCGAAATCATTGAGCTCTTCATAGGAAAATATTCACTGTTTTTTGGGTTTGAATTATTATTTTTTTAAATTATTTATGGGAAAGGCCGCCCGCAAGCGGGCGGTGAGGGCCCGGGGTTCCATACTTAAGCATCAAAAACCAACCACTGGCGTTAGTTCAGGATTCTTTACAGCTAGGGCCAGACCACCGAAGTCAGGTTTTAAAAGACATCGGGGTGACTAAAAATATGGCTGAATGACTTTCATGGTTATCCTGATAACTTATAAAATATAGTTGAATGACTTTTATGGTTATTCAGATAACTAAAAAATGTAGTTGAATGACTTTTATGGGCATTGTAATATACAAAAAATATAGCCAGATGACTTGAATTAGAATTCAGGAAACAGTTTAAGGTTTTAATCTGAAACAAAGATACCGAGACTTTTGAATTAAAAATTAATATTACTTACACAATTATATTCACAACATGTCCTCCCAATCCCAAAAACCCCTCTGGCAGTTCTGGATCGACCGCGGTGGAACTTTTACGGATGTCGTTGCCCGTTCCCCGGAAGGAAAACTGATTACCCACAAACTCCTCTCGGAAGCCTCCGGCCACTACAGCGATGCAGCCATGCATGGGATCAGGCAGATCCTGGGTTTGCCGAAAAACGCAGCCCTGCCCACAGAACGGATCGAATCGGTAAAAATGGGCACCACCGTGGGCACCAATGCTCTCCTTGAAAGGAAGGGCGAGCGCACTGTTCTTCTTATCACACAGGGGTTTGGGGATGCCTTGAGGATCGGGTACCAGAACCGCCCGGATATTTTTGCGCAGCAGATTGAGCTTCCCGAGCAGCTTTACGAAAAAGTGATCGAGGTTTCCGGGCGCTACGCTGCGGATGGGGAGGAGATCGAGCCCCTGGGAATCGAGGTTGCAAGAAAGGAACTGCGAGCTGTTTTTGAATCAGGCATAAGGTCCGTAGCCATTGTCCTGATGCATGCATACCGCTTCCCGGAACATGAGCTCAGGCTGGGAAAAATTGCAAGAGAGATCGGTTTTACACAGGTGTCCTTGTCGAACCAGGCAAGCCCACTCATAAAACTCGTCAGCCGCGGGGAAACCACTGTGGTTGATGCATATCTCTCGCCTGTCCTCCGCAGGTATGTTGATATGGTGCAGAAAACCCTGGAAGAAGGGGAAATAAATGGGGGAAATGGAGGGAAAAATAAAGGTGAAGGAGATGGAGAGCAGGAAAATGAAAGGGAAGGTAGGAGAAAAACCAGGCTCATGTTCATGCAGTCCAACGGGGGGCTTACGGACGCCAGATTTTTCCAGGGCAAGGACAGCATCCTTTCGGGCCCTGCCGGAGGAATTGTGGGGGCTGTTGCTACTTCTGCCATGGCAGGGGCAGAGAAGATCATCACTTTTGACATGGGGGGCACGTCCACGGATGTGGCTCATTACGACGGGGAGTACGAACGCAGTTTCGAGACCGAGGTTGCAGGTGTCAGGCTGCGTTCCCCGATGATGCGGATCCATACGGTTGCTGCCGGAGGCGGGTCGGTCCTGCATTTCGAGGCAGGGCGCTTCAGGGTCGGGCCGGATTCGGCTGGAGCTGACCCCGGGCCTGCATGCTACAGGAAAGGTGGGCCTCTTACGGTTACGGACTGCAACCTTATGCTCGGGAAATTGCAGCCGCAGTTTTTCCCTAACCTTTTCGGGCCGGAGGCAAACCAGCCACTTGATACGGAAGTTGTGCGCAGGAAGTTTGGCGAACTCGCTGAACAGGTTTCAGCTGGCTCAGTTGGGAGTACTTCATCTTCTTCATTATCACCATCATCAGTAGAAGAGGTCGCCGAAGGTTTCCTTTCCGTAGCTGTGGAGAATATGGCAAATGCCATCAAGAAAATCTCGGTCCAGCGGGGGTACAACGTAAAGGAATACACCCTCTGCTGCTTCGGAGGGGCAGGAGCCCAGCACGTCTGCAGGATAGCGGATTCCCTGGGGATGAAGCGTATTTTCATTCACCCGTTTGCAGGGGTCCTTTCGGCATACGGCATGGGGCTGGCTGACCAGAGGCTTATAAAGGAACATTACGTTGGAGCCGGGCTTTCCGCCGAGCTTACGAGGCGGCTTGAGTCCGTATTTTTCGGGCTGGAGCAGGAAGGCCGGGTGGAAATGCTGGAGCAAGGGGTCCCGGAGCAGGGAATTGCCGTGTTGCACAAGGTGCATATGCGCTATGAGGGTTCGGATACGCAGCTGATTGTGGACTTCACTGACCTGCGGGAACTTGTCAAAAGCTTCGAGGAAGCCCACAAAAAGCGCTTCGGGTTCATAATGGAAGACAAAGCCCTGGTTGTCGAAGCTGTTTCCGTGGAGGTTATAGGGGTTACTGAGCGGGTTTCGGACCCCGTAATCAAAATTGATGACATTGCAGAACCCACGCCTATTGACACTGTTAGGATGTACAGCTATGGGGAGTACCATGAGACGCAGGTGTTTGCGAGGGAGGCCCTGAAGCCCGGAGCCTGTATTAACGGCCCTGCCATCCTTACCGAGAAAACGACGACCATAATCATCGAGCCCGGCTGGCAGGCAGAGGTTACGGAGCACGACCACCTCCTCCTCAGCCGTAGAGTACCGCTTCCGGCCCGGACATCCATCGGGACCGAAGCCGATCCCGTGATGCTCGAAATCTTCAATAACAGGTTCATGTCCGTTGCCGAGCAGATGGGCTATACCCTGCAAAACACCGCCCATTCAGTAAACATCAAGGAGCGCCTGGACTTTTCATGCGCGATTTTTGACAGGGAAGGAAACCTGATCGCAAACGCCCCCCATATCCCCGTTCACCTGGGTTCCATGGGAGAGTCCGTAAAGGCACTTATAAGCTCGAAGCTCGGGGAAATGAGCCCTGGGGACGTGTACCTGATAAACTCCCCTTATCACGGGGGCACGCACCTTCCTGACATAACGGTTGTAACCCCGATGTTTTCCGGTTCCGGAAATCCTGATAATTCTGAAAATCTTGATAGTTCTGGAAATACTGATAATTCTGAAAATACTGAGACGGATGAAAACCAGGCAGAAGAGATCCTTTTCTACACGGCTTCCAGAGGCCACCACGCCGATGTGGGTGGGATCACCCCGGGTTCGATGCCTCCGGGGAGCAGGAGCATCGAGGACGAAGGGGTCCTGAGCGAGGGGCTCAAGATAGTTGGAAAGGGGCATTTCCATGAAGACAGGCTGCGGGCCTGGCTGAGCTCGGGAAAACACCCCGCCAGAAACCCGGACCAGAACGTGGCAGACCTCCGCGCCCAGGTGGCTGCAAATGAAAAGGGGCTGCAGGAACTGCAGAAAATGGTTGAACAGTTTTCCCTTGAGACCGTGGAAGCCTATATGGGTCACGTGCAAAGAAATGCGGAAGAGTCAGTCCGGAGGGTCATAGATGTGCTTGACGACGGGGTGTTTACGAACACCCTTGACGACGGAAGCGCGATCAGGGTAAAGATCACCATCAACCGGGAGAAAAGGAGTGCCTGCATTGATTTTACGGGCACTTCCCCCCAACTCTCTAACAATTTCAATGCTCCGGCTTCGGTCTGCAAGGCAGCGGTTCTCTACACTTTCAGGACCCTGGTGAAAAGCGATATCCCGCTGAATGCGGGCTGCCTGAAGCCCCTTGAAATCATCATCCCTAACGGCTCAATGCTCAACCCGGAGCCTCCGGCTGCGGTCGTTGCGGGCAATGTTGAGACATCCCAGTATATCGTGGACGCCCTCTTCGGAGCCCTCGGGACCATGGCAGCCTCCCAGGGTACCATGAACAATTTCACTTTCGGAAATGCCGACTACCAGTACTACGAGACCATCTGTGGAGGCTCAGGCGCAGGCCCGGATTTCCCGGGCACGGACGCGGTCCACACCCACATGACCAACTCCCGGATAACCGATCCTGAAGTCCTGGAAACACGTTTCCCGGTACGTGTAGAGGAATTTTCCATCCGCAGGGGTAGCGGCGGAGAAGGCAGGTTTAAAGGTGGAAACGGGACTGTCCGGAAAATCAGCTTCCTGAAGGACATGAACGCTGCCATTCTCTCAAGCCACAGGAAACTCCCGCCCTTCGGCCTGAAAGGAGGCGAGCCTGGAAAATGCGGAAAGAACAGGATCATGCGCAGGAACGGCAAGGTTCTCGAGCTTGAAGGCCAGGCAGGGTTTGAAGTGCAGAAAGGGGACGTTTTTGTGATCGAGACTCCAGGAGGGGGAGGGTATGGAGAAAGAGAATTAGAAAAGTTGCAGAGCAAAATAAAAACCGGGGAAAGTAAAAAAATAAAGTTGTAAGTATTTTCATTCAGGACCTGTCGCTCTACCTGAACTTACCAAACCAGCCCAACTCTGGTTTTTCTCCGCGTACTCAGTCACGATCCGAGTCCGGGCTTACCCCGATCCCCCGAGTTACTTCTAAATACATACGGAAAAACATACGCTGGTCGGGCGTTTAGGATAGACGGTCTTCACCATGGAAGCAGGTTTTTTGAACGGCAGGGAAATGGACTTAAGTTTTTTGTGTAAGTGCATGTCGTGAATATGCCTGTCATAGGTATATTTTATAGCAACTCCGGCAACTGCACCTGCTGCAATTCCGGCAGCAGCACCTGCCGCCGTTCCGGCAACTCCCCCCGCCAGCAGACCACCTGCTATATTTTTTTTCGTCAATTAAACACTCCCTGATAATATCACTGGACTTACTTTCGACGTACTTTGAATTCACTCCACTTTCTCAGGTTAATTTTACTGCTACACAGCTTTGATTTTACAGCTACATTTTTTTACCTTTTTACTCCACTTTGATTTTATCCGGCTTACTCAACCTCGATCCTGCCCCAGTCTCCTTGTGAGTCGTCCCCAAAAACATATGCAAATACATATATGAGTGCAACACCAGCAAGTGCACCCAGCATTATCTTGTATAATTTATTAAAATCCATCACTTTATTCCCCCTCTCTTTATACATTTCTTACTCTTTCCGGCAAGCAGAGCTTTGAATCAGCAGCAGGAAAGAATAAACTGTTATTTTGATTTAATGTTTAATTTAATGTAATGCTCCCCATATTTATCGTATATCTCGCATATTATATAATGGCAACTGCATAAAAATATGTGCTAAATTAAACCTTCTCCTGAAGCCTTAAGGTACTTTTTTACAAAGGATCCTGTTTTGACGAAGAACCTATATTTTCTCGGTACTAATGTATAATTACATCGAAAAAAAGAATCTCCAAAATAAGACATAGAAAAAAATGAACATCAAGAAAACACATCGGAAAAAGATTGCAAGGTTATGTATTTCGAAAAGAAGGTCTGAACTATGAAAAAATCAATCGGAGCAAAAACCCTGGCATGCCCGGCTCCTGCCTGGGTAATCGGGACATACGACAGGAATGGAAAGCCCAATGCCATGACAGCCGCCTGGGCAGGGATCTGCTGTTCAAACCCTCCCTGCGTCAGCGTATCCCTGAGGAAAGCCACTTACAGCTACGCCTGTATTCTGGAAAATGGAGCTTTTACGGTAAACATACCCTCTGAGGACTACGTAAAGGAAACCGATTACTTCGGGATTGTAAGCGGCAGGGATGAAAACAAGTTCGAGGCAACAGGCCTAACCCCTGTAAAAAGCGGGCTCGTATCCGCTCCTTACATAGAGGAATTTCCTCTTGTCCTTGAGTGTAAACTCCTTCATAGTTTTGAGATCGGGCTCCACACCATATTCGTGGGAGAAATCCTGGACATCAAAGCGGAAGAGGCTGTGCTGGATGAAAAGGGGCTCCCGGAGATCGAGAAAGTCAGGCCCCTGGTATACGGGACCGGGGACAGGACTTATTACGGGGTTGGAAAAGCTCTTGAAAAGGCATTTTCCATAGGAAAAAACCCGTAATAGGTCCTGAAATTCCAGATGAAAAGTGAAATCCTTAATAATGTGAAATCCTTAATAATGTGAAATCCTTAATAATGTGAAATCCCAAAAGAACCTCGGTTCAGGGAGCGATTATAACGGACAGGGAAATAAAAGAGGGATAAAAAAAGGAAAGTAATGAATGAAGGTTTTTCCAGATACTGAAATATTTCATTTCACAATGTTGAAAGTGTATTCGAAATCCCCACCGGCTTTTCCATCTTTGTCCCCGTCCAGGGGATTTCCTTCAGTATCCATAATGGCACCTTCCCCTACATCGGTTCCTATAAGGGCGATGGTGATTTTGGCTCCGGTATCGCTCACAGGATACGGTTTGTTCGGGCGGAACATAAGCGTTCTGTTGCCGGCATCAAGGAAACCACTGACAGGCTTTTCGGATTCCGAACTTGTGACGATTACCGTGTCCTCCGTAATTGTTGAACTGTCCACATCCTTGTCGAATTCTACCCAGATCGGGGATTCCATGCTGTGTGCAAAGGTTTGCCTGTCCGGATAAACTAACTTCACTTTAGCAGGCCCTGGGGCACGTTTTAACTTCTGGGGAATTGTTTTGATTTTTTCGTGTATGTATTCCTTCTGTTCCTCATGAACATATTTGTCATAGGCATATTTCATCGTTAATCCGGCAGCTACACCTGCCGCTATTCCGGCAACTGCGCCTACCAGCACTCCACCTGCCAGGCCACCTGCCAGACCACCTGCTATTTCTTTCTTCGTCAATTCCATACCTCCTTATTTCATGTTACCTTACACCACTTTGATTTTAAATCGAGTTCTCCACATCTGTTATAAGCACATTTCATGGCGACTCCGGCAACTGTACCCACTGCAATTCCGGCAGCAGTGCCCGCCGCAACTCCTGCAACTACACCCACCAGCAAACCGCTGGCTATCTCTTTTTTCGTCAATTCAATATCCCCATTTTACCCATTAATTACTCAACTTCAATCTTACCCAAATTTTTTCGTGTATTTCTTGCAACAGCATATATGACCGCGGCACCGAAAAGTGCACCTGCAAACAGTTTACAGCACTTCTTCTTATCTGGCAAGCTTATTACCCCCCAATTTAATCCCTGCCGACAGACCCGTTTTCATAATTCCTATCGGGCAGGAACCTGTCAATAAAAATTGAATTAAAAACCCGTATTCCCCATGGGTTTTCTTTCTAACGTAGTATATTCCGCATATTATATAATAGGTACTAAATAAAATATTTGGCAAATTTAAATGGTTACTGATACCCCTATTGATGATCTGAGCGACAAGCCTGGCGATAATCAAAGTGACATTTCAGGCAATACATATCAGATAAATTTGTAAAGCCGATAAATTTACAAAAAAGATTCAAATGACCTGAATTTTAATTTTCAGGCGTATTATGCAATTCGTGTATTACGCAATTCGTAGGTGATAGTACCTTCTTCAGGCCCGTTTCCCGTAAATGTGAATCCGTTTTTCTCCAGGACGCGGATCGAGGAAATAAGGCAAGGATAGGTATATGCTATGATGTGGTCTATCCGAAGGGCCGAAAATGCCCATTCCACCATCGAACGAACTGCTTCGGTGGCATAGCCCTGCTGCTGGTATGTCGGAAGGACCGAATACCCGAGTTCAAGGGCTCCGTTGGCACTGGCGAGAAAACCTCCGCTTCCAATAAGGACATGAGGGTCGCAGTCTTCCGGCCGAATAAGCCAGTAAAAGTTCCAGACTTTCCGGTCTCCTGCTCGCATTAGCTTAAGGAACTTCTCAATCACTTCGCTGGTTATTTGTTCCGGCGGCCATTCCCCGGGAACATCAGCTCTTAAAGCAGTTGCAAGTCCTGCCCGGTCGTGCAGGTCCAGCAGATACAGCTTTACGGTTGCAGGAATCAATTCCATGCGTTCGGTAAAAATGGGAAAAGCATGCATAACCTGACCTTTTTTGAATTAATTGAGATATGTTTTTTTTGAACGACACAGCTATTGAAAGATACAGCTATTGAAAGATACAGCTATTGTTCAGGGTTCGTTAGCAACAATTGCAATGTTGTTGAACAGCACCTGCGACTTTTTTTAGCATCATCCGCAAGTTGTTGAGCAATAGCTGTCCATCTTCTTTAGCACAGTCGGAATTACAAAATATCCTCTAGAGCATTTGCAGCCGTGTAGACGCTTCCAACCCCGAAAATGTACTGGGCAATCTTTACTGCTTCCATGACCTCTTCTTTCGTTGCTCCTTCCTGCATGGCCTGCATCGCGAGGACTTTTACTCCGTCAACTGCCCCATTAGCAGCATCCAGGGTCATTGCCATGAGAAGCTTGTACTTCAGGGGTATGCCGCCTTCAGCAAATGCTGATCCGCGGGTCGCTTCAAGAAGGTCGAAAAATTTGGGGTCTGCAGCTTTTATTACTTCCATCGGGTCTCCTGACATTTGACCATCTCCATTCCATTATTTATCTAAATTTTTGTGTTAGTAATATTCCACCTTATTGGTAATTAAACTTAGGTGAACTTCCCCTCCCTTCCTGCCAGCCTGTGCAGCTCTTGAGGAAGGAAACTTCTCGCCTAAAAGTTAAAAAGCATCTCCCAAATTCATAAAATTAGATGTCGAGTTCAAAATTTGTGTGACATTCTGAAAAGATGTCCCTGCAAAAAGCCACTTCGGATTATGAAAAGGTAAGCTTAATAAGGAAATGATGGCCCGGATAAAGAGCCGTTTCTAAGGAGATGAGAAGGTTCTACTTTGAATTGCTGAGAAAAAAAGCTTATAGGGGGATTAGGGCATCTGAGATTGGAATTGTTGGGTGGGAGTGGGGGGTTAAAAAAGTTGGTTGTGCTATTGGTGAGAAAAGCGTTCTCAGATGCCCTCTACCTTTAACAATAGGTTAATAATATATAAATACGTGGATATATTGCTACTTTGTAGCTTTTTACGGAAGTACTATAAATTTTTTTGTAACTGGGTTTCTAAATTTATCTTTCTAACTCTTCTTTTTCTAATAGATTTCCGCATCAGACTTTGCCTCTGATCAAGCTGGAGGGCTAATCGATTTATCGGCTGCAGCAGGAAATACTGGCTGACACAACCTGATTATACGTGGGGAAATATATGCGCCTGACTTTTCGAATCCCAGCACCCGGACCTTGAATTCTACAACCATTTCTGTGGAAAAGAGCCTATTTTAACACCCATGACCAAGTACATGGGATGATGGCACCCCAAAAGGTGATATAACTCAGATGAATCATGAAGGGAATTGAACACTACGGAGAAAAATTGAATACTCCGGAGGTGTACTCCACCCTGACCAGGAACAATTCTCTGACCCTGTAAACCGCTTTTCGATCATTATGCTTAATTTGCTAAATAATTGTTAATGGGAATGGGGCATCTGAGTTGGTAAAAGAGTATTTTGGGGAAAAGGGGATAAAAATGGAGGTTAGTTGGGAAGATATTCTTCTCAGATGTCCCTATTATCTAATATATGGTGAATTATATAAAAACATATGTATTCATATTGGCTCTGGTATGTGTTTTATTATATTAAACTGAAATTATATTAGAATGCAATCTGTGAGATATATTTGATTATATGTTTTACAGTCCTTTTTGGGACCGGATTATCTGATGGCTCTCCACGAAAAATTCCGGAACCAAAGAAGGAACCAAAGAAGGAACCAAAGAAATATGTATTCATAAGTTCAACATAACGCCGGGGAAAATTATAGGTTCATTGGGGATTCCGGAGCCTGGAAATATATTAGTGACCGAGGGAGTGTTGAGCATTAATATATCTAACAGTAGAAACACTGTGGCGATTATAGGAGGAGGACTGGTCGGCGGCGCCGTACTGAGGGAACTTTTGCAGGGCTGGGTCTGCGGAAAGAGGGAGCAGATGAATACCTGCCCGGATTCTCACTTCAATATGGCATGCCACCCTGAGCTTGAGACGATTCATATCACAACGCGCAGCGAAGCCAGTCTGGTCAGGCAATTATGGAAGGTTAAGGACTTCCTGGCCCGGGAAGAAGATGTCAGGGTGGAGCAGGTCGAGCCTTTGAACTTATCTCTGGAATGCGGGCCGAATCGGATCCGGATCGAGGCTGAACAGCTTGACATTGTCCCGGAGGATCTGGGACCTTCCACCGTGGATGACGAGAGTTTCAGGAAAGCGTCAGCCCTGTATTCCTACCTGGCGGAAAAGCGCCCGGAAACCCTGGTCCTCGGGGTCAACCTGGCTTCCGTGGCTTCTTACCATATGAAGGAAATTCAAAACACCGTACTTGCCTGGGTCCTGATTACCCTGAAAGAGGCAGCTGACGATTTTGGCATCGAAACGGTAGCCCTCATAGGGACAACTGCACTCGGAGGCATGGGCACCAATATGGTCTGGACCCACCAGAGTTCGCAGCAGATGGATTCCAATCTCGTGAACAAGATCCTGGCAGCCTATGGCATCCTGGGAATTGTGGACAGGATCCAGCAGGACAGCGATTCCTTTACCCGCTGGGTCCTGCTCACCCCGGGGAGTTTGCTGGGCTACGACTACCTCGATTCCGGGCCTGTCAGGTACTTTTCCCTGCCTGAAGGGCTTTCCGAAGGGGTTGAAGAACCTGTCCGTAAAAGCTGCCTGAGAGTTCCGCTGTATGAACCCCTTGAATTTGATCTCACAGCTCTGTCCGACGAGCCGATTTTATGGGAAGAACGGAGGGTCAAAGGGGCCTTTCTCTCCGGGGCTAAAATAAAGTGCGGAGAATCGGGAGAATATTCCCCGCTCCAGTTTGCCTGCCTTTCCCATGCTTTTCAGATGGGTTTTAACACGGACGTGTTTATCGCCAGGATTTTGATGGACGAACTGATGGGAAAAAGCACCGGTTACAACCAGGTCCCCCTGGGCTCGGGAAAGGTGATAGAACCCACTGCCCGGGGCCAGCTTGAACGGGACCTGGTCCTGAAAAGGTTTGCCGAAATGGAGCGAGAGACCGGCATTCGGGCTCCCCCTGTCTACCCGGCTCTCGGGTCTACCCGGACCCAGAAGGAAATAGTCCTTGCTGACCTCCTCTACCGGCAGCTGAAGGAGCGCTTCGGGGAGCCGACTCTCCAGCAAGTAAGCGCGTATAGCCCGGAGGACCTGGCAAAGGAGCTCTGGGAATACCTGCAAACCCATCCGCAGCTTTTTGCCGAAATCACAGCCGTGATCCCTGTCATATCCCCAGTAGGAAAGCTCTGCACAGGGCCTTACGTGATGTATTTGAAAAAAGGAGTTTCCCGGGCTTCGGACCTTGCTGAACTTGCCAATAAGGAGCGTTTCCGGGATTTTGCCGTCCTCGGAGCCGTTGACCTCAGGCCTGCGGGAGAACAGCTATCATGCGGACGCAGGGTCTACGAAACCGGTGTGGAAATATTAATCAAACGTGCCCGGCTAATCCTTGACAGATATGCCGGTGCTTTTCCTTCAAGCGAAATCGACCAGGCTGGCAGTAGTACGGACCCGCGGGTCAGGCACTGGAAACTGCTCAGCAGTGAATCCCAAACAGAGTTTGATCCTGTCTTTTTTGTCGTTCAATTCCTGGGAGGGGAACGCCCCTATGTGTGATGGACCCTTCCAGGTTTTCAAGACTCAGAGTAGACTTTTGTGAACTCCGCACCTATGGTGATCATAATTGAAGTGTAATACAGCCAGAGGAATAAACCTATTATTGACCCGATTACCCCGTAGAGGGAATTAATTCCGCTGTATAAGAGATAAATTCCGATGGCATATTTGCCTATGGTTATGAGAATTACGGTTACGAGTGCCCCTACGAAAGTGGATTTGAAATCAAGTTTTGTATCCGGCAATACCCTGTATATGAACATGAAAAACAGGACAAGGATAAGAAAACTTGCTATTGAACTCGTATACTGGACAAGGCCCAGGGAACAGGGCAGGAAGTCCTGCAAAAATGTCGAACTCCTGAATAAGACACTTTCAACGAGGATACTGATTACCAGCAACCCCCCAAAAAGTATGACCACGATAAATGAAAGGACTGCGTTTCTTATAAAGCCCTTAATCGTACCGTTTTCATCGGACTGGACATCCCACATTTGCTCAAGAAAATTCTTCAAATGCCGGAATACGTTGCTAGCGCTCCAGAACAGGAACACAAAACTGACAAGTGCGGTTATTGAAAGGGATTCGACTTCAGGAATCTGTTCGAAAAGCAGGTTTACCAGCCCGATGACCCTATCATCGACAATTCCTTCAAGAGAGTTGAATATGAGTTCCTGGATTTCCTTTGACTTCAAGAAGATGCTCCCTACGGACACCGATAATAAAAGGAGGGCAGGCAGGCTCAAAACAAAGTAGTATGCCAGTGCGGCACTGTATGTTTTTCCATTATCGTCCACCCATTCCCGGAAAGTTCCGGTAATAAGGCCTTTGAGATATTCCAAACTCATGTTTCCCCCACCAATGTTTTCCCAAATTCGGTTCCCCTGATTTACTTGTCTCTGATTTACTTGTCCCTGATTTACTTGTCCCTTAGCTGCTTTCTCTGCTTGCTTATATGTATCTCCGGTGTATATATTTTTATCAAACAAATTTAATTTTAAAAAGAGAGGGAATGACAAAATATATGGTTTAGCTGTTATACCGGGGAAGGGGAAGACAGGACCACAAATGTTTTCGGACTGGCCCCGAGGGCGGTGGGACACAGCTACAGGGTTCTAATTATCCAGTTCCTGAAGGGCAGGAAGTACATAGGAGAATATAAAATAAAGGACAGGCTGGCTACGGAATATGAAATCAGCCAGTTCGGAAGAGAAGAGTTCACAGACTTCAGGAACCCCGGAGCCCTGGATTATGAGCTGGCAGAGAAGGGACTGGTATTCGCAAAGCAGTTTTGATCGTCAGGTCCAGTGCATCAGGATCAATGTCAAATGTTGCCAGAATACCTGGCATGCCAGGAATGTTAACCTTTTGTTGGGAGAATGCTATCTCCCAACAGGCTTTTACTTAACAATACCCTTCTCCGCCAAGATAGTAGTAATCAATAATTTCTGAGATGTCTTCTATTTCCAGAACTCCACTATAGAAATCATCGATTGCAGCCGAAAGTTCGTCTATACTTATTTCACAGTCCTGGTTTGTGTCGTACGGGTTGTACTTTACATCATCAGGTGCTACCAGGGGCAGATAATCTCCACCGTTAGCTATTTGCCCTTCGGAATTATACGGAAGCAAAGTATCTCCAAGACCGTCTCCGTCGGTATCGTCTCCGGCATAATCCGACCAGTAGTTCCCCCCAAGGAAAGGCCCTCCGACAATGTTTGTGCCCTGGGTTTTCGTGATATTCCAGATGTTGTTCCCGTCGTCATAGGCGTTGTTCTGAAGGGAAATTTGGCTATTGAAATAGTTGTTATAGATCACGTTGTAGCTGGAAGATAAAATAAGGATTGAGCCTTCAGAGGAATTTATATAGTTATTGCTAACCGTGTTGTTGTTGCTGGAATAAAACAATTTGACTCCTTCACACCCACTCATTGAATTATTGCTCATCGTGTTGTTGCTGGAAGAGTACAATTCGATGGCTGGACCCATGGAGCAAACTACTGTATTATTGCTTACCGTGTTGTTGCTGGATGATAAAATAATGATTGAGCAGTCAGGGGATTTTACATAGTTATTGCTAACCGTGTTGTTGTTGCTGGAAGAATACAAACTGATTCCGACGAACGCACTTATTGAATTATTGCTCATCGTGTTGTTGCTGGAAGAACGCAATTGGATGGTTGGACCCATGAGGCAAACTACTGTATTATTGCTTAGCGTGTTGTTGTTGGAACAATCAAGCTCTAAACAAATCTCAGATCCATCTAGATTGTTCCCTGTCAGTATGTTATTGTCGGAATGATCCAAAATGATGGTTGAATCCATGGAGGGACCTGCTGTATTATTGCTCACCGTATTGTTATTTGAAGAGCGAAGCCAGATGCCATGCTCACTTGCATCTATACTGTTCCCTGTCAGTATGTTGTTATTGGAATTATCCATACCGATACCAACCTCATCGCTGGTGACACTGTTATCGCTCAACAGGTTGTTATCAGAATTATCCAGAATGACAGCGTTAATGGTTCCGGTTGGACTGTTATTGTTCAACAGGTTGTTATCGGAATAACGCAGAGTGATACTTCCACTGTTATTGCTCAGCGTGTTGTTGCTGGATAAATTCAGACTGATTGCATGTTCTTCTCCAGATACATCATTGTTATTAATGTTGTTATGCTGGACTCCGTCGAGATATATTCCTATTATTCCTGTTAAAAATAAACTAAAACTATCTACCTTAAAGCCACTGATTGTCACATTATTTACAGTTACATCGAATATGTAATCATTCTCGTCGAGTGCCTGAACGATCGTATCATCCGGATTTCCTGATTGTGAGAGTATTGTCAGTTCCTTGTTCACGTCTATATTTTCTGTATAGATGCCGCTGTACACAATGATGGTGTCCCCGTCACTTGCAGCATCCACAGCAGCCTGAATGGATGTGAAATCGGCTACCTATCCGGTACTGTTGTTCACGGTAATCTCGGCTGATGATGCTGTTCCCATGCTTAGAAAAAATAAAGAGATTACAAAACAAATCGCAATACGTTCTTTAGTCATAATTATATTTTCCCCCATATGATAAAATATTGAAAAATAATGCTTTCAGGTAGAGGGTATAATTATATAACTATATCAACTAAAATGAAATTTATATCAGGAATTTACATGCATGAACTTAAATATATATAAAATAAATTTAATATATATTTTAATAATTATTCTATTCATTAGATACAGCAGGAAATATATGGTTGCAAAGGGCTAGGGACGTCTCCAAAAAAGCCTGTTCCAGGGAAGAAAATAATAAGAGATATTGAATTCAGGGGGACTTTATAATTTTGAAACAAACTGTTGGGAGAATGCTATCTCCCAACAGGCTTTTACTTAACAATACCCTTCTCCGCCAAGATAGTAGTAATCAATAATTTCTGAGATGTCTTCTATTTCCAGAACTCCACTATAGAAATCATCGATTGCAGCCGAAAGTTCGTCTATACTTATTTCACAGTCCTGGTTTGTGTCGTACGGGTTGTACTTTACATCATCAGGTGCTACCAGGGGCAGATAATCTCCACCGTTAGCTATTTGCCCTTCGGAATTATACGGAAGCAAAGTATCTCCAAGACCGTCTCCGTCGGTATCGTCTCCGGCATAATCCGACCAGTAGTTCCCCCCAAGGAAAGGCCCTCCGACAATGTTTGTGCCCGGGGTTTTGGTAGTGTTCCAGATGTTACCGGTGTTTGTGCCTTCAAAATATGTGTTGTTTGTGTTGTTGAAGTAGTTGTTGTAAATGAAATTGTTGCTGAAATCCTCCAGACGCATGCCGTAGTAGTTGTTCGATACCGTATTATTGTACAGCGTGTTGTCGCCGGTATACGAATCGAAATAATCCTCAAAGTTAGTCAGACGCATTCCGTAGTAGTTGTTCGATACTGTGTTATTGTTCAGCGTGTTGCCGTCGGAATACAGATAGATGCCTGATTCGCTGTTCGAATTTGCTTCGTTATTGATTAATATGTTACCGGTGGAACCTAGAACGTCACCAAATTCTTCCCACACCCCACCATAGACCAGAGTGATTCCGTTTTCGGTGTTATTTGATGCTGTGTTATTGCTCAGCGTGTTGCTGCTCGAAGCTTCCAGATAGATGCCTGATTCGCTGTTCAAGTTTGCTGTGTTATTGTTCAGCACGTTGCCTCCGGAATAATACAGATAGATGCCATGGCCGTTGTTCGAGTTTGCTGTGTTATTTTCAAGCGTGTTGCTGTGCGATACTGTGGTATTTTCAAGCGTGTTGCTACTCGAAGATTCCAGACAGATGCCGTAAAAGTTTTCCGATGCGGTGTTATTTTCAATAAGGCAATATCCAACTCCTCCAAGGCAAATTCCGGCGTAATAGGTGTCCCTGGCTCCCGTTATGTTAAACCCGCTAATTTTTACTCCGTCTGCCGTAACATGAAAAACGTGGTCTGAGCTACTGGCTGCCTGAACGACCGTATCCTCCGGATTTCCTGACTGCGAGATTATTGTCAGTTCCTTGTTCACATCTACATTTTCAATGTAGATGCCGCTGTACACAATGATTGTGTCCCCGTTCTTTGCAGCATCCACGGCAGCCTGAATTGAAGTAAAATCTGCTCCCTCCCCGGCACCATTGTTCACTGTGATATATTCTGCTGCAGGTGCAGGGGGCTCGGCTGGTTTTACCAGGGGCAGATAATCTACCCAATACGAAAGCAGGGTATCTCCCAGGCCATCTCCGTCGGTATCAGTACCGGCATAATTCGACCAGTAGTTCCCTCCGAGGAAAGGCCCACCGACAATGTTTGTGCCTGGGGTCTTAGTGATATTCCAGCTGTTGTTTCCAGTGCCTGGGGTCTTAGTGATATTCCAGCTGTTGTTTCCATCATCACCAGGGTTGAAGATGGCTGAGGTATCAAAATAGTTGTTATAGATGAGGTTGTTGTATGAAGAGTAAATAGCTATTGAGCCTTCATAGGCGCTTATATAGTTATTGACCAACGTGTTATTGTTGCTGGGAGGATAAAAATAGATTCCTTCCCAATACCCGTGTATCGAATTGTTGTCAAAAGTGTTATTGCTGGAACCGATAATTATTAAGCCCTGATCACATCCAGCTATACTGTTCCCTTTCAGTATGTTGTTGTCGGAATCACTCATACTGAATCCAGTCTCAAAGCCGGAGAATATGTTATTGATTAAAAGGTTGTTGTTTGAATTATACAGGTGGGCCACCATGCTCGTTGATACACTGTTATTGCTCACCGTGTTGTTTTCGGAAGAAATCAAATCGATTTTGCATCCAGATAATTCATTGTTACTAATGTTGTTATGCTGAACTCCATAGAGATGTATCCCATTTTCATCATACCCGACTAACCTGAAACCACTTATTGTCACATTATTCGCAGTTACATTGAAACCATAGGTATATTTATCTAGGGGCTGAACAACCGTATCCTCCGGATTTCCTGACTGCGAGATTATTGTCAGTTCCTTGTTTACATCTATATTTTCAATGTAGATGCCGCTGTACACAATGATAGTGTCCCCGTCCTTTGCAGCATCCACGGCAGCCTGGATGGAGGTAAAATCGGCTACCGATCCGGTACTGTTGTTCACGGTAATCTCGGCTGATGATGCTGTTCCCATGCTTAGAAAAAATAAAGAGATTACAAAACAAATCGCAATACGTTCTTTAGTCATAATTATATTTCCCCCTATATGATAAAATATTGAAAAATAATGCTTTCAGATAGAGGGTATAATTATATAACTATATTAACTAAAATGAAATTTATATCAGTAATTTACATGCATGAAAATGAATATATATAAAATAAATTTAATATTTATTTTAATAATTATTCTATTTATTAGAGACGACAGGAAATATATGGTTGCAAAGGGCCAGGGACGTCTCCAAAAAAGCCTGTTTCAGGGAAGAAAATAAAAAGAGATATTGAATTCAGGGAGATTTTATAATTTTGAAACAAACTGTTGGGAGAATGCTATCTCCCAACAGGCTTTTACTTAACAATACCCTTCTCCGCCAAGATAGTAGTAATCAATAATTTCTGAGATGTCTTCTATTTCCAGAACTCCACTATAGAAATCATCGATTGCAGCCGAAAGTTCGTCTATACTTATTTCACAGTCCTGGTTTGTGTCGTACGGATTGTACTCTACATCATCAGGTGTTACCAGGGGCAGATAATCTCCTCCGTTGGCTATTTGCCCTGCAGAATTATACGGAAGCAAAGTATCTCCAAGACCGTCTCCGTCGGTATCAATTCCTTCATAATCCGACCAGTAGCTCCCGCCGAGGAAAGGTCCTCCTATGATGTTTGTGCCCGGGGTCTTAGTGATATTCCAGATGTTGTTTCCATCATCATAAACGTTGTTCGTGTTGTTGAAGTAGTTGTCGTAGATGAGGTTATCCATTGATCTATTGAGATAAATGCCAAACTCTTCATTCTGGCCTACCAAGTTGCTGGTCAGCGTGTTGTCGCTGGAGGATCCCAGATAGATTCCGTACTCGTTGTTCGATGCGGTGTTATCTGTCAGCGTGTTGTCGCTGGAGTACTCCAGACTGATGCCGTAGTTGTAATTCGATGCGGTATTATCTGTTAGCATGTTGTCGCTGGAGTACCACACAAAGATGCCGTTATAGTTATTCGATGCGGTATTGTCTGTCAGCGTGTTGTTGTTGGAAGACCCCACATAGATGCCGAAAGCATTATCCGATACAGTGTTGCCAGTCAGCATGTTGTTGTTGGAGTGCAGACAGATGCCGAAATCATTATCCGATACAATATTGTTAGTAATAATGGACCCCTCAACTCCATTGAGACATATTCCAGCATGTCTATTTTTGGTGGCACCGGTCACAGTAAAGCCACTTATTGTCACATTTTTTTCAATCACATTGAAGACGTGATCATCTGAAAAGGCCGCCTTAACAATTGTATCTTCCGGATTTCCTGACTGTGAGATTATTGTCAGTTCCTTGTTTACATCTATATTTTCCGTATAGGTGCCGCTGTAAACAATGATAGTGTCCCCATCCTTTGCAGCATCCACGGCATCCTGGATGGAGGTATAATCTGCTCCCTACCCGGCACCGTTGTTCACAGTTATTTCTGCTGCTGGAGCAGGGGGCTCGGCTGGTTTTACCAGGGGTAGATAATCTCCTCCGCTGGCTATTTGTCCTTCGGAATTATACGGAAGTAAAGTGTCCCCAAGGCCATCCCCATTGGTATCTGCACCTGTATAATCCGACCAGTAGTTCCCTCCAAGGAAAGGACCTCCGACAATGTTTGTACCTGGGGTTTTCGTGGTATTCCAGATGTTCTTCCCGTCATCATAAGCGTTATTGGTACCGTTGAAGTAGTTGTCATAGATGAGGTTGTCCATTGATCTAATGAGATAAATGCCAAACTCTTCATTCTGGCTTACCATGTTGCCGGTCAGCGTGTTGTCGCTGGATTCCCCCAATTCGATGCCTATATCGTTGTTGTTTGATGCGGCATTATCTGTCAGCGTGTTGTTGTCGCTGGAGTACATCAGTAAGATGCCTAGTATATTGTTGTTCGATGCAATGTTGCTGGTCAGCATGTTGTCGCTGGAGTCCTGCAGATGGATGCCACAGTCATTGTTGGATGCTGTATTATCTGTCAGCATGTTGTTGTCGCTGGAGTCCCACAGATAGATGCCGTCAGAGTTGTTCGATGCTGTATTATCTGTCAGCGTGTTGTCGCTGGAGTCCCGCAGTTCGATGCCCATTCTATTGTTGTTCGATGCGGTATTATTTGTCAGCGTGTTGCCGTTGGAGGACCACAAATAGAGGCCTGTTTCATTATTGTTCGATGCAGTGTTGCTGGTCAGCGTGTTGTCGTTGGAGCGACTTAGATAGATACCATTAGAATTGTTCGATGCGGTATTATCTGTCAGTTTGTTGTTCCGGGAGAAATGAAGTTTGATGCCTTGATTGTTGTCCAATGCGGTATTATCTGCGAGCTTGTTGTTGTAGGAGAAACTCAGGTCAATTCCGCAATAGTCGTTGCCCGATGCGGTATTATTTGTCAGCGTGGTGTCGCTGGCAGACTCCAGATTGATGCCGCAATAGTCGTTTCCCGATGCGATATTATTTGTCAGCGCATTGTTGAAACCACTAAGAGAGATGCCGTAATGGTCGTTTCCCGATGCGATATTATTTGTCAGCGTGTTATCGCTGGAGTCCCACCGCAGATAGATACCATTAGAGTTATTCGATACTTCATTATTATCAATCTTTGACCCGCTTGTATTATAGAAGTAAATGCCATATCCATTATTTTCGAGATTCAGGTCTTTTATAGAGATATCCCGGCAGTTGATGCAGTAGACAGTCCCAGCATTTGAAGTAGAATCAAGAGTTATGTCTGAAATATTTACAAGGTAGTATATCAGTTTCCCGTCTACGGTGTTACTTGTATCAATATCATTTATTCCTCCACCTTCAAAATTATACTTATTGTAAGTCATTCTATTATCCGTCAACGTGTTGTCGGAACCGCTAAGAAAGATGCCATTAAAGTTGTTCAATGCAATGTTGCTGGTCAGCTTGTTGTCAGAACCACTAAGAAAGATGCCGTAATAGTCGTTGTCCGATGCAATGTTGCTGGTCAGTGTGTTGTTGAAACCACTAAGAGAGATACCGTTAAAGTTGTTCGATGCGTTATTATTTGTCAGCGTGTGGTTGGAACCACTAAGAGAGATGCCGCATTCGTTGTTCGATACTTCATTATTATCAATGTTTGACCCGGTTGTATTATAGAAGTAAATGCCATATTCATTATTTTCGAGATTCAGGTCTTTTATGAAGATATCCTGGCAATTGATACAGTAGACAGTTCCCGCATTTGAAGTAGAATCAAGAGTTATGTCTGAAAGATTTACAAGGTAGTATATCGGTTTCCCGTCTACGGTGTTGCTTGTATCAATATCATTTATTCCTCTACCTCCAAAATTATACTTATTGTAAGTCATTATATTATCCGTCAACGTGTTGTTGGAACCACTAAGAGAGATACCGTAATAGTCGTTGTCCGATGCAATGTTGCTGGTCAGCGTGTTGTTGAAACCACCAAGATAGATGCCGACGCGCTCGTTGTCTGATGCGGTATTATCTGTCAGCGTGTTGTCGTTGGAGTCCCGCAGATAGATGCCGCAGCGCTCGTTATCCGATGCAATGTTTCTAGTCAGCATGTTGCCGCTGGACTGCCTCAGATAGATACCGAAATCGTTATCCGATACAATGTTTCCAGTCAGCATATTGTCGCTAGAGCGATCCAGATTGAGGCCGACGCCGTAATAGTCGTCGTAGTCGTATTCGCCGTAGTCGTATGATGGTTTGTTGTTGCTCAGTGTGTTGTTGTTCAGTGTGTTGTTGTTGCTGGAAACTAGATGGATGCCGTACCCGTTGCCCGATGCATTGTTGTTGTTAATAACACATCCTTCAACTCTACTCAGGGATATTCCGTAATAATAGCTGGCATTGGTCACAGTAAAGCCACTGATATTCACATTGTTTGCAGTCACATGGAGGACAGAATCGTATGAATTAACAGACTTAACAATTGTATCATCCGGATTTCCTGACTGCGAGGTTATTGTCAGTTCCTTGTTCACATCTACGTTCTCTTCATAGGTGCCACTGTACACAATGATAGTGTCCCCGTCCTTTGCAGCATCCACGGCAGCCTGGATGGAGGTAAAATCGGCTACCGATCCGGTACTGTTGTTCACGGTAATCTCGGCTGATGATGCTGTTCCCATGCTTAGAAAAAATAAAGAGATTACAAAACAAATCGCAATACGTTCTTTAGTCATCATTATATTTCCCCCTATATGATAAAATATTGAAAAATAATACTTTCAGGTAGAGGGTATAATTATATAACTATATTAACTAAAATGAAATTTATATAAGGAATTTAAATAATTAAAAATCGACATATATAATATATCTTCAATATATTTATAAATAATTAATATATTTATAGAAAAGTCCAAAAATAAAAGGTTACGAAGGGCTGGGGGACGCCCGTAAATAAGCCTGTTCCCAGGAAAATGAAAAGAGATATTGAATTCAGGGAGATTTCATAATTTTGAAACAAATTGTTGGGAGAATGCTATCTCCCAACAGGCTTTTACTTAACAATACCCTTCTCCGCCAAGATAGTAGTAATCAATAATTTCTGAGATGTCTTCTATTTCCAGAACTCCACTATAGAAATCATCGATTGCAGCCGAAAGTTCGTCTATACTTATTTCACAGTCCTGGTTTGTGTCGTACGGGTTGTACTTTACATCATCAGGTGCTACCAGGGGCAGATAATCTCCTCCATCTATTATTTGCCCTGCAGAATTATACGGAAGTAATGTGTCTCCAAGACAGTCTCCGTCGGTATCGTCACCGGCATAGTCCGACCAGTAGTTCCCCCCAAGGAAAGGCCCTCCGACTATGTTTGTGCCTGGGGTTTTCGTGATATTCCAGATGTTGTTCCCGTCATCATAAACGTTGTTGGTGCTGTTGAAATAGTTATTGTAGATGAGGTTGCTGCTTGAATTATTGAGGTGGATATTCCCCCAACCTTCATCGAGTGTTGCTCGTCTTGCTATGTTGCCAGTCAGTATGTTGTTGTTGGATGACCCCAGATAGAAACTGGACCTTACAGAGTAATGCTCATCATCGATTACAGTGTTATCTTTCAGTATGTTGTTGTTGGAGTTACCCAGAGCGAAACCATCAAGGCCGTGGGCACTGACTGTATTATTGCTCATTATGCAATAACTGGAAGAATGAATAATGATTCCCTGAGCACCGGAGACATAGTTATTGCTCATTTTGGTGTTGTTTGAATGTGACACCCCGATCCCGGCGTCACCACCACTTATAGAATTATTGCTCATTGTGGTATTGCTTGAATATAACAAATCGATTCCTTCCCAAGCCCCACTTATTGAATTATTGCTCATCGTGTTGTTGCAGGAATATCTAAGCCAAAGGGGATGTTCCCCACCAATACTGTTCCCTATCAGTATATTGTTGTTGGAATTATCAATAGAAATGGCGAATTCCATAGCCGAAATACTGTTATTGCTCAAGAGGTTGTTGTCTGAACCAGAAAGTCTGAGGCAATAAATGCCTCCATTGCAAATGTTATTTCTCACCGTGTTGTTGCTGGAAGATATCAGAGATATTTGATAGAATTCATTGTTACTAATGTTGTTATACTGAGCGCCATCAAGGCGTATTTCCCGATCGCCACCATCTAATTTAAAGCCATTTATTGTCACGTTATTTGCAGTTATTTTGAATGCCTGAACGATCGTATCCTCCGGATCTCCTGACTGCGAGATTATTGTCAGTTCCTTGTTCACATCTACATTTTCCGTATAGGTATCGCTGTACACAATGATAGTGTCCCCGTCCTTTGCAGCATCCACGGCAGCCTGGATGGAGGTAAAATCGGCTACCGATCCGGTACTGTTGTTCACGGTAATCTCGGCTGATGATGCTGTTCCCATGCTTAGAAAAAATAAAGAGATTACAAAACAAATCGCAATACGTTCTTTAGTTATCATTATATTTCCCCCTATATGATAAAATATTGAAAAATTATGCTTCTAGGTAGAGGGTATAATTATATAAGTATATTAACTAAAATGAAATTTATATCAGTAATTTAAATAATTAAAAATCGACATATATAAAATAAATCTAGTATTTATTTCAATAATTATTCTATTTATTAGAGAAGACAGAAAATATATGGTTGCAAAGGGCTAGGGACGTCCGCAAAAAAACCTGTTCAAGGGAAGAAAATAAAAAGAGATATTGAATTCAGGGGGACTTTATAATTTTGAAAGAGGCTTTTTAAAAATATAACTTCCTTTCCGGTTAATTTTATCGTAAATAAAATCCAGGCCTACATAGTTTGATTTTTCGATAATTTCTTCAAATTTGCTTCTTGTTTCAATTCTGATTTTAATTGCTCCGGAAATATCTTCTTTCTTTAACTCCTGGATATTAAGGGGTATTTCAACAAATTGTACCTCGCTGTCATCACCTGGGTAATTCAGTTGTGAACTTGAGCAATTTCCTTTACCACTATCTTTTATCCTGTTTTCTACGTGTTTATCCCTTATATTCCACTCAACTATGAACCTATCTGTTGGAAAACCGGAATGAATTCTGGATTCGATAGGTCCATAATAATCTACAGAATGTCGGGTAATTATCCCCCCGAGTTTTCTAATGTACAGATTGGCATTGACACTTTCCAGAGGGTCAAAGGTCCAGAATATCTTATCGATGTTTTGTGATAACATCAGTTCTCTCAATTTTAACATTAAACTATATCCGACGTTTTTCCGCTGGAAATCCGTTGCCACGGCTAACATATGCATAATTACTTCTCGAGGATTTGAAGTTGGAAGTGTGAGAGTGAAACCAATAATTTTGTCATCCAGAAAATACCCAAGAATGACTGCTTTGGGACCCATTTCATCTGAAACTACTTTCAACAAATGTGTGGGGACTACATCAATATCTTCCAGACCCCATACTTTTTTTTGGGTTTCCAATAACTCATGAAATGTGTTAATTTCTTTTATTGGTTTTACGAGTGCATTATCCATTTTCTTCGCCTCCCGGAATTTCACTAATTACGAACTTTTTTATTAAGTCGGCTGCCAGGCCGATGGAATTTTGCTGGGACACAGAGTTATTCCCTGGATTTTTTCCAAAACTCTTAAATTTTTTTATGTTTAAAAATACTTCCAAATTATTTAGGACTTACGAACTTTAACCCTGCAAACCCGGAGAAACCATAGTATTAGAGAACGAACTATTTCTCTCACTCTAACCCATGCTCAATCCCGGGAATCTTGATTAGAAGCAAAAGAAACCGTTTTAAGCATTATCGGCATAGGAACTTATGGGGTTGGGCGGTTGATAGATCAAGAGGAGATCCACAAGCAATGTCTTAGCAAAGATCCGGAAGAACGTATCAAGGCGTTGAAGCAATTAGAATCTTATTTTTCATTACTACCCGATAAAGAACAGGCCTGGAACGACTTAGTCAGGCTTACAGGTGACCAGGACCGTTCTGTGAGGTCCGGAGCCGCAGATTTCCTTGGTTCTGCGTTTTTTCAGGCGCCGGATAAACAAAAGGCCTGGAACGACCTGGTTATACTTGCCAGTGACCCGGACCGTTATGTGAGGTCCAGGGCTGCCGAAGCCCTTGGTTCCGCGTTTTCCGAGGTGCCGGATAAGCAAAAAGCCTGGGACTATTTAATCCGACTTACCGGGGATCAGGATAGTGAGATTAGGTCCATGGCTGCCTATGCTTTTGGCCCGGTGGTTTCTGAAGTGCCGGATAAACAAAAGGCATGGGACGATTTAATCAGACTTACGGGCGATCAAAACAGCTTTGTGAGGAATAGAGCCACCTCTGCCCTTGGTCCTGCATTTTCTCAGGTGCCGGATAAACAAAAGGCATGGGAGGACTTGCACAGACTAACTTCCGATCAGGACGGCTTTGTGAGGTCAGGGTCCGCCGAAGCCCTGGTTTCCGCGTTTTCCCGGGTGCCGGATACACAGCAGGCCTGGAACGACCTGCTTAGCCTTAGCTCTGATGGAAACAGCTATGTGAGGCCCAGGGCAGCTCCTGCCCTTGCTTCTTCGTTTTCCCAGGTGCCGGATAAACAACGGGCCTGGAAAGACTTAATTGAACTCACCTCTAATCAACACCGTCCTGCAAGGTCAGAGGCTGCCTCAATCCTTATTTCTTCGTTTTCTCAGGTGCCGGATAAACAACGGGCCTGGAACGACTTAATTAGACTTAGCTCTGATCCGGACAGTTTTGTGAGGTCTAAAGCTGCTTCAGCTCTTAGCGCTGCATTTTCCCAGGTACCGGATAAACAACGGGCCTGGAAAGACTTACACATACTTACCTCTTATAAAGAAGAAGGTCTGAGGTCCAGGGTCGCCGAAACCCTTGGTTCTGTGTTTTCCCAGGTGCCGGATAAACAACAGGTATGGAACGACTTAATTAGACTTAGCTCTGATCCGGACATTTTTGTTAGGTCTAGCGCCGCTTCTACCCTTAAATCTGCGTTTTCTCACGTGCCGGATAAACAAAAGGCTCGGAGCGACTTACACAGACTTGCCGCTGATCAAGACAATGCTGTGAGGGTCAGGGCCGCCGAAGCCCTTAAATCTGCGTATTCTCAAGTGCCAGACAAACAACAGGCATGGAACGACTTACACAGACTTAGCTCTGATGAAAACAGTGCTGTGAGGGCCAAGGCCGCTTATGACCTTGGTTCTGCATTTTCTAAAGTACCGGATAAACAGCAGGTTTGGAACGACTTGCATAGACTTAGCTCCGATAAAGATAGTGCTGTAAGGGCCAGGGCTGCCGAAGCCCTTGGTCCTGCATTTTCTCAAGTGCCGGATAAAGAACAGGCATGGAACGACTTACATAGACTTACCGCTGATAAAGACCGTTCTGTGAGGTCCGGGGCCGCCTCTGCCCTTGTTTCTGTATTTTCCATGGTACCGGATAAACAAGAGGCGTGGGACGACTTAATAAGACTTACCGCTGATCAGGGCCGTGCTGTAAGGGCCAGGGCCGCTTCTGCCCTCAAATCTGCGTTTCCTCAAGTGCCAGACAAACAGCAGGCATGGAACAACTTTATTAGACTTAGCTCTGATCAGGACAGTGCTGTGAAGTCCAGAGCCGCTTCTGCCCTTAAATCTGCGTATTCTCAGGTGCCAGACAAACAACGGGCATGGAACGACTTAGTTAAACTGACCGGGAATAAAGACAGGAACGTGAGGTCCAGGGTCGCTTCTGCCCTTAAATCTGCGTTTTCTCAGGTACCGGATAAACAAAAGGCACGGAACGATTTAATTAAACTGAGCAGCGATAAAGACAGGAATGTGAGGTCTGGGGCTGCCTCTGTCCTTAAATCTGCGTTTTCTCAAGTGGTAGATAAGTGAACAGGCATGGAGCGACTTAACTGGACTTACCGCGAATCAAGAAAGGGATGTGAGGTCCGGGGCCGGTTCTGCCTTTAAATTTGCGTTCATGGGACAAAACCTGAAAGGCTGGGCCATCAAAGCGGATATTAACCCTTACGGCTTCAACGTCAGGATGCCCCGGAAAAGTGTTGAGTCCTGGATGTTACAGAAGGTATTCCGGAATATGAGGTTTACCAGAGGCGAGGTTACGATTCCCTTACTTCTATGCGGTATTATCAGGGTCTGGCTTTCACAAAGGAAGAGAGGGTTGAGATTTAATGCAGTTTGTCCGGACGGACGGATTAATCTAAGGTTTGTGGGGATTTACAGAAAAAAAGCCAGGCGAAGTACTGCCTGAACTGAAGAAACAGGTTGTTGGTGTATAAAGTCGGAGACAATTAAAATATTTTTATTAATATCCCCCTGAATGGGGGATTATCCTGTGAACCCGTTTCTGGTACTCCCGGTATTCGTCCCCAAACTGGGACACAAGCCTGGTTTCCCAGTGCAGGGAGCCCAGAAACAGATATATGGTCGACAAAATGTATATGACAAGCAGGTTGACCGTCATGAAGGGAGTCAGCCAGATAATGATCAGGCCCGTGAGCAGGAAAGGGTCCCTTACCCATCGGTAAATGCCCCGGATATCCAGGGGACCTGCGTCAGGAGTCTTCGGAGCGGCAAGCTGTGAGCGCAGTTTGAACCTGTGAGGTGCATCCCGCATAGCTCTGGGGGCAACGATTGCAGCAGTTACCTGTCCCCCGACCATCAGCCAGCGCCAGGGAGAAGGTACTATGTAGAGAATCTGCCCCGGATTTTTGATGAGCAGATAGACGAGCGGTGCTATTGTTACAAATGCGATCAAGCTGTATACCGGCATATACAATGTTTCTGCCCTGGAACCCACGATTCTTACGACGAAGCGTTTGAAAGGCAGGCTTGCCGTAAGGCTGTGAATAGCCGCGAATGCCACCAGACAAAAAGCAAGGACAACTGTGGACGAAACCAATTCCAACACTCTCCATTATTTTGAGCATTTTGTTTTTAGCGTTCATGCAGTGATGGGGCTGTCAGGTCTTCTGGTGCTAATCAATTTTCCAAATGTTCCCACACCAATATGTAAATATTTTATTTTATAGATCCCCGATAAATATTAGAAGTTCACTCAATATAAAGCAAACGGCAGAAATCAAACAACACAAATCAAACAACACAAATCAAACAGAAAAATCAAACAGAAAAATCGTTACCAATTTTGTCTCCGGAATTTCGTTATCCTTCCAGGCTGCGGAGAATCTTAGATGAAATCGCAGTTCTCATGCAGGTGTCCATCGTTATGGAGTATATATCTAATGAATCTTCAAAGGCTTCTTCGTAAATGGGCAATCAAACTCCTTTATTATTGAATTCAAAAGTGTAGATACATTTTTATATAATTTTGCAATTATATAAAAATGCCCATATTATTCAGCGAGGAGCCTTCTTTTTAATCTCTTCTAGTATTCTCTTCTGAGTCTCTGCCATCTCTTTTAATGTTGCATTGATCTCTGTCAGGATCTCTATCGTGTTTTGTGTTATAGTGGTTTTCTGGATTTCCACCAGGCATGTCTCAGTTTCCTCCATTTCTTCCCTTTGTAGTTCCCGCAGAACATCTCCCAATACGCCAAATTCACGGCTATTTTCGTCATTTACTGTTTCTTCATCTTCGCTATACATGCTTCTAACAATGCCGCGAAATATAAATAGATTATTTTTTGGACTTTGTAGGGAATCTGCCTAAGTTATATTTGAGATATTGAAAACAAATGTCGGATACGGAAAACAGGTCAATGATGAATTAATTATGTGCGGTACAAAGGCATATACGGTAAGAAGGCAAAACGCAGTAAGAAGGCAAAACGCAGTAAGAAGGCATATACGGTAAGAAGGCAAAACGCAGCAAGAAGGAAAAATGCAGTAAGAAGAAAAAGAAGAAACAGTCCCTGGTGCTAAAACCTGGAGGGAAAAAATGAGCGAAATTCAACGAAAGTTTGATGCTATTTCAAAAAAGTATGATGAACAGAGAAAGAAGTTTATACCCTGCTTCGATGACTTTTATGGAATCGCGGTATCCGTGGCGTCAGTAGATTCGGAAAATCCTGGCATCCTGGATATAGGTGCCGGAACAGGACTTCTTTCGGCATTTCTGATGGAAAGATATCCGGAGGCATCATTTACGCTTATTGACATATCGGAAAAGATGCTGGACATGGCAAAAGACCGGTTCGGAAATAACTCAAATGTAAAATACATTGTAGCAGACTATTCAAAATATGATTTCACGGAAAAGTATGATCTGGTAGTTTCAGCCGTATCTATTCATCATCTGGAGGATGAAGAAAAAAAGGAACTTTACAAAAAAAGCTATTCCATGCTTAAAGAGAACGGGGTTTTTATTAACGCTGATCAGGTACGTGGAGAAACTCCTTTCATAGATAAACTGAATAAAACGACCTGGAGACAGTGTATCGAAAGTAGTGGCTTGCCCGAAGAAGAAATACTGGCTGGTTATGAAAGAACTAAGCTTGATAAGGATACAAAATTAGACCAGCAGCTCGATTGGCTTGTAGAAGCAGGTTTTTGTGATGTTAGCTGTATATATAAGTACTATCAGTTTGCAGTGATGTTTGGGAGAAAACCGGACAGAAATTATAGTTGAGAGTTCAAGGTTCGCCAGTGAAACTTTTACTTTTTGCTTTTTTATCCTGGCAGGCTGGACTTAAACCCCCTTGCCAGTATCCATCTGTGTTTTTTAGTCATCTGAATACCCTTTTTAGTCATCTGAATACCCTTTTTAGTCATCTGAATGCCCTTTTTGGTCATCTGAATGCCCTTTTTGGTCATCTGAATGCCCTTTTTGGTCATCTGAATGC
>CBFCWE010000011.1:0-65321 GCA_965601435.1 uncultured Methanosarcina sp.
TATTCTCTGGTATGAGAGATATTCTCTGGTATGAGAGATATTCTCTGGTATGAGAGATATTCTCTGGTATGAGATGCCTTGAGCTGAGAGATATTCTCTGGTATGAGAGGTCTTTCCAGATACGAGAGAGGCTCTGATTGGAGAAACTACCTCAATTTATCCGGGATCAGACAGACAGGATTAAGCGCTGGGAAAGATACTTTAAGTTATCGGGTATTTAAGGACTCAGGTATTTGAAGTTTATATATTTAATATCACGATATTCAAATATTTTCAGGAGGTTTAAGTTCAGATGGCAAGCGGTGGCCAACCAATTTTCATAGTAGATCCGAATAAAGAGCAGACAAAGGGTAAAGAAGCCCTCAGCATGAACATTGCAGCTGCAAAAGCAGTAGCAAGCATTGTTAAGAGTACACTCGGGCCGAGGGGCATGGACAAGATGCTCGTCAATGTCCTGGGGGATATTACTATTACTAACGACGGTGCTACCATCCTGCATGACATGTCCATCGAACATCCTGCAGCCAAGATGGTTGTGGAGGTTGCCCAGTCCCTTGAGAGTTCCGCAGGGGACGGGACCACCAGCTCAGTTGTGTTTACGGGCACTCTGCTTGAAAAGGCTGATGAGCTTATTGAGAAGGGGGTGCATCCCACTCTCGTTGTCAAGGGATTCAGGCTTGCGGCCGAAAAGGCTGTGGAGATCTTTGAGGGTCTTGCGGTTCTCGTGGGCTCTGAGGACAGGGAGGTTCTTGCCAGGGTTGCCAGGACTTCGGCTACAGGCAAAGCCACTGAAACATACAACACCCTGCTTGCAAAGATCGCTGTGGATGCGGTACTTGCCGTATACGATAGGGATAAGGCGGACCTGAAGCACGTTACTATGTTAAAAGAAATCGGGGGCATCACTGAAGATTCCGAGTTTGTGGAAGGGCTTGTGATCGAAAAGGTGGCTATGGATAGGAACGCTCCTCTCAGGATTGAAAATGCAAATCTTGCGCTCATCGATACCCCGATGGAGATCGAAAAAACTGCAAACAAGGCAAAATTACAGGTCTCCAGCGTAGAGGACCTTGAAAAGTTCGTGAAAGAAGAGGAAGCCGCCCTTTTCGGAATGGCTGATTATATTATCAGAGCAGGTGCAAACGCCGTTTTCTGTTCCAAGGGCATGGACGAAAAGATATCCGCTTACCTCCAGGGTCATGGAATCTACGCCACCCGCAGGGTGAAAAACGAAGACCTTCAGCACATCGCCGAAGCTACCGGCGGCCGGACTATCCGGAACATCAAGGAACTGACCAAAAACGAGCTCGGACATGCCGGACTGCTTGAACAGGACCGTGAAGGCGATCAGGGCAAGACCTATCTCAGGGACTGCAAAGGTGCAAAGACCGTTTCAATTGTCATCCGCGGCGGGACCGAACACGTTGTGGACAACGTAGAACGTGCAATTGACGATGGTCTCCGGGTTGTCAAATGTGTGGTCGAAGATGGTAAGATTGTGGCCGGAGGCGGGGCTCCCGAAGTCGAGGTTGCCCTCGGTCTGCGTTCTTACGCCTCAAGCATAGGTGGCCGCGAACAGATGGCTATTATGGCCTTTGCCGACGCCCTTGAGGAAATCCCGAGGACAATTGCCAGGAACGCGGGTATGGATACCATCGATACCATCCTGAACCTGCGGGCAAAACATGCCGAGGACAAAAACGCCGGGATAAACGTTTTCTCCGGCGAGATCGAGGACATGTTAGAAAAAGGTGTTGTTGATCCCCTCAGGGTCAAGCTTAACTCCATTAAGGCCGGTTCCGAAGCCGCAGAAATGGTCCTTCGTGTGGACAATATCCTCCGCGCCCAGAGTTCCGATATGCAGGACGTCAGGCCCGAACACATGGCAGCCACTTACGATGGCATGTCTGCCCCGCAAATGAACATGCGCAGGTGAAAGCCTGAACCGGGTTAGGTCCGGATCGGATCAGATCAGATCTTTAGACGGAAAAACGGCAATCAAACTAAATGAAAAAGGCAAAAGTTGCAGGCTATGTTCTGCAGCTTTCTTTCTTCATTTTTCTTTCTTCGTTTTTCATCTCAAGGCTCATAAGCACAATGAGTCATCTTATATCATTGAATTAATGTCTTTGTTCTTTTTTTTCGCAAATGTCCTTCTAAAAATATATTCTTAGAACATTTCTATGCGAATAATTTTGTTATTTTGCAACTTTATATCTTTGGAATTAGAGGTGTGAAATTTCATATGCCCCCGATTGATTTTGTTTTTATCTCTTCTGATGTCAGGTATTTTTATGGCACACATATATAATTATATCATTGAACTATTTATCCATTATTGAACTATAAGTTTTAGGATTAAATAGGATATTTACGATTTGAGTATAATTAATTCAGAGTAATTATATATATTATCAAACAAATCTTTAATTTAAATTGGAATGTTTTGAAGTTTTTTTCCCGGAATTTCAGGCATCTTCAGGATTCAGGCATGGTAATTTAACGGTGGCGGAAAATGTACTGTGGTAATTGTGGATCGAAAATGGATCCGAAGGATCGTTTTTGCTCTAGCTGTGGAAGGGAAAGGAAAGGTAAACTCGAAACCGAAAAAATCGAATCAGATAGCCATGCCCCTGCTGAAATAAGAAACCTGAAAACCGGAAGTTGTGTCACTACCAGGTATAAAAAAGCAATCTGTAAATCTCTTTTGAAGTGCATATGGGTCGTAACTCTGGTTTGCATGGCCGGGTTCTTTTTAACTGCATACTCAACCCTTGCCCTGGATTCCAATGCATATCTTCCGGACCTGACGGGTCCCGGAACAGATGAAGCGGAAAGTAATGTCCGGGTCTGTGAACAGATCGCAGCCGACTATTACAAGAGCCATACATATACTGAAGATGACGTTTATGACTGTGACAACATGGCCCAGGACGTCTGGAACATGTTGAAGGCAAAAAGTATCAACGCCAGGATTGCAGTTGGTAATTTTGATTTTGAAGATAATGGCAGGATAGGGGACGGCAGGCCTATAGGCGAAAACCTTGATTCTGGAAGTTCCGGGGAATTCGAGGCATGTGATTCCGTCTCCGGGGATTCCGATTTACTGAACTCCGGTGTAATTGATAGCTTCAATCACGCCTGGGTCCTAGCTGAAGTGTCTCCTGGTTCCTGGTTAGCCATCGAATGCACCGGGGGCTACGTTGTTTACAGTGACGAAAACGAAAACTATTACGGCGGACTTACGTTTAGCAATCCGAAGAACTATAGGAATTTTATTGACCTCTATGCTGACTGGAAAGTACAGGCCCTGGATTATGAGGACAAGCGGCTGTACTATAACGGACTTGTAGAAACATACAACAATTCAAGTTATTTCGATCAGCAGGCTATGAAAAGCGGGGTTGAAGTCGCTGAAAATATCCTTCATGAAAAAGAAAAAGTCTTCCTGCAAACGGATGCCGAACTGAAAGCCCTGTTGGAATATGGTTAAAAGGGAATACCAAAAAGGATTAAACGCTGGTTTTCAAAGCTTCGGTGTCAATTTCTGATAAAAGCCACATCTTATTAGGCCGCTGGATTACAGGCTCAGATCTCCCCATAAAAGCGCCTGTAATCCTCTACTGCTTTTTTTGCTTGCTCCGGGAATTCCTTTCGCAAACATGTGATAAACTCGTCCCTTGAACCTATTTCCTTTATTTTTTCAACCATCAAGGAAGCAAACTCCCTGGATGCGAGGTTACCTTTTTCGATTTCGAAAGAGAGGCAGAGAGCTTCTTTTGGAAAGTATTTTCTCCTGATGTGCGGGGAAACCGAGCCCAGAAGAACCCCTTCTTTCAGGATGCTGTAAGCTGGGACTCCTGCTCTGTCAATCCTGTCTTTTCCTGCGAGTTTTTCGAAGTTTTCCCTGCCGTATGAATGAAGCTCGATGTAGATTTCAGGCTCAAGCTTTTCTACGGTTTCAATGATCGGTTTTCCCATCCCCGGATAGTAGCGTGGATTCAGGGTCGAGACATATTTTTCCCTGCTTACAAGGGGGATGAGTGCTAATGTGCCTGTTTCCGGGGGTTTTAGTTTCTCCAGGATTCCGGTCGTATCCTTCCATTCCTCTCCGTGAAGGCCCGCGACTAAGAGGCGTACCGGTCTTCCGCTGCCATAGGTCCTTATCCCGACTTTAGCAGGGATGGCTTCAGGAGAGTTTCCGTCGGAAAAGGCCTCTCTTTTTTCATCTGCTTTCATCAGCTTCCCATTAATTTTGATTGGCTTCCAAACTTTCAGCTTCTTTTCCCCGATTTTCGAGTTCATTTCCCCTACTTTCAGCTTCTTTTTCTCCACTTCCGGGTTCTTTTTCTCCACTTCCGGGTTTTCTTGCTATCACGTAGATTTCCTGCTTTTTCGAACTGATTGCCTGGAGGATCTCAAGCCCGATGTCTTCGATTTTACTCAGGAAGGGCTTAGGGTTTTTCTTTTTTGGCATCTTTATTACCTGGAGGACCTTCCCCTCTTCCTTCAGGAGGGGCAGGACCCGGGAAAGGGCTTTGATTGAGTCCTTGGGCTCAAGGGTCATATCTGAGAGGATCACGTCCACCGGTTCTTCCGAAAGGGTGTTCAGGGGTACTGTAAAAACATCTCCGAAAATGACTTCCACGTTTTTCTGTTCAAAGGCTATTTTCCCAAGTTCGCTCCTGAAGTCCCGGCTGAACTCGATTCCCTTTATGTGGCCTGCGATCTCCGAAGCAAAGAGGATGAACCCGCCGGCACTTGAACCCAGGTCCAGAACCCTGTCGCCGGGCTTGATAATCCCGCTTTCTTCCTGGATACGTTTGAGCTTAAAGTAACCCTGGGGTTGGTCCAGGCCTTCGGCAACTTCGATTTCGTCGTCGGAGGCCACATCCCTGGATACTTTCTTTACAACGGCACCGTTTACCTTTACACTGCCCGCAAGGACGGCAGTTTTGGCGCGCCCCCTGGATTTGAAGTAGCCCATATCAACAAGGTATGCGTCAAGTCTCATAGGGCAGAAGTATCGGCAGAGCCTCTATATATAGGTAGCAAGTGGGGACGAGCCCTGGGCAGGAAAATATTAACATTATAGTATTTTTTTAATTAAAATAAAATAGTGAGATTTATATAGTATTTCGAAATTTACTCAAAGCTATATAATTTATCGATAATAAATGGATATATTTTTAAAGTGCCATTTCCTAGTTTCGATAAGCTAGCCGATCATTTATTTATCATTTTAAGGTCTGCTAGGGTAATTACAGGTGGTAGATGTAGTTTACAGGCCGATTCAACTCTTTAAAGTTTATATTTAACTTTGCTAATTTAAATGGCTCTGTTTAATACAGCTAAACGAGCTCCAATAATGTTCCAATAATGTTCCAATAATGTTCCAATAATGTTTCATTATTATAGCTGTTTAAGCAGTAGTTTATTCTTTAAAGTTCAGTACTGGTAAATTCCGGTCCTGGAAGTTCGATGAAAGGTGTGTCAAGATGCTTAAAAAGTTCACTTCATTATTTCCTCTCTGGGCTGTTTTGCTCTCTGCAGTGGCATATTTTTACCCGGAGTACTTTGCACCCCATAAAGGGCTGATAGTGCCCTTTTTGAGCCTGATCATGCTGGGGATGGGAGTCACCCTCTCCGTGGACGACTTCCTGGCAGTGTTAAAAAAACCCTATGTGGTGGTTCTGGGCACCGCTATGCAGTATACCCTCATGCCTTTGATAGCCTGGCTCATCTGTCTGGCTCTGAATCTTCCGACTGAGCTCATGGCCGGAGTTGTCCTGCTGGGCTGCTGTCCCGGGGGCACGGCTTCAAATGTGATCTGTTACCTCGCAAAAGGGGACGTTGCCCTCTCGATCGTGCTCACCTCCGTGTCCACCCTGATAGCCTTCCTCGCAACTCCCTTCCTGACCTGGCTCTATATCGGGCAGACCGTGGATGTGGACATTATGGGCATGCTCGTGAGTGTCGTGAAGATCGTGCTCGTGCCGGTGGTCTTCGGGCTTTCAATCAACTACTTCTTCGAAGAGAAGATCAGCAAGATCAGGGACATTTTCCCCGCAATCTCAGCCCTGGCAATTGTGATCATCATTGCGGTGATCATAGGGGTAAACAGGGGCAGCCTTGAAAGCATGGGCCCGCTGGTTCTGCTTGCCGTGATCCTGCACAACGGGCTTGGCCTCGCAGGAGGGTACGGGGTCGCAAAAGCCCTTAAACTCAGCGAAACGGAGGCAAGGACCATAGCAATAGAGGTTGGCATGCAGAACTCCGGCCTGAGTGTTGCCCTTGCGATCAAACACTTTACCGCAGCTGCAGCGCTGCCCGGGGCAATCTTCAGTATCTGGCACAACCTTTCCGGGGCTTTCCTGGCAGGACACTGGTCCAGAGATTCTTTACATGACGATAAAAGCGGGAAACCCGAACTTAACGGGAATCCGTTGGAATGAAATGGGGTGAAACCTAAAACAGGTTTTGCAAGAAACAAAAGGTTGGGTAACCGGGAAAAATCCGGAGGAATTGGGGCTTTGCCCTGCCGGATTTTTCCCATCAGGCTTTTTTTATCCTTTTAAGCTCTTTTTCTATTCTTTTTAAGTTCCTTTTCTATCCTTTTAGCTTCGCAGGAAGTGGTGAAATCCTATTTTTTATCCGCTCCTTTCTTCACTTTTTTCCGTATTTCTACTAAATATAATAAAATATTGCGAAGTGAATAATTATATATAATATCAATATAATTTAACTCCTGTTAACAGATTGAAACTGACAAATCTGTATTTTTTCCGGCGGCTTATCAACCACCTTCATGATTTTGTATTTTTTTAATATGTTTGTCTGACCAGTGAGCGGAAGGTAGAGGCTGTAGGGGGATTAAAAAGTCCTTGAAAAGCAGAAACCAGCTTGAAAAGCAGGAAATAGTTTGAAAGGAACTAAAAAAAGAACTAAGAAAAGAACTAAGTAAATAATTTAAAATGAAGTGAAGGTTTTTGATTAATACTTTCACTCCGCTATATAACTTTATTAATAAAAGGTTCACGTTTTGTTATATGGGCTGTCTAATCAGGGCGCTGTTACTCAATATTTATAACACATAATTTATAAATATTCATTAAATTTTTGTTTGGATGGTTTATTTATCTCACTTCAAACCATCTGCCGGATCATCATCCAGATAATCATTCAAATCATCATCCAGATAATCATTCAAATCATCATTCAGATCATCATCCGAATCATTTCCTCAATCGTTTCAAACAGAGATTGATAAATAAGGCAAATACGAGACAAGAATAAACCCGAGAGTAAAAAAATGAAAAATATCATAATCAAAGGGGCCCGGGAACACAACCTGAAGGACATTACCGTTGAGCTTCCCCGGGACAAATTCATTGTTATTACCGGCGTTTCAGGTTCGGGGAAGTCCACCCTGGCCTTTGACACGGTCTATGCCGAAGGGCAGCGCCGTTATGTGGAGTCCCTCTCCGCCTATGCGCGGCAGTTCCTGGGGCTCATGAACAAGCCGGATGTGGACAGTATCGAAGGGCTGTCCCCGGCAATCTCCATCGAGCAGAAAACAACCTCGAAAAACCCCCGGAGTACCGTGGGGACGGTTACGGAAATCTATGACTACCTGAGGTTGCTCTTTGCCAGGGTAGGGACTCCCCACTGTCCGGTGCATGACATCAAAATTGAGGCCCAGTCCCCGGAAAAGATTGCTGACAGCCTCAGTTCGGAATTTGAAGGGATGACCACCATCCTTGCCCCTATTATCCGCCAGAAGAAGGGAACTTACCAGCAGCTTTTCAAGGACCTGGACAGCGAGGGTTTCGTTCGGGTCCGGGTCAACGGGGAGATCCACCGGACTGACGACGAAATCACCCTGGACCGCTACAAGAAGCATGATATTGAAGTTGTCATCGACCGCCTGGACCCTGCCGAAGACCGCTCGCGGCTTGTCGAGGCCTGCGAAAATGCCCTGAAAAGGGCGGAGGGGCTCTTAATTGCTGTGGATTCCGAAGGTAAGGAACGGCTCTACTCCTCGAAAATGGCCTGTCCGGTCTGCGGCATAGCTTTTGAGGAACTCCAGCCCCGGATGTTTTCTTTCAACAGCCCTTTCGGGGCATGTGAGGCCTGTAATGGGCTCGGGATCAAGATGGAGTTTGATCCTGAGCTGGTAATCCCGGATAAGAGCCTGTGCATCGCAGACGGGGCGGTTGCGCTTTACCGGAACTTCCTGGACGGGTACAGGAGCCAACACCTGGCAGCCGTGGCAAAACATTTCGGGTTTGATATTTTCACCCCGATTGAGGAACTGAACAAAGAGCAGTACAATGTCCTGATGCACGGTTCTGACGAACGTATCCAGTTCAGCATGAGCATGAAGAACGGGGACGCTCACTGGTCCCACAAAGGCTCCTGGGAAGGGCTGCTCCCGCAGTCGGAACGGCTCTACCACCAGACAAAGTCCGAATACCGGAGAAAGGAACTCGAGAAATTCATGCAGGTAAGGCACTGCCCGAAGTGTGACGGAAAGCGCCTGAAAGGGAAAGTACTGGCTGTGAAGATAGGGGAAAGTTCCATCGTGGACGTAACGGACTTCTCCATCGTCGAATGCATCGAATTTTTCGAAACCCTGCAGTTCTCAGAAAAGGAACAGGAAATCGCAAAACAGGTCTTAAAAGAGATCCGTTCCCGCCTGGGTTTTCTGGAACATGTGGGACTCGGCTACCTTACCCTCTCCCGCGGTGCAGGGACTCTCTCGGGAGGGGAAGCCCAGCGCATCCGGCTGGCAACGCAGATCGGGTCCAACCTCATGGGTGTGCTCTACGTCCTTGACGAGCCTTCCATAGGGCTGCACCAGCGGGACAATGAACGCCTGATCAAGACTCTTCAGACCCTCCGGGACCTCGGGAACACCCTGCTTGTGGTGGAACACGACGAGGACACAATCCGGGCTGCGGATTACGTCCTGGACATAGGTCCCGGGGCCGGGATTCACGGGGGTTACGTGGTTGCCGAAGGCACTCCCCTGGAGATAGAGATGAACCCCGAGTCCCTGACAGGCCAGTACCTTTCAGGCGAGAAGCACATCAAGACCCCGGCTTTCCGGAGGAGGAGCGAGTCTTTCATAAGGCTGAAGGGCTGCCGGGAAAACAACCTCAAGGACATTGAAGTGAAAATCCCGATTGGGGTCTTCACCCTTATAACAGGGGTTTCGGGTTCCGGGAAATCCACGCTTATTTATGATACCCTCTATAAGGCCCTGATGAAAAAGCTCCACAAATCGAGCGTGAGTCCCGGGGACTATGACAGGCTTACTTTTGATTCCGAGATCGACAAGGTAATTGTAATCGACCAGAGCCCTATTGGCAGGACCCCGCGTTCGAATCCTGCCACCTACACGAAAGTCTTTGACGCCATCAGGCAGGCTTTTGCCGAAACAAAGGAAGCCAAAATCCGGGGCTACAAGGCAGGCCGTTTCTCCTTTAACGTGAAGGGCGGGCGCTGTGAAGCCTGCCAGGGCGACGGGCTGATTAAGATCGAGATGAACTTCCTGCCCGACGTCTACATCGAGTGTGAAGAATGCAAGGGCACCCGCTACAACCGGGAGACCCTGGAGGTTAAGTACAAGGGGAAGTCCATCTCCGAAGTCCTGGACATGACCGTGGAAGAGGCGCGCGATCACTTCGAAAACATCCCCGCCATAAGAAACAAGCTCGACACCCTCTCAAGGGTGGGCCTGGGCTACATCAAGCTCGGGCAGAGTTCAACCACCCTTTCCGGGGGAGAAGCCCAGAGGATCAAACTGACCCGGGAGCTTTCCAAGAAAGGCACGGGAAAGACCATCTACCTCCTGGACGAGCCCACCACCGGGCTGCACTTCCACGACGTGAATAAGCTGATCTCTGTCCTGAACGACCTGGTCTCAAAAGGCAATACGGTGGTCGTGATTGAGCACAACCTGGACGTTATAAAGTCCGCGGACCATATCATCGACCTGGGCCCCGAAGGTGGGAACGCAGGCGGGGAGATCGTGGCTGCAGGCACGCCCGAAGAGATTGCCGGGGTTCCGGAAAGCTATACGGGGCAATTCCTTGCCCCGAAGGTTCTTGGAGATGGGATTTCTTACATCAATGCAGCCGGAGGGCAAATGGTGGAGGCAGTCTTCGAAGAAGAAGAGGCGTTTGAAGAGGATTCGGAATAAAAATAAGGGATAAAACCCTGGAATTATTCTAAAACCCTGAATGAAATTAGGATATAGGGTAAGATGTTGAAATAACTAACAAAAACCGAGGTTTGCAAAACATGATCGACCTGGATGCTCTTCCCCACCTGCCCGGATGCTATCTTTTCAAGGATGAGGAAGGGTGTGTGCTCTATGTGGGCAAGGCAAAGGACCTCAGAAAGCGTGTGAGCAGCTATTTCCAGAAACGGGACCATGACCCGAAGACGGAAAACCTGGTCAGAGCGGCAAAGGGCCTGGATTTCATTGTCACGAATACCGAAGTAGAGGCTCTCCTGCTGGAGAACACCCTGATCAAGAAACACTGGCCGCGGTACAACATCGCCCTCAAGGACTCGAAGCGCTATGCCTGCATCCACCTCACGGACGAGAAATTCCCGCGCATAAGGCTTGCCAGGAAAAAGGTAGGGGGCGGGGACTATTTTGGGCCCTTTGTCTCGGCAAAGGAAAGGGACTACATTTACGAGGTCGTCAGGAAGACTTTCCAGCTCAGGACCTGTAAAAAGCTGCCAAAACGCGCCTGCCTACGCTACCACATAGGGGTATGCAGCGGGCCCTGTATAGGGAATATCCCGGTTGAGGAGTACGGGGAAAAGGTGAAGAGGGCGGCTTCGGTCCTGAAAGGCAATATCAGGGAGCTCATCGAGTCTCTGGAGTCCGAGATGAAGGAACTTGCGGCAAAGCAGCAGTTCGAACTGGCAATGGAACTGCGGGACGAAATTGCCGCTCTTGAATTCCTCCAGGAAAAGCAAAACGTTGAAAGGCAGAAAAAGCATGATGAGGACATCCTGAACTACCTGGTTAAGGACGGCACCGTCTACCTCATGCTTTTCAAGGTCTACAAAGGCACCCTGGAAGGCAAGCAGGACTACGTCTTCGCATATGGGGAAGACTTCCTGGAAGAGTTCCTTGTGCAGTACTACTCTGAAAACGAACCCCCGGGAGAATTGATCGTGCCCGTGCCCCTTGACGAGTCCATGACGGACTTCCTGGCTCATTTGCGGGGGAGGAAAGTGAAGGTCACGGTCCCGAAGCAGGGGGAGAAGAAAGAGCTCCTGGACCTTGCAGGAAAAAACGTTGAGATCGGGTTCTTCGGGGACCGGAAAAAAGTCGAAGCCCTCCAGCAAAAACTTTCCCTTCCTAAAACTCCTAATGTTATCGAATGCTTTGACATCTCCCACCTCGCGGGCACCTCGACCGTGGGGTCCATGGTACAGTTCCGGGGAGGCAGGCCCGACAAGCACAACTACCGCCGCTTCAAGATACAGAGCGTGGAGGGGATCGACGACTTCGCCTCCATCGCCGAGGTCGTGAGCCGCCGCTATTCCCGCTTGCTGGAAGACGGGCACGAAATGCCCGACCTTATTGTTATCGACGGGGGAAAGGGGCAGCTTTCCTCAGCTTTCCAGGAACTTCGGAAACTCAGGCTCAAGGTCCCGATTATTTCCATCGCCAAGCGGGAGGAAGAAATCTACGTCCCCGGGCTCAAAGCTCCTCTCCCTATCAAAAAAGACGAAAAAGCCTCCCTCTTTGTACAGGAAATCCGTGACGAAGCCCACAGGTTTGCAATTACCTACAACCGCCTGCTCAGGCAGAAGGCACTGATCTCGTAAAAGGTCGTTATACAGATTCTAATTTCCATGACAGGTCGCTTGATACAATGACATCTTCCAGCCAGCTCTCAAAAGTCTCACCCGAACCGCAGTTCAAGCTCACATCCGAGTTCAGCCCAAAGGGTTCCCAGCCCGAGGCTATCGAAAAGCTCGTTGCAGGGCTGAATAAAGGAGACCGGTTTCAGACTCTCCTGGGAGTGACCGGTTCAGGCAAGACTTACACCGTGGCAAATGTCATAGACCGGGTTAGGAAGCCTACCCTGGTGGTCGCCCACAACAAGACCCTGGCAGCTCAGCTCTACAACGAATTCAGGGAGTTTTTCCCGGAAAACCGGGTAGAATACTTTGTCTCTTATTATGACTACTACCAGCCCGAGTCCTACCTGCCTGCAAAGGACCAGTACATTGAAAAAGACGCCAGCATCAACCCCAAGATCGAGCAGATGCGGCTTGCAGCCACAGCTTCCCTTATGTCCCGGCCCGACGTGATTGTGGTGGCTTCCGTGTCCTGCATATACGGTCTCGGGAACCCGGAAAACTTCCAGAAAATGGGGTTTGAGCTGAAGGTAGGGGACCGGGTTTCGAGAAAAGAGGTCCTGGGCAAGCTCGTCGATATCCTGTACGAACGAAACGACCTTGAACTCATGCCCGGGCGCTTCCGGGTAAAGGGAGACACTATTGACATTATCCCCGGGTACTTTGACAACATCATAAGGATCGAACTTTTCGGGGACGAGGTAGACCGGATTTCCGAAATCGACAAGCAGACCGGGCAGCGAAAAGAAGACATGGAATATTTCTTTATCTATCCCGCCCGGCACTACGTCATTCCCGAAGAGGACCAGAAAAGCGCCATTGAAGACATCCTCGAAGAGCTGGAAGAGCACCTCCCTACCCTGGACCTCCTGGAGTCCCACCGCCTGAAACAGCGTACCCTTTATGACCTTGAGATGATCGAGGAGACCGGGAGCTGCAAGGGCATTGAAAACTATTCCCGGCACTTCGACCACCGGAAATCCGGGGAGAAACCCTTCTGTCTTCTGGACTATTTCCCCGACGACTTTCTCCTGGTTGTCGACGAGAGCCACCAGACCCTCCCCCAGCTCCACGGAATGTACAAAGGGGACTATTCCCGGAAAAAGAGCCTTGTGGATTACGGGTTCAGGCTCCCCAGTGCTTTCGATAACCGGCCGCTCCGCTTCGAGGAAACCGAGCTGTACATGAAAAACGTGATCTTCGTCTCGGCAACTCCCGGGGAATACGAGAGGGAACGCTCGGCTCAGGTCGTGGAACAGATCATCCGTCCCACAGGTCTTGTGGACCCCGAAGTTGAAGTCCGTCCTCTGGAAGGCCAGGTCAAAGATGTTATGGAAGAGATCAGGAAGATCGTGGAACGGGGCGACCGCGCCCTGGTTACCACCCTGACCAAGAAGCTTGCCGAAGAGCTGACTGACTACCTTGCCAGGAACGAAATCAAAGCCCGTTACCTCCACTCGGACATCAAGACCATCGAGCGGACCGAGATCATCCGGGAACTCCGCCTGGGCAAGTTTGACGTTCTGGTCGGGATTAACCTGTTGCGGGAAGGGCTCGATATCCCCGAAGTTGGCTTCATCGGCATCCTGGACGCGGACAAGGAGGGCTTTCTCCGGGATACAAAGAGCCTGATCCAGATCATCGGCAGGGCTGCAAGAAATGCCAGCTCGACAGTGGTCCTCTATGCCGACAAAATGACCGATTCCATCAAAAGAGCTTTAGGCGAGACCGAGCGCCGCCGGGCCATGCAGGTAGCCTACAACAAAGAGCACGGCATAGTCCCGAAAACCATAAGGAAACCCATCAAGGAAAAGGTCGTGGACATCACCGACACGAAACATATCCCGAAGTCCGACATCCCGAACTTGATCATCGAGCTGGAAACAGAGATGAGGGAAGCGGCGGACAGGCTGGACTTTGAAGAAGCAATCCGGCTCAGGGAAATGGTCAAGAAACTGGAAAAAGAGGTAAAAATTATATGAATTTTCTGTTTTAACATCGAATTTTTCTTTTTCCTCTTTTCATGTATTCGCAGCCCTGCAGCAAATTAGTGGGAAATTTTTATCACAGTTTTTGTTGATAAATCTACAAGACTTCAATATTAATATTTAGAACTCTTATAAATATAATTAGGTTTGTTAATTATATCTCTTTAAAACTATAATTTCACAAAATCAGGTAAATAATAGTCTTGTCTAATAGCATGAAGGGGACGCAGCAGACATAGACTTATTTCTTGTCCATTTATATTACAACTATTAAATATTTAATAAATACCTACTTATACAATTATTTTGTATAATTATTTAGGATAAAAATTGGAATGTGTGGGTTTTAGAAAAAACATAATTATTTGTTGGACTTTTTGCGTTCTTGATTTTTACCATAAGTACTGCTAATGCATTTCTTATAAGTGGTACATGCATAAAAGCTCAAACTATTACTTCGATTCCAAAATTTGGACATAAAAATGGACGTTGAAATTAACACTGTTATATTAATTTCATACCTAAACCACAGATGGACACGAATAAACACGAATATGAAACCATCTGTTTTTATCCTTGGTTTATTGGCGATATATGGAATCGCTATATTAGTAATGGGGTGAATAAATAAATGATGCCAAAGAAGATAGGGATATTTATTGCAGCGATATTGATGCTCATGGTATTTTCGGTCACATCAGTGAGTGCCCAACCCACCAATGGGGGTTTTGAAGCAGGTGACTATTCTGGATGGGTTTCTTATATTCCATCTGGTGGATCTATTGATGTTGTCACTTCATATACGTCAGATCAAGGAACAAACTACATCCCTTTTGAAGGCAATTCTTTTGCTCTTCTAAAGACAGACGGCCCGGGTTCATATACAACTCTCAGTCAGAACATTTATCTGGGTGCTGGTCAGACAATAAAAGGATATGCAGCTTTTGACGCCCAAGAAGTCTATGAAGAGATTTATAACGATAACGCAACTGTTATAATTAAAGACAGTTCCAACAATGTAATCGACACCCTCTGGTATTCAGACGTGGCCACAGTCGGGGACTTTGGGGATGGCCCGTGGGAATCCTGGGAGTGGACAGCTACTAAGGCTGGCACCTATACCTTAGAGATGAAAGTCTCTAATGTTGGTTATAATTTTGATGATAATGTTGATAATTCCCTTCTTGATAGTCGTGCATTATTTGATGGCATATCCGTTTCCGGTAGTTCAGCCGACATCCCTGAATTCCCCTCAATAGCTCTACCTGTTGCGGCAATAATGGGGATAATGTTCATATTTGGGAGGAGAAAAACGGAGTAATTAAGTTCTAATTTTTGGCATCTGACGCCCCTTTCTTTTATGGATGTCTTTGGAGTGAACAACTACCCATTTTTGCTCTATCCCACCATATTCGACTATTGTTTCGTAAAATGAGTAGCGTGTGTCTTCCCTTTCTTTAAATTCAAGATCAGAAGTCAATAGCTCTTTACAAAGATTTATAGTCGCAGGCACACGAGTGATCCAGTTCAAATCATCCATATCTTTTAATTCTTCGACATTATCTTTAGAATACAGAGAACTATCAGCTATGAAGTAAACGTTATCAGGAAACTCGATGTTTTCCTTAAGAAGCATAAAAACTCATTGCTTGACATTAAACTTAGTGTTGAAAAGGTAGTCATAGAAAAAAGGTCGAAAGGAAGACCTTCTAAAGATCAAAAGCCTCCTACTATTATTGAAAAATTTGTAGTCAAGATAGGCTCTAAACAAGCTGTATCAAAACCAATTTGAATTCTACAATTGGGTAATATCCCAATCCAATTTCCTTTTTCATCTCTTTAATCATTTTTGGGAAAACCCGGTCGTCTCCGACGACCGGTGAGTACGCCGGTACCTGAAAAGGGGCAGAAAAAGCGGCATCCGGCTCTGTCCCCTATGCTGCCAGCCGTTTCCGGGTATAAGCAGATGCGCCATATTAGGAAGATAAAACTTTACTATGAGTTTAATCTTATTTTTAAGACCTATTAAAGAATAAATATTTAATAAACCCCTTATAAAAGCTTCATTGCTAAATATATTCCTTAAATTTCCTCTTTTCTGCTAAGTATGCTTTTATTATTAAATGCTAATGAGGGGGTTGACTGCCTCGAAGTATCCCTCCTGCGCAGTCAGTAAGTAACTCCACCCAAACAAACCATCAGGTGAGTCACCAACTACCTCGGCAGGTGGCTCATCCTTGTGAGTGAATCGAGGAAAAGAAACCATACTGTCTCCAAGACTATCTCCACAAAATAACGGCGAGGAGGGAAAGCGAAGGCAGTCAAAAACAACCCCCCTATACAACCAAAATGAGGCACCTACCACCTCGCGGGTGCCTCTTAAATTTACAATTCATCAGCTCGTAATAAAATTCACAATGAAATAACCGATTCACAATGAAATAACCGATTCACAATGAAATAACCGATTCACGATGAAATCACAAATTCATAACAAAAATCCACAGCAAAAAGATGTGACGAAAAATAGACAAAAGACACGGATCTGATTTCTGTTACCAGAAGCAGGTGCGTAACGTTTTGAGGTTTATGCGATGCTCATGGAAATTGCAGACACATTGAGGACAAAATTAGATCCCAGAAAAACCCTGAACTCCCTGAGAGGAGATGCAGATTCGAGCAATAGCTTGACAGGTAGTGGTCCAGGCTACGATTCGGGAAATGACCCGAGAAATGATTCGGAACCGGAGCTTCATAAGGAGCGTACTGACAACTCGGACACGATTAAAAGCTCCCGAAACGGAAAAGCTCCTCTTATCAAACTGACCGATGTCTGGAAAATCTACCAGATGGGCGAAGTGGAATTTGCAGCCCTGAAGGGAATCGACCTGGAAATCTACGAAGGGGAATTCGTGGTGGTCCTGGGGCCCAGTGGGAGCGGGAAAAGTACGCTTATGAACCTGCTTGGCTGCCTGGACGTGCCTTCCCAGGGCACCGTTTCGCTGAACTCCCGGGACATTTCCATAATGGAAGAATCAGAACTTGCCCAGATCCGGGGACAGATGATTGGCTTCATTTTCCAGAGTTTCAACCTGATCCCCACTCTGAATACCCTGGAAAACGTGACCTTGCCCCTGGAATTCCAGGAAAAAGAACCTTCAAGGGCCCGGGAAAGGGCCGAGTACCTGCTCGATGTCGTCGGGCTCTCGGATAAACACAAGAACCTGCCTTCCCAGCTTTCAGGCGGACAGCGCCAGAGGGTGGCAATTGCCCGCTCCCTTGCCGTAGACCCCCCGGTGCTCCTGGCAGACGAGCCAACCGGGAACCTGGACAGCAAGACAGGGGACTACATCCTTGAATTTTTAGATGAGCTTCGCCGGAAAGAAGGCAAGACGATCATCATTGTAACCCATGACATGACCCCGGTCCAGTATGCGACAAGGGTTGTACACATCAAAGACGGCGAAATTGAAAAAATCGAAGAAGTTGAAGGGAATTATTGTAAGTTGTAATAAAAAACGTGAAAAATTTTGAAAGTATACACAATTTGCGATGGAGAAAAACTCATGAAAAAGCTCTCTTTACTGATGATTTTGCTGGTGCTTTCGGCAATCTTACCCTTGAATGCCGGCACAGCCCTGGCTTCCACCGGATTGATAGATTCGGCTTCAGTCCAGATCGACCTGACAAAACAGAACCCTGAAGCTGCCCGCCCGGGAGAACCTTTGGAACTTACCTTCAGCGTGCAAAATGACGGGTATGATGACCTGACTGACATTGTTGTTGAAATCGAACCTGAATACCCCTTCACCGCGATTTCCGGAGAAGCGCTTGAAAAAGAGATCGCCTACCTGGATGCCCGCCAGGATGACGCCGACGCAGCCGTCCTGAAATTCAAGCTTATGACCGACGCCGACGCTTCCGAAGGCACTTACGAGCTTGATGTCACTACCACTGCCACGAGTGATGAAAAAACCGTCACCACCACACAAACCATCCTCCTTGAAGTCAGAGGCAAGGAATACGCCCAGATCGTAACCATCAACAAGGCAAACATCGACCTGGCAACGGAAGAGCCCCTTGAGTTCATTGTCACCAATACCGGAAACTCTCCCCTGAAAAACATGGTCATTTCCTGGGAAGACCCCGAAGGCATAATCCTCCCTGTCTACTCGGACAATACCAAGTACATCAAGTACCTCGAAGCCGATGAATCCGTAACTGTTGCCTATACAGTCATGGCAGACGTAAACGCAGACCCCGGGCTCTATACCCTCGACATAAACCTGACCTTTGAAGACTACGACTCCAACATCAACACAATCGAGACTACTGCAGGGCTCTTCGTCGGCGGAGAAACCGATTTTGACGTATCCTTCTCGGAAAGTGATGAAGGAGAGATTTCCCTTTCCGTTGCGAATGTGGGAAACAACCAGGCATATTCCGTGAAAGTGTCGATTCCTGAGCAGGAAAACTTCAGGACAAGCGGCAGTTCCTCGACCATTGTGGGAAACCTTGAGAAAGGAGACTACACCATCGCGTCTTTCGATGTCATGAGCACACAGGAATCAGATGAGGGATCCGAAGAAGCTACTGAGAGCGGGACAGCAAGAGCAGCCGGTTCAGGCAGCCGCCCGTCCCTGGAAGTCCAGATTGAGTACACCGATTCAAAAGGAGAACGGATCACGGTTCTGAAGGACGTCCAGGTCGAGATGACAGCTCCCACGGGAGTTGAAGGAAGCACGGGCAGGCCCGGAGCACAAACAAGCAGCGGGACCAGCTCATACGTATACTACACCTTGATAGTGATAGTTGCAGGCGCGGGAGTCTTCCTCTACCGCAGGCAGAAGCAGGGAAAGAAAGGCTCCGAAGAAAAGGAAGCCGGGAAAGGAAAATACAGTTTCGGTATCCTGAACAGGTGAACTATGTTACGGAAAAATGAAACGGAAAAATGAAACGGAAAATTGAACGTAACCATGAAACGGAAAATGAAACGGGAAATTGAACGTAACCATGAAAGCCAGTAAAAACCGGAGGGATGCGCAATGAGAAACGCAACCTACGTTAAAATGGCCCTTAACATGCTCCTGCACAGCAAATTGCGGAGCTGGCTGACCATCATCGGGATCGTCATAGGGGTAGGGGCCGTAGTCGGGATTATCTCCCTCGGTGATTCCATGGAGGCCCAGGTCCAGAGCAGGCTTGCCGATATGGACCTTACGAGCATCACCATAACACCCGGATACTCAGGTGCCCAGTCCCGGATGCCCGGACCCGGGGGTGGAGGAGGTGGTGATTCCTCATCCACAGACTCCGAACTGACCGACGACGACGTCGACGCGCTGCAGGGAATAGACGGCGTGCTGTACGTTGACACCCGGATTTCAGGGAGTGAAGAAGTGGACTACGCCGGAGAAACAGCGACCCTTTCCATCACTGGAGTAGATCCCCAGGTCTGGCAGTACATGAACACCCTGGAAGTAGAGTCAGGAAGGCTGCTTGAACCCGCCGATAATAACGTAGCAGTCATAGGAAGCAGTATTGCCACGGAAATTTTTGACCAGGAAATCGGAGTCAACCAGGTGGTGGCGGTCAACGGCAAGTCCGTGCGAGTTGTCGGGATCCTGGAAGAAGAAGGCGGCGGGGACGACAGGAAAATCTACATGCCGATTGATTCGGCAGTCGACCTGATTGAAGATGCGGAAGAAGATGTATTCGATTCCATAGTGGTCAAGGTAGAAGATGAAGACCTCGTGGAACCCACAATTGAGGAAATCGAAGAGAGGCTAATGATCTCCCGCCAGATCCACCAGGAAAAAGACAGGGACTTTAGCGTATCGTCCTCGCTGTCCATGGCCGAATCCGTAACCGAAATGACCAGTTCCATGACCCTCTTCCTGGGAGCAATTGCAGCCGTATCCCTGCTTGTAGGAGCCGTCGGGATTGCAAACACGATGTTTACCTCGGTCCTGGAAAAGACAAAGGAAATCGGCACAATGAAAGCCATAGGAGCCAAAAACCGGGACATCCTGTTGATCTTTGTCGTTAACTCTGCGATGGTCGGATTCGTAGGAGGGGTTTTTGGAGTCATGCTTGGAGCTTGCGTCTCAGCCCTTTTCCCCTACCTGGGCGTGAGCATAATGAGAACAGGAGGCGATACCGGAATTTCACTTTCCCCTGACCTGATGCTTTTCGGGCTTTCCATCGCTATCTTCATCGGAATAGTTTCGGGAGCATTCCCTGCGTACAGGGCTTCAAAACTGAAACCCGTGGACGCCCTGAGGTATGAATAATTGTAAAGGAAAAAATTGGAAATGAAAGGACTGAAAACGAAATAATTGGAAATGAAAGGGCTTACAGCCCTTTCTTAGTTTTTTGTTTTGGCAGAAAATACGGGGAGAAGATGAATGAATCTTTCACTTTTAGATCTGGTAATCAATTCCGAAAAAAGGAGAAATATACTCCTGGTCCTGGATGGAGAAAACAGGAGTATTGAAGAAATCGGGCATTTACTTGATGAAAGTCCCTTATCAATCCGGCTTAATATAAAAAAACTGATTGACTGCGGGCTTGTGCTTGGAGATAACGGGACCTTCGGATTATCAGACATGGCATCTCCAATAGTTAAGAACCTGAAGACATTGATGAAGTCCTTAACTTTTTATGAAGACAGCATTGATTACTGGACAAAGCACGATTTGACCCCGATACCCGACTTTCTGCTGTTAAGGCTCGAAGAACTGGGCCACTTCGAACTGATTGAGCCAGAAATTGAAAGCATGTTCGAGATCTCACAGGTTTATCTGGAAAACATCAGGAAATCAAAAGAAATTTTCACATTCCTCTCCGTTTTCCATCCTGCCTCCCCATCTATCCATGCAGAACTTGCGAAAAAAGGATCTAAGCTCTCCCTTTGTATGACGGAACCGGTAGCTGAGAGATTTTTTATCGAATACCCGCCCGAATCCAAAAAGCTGCTGGAGGCCAGAAACGCAAACACACTAATTTGCCGGAAAAAGGTGAACCTGCCGGTTTTTACGGTAAGTGACCGGTTCATGGCAATCAGGTTTTCTGATCAAAGAGGCAATTTAGGCTGGCCACTCATCATATCTTACGAAGAGGGAGCCCTGGAGTGGGGCAGGGAACTTTACAGGTATTACGAAAATGTTTCAGATAAGTACGAATAACCAGGAAAGTAAAAAATAACAAAAATGGAGGTAGGAATCGGCATGAAAAAAACCACTATTGTTCTGGCTACCCTGTTGGTGCTTGCGATATTGACAGTTTCTGCCTGTGCCGGTGGAATACCGGGAACAGGAAATTCCGGAAATGGCCCTGAAACCGGGTGTGAAGCTGAATGTGAGACAATCTACGGAAAGCTCTGTACCGAAGCCAGGAACACTGCAATGAAGCACAGCAACTTGATATTCTTCATTGGAAGCGGAAGCGGAAGCGAATCAGGTTCCGGATCCATGCAGACCCGTGGAGGGGCGGCTGGGTTCACATTCCCTGCACCAGCCGGGAACGGAAACACTCCGGGAAACATCCGCCCTGCCTCTGAAAACGAACAAAACAGTCAACAGCTGCAAAACAGTCAACAGCTGCAAAACAGTCAGCATCAGCCATTCTTCGATAGAGAAAACCTGAAAAACAGGGAAATGCTTGACCGGGAAGATCTGAACCGTTTTCTGGAAAAACAGAACCAGACCCCTGATCAAAATCAGGACCCGAACCGGGACCAGAACATCCAGCAGGAAGAAGGAGCTTACTACCAGGCCTATGTTACCCCTGATGCGGATGCTGTGAAGGAGTATCTTGAAGAAAATGGCCTTGACGACAAATACGAAATCTACGAAGCAGCCCTTTCCTGGACCTGGGTTTCCGATGAAACCCTGCACGGCACGGAAGAGAAATGGCTGACCCCTGCTGAGTTCCTGGAAGATACTCCGGACTATGCCGAAAACCCTGTCTCAGGCGAACCTGTAAGCGACTGCGAAGAACAGGCACATGCCCTTGCTTCCCTCCTGATCGCATCAGGGGAATATGACGAGAGCACCGTGCGAGTAGCCATAGGAGAAGTCAATTTTGGAGACTTCTCGGGTGGGCATGCCTGGGTTGAGGTCTACGAGGACGGAGCCTGGTTCCCCCTGGACGCAACTGGCGGGCCTTACTATGATGACGAAAGTTCCGAGCTGCTCTCGGTGGATGTGTCGGAAATCGATTATGAGGAGTACCGCAATAGTTCTTACCCGGTTGTGGAAGTCTGGTATTACTACAACAACGAGTACTTCGTTGACCTGGGAACCCAGGGCGGAGACGCTCCTATTTCCTGGCAAAAGTTCCCTGAGAGTTATCAGGGAAATACACAGACCCGGGGAATCCAGAATTCCCGAATGCGTTGATACCCAATAAAGGAAGTTCGAGAATGCTGGAGGTTCCGGGAGTAACGATCCAGTATTCTCCAGCTGTATTCCACCTGAACCGGAGAACCGTTTTTCAATTAGATGCCAAAGGGCGCCTCCGCCAGCTTGCCTGGCGGCCCTCATAAAAAAGAATCAAAAGAGATATTGAAAAAATAGATACAGATTGTACAGGTTTCTATTTTTATTAAAACCATTACTTTTTTTTAACTGATTTCACATTTTGTTTTCTTGTTTTTCTTCCTTTTTCTCACTTTTATTTTGGAAAAGCCGGCCGTCTCTGGCACCCGGTGACAATAACGTCATGAGATATCTAATACGGTTGCACCGATAACAATCACAAATTCAGAACAAGCCATTATTTTTTAGCCATAAACATCAACTGAATAGGCAGAGCAACCAAAAACAAAGAAAAGAAGGAAGGAAAACAAAAACCTGTCCGTTACCTGTCCGTTACCTGTCCGTTACCTGCCCTTTACTTTCCTGCCTCCGGGTTCTTAGATTTTTTTCAGGCAAGGGTTGCGGCAGTATACATCTTGGTTGTCGAGCCTATGCGAAAGAGGGTATCCGGGGTAACCGGGGTTCCTGTCTCGACGTCTGAGACCCCGAAACCCCTGGCAAAAACAATTTCATCACCGCTGACAACAGCAACGGCTACACCGGGGGTGTGCGTTTCGTTCATTTCTTCGAGGACTGCTGCTTCCAGCTCTCCAGCCCCCATATAAATCAGGGCATTGGACTCTTTTGCATCTCCCGCGTCAACCGGACCTGAGGCAGCCTGTACGTCCTCAACTTCAGTGCAGCCTGAACCCAGGAGCAGGAACGCCACGCCAACCGTTACCCAGAGTAATGTAAAAGCTTTCATGTTTCATCCATCCCTTCTTCCAATCAAGTTTAATTGTTAAAAAGTTATGCGGTTCTGAAGAAAATTCACGGACACATTTAAAAATAATTTTCATAAACTTCTAGCTTTTCCTCAGAGACTGCCTCTTCATTATTCTGACTATTTTCATTATCTAACTATTCTCACTATCTAACTATTTGGACCTATTTTTGGACTCGACTTCATCATTTATTTTCAAACATGCCCAAAAAGCGAGTGGAAAGCATAGACGTATATATAATTTTGACAAAAATATAAGTTAGAAAAATAAATAAGATAATTATATATGTATAATATTTATCTTTGCCAGAGGTTCAAGGTTGATCTTTAAAAAAATACCCATTCACATGTTTGAAAACTTTCACAATATATTTAGTGGAAGTAACGAAAAAACATTCAATATTTGCAGGGAATGCGGGGGGGCATGTGAACATAATAAGATCGGAACCCTGCTGCCCGGGGAAAAAGAGTATATGGCCTCAAAGCTGGACATAAGCGTCTACGAATTTAAAACCCGATACCTGGATATCCTGGAAATGGACGATGGGACCCGGATTGATGTATTAAAATTAGGGAAATTGTGCCCTTTTTTGAACAGAGAAACCGACGAGTGCGAATGCCGGGAATTTAAGCCTATCCTTTGCAAGATATATCCTGTTGTTTTCAAAGTTGAGGGAGAAGGAGTAACTTTTATAATAGACAGCTGGTGTCAGCTATCGAAGAAAAAGGAGTGCAGGAGTTATTTCGAAACTGCAATACCCCTTTTTTCAGCTCTTCCTGTTCCGGCGGAGTGGTTCAGGTACGTAGCAAGTTACGATGACCTTTGCTTTGATTACGACCAGCTGAAAAAGCACAGGAAAGGTAAAAAACCCTGTGAAGTGTTTTCCCTGCAAGAACTGCTTGACCTGCAGAAGGACGGTTTGGGTGCAGATCGCCTGCAGCTCTATTCCAAAATGGAAACCGAAAAACTCATGGTTTAACTTTCATGAAAGAAAGCTTTTCAGGGGCTTGAGCTGCAGGAAGGTTGTTTCCCCCTGACCCAAAACTCGATCCGGAAAAGAGAAGCCCGGAGCAGGGAGGAAGAAAGTAACTCCGGGCTCAGTCCTTTTCCTCTTCCTCCTGCACTTCATCATTGGAGACGGTGCATTTTTTGCCTTTTATCGGCAATGTAAAAGCAAAGGTGCTGCCTTCTTCTTCCTTGCTTTTGAACCAGACATGTCCGCCGTGCAGCTGGACAACCTGCTTGACCAGGGAAAGGCCTAACCCGGTACCCTGGAACTTTTTGGAGGCAAAGGAATCGACCTGGCTGAAAGGTTTGAAGAGTTTTTTCTGGTCCTTTTCCTCGATGCCTATTCCGGTGTCCTTAACCGCGATTTCTACCATTTCCCCTTTCTTTTTCGCCTCAACCCTTACAAGCCCTTTTTCGTTTGAGAATTTTATGGCGTTGTCGAGGAGATTGTAGAGGACCTGAACAAAACGGGCTTCGTCAGCCCGGATGCTTGTAAGCTCACGATCCACATCGATTTTGATTTCAATGTTTTTCCGGGAGGCGAGGGGGGCCAGCAGGGACTTTACACTGTCAAGCTTGCCGGCAAGCCCGAATTCACAGTACTTCAGCTCCATCTTTCCGGCTTCCACCTTTGAAAGGTCCAGGATATCATTGATCAGGTTCAGCAGATGCTTTCCACTCTTAGAGATGTTCCCCACGGACTTCAACTGCTTTTCATTCAGTCCCCCGAAGATCTGCTCACGCAGGAGGTCCGAGAACCCTATGATAGAGTTAAGAGGGGTCCGCAGTTCATGGCTCATGTTTGCCAGGAACTCACTCTTGGTGCGGTTTGCAGCCTCAGCGATTTGCTTTTCCTGAAAGAGCTTCTCTGCTTTCTTTCTTCCCGTAATGTCCCTCCAGGTCTCCAGGATGCCTATGATCGTTCCGGTATCGTCGGTCACGGGAACCGCCTGGATTGACCATACCATCCCGTCCCCCGCCGAAAGTTCCCCGGCTTTTTTCTCCCCTCTTTCAAAGGCTTCTTCCAGGCGCAAGTGTTCGATAGCCTGGCTGCTTATTCCGGGAGCAGTTATCTGGGAAAGCCCAACTGCCTCTTCGAGTTCCATTTTCATGTATTCAAGCGCAGCCTTATTAGCCCAGATAATATTAAGGGCAGGGTCTACAAAAACGACCAGTTCATTGAGTGAGTCAAGGATGACCTTTTTCTCCCGTTCCTGGGTTTGAAGTTCCTGTTCCGCCAGGTCGATTTCGTTCAACATCCCGTTAATCTCGCGGGACAACCTGAACAGCTCATCATTGTCTTTGAGCTCCAGCCTTTTGGAAAGGTCTTTTTCAGCCCTGACCCTTGTTACGAAATCGTCAATGTCGGTTAACCTTGAAACAAAAAGACGGTCCAGGGCAAGTTTGACTCCGACTCCGGTAAAAAGCCCTGTCAGGAGCAGGAAAAAGTACATGTAATCAAGCGTTTTCTTCCCGTGGGAATAAAGGTCCCTGGGGAAATCCGCTCTGATAATAAGGGCAGGTCCACCTGCGATATCATTCAATTCAAAATAACCGGCGACCCTTTCTTCGCTCAGGGGTTCTACCACGATCCTTCCGGGGACCTCCGTAACACTTGAATATTCATTAACAAAGTCCGGAGGCATTTCCTCGTCCACCCTGTACATGAGCAGGGAAGAACAGGTAAGTTCTTTAAAAGATTCCAGAAGGCCGCTATCGAAGTACCTCCCAAAAATAAGAGTGCCGCGCACAGGCCCTTCATACTTTGTGGAGAGAATCGGGTGGCAGGCAATAAACATCGGCCCCTCGCCAAGTAAAACAAAGCCGCTTATCTCATCGTCCTCTTCTTCCGTAAGGAGAGTGCCGTCTTCAATCAATTCCAGCAGTCCGGCAGGTACGGGCACCTCCTCCTCGGTTTCAATGTCTATGGATTTCGCATACACAAGGGTGCCGGATTCATTAACAAAAAGCATCAGGTTGACATCAATCCCGGCAAGAGTCTCGTTTTGCAGGTCCACGTCAATGTATTCCTGGTTCTGGTCATCTACAAACCGGCAGGTATCGTCCCAGCAAGCCCAATCCTGGACACTGTAATCAAGATATCCCTGTTTTGTGGCAACGGCGTTTTGGACCCGCTCTACGTTCTCCAGTGTATCCTCTTCTTCAAGCTCTAAAAAATTCGATAGCTGCATATTATGGGTAAACGTAAATGCGGCAGTTAACACTGCAAAAATCAAGAGAGTTATGATGAGTACTTTTTTACTGATATCCGTGCTGGGCACCTCGGGGTGGCTTTGGGGTTTTAAATTCACCAGTAAGAATTTTTTGGGGTATTGGGGATCACACTGGCTATATTTATAGGTGAAGAAAAAAATATATAAAATTAATTAACTAATTATAACAGAACAAAAGAATTTTTATATATATGCCTGCTCTATACTTTTTATTCAACCGATTTATAATACATTTATAATTTATATATTAAGCTATCCAAAAGTTTCTTATAATATAACCTCACCCCCGGATTTCCCGCAAAAAACCAGCTCAGTTTTCTTTTTTCCCGGTTTTCAGGGGGATGGAAAAACCAAAGGTACTGCCCTTCCCAGTTTCACTTTCAAACCACACGTGTCCTCCGTGAAGCTGCACAATCTTCTTTACAAGGACAAGCCCAAGGCCGGTCCCCTGATATTTTTTGGCTGCAAATGAATCGATCTGACTGAAAGGTTTAAACAGCCTTTCACGGTCCTCCTTTTCGATACCAATCCCCTCGTCCTTTACCCCGACCCTTACCATATTCCCCTTCAGAGCTCCATTCACTTCTATAGTCCCTTTTCTGGGAGAGAACTTGATGGCATTGCTGAGCAGGTTTTCCATAACCTGGATGAACTTGTTCCTGTCGGCCCGAATTTCGGGGATTTCGAGGTCAACATCGATATTGATCTCTATCTCTTTTTCGGAAGCTATCGGAGACATAAGGGACTTAATTTCGGCCAGGGTTTCCTGAAGCGAAAACTTCTCATAATTGAGTTCCATCTTCCCGGCTTCGATTTTTGAAAAATCAAGGAGATCGTTGATCAGGGAAAGGAGCTGCTTTCCGTTCGTGGAGATGTTATTGACGTAGCGAAGCTGTTTTTCATTCAATTCCCCGAAAAGCTGTTCGATAAGGAGATCCGAAAACCCTATGATCGAGTTAAGAGGAGTCCGAAGTTCATGGCTCATGTTGGCGAGGAACTCGCTTTTGGTCCGGCTTGCAGTTTCTGCAAGTTCCTTTTCATGGAGGAATTTTGCCGCTTTTTTCCTTTCCGTTATGTCAAGGCAGGTTTCCAGGATTCCGATGATCTTTCCAGCCTCATCTTTTACGGGAATTGCCTGGATAAACCACAGCTTCCCGTCAGGAGATGCAAACTCCCCGGATTTTGTCCTCCCGGAAAGGGTTTCTTCAAGCTCCAGGGACCTGAAGACCCTGCCGCTTATCCCGGTGGCTTCCTGCTGGCTAAATCCAAGAGCATCATCAAGTTTCACGCCCATATGCTGTAGAGCGGCTTTATTGGCCCATACGACCCTGAAATCGGTATCCAGGAAAATAAGCATCTCGTTTAGGGAATCGAGTATTGTCCTTTTTTCGGTATCCCGAGTCTTGATTTCCTTTCCGGCAAGACTTATGTCATCCAGCATCCCGTTAATCCCTGTAGAAAGCCGGTACAGTTCATCTTTCCCTTTGATTTTAAGCCTCTTTGAGAGGTCTTTTTCCTTTCTAACCCTATCAACGAAATCGTCAATTTCCCCGAGGCGGGAAACGAAGAAGCTGTCCAGGAGAAGCTTGCTCCCGATCCCCATCACAACGCCCGTTGCAAGCAGGAGGAAGTAGAGATAATACAGGATTTTCTGGCCGTGGGCATACAGGCCCCTCGAAAGGTCCTGCCGGATCATGACAACAGGGTTTCCGTCAACGCCGTTCAATGCGAAATAAGCCGAGATCGTATCTTCTCCGGAAGGGAGGATCACAACTTTTTCGGATGCTTCCGGAAAAACCGCCTGAAAATCAGAGGTCATTTCCCTGTCCACCCTGGAGACGAGCAGGGAAGACCGGGTAACATCCTCAATAGAACCCATGAATTCATCGTCAAGGCATCTCCCGAGAATTAATGTACCCGCCGCAGGCCCTTCATGGTCACTCCGGAGTATGGACCTGGATGCAAGGAGCACCGGCATTTCGTCAAACAGGAAAACTCCTCTTACGGAGTCGTTTTCACTTTCCGCAAGAAAAGGACCGTCTTTTATCATTTCCTCCACCCCGCCAGGGAGAGGCACGGCTTCACCGGTGTTCAGGTCCACATACTTTGAATAAACAATGTCTCCGGAAGCATTAACGAAAAGAAAGAGATTTACTTCAAGATCTAACATTGACTCATTACCCAGGTTCGAATCAATGTATTCGGGATCTAAGGTCTGGACAAATTCATATGTGTCATCCCAGTAGCCCCAGTCCCGGGCGATATGATCAAGATAATCATACTGGGTTTCAACGGCGTTCTGCACCCATTCCACGTTTTTCAGCGTATCCTCTTTCTCAAGATCCTGAAAGCTCGATAATAAAATGCTTTGAGAAGAAAACGCCAGCGTACAGGTTAACAGCGCAAAAATGAAAATAACTGCAAAAAGAACTTTTTTACTTATATCCATGATATGAGCCTCTGGGGCATCTCCTGGTTTCAGCTGGAAGGGATAAAGACCTGAACGTGTTACTATAATTATATTAAAAACTATTTAAATATTATTAAACAAAGAAGATGAAAATCTCCAAAAAAAGTTTCGCCAAAAAAGGTCTGGCTTTTTAGACCATGAATATATGAAAAGTTAAGAAGTTGAATGGCCCAGGAATTAAATAACCCGGAAGTTAAGGGGGTAGGCAAATACCCCCTTAAAGGGAAGAACGTATTCCGTTTATAATTTTTTCGAGAAGCAGGAGGGTGCCCTCGATGCCCATATAGGTTTTGGGGATGAAATCGATGTACCCTTCCGAAGGCGTGGATATTTCTATACCTGCTTTACAGCGCCCTGTTCCTTTCAAAAGCCCGAGGGTATAACCGTCGGCAAAGGCAATGTCAGCTGTTTCGGACTCAGGCTCCCTGTTATAAGCATTTTCAAAGCCTTTTTCTTCCAAAAACGCTTGAAGGGAAGCTTCAATTCCAGGACTGCCTCCGGGAAGGGTCTTAACCGCAAGGGGTACCATCCCTAGATAGGAGTAGAGCCAGAGAGCAAGCGGATAGGCAAAAGAGGCTTCAGCTTTTATTGAAAAGCTCGTTCCTTTTGGGAGCCCGGAGAAGGAGTGGTAGCGTGCGAGTTTAGAGTAGCTGCTCTTCCTGGCGGCCCGGACAAAGTTCAGGGCAGGGGTCGGGTCAATCCCAAGGCATTTTGCAAGCTCCCGGAGCAACTGCTCGGTAGCATCAAACCCTATGGGAGCTCCTATAGGAGAGAGGACCGCCGGGATCCCGAAGCGTTCCCTGTACCATTCGGCAATTTTTTGCCCGTACTCGGGGAAGAGCACGATATTACAGGCAGCGCTGCTTGAGTTCTTCAGCTCTTCAACGGAAGTACCTGCAAAGAGCACGGCTCCTACCTCCAGCCCGAGGAGGGACAGGAGCTTTTTAAGCTCGGCTACAGTGCCCTCCCAGTGCTTATGCAGGATGGAAAGCCCAAGGATGTTCACCTTATTCTGTTTCCCTGGAAGCGGCTTCAGGTCCAGGTGCTCAAGGAGAGCAAGCCCGGTGTTTTCAAAGCCTACCGGGGCGGGCAGGGAAAAACCTGCACAGTCCACCGTAAAACAACGCTCACTCACCCCGCTTTTTTTCAGGGCGGTTTCCAGGTCATCCCCGATCAGGCTTGCCCCGGGAGAATTAATCACCGCGAGGAGGTCATTGTTTTTTTCTGCAACCACGGAAAGGAGTCTCTCAAGCTTTTCAAGGGACCCTTCAACGTAATCTTCCCAGTCCAGGTAGGTTGAAGGCACCCTCAGCTGCCCGAAGTAAAATTCCCCCTGGAAAGCCATAGGGTCGTGGGAAGCTCCCCTGGGAAAATGCCTGTCCGAAAGAAAACTGTGATAAATCTTGCAGCCCGTAGGCCCATTCAGAAGGGCTGCTGCATCCTTTATTCCTTCAACAGTCAGAATGGAAGCCGTAAAAGCATCCGGGGAAAATATCATTCCTCTTCACCTCCATCGTATTTCCAGCCTTCGACCACAGGCAGGCGAAGTAGCGTACTCCAGCGTTTCGCAAGCTCAAGCCCGCTCATAAATCCCACTTTCGGAGAGAAGGGGATTGTGTCGCAGTGTACATTTTCTTCCGGGATAAGGGGCGCATAACCCGAAAGCACAAGGTCAGGTTTAAGGCTTTTTATGTCCTCAGCCCGCTGCCGGTCCGTATAGTTTTCCACAAACGGAATGTCCTCCGGAAGCAGGGCCAGCTGTTTGTCTTTTCCAAAAGAAGAAGCCCGGATACCGACTTTAACGAGCTCCATGCCAAGGTCCCGGACCGTATCAAGGACCCAACTTATATCCTGGCTGTAACTTACAACAAGGACCTTTTTTCCCTCAAGATAGGGAGAGTATTTGCAGAGTTCGGCTCTGTACATTTGTTCCCGGGCTTCAAGGAAAGGTCCGGGGTCCTTTTCCGGGGAAAGGCATTTGGAGAGGGCTTTTACCCACCTGCAGCTGTCCCTGAAACCCACTGGGAAGGGATGTTCAAAAAAGCCGAGCCCGAAGTATTCGGACAGGTAGTCCCTGAGCATCCGGTTTTCAAGGCTGTTGTGGGCAAGGAGATTTAGCCCGGCTTTTTTGAAAGCCCGGATAGAAGAAGGGTCGGCCCTGCTCAGGAAACGGCAATTTACCCGTAGCCCGAGCCCTTCAAGGAGCTTTTCCATGATCCGGAAGTTTTCCTCGTCCCTCGGGGAAAAGTTCCGCTCTCCGATAATGTTAACCAGGCCTTCTTCAGGCCCAACGGCGGGGTCGATAAGCCCGGCAACTTTTTTGCACCCTTCAAAAAACCCGTAAGAAAAGTCCCCTGTAAGGTTTCCATCCACAGGGATCGGAAGAATCCGGGTCCCGGGATAAAGGCGCTCCATCTTCAAAACGGCTTTTTCGATATCATCTCCGATTATTCCTGATGGGCAGGTACTCACAACAATAAGCAATTTACAGCCTGAAGCAAGAGCTTCTTCCATCCTGCAGGAAAGCTTTTCAAGCCCCCCGAAGATGATGTCCTCTTCTTCCATATCCACCGACAGGAGCCCCGGAAGAGCCCGCCCTTCAAGGCCCTTAAATCCGGTCTTCCTGAAGCTCCCGCTCCTCAAAAAGGAACTGGCAAGCGCATCGGAGATAATATGGGCACAGCTCCTCGGCCCGTGGAGGACCGTAAGAGCCCCGTTCACCTGGAAAGTGGCAGTCACCGCTCCCGCAAATGCACAGCCGTAAAGAGGGGGTTTTAGCATAGCAGGCCTGGACCCGGAAGGACCCGGAACAAAGACGTTTTCCTTTCCCGGAACAGGTTTTATGCGGAGAGGGACAGAACAGGAGGGATTTCCGGAACCACTGGAAGCTCCAGCTTCCCCCCCGCAGGCCCCACATGCCTCAGAACAGCATTTATCGGACTCATTAATAGTCCCTTTGCAGCCGCCCTTCTCATCGAGTTCGCTTTCGCATTTGCTTACATTTTCGGGTCCACCTTTACATTCAGCTTCCTTTTCGGCCCCACCGTCACATCCGGTGTTTTCCTCGGGCTCCCCCTGTATGAAGATTGATGCACTATCTTCCGGACTCCTTCCGAGCACCAGTTCTTCAAGTTCCCAATCTTCGAGAGGCTTTGCATGATAAAGCAAACTCCTATCCTTTCCGATCTTTTCCACATGCCTGGCAAGTTCCCTGAAAATCTCAGCGTTTTCGGATTCAGGAAAGGCTTCAATCAGTGTCTTTCCGGCTTTTTCGGCCCTTGAAAAAATTTCACTTCTGGGAATCGAGGCGATCACCGGAAGCCCCACGGCTTTTGAAAAAGCCGAAATCCGCAGGTTTTCGGCTTCAATACCTCTGCTGTTCCGGATAATCCCCGCAACCCGGGGGGCTGAATCCTCAAAATTTTTGATACCACGAAGAATGTTATTTGCCGCATAGATGGCCATGAATTCCCCGGAAGTGACAAGAAAAACGGCATCTGCATATTCCCTCCGGAGGGGGACCGCAAAACCGCCGCATACAACGTCCCCAAGCACGTCGTAAAGGACAAGGTCAAGGGGGATGTCCCGGACCCCAAGCCGCACGAGCGCCTCAAAACTGCTCAGGATTCCCCGGCCCGCACAGCCGACTCCCGGCTTCGGACCTCCGGTTTCCACACAGGCAGCTCCCTTGAAACCTTTGAAGAGCAGACCTTCAAGACTTTGTTTTTCAGGAGACGTTTTCCTGAGATAGTCCAGCACCGTGGGGATTTTCCTCCCCCCCAGGAGCAGCCGGGTAGAATCACTTTTCGGGTCACAGCCTACCTGGAGGATGCTTCTTCCGGATTCCGCAAGAGCGGCGGAAAGGTTTGCGGAAATCGTGGACTTGCCAATTCCACCTTTCCCATAAAGGGCAATCTGAATCAAGAAAGCTCACCCCTGTATCGAAGAGTAGGATCCCGCTTCGGAACAACTTTCAGAAATAGTTTCACATCCGACGACTGCAATTTTTGTAGGCTTTTTTTCATCTGCCATTTGTCACACTCTTTTTTAGATTAATTCCTTTCGTCCCGTTTGACAACCAGACCAATTATTTCGGAGTCCCGATAACAGCTTTCCGGGCATGCTCGTAAGACCTTTTAGCGACTTCCACGCTGCCCTTCATCTTCCTGACTTCCATGTTGAACCTGCAGGCAAATTCCCTGACATTTTCATGAAAATCCGGATCATACCCAAGGCCGGTATCAATTTTTCCTGCTACGCAGTATTTCGGGTCTTTCAGGTATTTACTGTCAAAATCAACGGAACTTTTGCCTTCTTTTTCCATCTGACCCCAGCTCGAAACCCACATCGGAGTCAGGTAAATAGCCCCAGTTCCCCGGCAGGTCAGCATTGCCTCAGCATATGCATCATTTCCCCCGAAAGCGGCACTTATACAGTCTTCAACAGTTTCCCCGGAACAGTCCTTCATAAAGTAGAGGGGACAACCAAGGTCTGTAAAATCTTCTTTCAGATTTCCCAGAGCATGTCCGCAACTACCGTAAAAGATAAGAATCCCGTCCGAAAAAGCAGCCATTTCCCTGATATTCCTGTAGACCTCGGATTTAAGGAGGTCCAGGTCGGCATGCAGGGCAAGCCTGAGCACGTTTACCACCACTGTTACCTTTTGCCCTGCCTTAAGTTTCATATTTTCATGCAATTTTCGGAAAAAAGGAAGCATCATAAAGGGTTTTAAAATAAGCCTGAAACCCGATCCGTGTCCGGAATTAAGGAGCATCGTGACCCTATCCAGGGGAGCTTTCCTTGGAACGCAGTTTGCGGATTTAAGTTTGCGGATAAGCCCCATACACTCCCTGTTATCCACAAGGATCAGCTGCTTTAACTCGCGGTCTCGAGACAAAACATATGCAAGTTCGTCTTCAAACATTCCGCAGGCAATGATACTTAATACGGGCATTTCCAGACCTCTTTTTGCACCCTGGTATCGGGTATGGGGCTTTAAGGCAAGCTTTGTATAAAAGGTTACAGATTCTAATTCCGGATTTCAATTTAAAAATTCAAGTCCGGGCTCAAGTACGGAATTCAATTAGAGAGTTCTGCTTTGAGTTCCCTGTAACATTTATCAAATATTTTCTGGTTTCCTTTGAGCTCCAGTTCCACTACTTCAAAGCCGAAAGTATCCGCAAAGTCCCTTATCCTTGCATCAAAGTTTTCGGTGTACGAAAGCCCTGTATGGAGTTTCGCTACCCTCCCGTACCCTGTCATCTCATGGGTCATCCTCATCATATTGAGGGCTTTTTCAGGGTCTTTATGCAGCTTGTCAATGCTAAAGAGTTCCTTCCAGGCTGCGGAAAACATGGGCGTAAAAAGGTAAGTCCCTACATCACTGACACTTTTGAGCACTTTAAGGTACTGCTCGGTCCCCCCGAGAGTAGCCCCAATACAGTCGTCCACGACCCTTCCGGCGTTGTCCCTGAGGATCCGGACAGGACAGTCCGACATGCTGGAAGCAAAGTCTTCTTCCACATTCCCGAGCACGTTTCCACAGAGCCCGTAGAAGAGCAGGATCCCGGAAGAACAGGTCGCAAACTTCTCTATGGTCTCATAAGCTTTGTTTTTCAAATTTTCAGGCCGCATGTGCAGGCCCAGCTCAAGCAGACATACCAGTACAGTGTAGTTTCCGGATTCATTTTCCTTTTTTTGGATAACTTTCGAAATCTCGTCCGGAGAAAGGACCTTATGCGGACACCCGCAATTTTGCATTTTGTCCAGGATACCCCCGGAGTTTTCGTTTTCAACCACTATGATCTCATCGATTGAGGGATCATTTTCCAGGATCCAGAGGATTTCATCCTCCAGAACTTTACACGATAGAATACTCATTACCGCCATCAAAGAAGCCTCAAAATAGCTGTTTTGTACAATTATAGGACTTACGCAATTGAACTGAAAAACAAAAGCGGAAAAAACTCAACTATATAAATTTCAATAATATTTATAAGTCTGCATGTGCTTGATTTCATTCTTCAAATGCGTAAGTCCTAAATTAAATCCCTAATTTCAGGAACATCCATATTTAAATATACTCAGAGTCATGAACTGCAAGCTATGAATGATTAAGACACGGACTGACTAAACCATAGGCAAACTGAGTTGCTGATAGATTAATTAACTTGTAAACTGATTAAGCAGGGGTGGACTAAGACAGAAAAACCTGAAAATGCATCAACCTGGGATTTTACACTTCAACTTTCTCTTCAATTACCTTTTTGCCCCTACCTTACGTTGCCCTGTTTTGCTTTACCCCACTTTGCATTCATTTTTTGAATTTCTCAGGGATCTTCTTATCCGGGGTGACTCCGTAATATTTTGTCCTTGCAGCCCCCCAGATACAGCCGTTTTTCCCGAAGATTTTCAGCTCCAGGTTCTGGATTGACTTGCATAAGCTGTTCCCATTCCTTGCCCCCCTGCAGACTACGCAGTAATTCTCACAAAAAACAGGAGGATTTTCCTTATTATCTCCCATATCACATCACCTCAGTATTACCAGAATATTAACGATCTGTTTTTCACTTATTCCAGTTGTATTCCAGTTGTATTCCGGTTGCTTCCGAGTTTATTCCGATTTTTTCTGGTTGCTCAAGGTTGCTTAAGGTTGCTTAAGGTTGCTTAAGGTTGCTTAAGATTTTTACAGGGCTTTTTTCGGTGGGAAGCTGCAAACTCCCCACGAAAGCAGGTCCCTGTAGGAAAACCCGATTAGAGCAGTTTCTTCCCGGCTTCAGGACCCGGGGCGCACTGGAAGACACCTGTAATACTGACTTCAATCAGGTTCTTTGCGGGAAGTCCGGGCTTTGCGGAGTGTACGATCTCCCTCATCTTCTCGAACTTCTCGCCCGAATTGATTATTGCAGCTTCACCCTTGATCTGGAAGCAGCCTCCGGTCTCGGGACCCCAGACATAGATTGCAACATTGGGGTTTGCCTCAAGGTTTGCCAGGGACTTGACCATGAAGTTGTCTGCGATCCAGATGGTTTCGTCATCCACGAGCAGGCAGAAGCCTATAGGTACGACGTTTGGAACCCCCTCTTTGGAAGCAGTAGCTACAGGAAAGATCTTTACCTTTGAAAATGCGGTTTTTATATCTTCAGTTAACTTTACCATAATATTCACCGAATGATGGTGTGCAGTACAAATTTATATATTTAAGCGTTAGAATTCTGTACCAAAGGTTTTATTTGTGTACTGTAATGACCTTAAGCAACGCAAAGGCCTTGAAGGAAGATTTATTTTAAAAAAGGGGGTATAAAAGTGGAGATTCAGGAAATCCGGGAACTCGGATCCGAACTGCTGGGGAAAATCGACTCGAAAAACGAAAAGATTATGGCCTGGAAACGCTGGCTGGGCAAGTACAGGTTTCAGCCGGAATACCGGGATGATCCCTATGCCTGGCTAACGGACGTGCTGGCTTTAAAGTCCGTGGAATCAGGAAACTACGGAGTAGGAAGCATTCTGATCGATGCAAAAGGAAAGGTCATTGTCATGGGGCACAACATGGTATATTCCCCGTACTTCAGGAGCGACCTGCACGGGGAGATGGTAGTCGTAAACCTGTTTGAAAAAGAGCACCCTGAAATCACCACCCTGGAAGGCTATACACTCTACACCTCCCTGGAATCATGCCCAATGTGCCTTATCCGCCTTATCTCTTCGGGTATAAACAGGGTCCTGTACGCAGCAGGAGATTCAATAGCAGGCATGGCAAATTCTATAGATCTGCTGCCCCCGCTCTGGAAAGACCTTTCCGGACGCCAGTCCTTTTCAAGAGCCCGGTGTACCGAAGAGCTTTCAAATGCCGCAACTGAAATTATGCTCATAAATGCCGAAGAGCTTCTTGAGATCCTTAGAAAAAGAGTTAAACATAGTTCCTGATCTATTTTCAGTAATAAAGGCATTAAAAGCCTGTAATCCACTCAAAACCTTAATTTAAATGGATAATATTATATAAAAAAGGGAATATATTATGTATGAAAATATGCCACATAGCATATGAATTCACACAGATGGGTCCGTATAGGTATGTGCGAGCAAATTTATGTACATCAAATAGGGGGGTAAAATCATTAAAAAAATAGGAATTTTTGCTGTACTTCTAATTGCAGCTATGATATTCGCTTCCGGCTGTGCAGAAGAAACACCGGAAGAAACTCCGGAAGAACCGGTAGACGAAGTCACCGAAGAAGAGATTGTCGAAGAAGAGATGCCGGAAGAACCGGTAGACGACGTCACCGAAGAAGAGATGCCGGAAGAGGAAGAAGAAGTAATTGAAGAAGAAATGATTGAACAAGAAGAAGAAGGAATGACTGAAGAAAATATAAGCGAAGAAGAAATGACTGAAGAAAATATAAGCGAAGAAGGAATGACTGAAGAAAATATAAGCGAAGAAGAAATGACTGAAGAAGATATGGATATAGTGGAAACTGCTGCAGCATCAGACGATTTTGACACTCTGGTAACAGCTGTTCAGACTGCAGGGCTCGAAGAGGCTCTGAGCGGGGAAGGACCGTTTACAGTCTTTGCACCGACAGACGAGGCTTTTGACGACCTTCCACCAGGCACACTTGATGATCTCCTTGCAGACGAGGATGCCCTGACAGATGTTCTTCTTTACCATGTGACTGAGGGGGAATTTGATGTCACTGAAATTGAATCCGTTGAAACCATGCAGGGCGAGGAACTTCCAGTTGACCCCACCAGCGACCCGATAACAGTAGGCGACGCAAACATTATAGGGGACAGAATAGAGACCAGCAATGGATTCATTTACCCAATAGATGAGGTACTGCTCCCTCCTGAGTGAAAATAAAAAAGGAAAAGGCAAACTTATTCAATCTATTTTTTTCTTTTTTTCTTTTTTTATATATAGAAAGTTACCATTCCCTGCACCTGAGTTCCATACTGCAATCCGAATAGAAGACAATTTGATAGCATTTATGGCTTAAATGTAATTAAATGTAATTAAAACCCCTAATCGCCTGTAAAAGCAATGTAAACAAATTTACTAATCTATTTTCAGAAACAAAGCTTTTAAAAGCCTTTAATTTTCAAAATAACAGATAAGATTATATAAAAAATCGAATATATAGTGTATGAAAAGCATATCACATAGTATATGGATTCATACAGAAGAGAGATTCATATGTATATGCTGAAATAATTTAAGCGTATTAAAGAGGGGGGAGATTCATTAAGAAAATAGGACTTATTGCTGTTCTTCTAATTGCAGCTATGCTATTCGTTTCCGGCTGTGCGGAAGAAACCCCGGAAGAGGTAGCACAGGAAACAGCTGAAGAAGCACAGGAAACGGCTGAGGAAGCAGAAGAAGAAGCACAGGAGACAGCTGAGGAAGCAGAAGGAGAAATAGAAGAAGCACAGGAAGCAACACAAGAAGCAATTGAGGCTGGACAAGAAGCACAGGAAGCAGAAGAGAGAATGAATATAGTGCAGACTGCCGTGGAATCAGGTCAGTTTGACACCCTGATCACAGCAATTCAGACTGCTGAGCTTGAAGAAACCCTGAGCGGGGAAGGACCATTCACAGTCTTTGCACCGACAGACGAGGCTTTTGACGCCCTTCCACCAGGCACGCTTGATGGACTCCTCGATGACAAGGACGCCCTGACAGATGTTCTTCTCTACCATGTGGCTGATGGAGAACTCATGGCAGCTGACGTCGTTGAAATGACGTCCATTGAAACCCTGCAGGGGGAGGACCTCACGGTAACTGTAACCGATGATACGGTTACGGTAAATGATGCGACCATCATCACCACAGATATTGAAACAAGCAACGGCGTCATCCACGTGATCGATGCAGTTCTGATTCCGCCGGTGTGAACGTAGAAGAGATAAAATATATTTTTATTTATTCTACATTTCCTTTTTCGCATTTTCGGTTCCATCTTTTCTTTTTAATTAACTTTTTTTTCAAAAAAGAAAACCGGATAAACCGGGCTGGTTGTCAAGAAATACCTGATTTTCAAGAAATACCTGATTTTCAAGAAATACCTGTTAATTTAACCTTATGCCTCTTCTGATTAGATATCCGAATTACCCTGATACTTTTCAGAAAGTTGCCGTTTCTCTGTGCCCGAATTCTACACTGTAATCCAGGTAATAGACAATATCAGGAACAATCTTTATGAGTATCGTGTCAGGATTCGGGGGCATATCCGCAATGATAGGAAACTTCCCTGCCATTATTTCCCCGATCCTCCGCATTTCCCCTTCATCTTCCACTATAGAGGCCCAGCCTTCCACCTGAAGTGCCTGCATGTCAAACCAGTCCGGATCGTCTTCGTCGACTGTAAAAGCCACAGCCGGGTTATGCATGATGTTCCGGACTTTCCGGGTGCTTCGGTTTGTTGCCAGGTATATGGTCGTATCTTCGGATACGTAGGCCATGGTGTGGGCCATGGGCCTGCCTTCCGGGCTCACGGTCGCAAGGTTCAGGTAAAAATGAGTTGCAAGGTATTCGCTAATCTTCTGCTTGAGCTCTTCTTTCATTGTTCCCCCAACTGTATACTCTATTAAATTCATTAAAATTCATTAGTTGAATTCAATAATTACATTAATTAATTCCACTCATAAAATCTCTTGTAAAACCTCTTCAACTGAATTTCTTCAACAAAGGTTTCCGGATCACAGATGTTTCCCACACAAATGTTCCCATATAGTGTAGATAAATCAAATTTATAAATTTTACCTATAAAAAATTCACATTCATTATTTTTCATCCCTTTTTGGGGGGCTTTCGCACATCTCTCGAAAAATATGTCGTGTATATTATAATTTCTTATGGATATATATACCTCGAAATCATTGTTTTGAAATAGGGGGAGATTAATCGATGAACGCCGAAGCGCAAAAGGCATCTTTAAACCGAAAAATCCGCATTTTCATATCAGTGCTTGTAATGATGTCGATAGCAGCATATCCTGCAGGAAGCGCAGCATCGGAAAGCCCGGACCAGGGAAACGGTCAGGAGCAGGAAACAGCTCTGGATGTGGAGGTCATGGTTAATCCGGACAGGAATGCCAACTGCCTGAAGACGATGGAATTGGGGAATGTAAAGGTCGCAGTCCTGGGGTCAGACGAACTTGATGTTACGCAGATAAAGACTGAATCGGTTGCTTTGAGCTGTGAAAAGACAGAAGAATCCGTGGAACCGCTTGCCTTTGAATACGAGGATATTTCCGCTGACGGGTACACTGACCTGGTAATGGTGTTTGACAGTCACGAAATTATCGTAAAATTTGACCTGAAAAACTGCTTCTGCAAAGAAGCGCCCCTGAAAGTTACGGCCAGCCTGGATGAAAGTGCCGGAACAAAAGCAATAACCGGAAGCGGGACAACCCTTATCATTCCGAGTTTCAGGTGAAAGCCGCCTGAACTAAGATAAGCTGGCAAAAGCCGAAAATCTCAAAAATAAGCTACATAACCGAATAAAAACAGAAAAAATAGCAGTAAAAAGGGCCTAAGGTTTATTCAAGTATTCACGATGAAAAAAGAATGATTTATTTCAATAACCTTTAAAGCCCTTTTAATCACCGTTCCGCTTTTTCACACACTCTTTTAATTTTTCTTCAAGCCTTATTCGGGAGATAAAGACTCCGAACTGGGTAGCAATGGTCTCGATGACTGTGCGTACGCTGTCGGAGAGTTCATATTCCAGCTGGGAAGCGAGGTAAAAGGCAGCGATAACCTTTTTTCCGTGCTTAACAGGGATGATTGCCGTTGCCCTCAGGTTTTCCCTTCTGAGTGCGTCGTCCCTGGAGGTGAGTAGAAGGTCTATATGCTGTTTGTAAACGGGCTGTCCTATCATGACAAGCTTGGCGTTGGGAGAACTGGCACTGTAGTGGGAACCATGCTCAATAAAGGTTGGAGAAAACCCGCTGTAAATTCCAAGGGACATGTCACCTGTCTCTTCATCTATCAGGTATATGCCGCCTAAATCGATTTCATCGATCTGGAGACAGGAATCCAGAAGTAGTTCCAGGGTTTCATGAAGGTCTTCCGAGGTGCTGAGGGCTATCCCGAGGTCCCGCTGGATGTAAAGTAGTTTTTCTTTCCGTTTGCGTTCGGTTATGTCAAGAACTATGCCTTTCAGGTACTTTACAACCCCATTCTCATCGGCTTCGATAAAGGTCCTCTCTTCAACCCAGCGCACTTCCCCGGACTTTGTAAGGATCCGGTATTCATGGGTAAAGTCCACGTATTCTTCCTCAATCCTCCTGGAAAGTTCCCTTTCGACCCTTTCCAGATCATCCGGATGTACAATGTTCCCGTACATGAGTTTCCCTGAGGTAAACTCTTCGATTGTGTACCCGAACTGCTTGATGTTTTCGGATACGAATTCGGCAGGCCAATACTTTTCGGGCCTCCAGAGGAAAACAGTCACAGGCACCTTATTTATAACCGAAATGAGCTCCTTTGCCATTTCCAGGGCACTGCAAAGCGCCTGCTCATTCATATAATTGCAGGCCTTTGACCTTTTGTTATTTCCATTTTTACTTGAATTCGAAGCCATTTTAGCCATTTTGCCCTCCACTTTTGCACGGGGTTTTAGCAGGAAATATGAAAATATTTCACCTATTTAGATTTTTTGCTCCAATTTGGAATGATTGCTTGATGGTTTAAATAGCTTTTGATTTGATTTTTCTTTATTTTCATAATGCAGCCCCCAAAAAACTGAAAAAAGAAGGTAATGCACTCGGTCAAGGAAATGAAAAATAGAGGGAAAACTATATAAATGCAAGACTGCACTTAAAATTTAAGGAATTTAAAGAGAACAACACCTTAAAGAGTGGCCCGGATGCTAAGCTTCTTTAAGAATTCATTTATATCCTCACTCTGCCAGCCGCCTATTAACTCCTGTATTGCTGCCTCCCTCACAAACTCGTCTTTTTCCCTGAGAGCCACCTTCTTGACCAGCGGAAGAGTTTCAGGATCTTTATTCCAGCCGTTTGCCAGTTCCTGGACTGCTGTAATCCTTACAAAATTATCATTATCATTGAGTAGCCGGTCCCGGATCATCTTCAGGGTTTCCAGCCTTTCAGGCCAGTTTTTTGCAAGCTCTTCGACGGCACATTTCCTGACAGAATAATGGCTGTCTTTCACAGTCTTTTCCAGTATAAGGTCAAAAACTCCCGGTTCCCCGGACCATAAAGAAGCAAGCATGTGGAGAGCGATTCCCCGAACCATATTATCTTCATCACTCAGGCACCTTTTCCTGAGGAGTTCCAGTATTTCGGGTTTGTCCGGCCATCCTTCTGCAAGTTCCTTTATGGCGGCTCCCCTGACCGAATAATGCTTATCTGCTACTGCCTTCTCCCTTATAAGGCGGAGAGTGTCGTCCTCATCATGCCAGCCCTCCGCAAGTTCCTGGACAACCGCACTCCGGACCGAATAATGTTCATCAAACAGCGCCTTTTCCCTTAGAAGCAGAAAAGCCTCAGGAGTTTCTTTCCAGTATTTCCCCAGGCTCTGGACTACGACGGTCCTGACAAAAGAATCCTTATCCTTCAACACCAATTCCTTTACAAAGCCAAAGGTACAGCAGCTACTCCCCCAGCGCCTGGAAAGCTCCTGAATGGCTGCACCCCGGACAAATTTGTCTTCTGCGTTTGCCGCCCAGTCCCGGAGAAGGTCAGGGGTTTCTGGCCTGTCCCCCCAGTGAGTTGCAAGTTCCCTTACAGCGGCCCTCCGGACCTCATAGTTAACATCTTCGATAGCCCTTTCCCGGACCAGCGCCAGAATGCCCGGCTTTTCGTTCCAGAGCCTTGCCAGTTCCCGAAGGGAGATTTTTCTAACCGTATAGTTACTGTCCTTAATCGCTCTCTCTCTGACTATCTCGAAGACTTCGGCGTCGTTCCTGTATTTGTCCGCAAGCTTGAGGACCGCTTCACGCCTTACCGTGTAATCTTTATCCTTTACTGCCTTTTCCTTTAGTGACTTTACGTTTTCTAAATGACAGTTTACACTTTCATCAGGATCTTCAGGGGGGAGAGACACAATGCTTCCCGGCATTTCTTTCCACCTATATAATATATTGACATTATATATTTAATTAATAGTTAAAAACATTCAGTAAATAAGCCTTTCTATGTTAAGTGTTAGAAAAACATCTTCTTCGGAATAACCCCTTTCAAAAAACTCAAATTAAGGGGAACATTTTTTTTAGATTTTGCTATTCCTCATTATAACATTCCATTTTTCCCTGTTTGTACTCTGTTAACGGGAACAAACAGGACATAAACACGAAAAGACCCTATTTTGAGGGCAATTTGATATATTAACAGATATATATATCTTTCAATAGCCCGCCTGCAGTAAGCGAAAAGGCGTATAAGAGTAAGGGCACAGAATGGGAAAAGGGCATTGTGAAAGGATGTAAAGAATTAATATAAAGAATTAAAAAAAGGGGGATTGGTCCGGCATGGACGATATAGAGGGAGTACTGAAGGGACAGAATATTGCTTATTTTTCCATGGAAATCGGACTTTCGAATGAGATCCCGACTTATGCCGGAGGCCTGGGTATCCTTGCCGGGGATACCATCCGTTCGGCTGCGGACCTGAAAGTTCCCCTTGTAGCCGTAACCCTGGTTTGCAACAAAGGCTACTTCAAACAGGTGCTTGAAGACTCGGGCAATCAGCACGAACAAAAAGAAGAATGGGTCCCGGCCCATTTCATGACCCTGCTTCCTCCGGAAGTAAGCGTGAACATCCGGGGAAAAGAGGTAAAGGTCAGGGCCTGGCTTTACAACTGCAAGAGCCTGACAGGCGGCTGCGTCCCTATCCTTTTCCTGGATACGAACGTTGAAGGGAATTCCGAAGAAGATAGAGGCATAACCGATTACCTTTACGGAGGCGACCAGCGCTACCGGCTCAAACAGGAAATGGTGCTCGGGATAGGGGGTGTCAGGATACTCAAAGCCCTCAACTTCAAAATCCGGAAGTACCACATGAACGAAGGCCATTCAAGCCTTCTTGCCCTGGAACTCCTCAAAAGTAACGGGCTGAAAGTTACGGACGTAAAGGAAAGCTGTATCTTTACCACTCACACCCCTGTAGAAGCAGGACACGATAAGTTTGACTACGGACTTGTAGAAGAGCTGATAACAGATAGGAAAGACCTCGAAATCCTCAGGAAATTAGGAGGGGAGGACAGACTGAACATGAGCCTCCTTGCCCTGAACCTCTCCAACTACGTGAACGGTGTCACGAAACGACACAGCCTTATTTCACAGGAACTCTTCCCCGGGTACAAGATCCAGTCAATCACAAACGGAGTTCATTCCTACACCTGGACTTCCCCCTATTTCCGGGAACTCTACGACCGCTACCTTCCGGGCTGGGCAAACGAGCCCGAACTCCTGGTCAGGGTAGGGGGAATCCCGGACGACGAGATCTGGGCTGCACACAGGAGCGCAAAGAGAGCCCTGATCGACGAGGTAAACAGGGAAACCGGGGTTGGGATGGACTATGAGACCCTGACCATAGGCTTTGCCCGGCGCATGACCGAATACAAGCGTCCGACACTCATTTTCTCCGACCTTGAGCGGCTCAGGAAAGTGAACAATATGGGCAGACTGCAGCTGATCTTTGCAGGTCAGGCCCACCCCAGAGACGAAGCCGGAAAGGTGCTTATCCGGGAAATCTTCAGGTATATCGAGGAACTGAAAGGTGAAATGAAGATTGTCTTCCTGGAAAACTACGACATGGAAATGGCAGCAAAATTGGTCTCGGGCGTCGACCTCTGGCTGAACACCCCGCAGCGCCCCTACGAAGCCTCGGGCACCAGCGGCATGAAAGCCGCCCATAACGGAGTCGTAAACTTCAGCGTACTCGACGGCTGGTGGATAGAAGGCTGGATAGAAGGCGTAACCGGCTGGGCCATAGGCCCGGAACCTGATGAAAAACTCTCCGAAGAAGACTGCAGGCTCTGCGAACTCAACGACTTCTACAACAAGCTCTACTACATCATCGTCCCCATGTACTACGACAGGAAAGATGAGTGGTTCAAGCTAATCAACAATTCCATCGGCATGATAGCCTACTACTTCAACAGTCACAGGATGATGAGGCGTTATGTGACAAACGCCTACCTTTGAAAGCGGGAAAAACTCTCACTCCACATTTTATCTATCCTGCCCTTGAATTTTATCTATCCTGCCCTTGAATTTTATCTATCCTGCCTTATTTTTCGAATTTTATCGCGGGCTTTTCCCGCTTTTTCCGGTTCCCTGGTGCTTTCCCACAAATCCGCTGAGATTTTAAACGCATTTTCCGCCCCCCGGCCATTCCCAAGGTCCAGAAAAACACAGCCTTTCTCATACCAGGCTGCGGCGTAGCCGGGTTTCAACCGGGTTGCCTTTTCAAAAGCATGAAGGGCTTCTTTCCCGGTCCCCATTTCAAACAGGACTTTACCTCTCAGATACCAGGCTTCGGCGTTGTCAGGTGTTCTTTTGAGAGCGTTTTCAAAAGCTTCCCTCGCTTTTTCCTGCTCTCCTAGTTTCAAATTGAGCTTTCCCTTTTCAAACAGGGCTTCGGCGTTTTCGGGATTTGCTTCCAGAGCCCGTTCGTATGTTTCAAGGGCTTTTCTGGAGCGGCGGATCTGCACCAGCATGGCGTCTTTCCCGTTCCAGGCATTTTTCTGGACCGGGTTCAGGTCGAGGGACTTTTCGAACGCTTCGAGAGCAGCCTGAAAACGTTCAAGTTTTACGAGTACGGCTCCCTTATTTGCCCAGGTAGCGGCGTGGTCCGGGTTGAGTTTAAGGGCTGTCTCGAAAGTTGTTAGGGCGTCTCCATAGCGTTTGAGCTTCAGCAGGGCAATCCCCTTATAAAACAGGGTCCCGAAATGTCCCGGTTTTCCGGCAAGCACCCTGTCGAACACTCCCAGTGCCATTTTTAGCCGCCCCTGCTTGTAAAGAGCCAGGCCCTCTTCATACAGGGCTTCGGGACTTTTACATTCCTCTGCTCCGGCCTCTCCTGCCTTCCCGGCACCCTTTTGACCGCCACCTTCCGCGAGGTATTTGAATCCCGTATCTTCCCCGTCCTTCCCGAAGGCTGGCCGGACATCGGTGTAGACAAACTCCGGTTTCGGCACGAAAGCCTTGCAGATGCCGCCAGGTTCCGGACTACTGCTTGTAACGACACAGTACTCGTCCACGTATTTCGAACAGGTCCCGCAGCAGTAGACGCGCCTTTCCAGCCGGTAGCGGATCTGGTCAAGTTCGGTGGTCACGAGGCCCTGGTTCAGCCGGGTCTTGAAAGTCTCGTAGGGGATGTCCTTGATTTTGATGTAAACAGTTGCGGGAGCCGGAGGATCCCATTCAGGGGGATTTTCGGTTCCACTTTTGTTTTTGTGTTTCATGATTTGATGGGAAGTTTTTAGGCAATTTATCTTATAAAAATAATCCTGATCCAGGGAGAAAATCAAGCCAAGAAGAATATCAAGATAGGCGTGTACCCTTCGGGTAAGCTTCCAGGCTTCGGAGGGTCTATCCGGGTTTTGATTTCTTTGAAGCAAAGTTTGTGATAAGCTGCCTGGAAGTCATTCCCGGTTTTGCCATTAATCAATTAGCGTATGGCAAAGTGAGTTACTCACCAATACACTAAATTCCCGGTAACATACATCAGATACCTGGAAATATACATCAGATACCCGATGACCAGGAAATTAACCTGCCCGGTCACGCATCAACGGGATACATTGAACTGTTTTCCGCAGAAATAACGTAGTTGAAATTCAACCACTCGCTTTTTTCACTTTCCTGACCCGTCGAGTCAACAGCCCAGACACGCCACCTGCCCTGATCGGTTTCGGGGAATTCAAAGGTGTAAGTGGTTTCATTTATTTCAGAGACTATCCAGGGCTCGCCGGATTCCGAAAGCCACGTACCGGTTTCATTGGAGTAGGAATCAATTTCCACCGTATAACTCGCTGCATCCGGAACAGCCTCCCACTCAAGTGTTGTCAGGCGCGGGGAATGATTGAATACCGTTCCGTCAGCAGGATAAAGTTGCTTTGGAATTGAGATCGACTGAGTTGAGTCAGAGGAAGTTGAGTTAGATAACAAGGAATCCGAGGACGTGGAATCCGAAGATGTGGAATCGGATGAAGTGGAGTCTGAAGATGTGGAATCGGATGAAGTGGAGTTAGAAGTAGAGTCCGAAGGTGTGGAGTCTGATGAAGTGGAATCCAATGAAGAGACAGGGGAAGTGGAGTCAGAGGAAGGGGAGCCAGATGGTGAAGAACCTTCCACAAACACGACTTTGTTAGCTTCGACACTTCCTGCTTCGTTTGTGGCTATAAGGGTGTAATCGGTGGTTTCATTGGGGAACACATGCTGGCTGCCATTTAAACCTACAGTTCCGATGTCGGGTTCTATGAAAACTTTTTCAGCACTGGAAACCTGCCAGACTAAATTGGAACTATTTCCTGGTTCGAGAACGTCCGAATCGGCATTGAAAGAGTTGATGGAAGGCAACTTATTTTCAACCGTGATAAGACAGGAAGCTATCTCTTCTTTGCTACCACTCGAAGCTTTAAGCTGGTAAGTGGTGGATTCAGCAGGGGACACGGAAACTGTCCCAACGGGATCTACGCTTCCGACATCGGGTTCTATAGTAATGTTCTTAGCTCCGGAGACATCCCATTTTAAAACGGGACTATTTCCTTCCCCTACAAGGTTCGTTTCCGCATCAAAAGAATTGATAACCAGAGCTTCCTCTTCAACCGTAACCGTGCAAAAATCTATTTTTTCCTCGTCATCATTCGAAGCTGTAAGCTTATAGGTAGTGGTTTCGCTAGGAGAGACCTCAAATGTCCCCTCCGGATTTTCAATTCCGATACCAGGCTCTATACTTATATCCGTAGTCCCGGAAACCCCCCAGCTTAAAGTGGAATTTCCTCCAACTTCAATAAGGTCCGGACTTGAATCAAAAGAACTGATTTCAATAGGTGCGGGGGAAAGCAAGGTATTAAAAGCAATAATTATACCCAGAATAGAACCAGTCAATTTTATAATCTCAGGCAATGAATTCCAGGAATTCTTCAGTTTATCCAATAATTCTCTTTCACGGTCTATTCCACTCATAAACAGACTTCCATGTAGTCCACAAAGATCAACAGGTAATAATTCTTTACCGTGACTCGGAAAAAATCAGTCCCATCTTCAGGAAAAAGTTCATTTTTAGTTATTTTATTACCCTCATTTACTATGCCTGGACCCCACAGTAATGTTCGAATTTCGCAATAATGTTTGAAGTCTACGGTATATGCAGGCCACGGACTTAGTATGAATTTTTGTATTTAGCATGAAATATATTCCATAGTTCGATATTATTATATATATAAATTGTGGCACATGATTTCAAAATTTACAAAAACAGTTCCAGAAAAACCGAAAACATTAGCACTTCATTTTGAAAAAATCAGCAGTCGATAAGCAGTCGATAAGCAGTCGATAAGCACTTCCCATAGCCTACAAAAACCCGAAGCTCTTAACCTCAAGCAGGTCCGGGGAGAGGAACTGTGGGGATCAACCTGCCGAAAGTTCTGGAAATTTCATACGACCCCGATTTCCATAAAAATGTCCGGGACTTTGCCCGCAACTTCGACATGGAAATTGTGGAAATAAAGGGAAGTGCGGAACTTGCGGAAAAGTCCTACAGGACTGCCAGAAAAGGAGTTATCCAGCATACTCGGGAATGATTTTTCCGGAACTCGTTCCAGAACTCTTTACCGAAATATTTCAAAAACATTTAAAAACTATTCCAACAAGTTATTCTCTTGACGCTCAGCGACACATCACAATTTTATACAAACAAAAAGAATATTTATTCAGGATTTATTCAGGACTTATTCAGGAACTAATACGGGGGAATTCAGATGGAACAGACAACAGCCTACAGAGAAAACTTCTGGAACGCAGAAGCCTTTGCAATCATCACCGACAAAACAAAACCCGCCATGAAATGGACCGTAGCCGAACTTAAAAACCGGGAGAAAAATGTCTACCTCGTAGACCTTTCCGACTCCCCGGAACCCGGCTCTCTGGAAAGCGTATCAGAGCTGCCCGCAGGAATCGACCGCGTCGTTATCGGCATAACAAAAAGTGAACCTGCAGACCTGCTCCCTGCCCTCAAAGAAAAAGGCGCAAAAATAATCTGGTTCCACTGGAAAACCGAAACCGAAAAAGCCCTTGCCGCCTGCACAAGCCTGGGCTTCGAATGCGTGGCCGAAAGGTGCCCGATGCTGTACCTCGGAGGCGGGATAAGCATACACGGAGTGCACAGGGCGATTGCGAAAATGACGGGGAAATATTGAAAAAAGGTGGGTTATCCCCTCGTTAAGTTACCCCTTGAAACCGTTTTCGACTTGCTTTTCAGGTACCGGGGCTCTCACCGGTCAGCTTGCTGACCGGCTTTTTCCATGAAGTGGATATTAGAATGAATCCAATAAACATTCCAGTGATACCGTGAAGTTCAGAAATTCATCTGAAACCAAAAAAATATTTTATCATTTTGCCATTTTTTCGTTAAGAATCTGAATATTTTGTTGAGTTGTCCTGTAGTATGGATGATTTGATCCCAGCTTAATTTCAAATATTTTTAGGGATCGTTCAAACAGAGGTAAAGCTTCTTCATACTTTCCAATATGATAATAAAATCCTGCGAGATTGTTTAGCGTGTTTGCAACATCAAGGTGTTGCGGTCCGAGCATCTTTTCAGTTATTTCAATTGCACGTTGATAAAGTGGGAGTGCTTTTTCGCATTCTCCTATACTTTCATAGAGTGCTGCAAGATTGTTTAGTGTTGTTGCAACATTTGGGTGTTCCGTCCCCAGAACCTTTTCACGAATGTCAAGTGCCCGCTGATAAAGTGGGAGTGCTTTTTCGTAATCTCCCATGCGATAATAGAGTCCTGCGAGATTGTTCAGAGTCTGTGCAACATCTGGGTGTTGCGGTCCCATCACCGTTTCACGAATGTCAAGTGCCCGCTGATAAAGTGGGAGTGCTTTTTCGTAATCTCCCATGCGATAATAGAGTCCTGCGAGATTGTTCAGAGTCTGTGCAACATCTGGGTGTTGCGGTCCCATCACCGTTTCACGAATGTCAAGTGCCCGCTGATAAAGTGGGAGTGCTTTTTCGTAATCTCCCATATGACGATAGAGCAATGCGAGATTGTTTAGTGTTGTTGCAAAGTGGGGGTGTTGAGGCCACATCACCTTTTCATTTATTTCAAGTGCCCGCTGATAAAGTGGGAGTGCTTTTTCGTAATCTCCCATATGACGATAGAGCAATGCAAGATTGTTTAGGGTGGCGGCAACATCTGGGTGTTGCGGCTCCATCACCTTTTCAATTATTTCAAGTGCCCGCTGATAAAGTGGGAGTGCTTTTTCGTAATCTCCCATGTTTGTGTAAAGTAAACCAAGATAATTCAAAGTGATTGCAACAAATTGGGGGTCAGAGCCTACCTTTGTTTCAAGTATTTGGAGAATCTCTTCGTACAAAGGAGAAATTAACCGCCAGAATGCAGCTCTGTAAAAAGTATCGGAGACAGATATGAACCAACTGAATAATTCTTCGGCTTCCAAGGCTTCTTTTGCGTGGTAAAAGGCTTCAGTAAGGGCGGTTTCGTGTTCTGGGGTGATTGCCTTAATGTCGATATTTTCTAGCTTTTTGCTGTAAAACTCAAGTACGGCTTTATGCACTCTTTTTACTGAATCCGGTTTCTTCTTTTTCTGGGTACTTTGAAGGCATTTCTGCATTAACTGGTGCATTTGCAGTTTGTTGTTTTCAGTTCTGCCAATGAAAGAAAACCTGCATAAGTCTTCATAATCGTTTGTTGGGTAGCCAGTATTGAATTCTGTTACAAGATACTTAAAAAGGTCATAGTCCCAGAAACGGGGGGCTGAAAGAACATTTAATGCGTTCTTTTCTTCGGAGCTTAAAAATCTGAAGAACCTTGCTGCGATTTTTTCGTGGCTGTCTTCAAAGTCTCCAGTGGCAGGCTTTCTCTTCTCTTTAATTTTATCGTGGATGTAAACCGATAGTTCCAGATAGTAGGGGATGCCTTTACTGCCCTTGAATATGGCTTTCTGTATGTCTTCGTTGGTTATTTCCCTGTCATTCAGGTATTCCATGCAGTATTTTATGAGCAGTTCTTCTACCTCATACTGGTTTAGGCAGTTTTTCCACCCCTCTTTTGATTCTTCCCAGCGAAGGGCTTCTCTTCCGCAGATTACCCAGAGCGTATTTTTTGGCAAGCGGGGGATTAGTTCTTCTCTTATCCATTCGTCCCGAGAATTGCCTTCGCTTCTATGGTTTTCCCATAAGGCTTCATATGTGTCTATGAAGATAACTGCGGATTCCGATGTGTGCTCAAGGTAATTTTCAAGGTCCTGTGCCCAGAAGTAAGGAAGCGTTTCTTCAATTTCCAGGGCTTCCATATCAGAAAGCTGCGAAAGTTCGGCTTCTCCTTTAATTTTCCACCATTTCCTGAGGTAGTCCGGAACATTTTTTAGGGCTCTTGCAATGGCAGGCACAAGCTGAAAATAAGGGATCTGATCGACAGTTCCAAAAAAGTCATCTATGACATTGTCGCCTGCAAAAAATAGGTAGTTTTCCTTTCTCAGAGGTATTTCGGGGTTTGCTTTTTTCCAGTAAATGGCATGTGCAATTTCAAAAGCCGGAAAGTTTATTTTTGGTTTCCTCTGTGAATTCTTTTGCAGCTCATTTTTCAGGGTTACTAAAAAGGTGGGTTTTTCCCTGTGTCGTTCCAGTTGCAGGTCTATTGAAGCCCAGATAACTTCAGGGTGCTGGTATTCACGGTTATAGTCCTCAAGGTACTTCGGGAGCTTTTTTCTTAAACTTGTCTTGCCTATGCCGGCTACCCCGTAGTAGACAAGGACGTTCAGTTCTTTTTGTCCCAGGTTTTTTACGGCTTCTGTGAATGTCTGGATGTGACCTTCCCTGTCAACGAATTTGTATTTTCTGAAGTGATTTTTTGGGGCCTTTACCATGCAATCCCTCCTGGACAAGTTTATCTGGGGGTTAAGTCTTGGATTAAAATTTCCAATCTGTGAATGTGTTTTGAGCTTGTCTTATATTAGACTACCTAAATTCTTTCAATTCAAAAAACCAGAAGTCTTCTCCGTCAAATAAAGGAAAAGCCCGAGCTTGCGCTCGGTGAAAAACAGGTTTAAGACAGCTATTCCGGCAGCTCCGCTTGAATTAAAAATCAACATTATCGGCGCCGGTTTACTCAAATATATCCCTTAACTTGAAACGAAAAAAAATAAAAAATTAGAAGTGGAGGGCGTTTTGTTGATTAGGAGTAAGTGAGACTTGTTTCGTTTTAGGAGGAATGTTTGCGTTCCCATCTGAGAAAAGACCTGGAAATTCCGATCGGATTTTTTTGGGGGGTTTCCGAACGGGAGATTTTCCTTTTTCTGGGAATATTTATTGAAATATTTGGCTCACGGGGGGTGTGAGTTTCTCTTTCTGATCTCTTTATCTTGTGATGTTTTTAGTGGAGTAGGTGTTTGCTAGAAGATGTTAAAGAGATGAGAACGCAAGTTATACTAGGAGCTCGAGGTATATATTATTTTTAACACAAAATGTTATTAATATCTAAGTAATTAGCTAATTGTTCTAACATATAGACCAGACACTAACATTATATGATCTTACTAACAGTAAGCTGCCAGCAAAGAGTTGAGGTTTTTCCAGGTGGCTGTAAGACCCTGTTTTTCGTCTCAATGTCTGTCCGGTATCCGCCGTAAGAAGTCCTTTGCAGCAGGTAGGGAAAAGGCCGAGCTTACGCTCGGTGAAAGCCAGGTGAAAAACAGGTTTAAGACAGCTATTCCGGCGGCTCCGCTTGAATTAAAAATCAACATCATCGGCGTCGGTTTACTCAAATATATCCCTTAACTTGAAACGAAAAAAAATAAAAAATTAGAAGTGGAGGGCGTTTTGTTGATTAGGAGTAAGTGAGACTTGTTTCGTTTTAGGAGGAATGTTTGCGTTCCCATCTGAGAAAAGACCTGGAAATTCCGATCGGATTTTTTTGGGGGGTTTCCGAACGGGAGATTTTCCTTTTTCTGGGAATATTTATTGAAATATTTGGCTCACGGGGGGTGTGAGTTTCTCTTTCTGATCTCTTTATCTTGTGATGTTTTTAGTGGAGTAGGTGTTTGCTAGAAGATGTTAAAGAGATGAGAACGCAAGTTATACTAGGAGCTCGAGGTATATATTATTTTTAACACAAAATGTTATTAATATCTAAGTAATTAGCTAATTGTTCTAACATATAGACCAAATACTAACATTATATGATCTTACTAACAGTAAGCTACCAGCAAAGAGTTGAGATTTTTCCAGGCGTATTTGCTTGAAGTAGCTGCTTGTGATATCTGCTTATGGTACCTGCCCACAGTATTTCTATCATAAAAATGAAATTAATCGAATAAATACCATTCTTTTTGAAAACAGGAGAAAAAAGGACGAGGAAAAGGAAAAGGAAAAGGAGTTTGTGGCACTTTTCCGCTTCCCTTATGCCTCTTTGATTTCCGAATAGATCCTTGAAAGCCCCTGCAGCGTGGAATACCCTCTACGCGTGATAATGTAGTCCCCGCGCTCGCTTCTCTGCAGGACCATCCCTGTGTCGAGGAGTTTCTGGAGGTGGAAGAGAAGGTTTCCGCCCCGAAGCCCTGTCAGTTTTGAGAGTTCGGAGAAGGTCTTGCTTTCCCCGGAAAGCGCTTTTAGCATAAGGAGGCGCTGTTTGTTTGCGATGGGCTCACAGATCTCGGAGACCAGCTTTTCAGGCGGCATTTCACTAATGTCCCCTTTTTCGCCTTCCTCTTCCCGGTCCTCGTAGATCTGGAGGGAGCGCATGAGCTTGACCTGTTTTTCAAAGAGGGTAGTCGCTTCCGAAAAACATTTGTTGCACTGGGGGGTTTTTGCCTCTTTCCGGAGTTCCTCCAGCTTGTTCCTGTACAGCTTTACGGTCTCCGAATCGACATTTCCCCTGCCGACAAGCCCGGCGGTTTCCTGCAGGAAGTCCCTGAATGCCGTTTCACAGAAATCCCGCAGCTCGCAGTCCCCGATCATCTGTGTGTGCATCCGCTCGTTTGCATCCTCACAGAGGTAGTCCACCATGGGCTTCATGAAGTTCTTTCTCATCTCCACCAGCATTCCCTCGATATGCTGCTGGTTTGTCCGCTGCAAAAAGCGGGAAAACTCGCTCCTCAGGGTCGTGACCTCTTCTTTTATTGAATGTATTTCCTGTATGTAACTGGACTCCGGATTACTGTTTGCCGTCTCCATTTTTTCCTCAACCTCGAAAGCAAAAACAATTCATGATAGGTAATGATAGATTTTGATAGTAGGTAATAATGGGTTTTGATAGTTTTTGATAAATTTTGGTAGGTATTGATAAGTTTTATGATAAGTTTTGATAGGTTTTGATATGTTTTATGATAAATTTTGATGAGTTCTGATAAACACTGGTAGTTTTTGATATGTGTTGATAGTTCCTGATAGGTTTTGAAAGACTATGATAACTTTTAATAGGTTATTTTTCTGTACAAATCAAAACCTGTACATAATTATGACGCTCATGTATATAAATATATACAGCATTTCACGGTTTGGTGATAATTAATGGAGTTAGAAGACATTAACAACTACGTACAGAACGCCAGCGCAGAAGAACTCAAAGCCTTTGGCTTCCTCGGCCAGTGGATGATGGAAAACGTACCCAAGTACTGCAACTGCCAGTGCAAGTGCAACGAGAACTGTGAGCTTGCAAAAGTCCTCGGAGGAGCCCTCCAGGCTGCCGGGCAGAGACTGGGTGCTGAATAAGCAAGCCAGGCAAAAAAGGAGAATCAGCGTCAAAAGAATCGGCGGAATCCCTCGGGATTCTGCTGCCCCTTCATTCCATCCTTCATTCCATATATCTATAAATCCGGTGGTCATATGAAAAGCAAAGGATTTTTCCAATCGATAACTGCTACTTTAAAATACGTAAACCAGGAACCTGAAATAAGCTCAGGTGCCTATTCGATAAGCGGGAATAAAATTGAGGTTTCTTTAGACCGTGTTCCTGAACTGGAAAGCGTGGGAAATGCTGCAAGCATACTGAATGACAAGCTCCCCGATTCGATAATCATTGCAAGGCCGGAAAAAGACAAATACGTGGTTGCTTCAAGCAAATGTGCACACAGGGGCAGGGCACTTGCATACGAGCACGACAAAAAAGTGTTCAGGTGCTCATCTCTCGGGCATTCGGAATTTAACCTTGATGGGTCAAAGACAAAAGGGCCCGCCGGCGAAGGAATAAAGGTTTACGGATATTCGATTGACGGGGATAAAATGACAATAGAACTGGATTGATTTTGACAGTGCTCGATTTCAGTCTACTTCCCCTAAGTTTGCTGTGTGGTTCTCTAAGCGAAGCTGATATTTAGGAATGGTGAAAATATAACTTCAGATTTTCTGATCGGGAATTGCTCTATTAATGAGTTTCCTATTAAAGAACCACGGATGGACACGTATAGACACAGATTTAAACCATCCGTGTTCCTCTGTGTTCATCCGTGGTTTATTCTCAAATTTTGAAATTCTTGATAGTATATTTGACTCATTCCTTAACAGGTTTAAGACAGCTATTCCGGTTGTTTTTTCTTTCGTTTTGATCCAAAATTATCAGGAAACTTTTGTTTTTCGGGCTTTTCACGAAATCCCTCAAACAAAACGCCAAATTATCACTGATATCTTAATATAATTATCACTTTTTAATGATATGTATCACTGATAATTTTATATACTTATCACTACATAATGATACTTTACATGCCAGAATCAGCGGCTTCAGAAACTGATGAACTTCTTGAGATACTGCGTGCTAAGCTCGACCTGCGCAAAAATGCGGCTATAAAGGAGGAGCAAGCTTCGATTGACAGCCGTTTGCCTTACACAGTGGACTTTGTGGTTAAGGACGAAGATGAGACCTACTTTGTCGAAACCAAAAACAGGGCCAATGTTGACGAAATTGCCCAGTTTGTACTGATGAAAGAGTTGCTTAAAAAGGAAGGAAAAGAAAGCTCTCATTTCATACCGGTAATTGCTGCAAAAATAATCCCTCCCCGGGAAGAGGAGCTTGCAAAGGAGCTTGGCATACAATTAATCCAGCTTCCACGGTCTTTCAAGCTGGAATCTTCGAAATCTACTGCTCCCAAAAAGAAGGTAAAAATTAGCTCGGAAAAAGCCTGGAAAGTAATTTCCCGCCTGCTCAAGGAAAAAATGACTTCCATCAGGCAGCTTTCCATCCTTGAGAATGTTTCTTACGGCTGGGCACATGCTACGGTCCGGAGCCTTATAGAAAAGGGAATTATAAAAAAGAAAGAGAATTATGTGAGCATCTCGGACACGAATAAGTTGCTGAACGGGCTTGCCTGGGAGAGGCCCTTAAAGAACCTGCTGGCAGGGGAGATTATCACCGATTATGGAGATGCAGCAGGGGCCGCTAAAGAGATCACCCATATACTGGAAAAGCAGGGAGTTAATTTTGCTTTCACCAGTTATACCGCAGGAGGACTTTATACAGGTTATGCGGTCAGGCATGATGCGGTGTATCTCTATCTTGAAAAGGATGATCTGGAGTTTTTCAGGGAGAGTTTTGGCAGGGCTGAAGTCAAGAAGGAGAGCGAAGGTAAAAGAGTAGGGGGGGTAAAAGTCTACCTTTATGTTCCGGACAGGAACGTATTCAGCGATACAGGGGAGATCGAGGGGATAAAAATCGTGTCTCCATCTCAGGTTTTGCTGGACCTTGCCGGTCTCGGATACGGCGGTATGGACATGGCAAAGGCGGTGTTGGAGAACTATGCTTCCTTATGAGAATCTGCGGATAATTGAATATTCCCTGAAAGAACTGGAGGGCATTCTGAATTGGATAAGGGATAGAGAAAAAGATGAAGATACACCTGTAACTGTTCTCATTGGCGGCTGGGCTGTTGATACTTACAACCCCTGGTACGGTTCCATTGACATCGACCTTGTCACCAACCGCCGGACCAGGGATGCTTTAATGAATTACTTACGAAAAGAACAGGGATATACACACTATCGGCTTCCGGGTGTTAGCAGTGTAGGAAAAGTTACTCCTGCCGGGAAAATAATCATCGATTTTGCGTCGAAAGAGGGGCATTTTCTTTTTGAGGGAAGATCCGAGGAACTAAATTTTGATACCCTTGACGGGCATACTGTAGAGAAGAAGCTCAGAGGGAAAGTGTCGGTAAATGTTCCAGAAAGATCACTCTTGATCCTGTTTAAGCTTAAAGCTTGCTGGGACAGGGAATACCGTATCAGGCATGGAACTTCTCATGACCTTGAATGGGAGCAGGGAAAACTGACTAAGGACTATGCTGATGTTCTTTCTCTTCTGGACCCTGATCATGGTGGGAGGGACCTGAATCTTGAGTTTCTGGGAAGACAATTTGCTGTTTTTGAATTCTTGAAGCAGTGTCTTGAAAACATTCCTGACAGGTATGATGGTCTTGAAAAATACGGAAGGCTGGATAGCGAAGACGCTAAGAAGATTGTTGAAACTTTACTGGCTCTTATATGATTTCTTTCAATCATGTGATTCATACAAAAAATCTCACCTTTCACTCCTTACATCTTACATTCACTCCATCTCGCCCCTATCCATCTTCTCATACAGAGCCAGCAGGTTATTCCGCGTGATCTTGAAGTAGGGATGGTCAAGCCCGAGTTCCTTTTCAATGATCCCGAGTGCCCTTTCGTACATCTCGACTGCGGTTTCGTATTCACCCATGCTTTCGTGCAGGCCTGCGAGGTTGTTCAGGGTTGTGCCGACGTCCATGTGTTCGGGACCGAGGGTTTTTTCGGTGATTTTGAGGGCGCGGGCATAGAGGGGGAGGGCTTTTTTGTGTTCGCCCATCTGGCGGTAGAGTTCGGCAAGGTTGTTCAGGGTCTTGGCAACTTCTGGGTGCTCTTCGCCAAGGAGTTTTTCCCGGATGGAGAGGGTCTTTTCGTAGAGTTCCAGGGCTTCTTTGCACCTGCGCTTCCGGACATAGACGCCTGCCAGGTTGTTCAGGGTGTTGGCATAGCCCATGTGCTCGGTTTTACCTAGTTTTTCAAAGATTTCCAGGGCGCGGGTGTAGAGAGCAAGGGCTTTTTCGGGGCTGCCGGTATTGTAATAGAGCAGGCCCAGGTTGTTAAGGGTCTGGGCTACCTGAGGGTGGTCGGGGCTGAGGGACTTTTCCTGGAGTTTGAGGCCTCTTCCATAGATTTCTTCTGCCTCGTCCATCCGGCCCATCTCCTCCGAGAGCAGGACACCCAGGTTGTTCAGGGTACCTGCGGTGTAGGCCTGGAACTTTACGTTTTCCGGGGAGGCTTCCCGGAGTGTTTCGAGGTGTTCGAGAGCCCGCCGGTAAAGCTCTTCGGCTTTTTCAGGCTCTTCCGTTCCCCTGTAGAAAAACGCCATCCTGTTCAGGGTCCTGACGGTTTCCAGGTTTCCGGGGTGTTCGGGATGTTCGGCGTGCTCGAGGGAGAAGATATTTTCATGGATTTCGAGGGCTCTTTCGTAGAGGGGTAGGGCTTCGGCTTTTTTATCCATGAAAAAATAGAGGACTGCAAGGTCGCAGAGTGTGTTTCCGGTCTCAAGGCTACTAGAGCCAATTTCATTCTCCCGAATGCCGAGAGCCCGGGTGTAGAGGGGAAGAGCTTCTTCATACTTTCCCAGATACCTGTAGATCCCCGCAAGGCCGTTCAGGGCTGCTGCCGTTGCCAGGTGCTCGGGCCCGAGCTTCTCTTCGGCTATATCCAGGACCTGTTCATACATCGGGGAGAGCAATCTCCAGGAAGCGGACCGGTAGAAGGGCTCAGCATACCGGGTGAACCAGTTGACCAGCTCTTCAGGCCCCAGTTCCTCCTTCGCACGCCTGAAAGCTCTTTTCAGGACGGTTTCATTTTCAGGGGTGATCAGTTCGGGGTCCAGGTCTTTTAGCAGGCTGCTGTACTCTTCGAGACTCTTCAGATCTTCTTTCGCTTCTATTCCCCTGACTTTCACTCTAACTTTTTTCTTTCCGGTCTCCGTGCGTTCTGTTGAATCATTCATGAATTAGCCCCTCCTGAACAAAAAAAACTAATATTGTAACCTTTAGTGTAAATATTTCTGAGTGATCCTATATTACAGTATCACGGTCAAAATTTTTCAAATAAATCTAAACCCCGGTTAACCGCCGAGTTCCAAATACCAAGCCCATCCACGCTCGACGAAGGCGAGCGGCTTTTGCTGTTGTAAAATGATGAATAAGATGCAGAATAAGAATAAGTGATTTCAAAACCTGTTGTTCAAGAAGCAGAAAATTATAAAATTCCTTCCTGAAATCTTTTGATTTGATATGGAATTCTCTCTTCAGGAAAAATAGCCTCTTAATTGTAGCTGTGAAGAAAAGTGGAAAATAATTTCAGGTCCGAAGTTCGGATTTCAGGAGTGGGAAAATGCTTCATCCCTGCTGTCGATTTATTTATGCTTTCTTCTTTCTTTTTAAATTTTGGGAAAGACCGTTTGCTCTGCAAACGGAGGCTGCTGCCGGGGTTGGGAAATCGATGGCTGTTCTGGCTTCCGATCTTTTAGCGCTTAATCAATCCCTTACAGTTTTTCCAATATTTCATCCGAATATTCGGGAACTGAACCGGGTTTTGATGCTACGTAAGTCCCGAGGGCGCAGGCAAAAGAAGCAGCATCCGAAACGTTGCAGCCCAAAAAGTAAGCATGCAGGAAGCCTGCGGAAAAAGCATCTCCTGCTCCTACAGTGTCGGCTACTTCTATGAATGTTGTTTTGATTTCTTCATAGGCGCTGCAATTGTTTTCGTTGTGGTAAACCGCTGCTCCCCTGGCTCCCTTCGTTATGCAGATGATTGAGATGCAGGGGTACTTTTCAACAAGCAGGCGGCAGAAATCCTCGCAGGTGCAGATCGCGGGAGTATTAAAAAGCAGCCCGGAAATTATGAAGGCTTCCTCCAAATTCATTTTCACAATATCAGCAACCGCCAGGGAGGCTTCTATCCACTCTTTTTCGTAAAAACCGGGCCTGAGGTTTACATCGTAAAAGACGTGCTTTGCCCTGATGACTGAAAGTAATCGCCAAAGTGTGTTTCGATTTGCTTCCGAGCGCTGGGCAAGGGTCCCGAAGCAGAAAACATCCCAATCTTCCGCAACAAGGGCATCCGTTTTTTCAGCATTAACGTTGATTGCATCCCAGGCTACATTCTCGTGAATCGTGAAGTGCGGAATTCCTTCTTCTTTCAGTTCCACAGTAACGGTGCCTGTGAACCTTCTTTCATCGACAAAAATGTATGAGGTATCAATTCCGAGTTGCTTCGCTTTGTTCAGGAGTTCGGTCCCCAGTTCATCTTTCCCTACGGCTGAAATCACGGCGGTTTTTGTTCCCGTTTTTGCTTCCATTTTTGCTCCCCTCGTTTCTCCCAGTTTTGAGAGGTGGACGGCGAGGTTTAAAGGTGCACCGCCGAGGTGAGGTGATCCGTTGATGATATCGAAGAGGACTTCCCCGAAGGTGAGGATTTTCATACCCTTAACCGGTCTTGCAGTTTTATTTCTGTTTTGCGTATTTTCTACCAGTCAACTTTTTGTGTACTTTCCACTGGCTGGTAAAAATGTTCCCGGGAAATACCTCGGCTTCGGTTTTTGTCAGCCTGGCTTTCATCAGCCTTTGTCAGTCCTTCCTGAGGTTTAAGATAAACACTCCTGCAAGCAGCGCCAGCACAGCAAGTAAGATCCCGGGACCTGGACTTTGTTCAGGGTCCTGGGCTCCGTCGTTTGCCCCTTCCATCCCGGCTTCATCCTGTTCGGCTCTGTGCTGTGGGACAGCCGGCTGATTTTGCTCTGCCTGTACGGTGCCTTGCTTTGAAATTGATATGAACCCGGTATCAGGTGCCCTATCGTAAATCGTCCTGCCGAATTTGTCGGGGTTGATGTGTATTTCCCCGGTCCCGGTCTTTGTATCTGTTCCTGCCATCCATTCCCTGCTCTGTTCGGTGAGCGGGACATCGGCTTTACTCGGCACGAGAGCTGTTTCAACGTAGATATCCATATTTCCTTCATCTTTCAGGAACTCAAGGGGAATGCTCAGGTACATCATGTTGCCTTTCATGCTGATCAGGTGCCCGGCTTCCCTTACCCCGTAGGTCCCGTCCACGTCCCCGAAAAGGTCCGCGTCGAGTTTTCCATTGTAGAGGGAATAAACAAGCATGTATTCGGGAAGGGGCGTTGCTCCCTGATCTGTGTCAAAAACTACGGTAGTGATGGCTCCATCATCAAGTTCGAGTTCGGTGTAGGTGATTGTCAGCAGCATGATGTTGTCGGAGTATCCGATCTCGACTGAAGTCAGGTCGTCCCCGTCATAGCCAAAACCTGTGGAGTCTCCTGTCGGGTCCCGGGCTGCAGCGGGGTTTTCAGTATATGTGAGGAGGGGCTTCAACTTTCCTGTCCCGGTATCAAGGGCTCCTTCCCCAAAGTCCGGGACCTGGTCCATTTCCCCGGAAAGGGCTTCATCAACCGTGAAGGAGTCGGCTACAAGGTTCATTTTCCCTTCGTCAGAGCCAAGCATTTCAAGGGGAATCCTGAAAAATACCTGGTTTCCTGCAACTGCGAACATGGCGTCGTTGTAGGGTACGCCCAGGGAAATACCTCCGATTTGCGTATACCCCATTTTGGTCAGTTCCGAGTCCGCATTTTTTGTTTTCAGGCTCGCGTCTGTCCCGAGCATGGACCCGATCGTGTAGTCCAGGCGGTAGTCAATGCCAAAGGATGGAGGGGCCTGTTCCGTATTTGCAAAACCGGTTGCGATATTCTGGTCCGCATCGATAAAAACCCAGCCGTTAAGGTCTTCCCCGTAAAAGCTGTCCCCGGAATCGACACTATTCCTGTACGTGAGCAGGATATCAAAGACCCCATCATGCACCGAGGTATCAATTCCCGTAATGTCCGAGCCTTCCGAATCCCCGGACCTGTCCTGGAAACTTCCCTCCAGGCCCCCTGTCTGCAGGGGTATGCTGACCTTTCCGGTTTCCGTGTTCAAAACCCCGTAGTCGGGAGCCCGGTCAAAAAAGAGGGCCTTTACAAGGTCCGTATGGCTTGCAACAAAAAGGTCCAGGTCCCCATCGTCGTTTCCTAGCATGCTCAGGGGAATTGCGATATAGAGCTGGTTGCCGGAAATGGAAAGAGTAGCTTCACTCACCATGTCGTCATTCAAAGTCACAGAGATGATCGGGTCTGAATAGATTATACTCATCACGTTGAAAGAGTAAACATAGTCAGCCCCGCTTCCGTCGTTGTACCCGGTTTTCGGGTCCCTGTCAGTATCGATAAAGACCGCACCTGCACAGTCTTCTCCATCGAGACTCTCTACAAAATCAATTTCCACAAAAAGGTACCCGTCCCTGACCTCAGAGGCAAGCCCCGTAATGTCGGGATAGTCAAAATCACCCATCGGGTCCGTTACGCCTGCAGCCTGCACCGAAGCCGAGCCCTGCATAAAAAACAGCAGTGAAAATAAGAATAGCAGATATTTTTTCGTTCTGTAAGCACCCATCAGTCTGTCTCCTTATCCCTGAATTTATGTTTTCGGGTCTGGTTACTGGCCTGTAAAGTTTACTACCCACAAAATTATTTTAACAAAAGATTATTCAAGAACCTTTAAAAAAGTACCTTAACTCTCACAAAAAGGAAGTTTTATACCCGACAACAGTTACTCGAAAGTTACCCAAAAGTTACTCAACAGTTACCCAAAAGTTACTCATTTCTTTCAGGAATAGGAGTTACGCACTTGAGATATAAAATCAAGCACAAGAGAACTTACTTAGAATATTATGCTTTAAACAGTTTAGTGCTTCATGCTACCGGTTTTTTGTTCAACTGCGTAAGTCCTAAGGAAAAAAGAGGCTCTATGCGGTTTTTTCTATCCCACTGCCGCATGTGAATGTCAACTCAATTATCCCCCATTTTTTTCATAAGAAACTCTTTATACATTTCCTGCTTACGGGGAACCCTATAAGTCACCATTCAAAAATCATCAATCCATCAATCCACCAATCCATCAATCCATCAATTCATCAATCGATAACAGGAGATTATCAGCATAAACGAACGCAGCAGCTTTTTAGGCACGGAAAAAATAAGCAGCCTCCTCTTCAGGCTCTCGGCTCCCTCAATCCTCGGGATGCTCGTCTATGCCCTGTATAATATAGTGGACACGGTCTTCGTCGGACAGGCCCTTGGCGAAGAAAGCGTCCTGGGCATCGGCGGGCTTGCGATTGCTTTTCCGATCCAGATGCTGGCCCTGGGAATCGGAATCGGGCTAGGGGTAGGAGGTGCGTCCGTAATTTCCAGGGCGCTCGGGGCAAAAGAGTTCAATAAAGCCGAAAAAACCCTCGGGACCGCTTTTTCACTTGCTATTTTCCTGGGGCTCGCCTACACGGCAGTCGGGCTGTACTTCCTTGACCCTCTGCTGGAACTCTTCGGGGCAACCGAGGGGATCATGCCCTATGCCAGGGACTACCTTGAAATCACCATGGCAGGCTCGGTCGTTTTTACCCTCGGGATTGCTGCTGAAGACCTGGTGAGGGCTGAGGGCAACGCCCGCTACGCCATGTTTGGAATGCTCCTCGGCGCCGGCCTGAACATTCTCCTTGACCCTGTCTTCATTTTCGGTTTCGGGATGGGAGTAAAGGGAGCTGCAATTGCGACCGTGATAGCCCAGTTTGTGTCCATGACTTTTTTGCTGCGTTATTTCCTTGCAGGCAAAGGCTCCGTGCCCTTCAAAATCGGGATGCTTAAAACCGACCCCGGTATAAGCAGGGAAATGCTTGTCATCGGGATGAGTCCCCTGATTATCGAAGCCTCCAACAGCGTCATGATGATTTTCGTTAACAACGCCCTTGGGACTTACGGAGGGGACGTCTCGATTGCCGCTTTCGGGATCATCCACCGCCTGATCATGTTCATCTTCCTGCCCATGCTCGGAATCTCTTTTGGCTTGCAGCCGATCATAGGCTACAATTACGGGGCAAAACAGTTTTCGCGGGTGGTCGAGTCCGTGAAAGTCGCCCTGAAACTGAGCACCCTCCTTTCCCTGGCAGGTTTCCTGCTTTTCTTCCTTTTCCCTGAGCAGATCCTCTCCATCTTCAGCCCTGATGCCGAACTGGCGGCTGTGGGGACCAATGCAATGAGGATCGTCGTGCTGGTCCTACCCTTCATAAGCTTCCAGGTCGTCGGGACCACCGTTTTCCAGGCGCTCGGGATGCCGAAGCCCGCTTTCATCCTTTCGCTGGCAAGGCAGCTCCTTTTCCTGCTCCCGCTTGTACTTGTGCTGCCGAGGTTTTACGGGCTGAACGGGGTCTGGGCTTCGTTTCCGATTTCGGACTTTATGGCGTTCGGGCTGGCGGTTGGGTTGTTGTGGTGGGAGTACAGGAGGTTTGGGAGTGAGGAAGAATGAGGAAGAGAGGGAATGTGAGAGGGTGGAAGTTCTTAGTGAGGGATAATATAATTATTTCAAGTGAATACCCCACAGTTCGCTGTGGGGTGCATCACCACAATTTTTAATTATTCTCCAGATTTAAATTCTTATCAACACAACAGTAAGTGTTGCCATAAATATTCCAAGCGTGATCCAACCAAGTAATCCCTCTAATGTGGCCCATTTCCTCATGTTATCTTCTGGATACCAGTCTCCATAACCCACAGTGGTGAATGTGGTCAAGCTAAAATATAAAGCATCCTTCCAGGATACCTCCTGAGATTTATTTTCATCTTTTTTTGCCAATCTACAAATTCCCGGGCCCTTGAAATAAAATCTAAGAGGTATTTTTTTATTTTTTCTTTTAGCCAGGGATATTGAGGGGCCTTTTGCATAAATAATGCCAAATAATATTACAACAGTACTCCCAAAATAGAGTGTATGTGAAGGTCTTACACCGAAGCCACAGGTAAACCAGGTAATAAAGTCTATGCAATTTGACATTTCGTTCATTCGATAGTTATAGTATATATTGTCCGCATCCTGATATTCCCCCTGATTCCTGTAACATTGCATGAATATTTGACTATTTTTTCCATCCAAAATTAAATTTTCAGATGTATAAGGTCCCCAGAGCTTGGTAATATCACTAAAGTTCGTCCCCTGGAAGTTGGCAGAATCGCCAAAAGTAGCCTCCCTGAAGTCGGCAGAATCGTTAAAAGTCGCCTCCCAGAAGCCAGCAGAATCGCCAAAAGTAGCCTCCCTGAAGTCGGCAGAATCGTTAAAAGTCGCCT
>CBFCWE010000012.1:0-63550 GCA_965601435.1 uncultured Methanosarcina sp.
CCACCTGTCGGCCTACAGCCTCCGAGGAAGGGGACTTCCCGCCTGCGAAGTTAAATGCCCGAGAAAACAGCCGGAAAGAGGTTCTTAAATGCCCATACTGAGTATTATCGCCTGCAGGATGTTTGAGGATGAGCTTGCCCATGTCCTTTCGAATGATAGGGAACTGGAGCAGTTGATTGTGGTAGAAGGCAGGGATAGTTTCGGGTTGCTCCGGAAACTCAAGTCCGAAAACTGTATTCATAGAACAGCGCCCCTGGATAGGGTTCCACTTCTCCTTGGGAACAGGCACGTATCCAGCTCTGGCTTCATGACGCTTGCAAAACCCCTGCTCAAGCTTCCTTTTTTCAGGGAAATTCATGAGAAGATGAAGCTCAAAGCGGCTCACAGGGTAACGGTAGTTGTAAACCCGCTCAGGTTGGGGCTTCATGACGATCTTGATCTCCTCAAGTCTGAAGTCTACGGAAAGATCAGGGAGATGGCAGCGTTCTCGGATGGAATCCTCATTTTTTACTGCAGCTGCGGGGAAGCCTTTGAGAGTCTGGAAGAGGACTTTTCGGGCTTTGAGTGCCCCATTTACTGCCTGAAAGACGGAAACGGGGAAGTCGTGGCAGATTGCATAAGCGCCGCTCTCGGGGGAAACGCCGCCTACGACGAAACCATGTACACCTGTAGGGGGACTGGCGCCCTTTACTTCACTCCCATGTGGGCTTCGGCCTGGAAAGAGATGGCAGAAGAAAGGAGAAAATCCCGGAATCTCGACGATAGTTTCCTGAAGGACCCGAGATACTCACGGCTTGTAAAACTCGATACCGGCCTTTCATACGACCCTGATTTCAATAAAAATGTCCTGGATTTTGCCCGCACTTTCGACATGGAAATTGTAGAAATAAAGGGAAGTGCGGAACTTGCAGAAAAGTCCTACAGGACTGCCAAAAAAGGTGTTATCCAGCGCACTCTGGAATGATTTACCAAAAAGAGGGCTCTGTTGAAATGTTTCCCTTAGCCCCGAAAAGCTTTATTCCGAAAATTAAGGAAGGCTTCCGCCAGCCTATCTGGTGGCCTTCTTCAAAAAAAAGATTGAAAATTGAAAAGGAAAGCCAGGCTTTCAGCCAGGAAAGGGACGTTCCTGAAAGGTGAATTACGGTCACTTCGGCTCGATTAAGGGTTTATAGGGATTCTTTATTTACGCGAAGTAAGGAGTTCACAATATTCTGATTCCACGATTTACAAAATCAGCCGGGAATAACACTCCACGACCATTTTTAAGATCTGGTATCCTTTGTCAGTTATGACATAGTCCCCTCTTTCGTTCCGCTGCAAAATCATGTCCGAATCCTGCAGCTTCCTCAGGTGGAAAAGCAGGTTTCCTCCGCGAAGCCCGGTCGTTTTCGAAAGTTCAGAGAAGCTTTGGGCCTGCGTAGCCACGGCCTGCATAATCATGAACCTGTGCTTATTCGTAATAGGCTCCAGAACCGATTCGACCATGACATCTGCAGAAAGCTCCAAAATAGGGAGCGTGTCCACACCTTCACCCACATATATGCCCAGGGAACGCATGAGATCTATCTGTTTTTCGAAAAGCCGGGAGACTTCCGAAGTACACTGGCTGCAGTGCTCATAAGGAAGATTTTCCTTAATTTTTTCCAGGTTATCCCTGAAAGAATTTACCACCGAATCAGCAACTGAACCCGTTTTTATGCACTCTGCCGAGTTTACCAGAAATTCAACGAAAGCAAGAGAACAGCGGGAATTCATCAGGCAGTCTTTAACCATTTCCCTGCTCAAAGAGGTTTTTGCATCAGCAACCTCTTTCTGGAAGAATACTTCCGAATACCTGCCCCTAAGCCCTTCAAGCAGCGAATCCGTATGTTCCTGATTTGAACACTGTATGAAGTGGTTTAATTGGCCGCTCAACTTTGAGACTTCTTCTTTTAAATCCCGGATTTCCGAAGAGTCCACCACAATAGAACCTGACATGTCCATACACCTTTTTTGAGAATTTCAAAATCAAGATTTTACTACATTAGATTAACACTCAGGTATAGTATAATTACCTAATAATGCTTTCTGTCCAATTAAGGCAAGGAGAAAAATGTTAAGAGAGTTCAGAGACAGAGATAGAAAAGCAGCGATAGAAAAACAATACAGAGAGTGAGAAACCAGCGATAGAAAAGCAGCAGAACAGGAAAATATGAAAATCCGGGAAAGATGGAAAATCAAAGAAGCCAGATCAGAAAAAACTGCTAATAGAGAGTGAATCCAAAAATAGAAAAGAAAGGGAATTGCCCTTTAAAAGGACAATTCGAATTCTCAGGTTAAATCTGTTTATCTTTATTCACCGTAGGCAAAGTCGTATGCGATCTTCCCGATGATGGGGATCTTGAACTTTGAGCCCCTGAACGCCATGTATGCGGGGATCACTATAAGCAGTAATCCGGGCATTCCCACACCGTCCGCAATGGCCCAGCCTATAACCGGAATCCACGCGACCAGGAAGATAAATAGGGCAAACGGTATAAAGATCAGGATAGACTGCATGGCGTGGAAGCGGACGAATTTGTTATTGCGCTCAAGGAGCAAGAACAAAAGCCCAGAGAGCCACCCACCCAGATAAGTGAGAGCTGCCACGATGTTTTCAGGTAAGCCAATGGAAGTCTTGTAGGACATACTTTCCACCTCTTGTTAAAGTGTTTTCAAAGCCAAAAGGGAAAATCGGGCCGGATTACCGAACCTCGATTATTCCCTGCGGGCAGACCGCGGCACAGGCGCCACAGCCGGTACACTTCTCCTGGTCGATTTCGGCCAGGAAGTTCGTAACCTTGATAGCATCTGCCGGGCATTCCTTTTCACATTTCTTACAGCCGATACAGCCATTTTCACAGACCGCCTTTACCTGCTTACCCTTGTCGTGAGAGCGACAGAGCACATGGACCTTTTCGGAATCCGGTGCAAAGGTAAGGATTTCATTCGGGCAGGCTGCAATACAGTTCCCACAGCTTGTACAGAGGTTCTTGTTCACATGCGGAAAGCCGTCTTCTCCCATGGACAGGGCATCAAACTGGCAGGCACGGACACAGGTTCCGAGCCCGAGACAGCCATAGGAACAACCCTTTCTGGAGTCACAGAGCATCAGTGCAGCCTTACAGCCATCCACACCTTCATAATCGAAGAGGGTAACACAGCTTTTTCCGCCGTTACAGCGGACAAAGGGATACTCGGGTTCGGACTCCGCAACTTCCTGCCCCATGAGAGCGCCGATTTCCTTTGCGGTATCAAAACCGCCCACGGGACAGCTATTTATGGGAGCTCCACTTTCGACGATCGCCTCTGCGCAGGCAGCACATCCTGCATACCCGCAGCCACCGCAGTTTGCTCCGGGCAAGAGTTCCGCAACCTCATCGATCAGAGGGTTGGAATCGATCTTGAAGACCCTGGATGCAACTATCAGCATCGCACCAATCGCAAATCCGAGACCCGCCATGACAGCAACGGAGTTTATAAATACATCAGTCAAGCGGAATCACCCCGAAGAAGTTCACGAAGGACATGGACATGATCGTTGCGACGAAAAAAGCGTATGTAACGCCTCTGCCCACAGCCTTCGGCACATTTACGATGTTACTACGTTCTCGGATCCCAGCCATCATGAGCATGGCAACGGTGTACCCGAGCCCTGCTGCAACTCCGAAAGTAACGCTCTGGATGAAGTTGTAGTCATTCATGACGTTAAGGAGCACCGCACCGAGCACCGCACAGTTGGTGGTGATCAGGGGCAGATAGATACCAAGCGAACGGTAGAGTGCAGGCACGTGCTTTCTTACGATGAACTCCACAAGCTGCACGAGCGCTGCGATAACCACGATGAAGGCGATGGTCCGCAGGAACTCCAGCTTAAGAGGAACTAACACGTAATTAAACAGCGCAAAGGATACGGTTGCTGCCAACGCCATGACGAAGACCACAGCCCCTGACATCCCTGTAGCGCTTTTCACATCCTTGGTCACACCCACGAAGGAACATAGACCCAGGAACTGGATGAGAAGGAAGTTCTTGACGAACACTCCTTCAAGCATGATTGTAAATAAGGCCTTTTCAACCATTTTAACCACCCTTTGCAGCTTTCTGCTGCTTGCGATAGTTCACCATCGTCATCAGCACTGAGATTGTAAGGAAGGCTCCCGGAGACAGGATCATGAACATTGCAGGGTTCATGAATGAACTCGCATTGATCACTGTGATCCCGAACGGGTCAATGATACCTGTCCCGAGGAATTCACGGATACCTCCAATAAGCATCAGCACGAGCAGGAAACCAGTACCCTCACCAAAGGCATCAATGGTTGAGTAAAAGACCCCGTTCTTCAGGGCATAGGCTTCAGCCCTTCCGATAACAATACAGTTGACCACGATAAGGGGAATGAACACACCTAGCGATTCGTACAAAGCCGGCGTAAACGCTTCCATAACCATGTCAACGATCGTAACGAAGGTTGCAATGACAATGATTTCAATGGGGAGACGGACTGCTCCGGGGATATGGTTCCGGATTGCAGAGACCATCACGTTTGAGCCGACCAGCACAAACAGAGTCCCCATAGCCATTCCGATACCGTTTTCCACAGATGTCGTAACTGCTAAAGTCGGACAGAGCCCAAGCACAAGCCCGAAGGTCGGGTTGTCCTTGGTAATTCCACGTATAAATTCACTTAACGGATTCATGTTCAACCCTCCTGTGCGGCTGCGTAATCCACCGCACTATGCAGGGCGTCCACCACAGCCTGTGAAGAGATCGTGGCTCCGGTAATGGCATCAATCTGCCCACCATTACTTTTCAGGCTCACGTCAGCCACCGGTTTGTCCACGAACTGTCCCTGGAATTCAGGAGTTACGATCAGGGCTCCGAGACCAGGAGTTTCGGAATGTTTCATCACCTGCATTCCTGTTATTGTATTGAAATCCGCCGAAACTCCGCCAATCAGTTGAATTACACCCTGGGCTCCGACTTGATTTCTTTTAATCGCATATCCAACAACGTTTCCTGAGGAATCAACCCCGCGGTAGTAGAGCACTACCGGATCACCTGCATCGTCTAACTGCTCCCCGGTTACAGGCTCAAAGTCCACCGCTGCCGGGAGAATTACCTTCAGCGCCTCTTTCTGCTGCTCTTCCTGTAAGAGTTTTAACGCCTCCTGAGTGGGAGTATAGGTCGCTGCAAGAGCAGCCGCAGCAACAGCAGAAATCAGGACCATTGCTACAATAACTTGCACTACTTCTTTGTTATCACTCATGTGCCACACCCCCCACGGGCTTCGGAAGGGTATTGACTTCAATGTATGGAGCTACTGCGTTAGAAAGCAGGAGTGCATACAGGGTACCCCACACATAGTTGCCCGAGAAGTATCCGTAGAGCACTGTCAGGACACCGCAGAGGATTCCGTAGATGATCCTTCCATTCTTGGTAACCGGAGTCGTCACGGTCTCGGTTGCAAAGAAGAGAACTCCGAGGAGGAATGTTCCGGTTATCACATAGGAGATAGGGTCTCCGAGAAGCGTAGCCAGGATGACCGTTGTCAGGAAATAAGTGACCGGGATCCTCCACTCAACGAGTTTCGTGGCTATGAGTGCAACTCCAGTGAGGAGCACCAGAATAGGGGAAACTTCTCCCAGGTATCCGGCTCCGCTTTCCAGAATCATGTCCGAAAAACTGCTGGTAATCGGGGTAGTCCCGGGAAGCATGTCCTGAGCCCAGGAAAGACTCAAGAAAACCCAGGCTGCAAGTGCCGGATGGAAAACGTAGGACCCGATTCCCCCAAACGCATGCTTACCGATTCCTACCGCAAACATAGCCGCTAAGAAGATCATCCAGGCAGGCAGTGTCGGCGGGCAGATAAGAGCCAGTAAAAGCCCGATGTAAACAGCGTTTCCGTCCAATATCGTTAACTCGTATTTAAACGCTTTTTGAATAATTAATTCGATGCCCACTGCCCCTAAAATAGAAGCAGCAATGTTCCCGATTGCAGCGAATCCGAAGAAATAAATCGCTGCCAGACTTATCGGAACAAGGGCAATGACCCTGCCCCACATGAGACTCTTAATAGATATTTTCGATCTCCTGTGGGGAGGAGGAGATACTGTAAAAGTTGTCATTCTGTCACCTCCGCGGGTTCAGCTTCCGCACACATTTTCAGAAGCTGGAGCTTAGAGAAGCGGATGAGCTGGACAAGGTGCTTCTTTGCCGGACAGACTGCTGCACAGTCTCCACACTCAATGCAGCTCAATGCATAGTATTCTCCGCATTTCTCGTACATCCCCTGATCCGCCATGACTGCAATCCTTCCGGGGAGCAGGTTCATGGGACAGACGTCCACACAGCGGGCACAGTGAATGCAGGCAGACGACACGTCCCTGAGAACCTCGTCTTTTGTCTGGACAACAATTCCCGTGGTATTCTTGGCAACCGGGGAATCGTCAGTGTAAAGGGCTACTCCGACCCTTGACCCATTGACAATGACCTTGCCGGGTTCGCCTTTGTAACCGCCGCAGACCTCGATCACATCCTTGATCGGGGTCCCGAACTTAACGAGTACGCTTCCGGGACGATTAACCGCTCCAGTGACCGAAATCACATTCTCAAGGTAAGGCTTGCCTTCATAAACAGCATCGTATGTTGCTTTAGCAGACTTTACCCCGCAGACTGCCACATGCACATCCGCAGGTTCGTAACCCAGAGGGATCTTGCGACCCATTACATTGCCAGAGAGCAGGTTCATCATCGTTGGGGTATAGGTGATCTTGCCTCCGGCCAGCACTATGATTTCGGCATCCGAATCTTCGAAATAGTAGTCAGCGTGCCTCTTTCCAATAATCGGGGCAACAGTCAGGGGCTTTCCCCTGACCTTCGCGTTCTTGAAAGCCTTGATGGACTCCTTGTCATCTGCCCGGATTACGATTGCGCCCCTCGAGATCCCGCCTGCTTCAAGCATAAGCCTGAACCCTTCGAGAACTTTGTCAAGGGAATCCAGGTAAGCGTTGGTGATCAGAGGGAAAGTCGCATTCATTATCAGGGTGTCAATTCTCTTCCCGGGTTTCAGGGCAAGGTACGTGGGCTTTTGATAGTATTCGACAATGCCCGCTTCCTGGATAATTTCCAGTAACCTTGAAGGAGTTGCATCCTTCTCAGGGACGAAATCAACGGATTCGGCACACTCAGAAGGACTGATTACTACACTTAAGACCCGTTTCCCGAAGGGGCTGGGCATCTCACCAACAGATTCCACAGTCCCGCAGTAAGAGGAATGAATGTAAGCGAGGTCGCTTCCCTCGCAGTCCCCTATTTTCTGGCCAATGATAACTTCTTCGCCTTTTTTGACCAGAGGAGCACATGCAATCCCATCATGCTGCTTCAGGGGTAAAATTACCTTTTCAGGCAGTTTATCAAGTTTGATTACACTCAACGTTTGCCACCTCCTTACAATGCAGGTTCCCCTTCAACTTCTTCGGGTCTTGGCTTGTCATAGGTCACGCCAATGCTCTTGACTGCTGAAGAATCTCCTCCAGGGTCCTCCACATAACCAATGGACTCCCAGTCAATCACGGCTTCGCTTCCGTGGCAGTCCTTACAGGTCATCGGGTCACCCATTTCGCTTCCCCTGCTGACAATGTTGTGAGAAACCTGGTAGTAGAGTTCGACAGTCCTCAAAACGGCATTCGGGTAATCCGGCTGACCGTCTCCGTCGGCATCATAAGCCTGCATTTCTTCAACTGTGACCTCACCGTCACCGTCGGCATCCGCAGCCTTCACGTACTGCACCGGGATAGGATCTCCAGTAGAGATACTTGTATCCGGGTTTGCAAGCACTTCAGGATCTGTGCCTGCGTCCCACCAGGTTCCGGCGATCTTGTTGAAGGGGGTAAGCTTCACGTCACTGTCATTCCTGGTGTCCACGGAAGGCAGGACATCTCCTGAAATCCCGTTGTACCAGGCAAGAACAGGCTGGAAGTCTTCTTCCCAGTAAACGTCTTCCCGTTCTCCGTTCTGCCAGCTAAAGGCCTTAAGGGGCGTTCCTCCCGGCAGGTCTCCTCCCGGAAGCATGGGCACATGGCAGGACGTACAGTCAAGGAACTCCATGTGCGAGTCCGCAAAGGGCCCGTGGGAGATTCCGGCATGACATCCTTCAGCGTCACAGCTCCTCATGGTATCATCATAGCTTTCTCCGATATCAGGGGTATCAGAGACGTTTCCACGCCCGATCTGGTGATCGGAAGTTATGATGTAAGCTTCCGTGTGGTGGCACTCGACACATTCGACACCTGCTTCTGCGTGAACGTCGAGTTCTTCGTAAAACTCTTCAGAACCCCACGAAACAGCCCGCGCTTCCACTTCTCTGCTGTGGCAGTACTGGGCACATGAGGTATCTTTGGGAGCTCCATTCACACCGTCATGGAACACGATCAGCAGGGGATAGGGGGTAAGAATATTGCCACTGTACACAAAAAGATGCATTGCGTCAGTCTGGGCAGTGCGGCTTGAGACTTCCATTGCAGCCTTGTTTGCATTGGCATAATCCCCACTTTCGATTTTTTCCGCCCGTTTTTCGAAGTCATAGAGCCCGTACTTTTCGTGACACATCATACAGTTGACATCAACACCGTATTCGGCAAGTGGTCCCCCACCCGGGTGATACTTTCCGAACTCGGCAACCCAGGCGTCCTTTCCGGACGTTTCAAGATCAAAGTTCGTGAGGGGAGACCACCGGTCCATGTCTACCTGTACATGATAAGAATTATTGACGTTTTCATAGACGCCGTAGTGACAGCCTCCGCAGACCGAATCTTCCCATTCTCCTTTGGTCATATAGTGAGATGCAATAGCATCATTCCCAGAATAACCAAGAGAAGAATAGATGCCCGCGGTCACGAGAAGCAGCACAGCGACTCCCGACACCATCAGATTTAACCTATTCATAACGACCACATTCTTTCTTTTTTTGTTCACATTGTTATGTTTATGCTTGGCGAGTAAACAAAGTTTAAATTTTGAATAAATTCAATTCATTATAAAGTTTGATAAGTTCTATAAGATAAGGTACGTCCAAAGCTGGATTCGTATACGGCTAAGGGGATATAAACCGCCGTACCCTCCAACCTTCAAATAGATATACATCCCGGAATTAACAGGAATTCAATTAAACGGAAACCTAAAGTCGGAGAAGGAACTGTCATGGACAGCCATACAGGTTCTATTCATTATCTATTGGCTTTCCTGAAGATTTTTTACGATCACCGGCGTCTCCATTTTTTGCTGATATAGTCCATTTTATTCCTGAAAAACAAAGCTAAATTCGACTTCAATTGGAAATGTTTACCCGAGGTAATACTTATTTCTTTCGAAATAAGTTTGAGGGAATGGAATAGACTTGTATAAAGTAATAAAAATATATACTTTATATATAACACGCCGTGTATATTATAAAATAATATAAAATATACACAATATAATTAAAATTTACACAATATTAATATATATACCTTTCTAAAGAAAATAACATGATTATACATTATGAATGAAAAGAGGATAGATTCAACATCAGTAAAGCAAAAAAGAGATTAGAAGAAATTCCCGAAAAAGAAAAAAAGACCCTCGTAATAAGAGTTTACAGTAGATATATATAAAACATGAAAAAAATATATATTAAACTATACCGTCTAAGAAAAAACCGATAAACCCGAAAAGAAAAAAGTAGATAAAACCCCGAAAAAAGCCCAAAAAAGAAAGGAAAAGCAAAAAACACCGGAATCAGCTCTGAACAAAAAATTTGATGTCAAAAAGAAAAAACCGGATTCAAAGAGAAAAACTGTGATTCAAAAACCGGTAAAAAGTATTAATAAAGCAAATAAACGAAAAAAAGTGAAATCATATCAAAATGGGATAAAAAAATGGTGGAGAAGAGAAGTAGAAAAGAAAGAGAAAGAGATTAAGCCTGAAACTAGAATAAAAAGTTACAAATAGCAGAAGCAAAAACGGAGTGAAAAATAAAATCCGTGATCAAGTCCCGGATCAAATCTCAAGAGTGCCGGTTAAGCCTGAGCAAACCGGAAATTAAAAACACTATAAAAACAAATAATCGAAGCTGATAGAGCATGAATTCAAGGTACACAGCATTTTTTGCATTGATAATCATAACGGTAAGCCTTGCATCAGGCTGTATAAATCCGGCCCCCGAAGAAGGAGAAGAAACTCAACTTTTTCAACAGACCCGGAGCATCATGGACACCACTGTAACAATTGCAGTATATGCCTCAGAGGAAAATGAAGCTGAGCAGGCTATAGACAACGCTTTTGGGGAGATAGAAAAAATAGATTCCCTGCTGAGCCCCTCGAAGGAAGACAACCAGCTGAACCTGCTGAATAAAGAGGCAAAACTGCAAGGAGCTGACCCGGCTATTATCCATGTGCTGGAACGTTCCGTATATTATTCAGAAATAAGCAGCGGGGCCTTTGATATAACTATACAGCCGGTACTTGACCTCTGGAAAAGCAAATTCAGTCCCGGAGGAACCTATGAGCCCCCGACCTCCGAGGAACTTAACGAAACCCTTAAATTGGTAAACTATTCCGAGATCAGGATCGAAGACGGAAACGTCACCCTCCAGCCAGGAATGAAAGTGGCCGTAGGAGGAATTGCAAAAGGATATGCAGTTGACATGGCGATAGAATCCCTTGAAGCCGATGGGATCGAAAACGCCTTCGTAAACGCAGGAGGAGACGGGAAGTACATAGGCAGGAAACCCGATGGCACAGCCTGGATAGTAGGACTCCAGAACCCCGATAAAAACGGAGAATATGTTACGGCTATCAGAGCAGAGGATTTGGCAGTTGCAACAAGTGGGAATTATGAACGTTATTTTAACGAATCCGCAAAGATGTCCCACATCTCGGACCCTAGAACCGGTTACCCATCCACAAGCCTTATAAGCAGCACGGCGATCGCAAAAGACGCGATTGATGCAGATGCCTTTGCAACTGCGGTGTTTGTGCTTGGGGAAGAACAGGGACTTGAAATGATCGAAACTGTGGAAGGCGTTGAGTGCATGATAATAACAGAAGACCGCAGGCTCGTGTATTCCAGCGGGTTCAGGGAATACGAGGCCTGAGGCCATTTACCTATTTTTCATTTTTACCTCCGGAAAACCAATTTCCCATATCCTTTTCCGGAAGATTTTTATTTTAGTTTATTTAATTTTAGTTTAGTTTAGTTTGCATTAATGGACCGACTTTAGTATTACATGAACCAACTTTAGAATTCCTATTCCAGGATCAGTTATCAGATTTTTAGTTCAGTCAAGGTAAACTGTATGCATCGTCTCGTAAATAGGGCCATCCGGAGTAAGAGTGCTCTTTTTGAGCATTATCCTGTTCACTCGCATGCTCCCTAACTTCAGGCCCTTCAAATCATTAAGGATGGCTGCAAAGGCTTTTTTCTGATCCTTTTTGAGAAACTTCACCCTTGCGAGGGTTGCATGGGCGGTAAATTCCCTGTCATCCTTCTTAAACTTAAAAGGCTCAAGCAAAGCCTCCACCTCATCATGGAGAGCCTTAAAATTCCCGACCCCCCCCAACCAGAGCACCTTCGGGTTCGAAGGTTTGGGGAAAACTCCGACCCCTTCAATCCCGGCTTCGAAAGGTTCACACATCAGGGAATCGAGGGCTGCAGCCAGGGAAGGTATTTTTGATGTTTCCACATCCCCCAGAAACTTCAAAGTAATATGAACGATTTCGGGGTCCACTAACTTCAGGGGGAAATCCGCAAATCTGGCCTGTATCTCCCGAATCTGTCCCCTGAAATTCGGGTCAAGTTCAACTGCTATGAAAGTTCTGATCAAAGCATCTCACCACTGTAGATTAAGAAAAACAGACAAGAAAAAAGTTTCCATGCAAAAGCCCTGAAGACATAATAAAAAATTTGATATTTATGCATTGTAAACCTTCCATCCCCAGTAAAGCTTAAGGAACAGGCAGGAAAAAAAGAGACCGAAAGAGGGAAATAATTAAAAAAGACAGAAAGGAAAAAATGTGGACACCACATAACAATTATAATGTAGTAGATATAACGTTATAATGGAAAGAGATAGATTTAAGTAGAGGGTTCGACACCGCATAATGTCAACCTCAAGACGGGGACATAACATAAAAAATCGGATGAGTGGAAAAACAAAAAAAGCAGAGGATCGAATGGACAGAGCACGCGTAATCGTAGAAGCAGCAGCCCGGATGGCCAGGGAGCTCGATGCCGCTGCAATAATGATTTCCGGGAAACTGAGCTTTGAAGGAGTTGAGACCGACATCCCGATCTACTATACCTCCATGCGCCCGAAAAGCATAATTGACCACCTGGTCGCCACCGGAAAAGAGGGAAAAGGCGTTGCAAAAGAGCTCATTGACCAGCTAAGTAGGGAATCTGCCGGCAACATCGAACACCTGCAAAACGCCGTTGCCATCGAATACGTGCTCGATGAACTGAAAAAAGGAATTGTCGTAGGGATAATCGAGACCCGGGACTCCAGTTCCATTATAGTGCACAACCTGGATGAAAACCCCCTTATAAAAGCCATGAAGGAATGCGAGGAAAGGGTCAAACCCGAAGTAATCAGTGCTGTCCTAAAAATTGCATTTGACATCGCAATTACGGGAAGGGAAGGAAAAAAAATAGGGACTGCCTTTGTTATAGGCGACTCCGAAGAAGTGCTGAAACGTTCCCATCAGATGATCCTGAACCCCTATTCAGGCCAGGAAGAAAGCGACCGAAACGTCCTGGACAAGAAAAATGGGGAATCGATAAAGGAATTTGCCCAGCTCGACGGGATCTTCGTGGTGGACGAAAGCGGCCTGATCCACGCAGCAGGACGTTACCTGGACGTCGACGGGAAAAATATAGACATTGAAAAAGGCCTGGGAGGAAGGCATGTTTCCGCAGCTGCCATAAGCAGAGATACCGTAGCAGTCGCAATCACCATTTCCGAGTCAGGGGGAGTTATCAGGATCTACAAAGACGGAAAAGAAAGTATCTGCATCGAATCCGTACAGCCTGCAACCAGATACATCTGATTCCTCCGGAAAACCCCAAACATCCATTAATAACCCGCATCATAATAACTGGTACGTGTCATTAACTGATGCCGTATATTTCCACATCACAAAAAGAAGGGGAATCCATGAGGAGAATGTTCTATATCCCGTTCAGCCTTAAGTTCCTGATACTTCTAATTATTATCTTAGTGTTCGGGTTTGGAACCCTCTTTCTCGGGGTAGTCATATCTACCTTCATGAAAATAGGTTTTTCCGCAGAAGATGCCCTTCTTATCCTCTTTTTATCATTACTGGGAAGCGGGATTAACGTACCCGTTGCAACCCTCAAGTCCGACGTTCCGGTTGTCAGGGAAAGTTATGTCCGGGGCTTTGGAGTTACCTACAGGATTCCGGTACGCAAATTCGTTAGGAACGAAACGCTGCTCGCCGTAAATGTAGGAGGGGCAGTAATCCCGGTCCTGATCTCCGCATATCTCCTCATAAAATTTCCTTCTTCCCTGCTCCTTGCGGGAACAGGAATTGCAATCGTAGCGGCTGTAACATATTCCGTTGCAAAGCCAATCCGGGGAGTGGGGATTGCAACCCCTGCCCTGCTTCCCCCCCTAACGGCCGCTTTTACAGCAGTTATCCTGACTTCGATATTCCAGATGCCGGAATGCCTGACCGACCAGTGCCGCTTTGTAACTGCCTACACAGGAGGCGTGCTGGGAACCCTGATCGGAGCCGACCTCCTGAACCTGGGAAAAATAAAGAACCTCGGCGCCCCTGTTGCAAGTATAGGGGGCGCGGGGACCTTTGACGGGATATTCCTGAGCGGATTTATTGCCCTGCTCCTGATATAAAAGCAGAAAAAACAGAAAAAACAAAAAAAGCAGGAAAGGCAGAAAAATAGATAGTGAAAACCTCAAATTCAAAAAAGAGAGAATGTCCAGCCTTTACTGATCCGTACCCTGGTGGAATATGCCATGTACAGAATCCGGAAAAGGCTCTACATGAATGGAAAAATGCCCGTTATTTCCGCAGGCATCCCTTAACCTTTTTTCCACCCGGGTCGAAATCTCATGGGCTTCAATGATGTTCAGCTTGCAGTCAACCTCAATATGGACATCTGCAGCCACGACATTGCCTATTTTTCGGGTTTTTAAATTATGGCAGTCCAAAACCCCGTCAGTAGACCTTATTAGCCCTTCGATCTTACAGCAGGTCTCCGGGTCCAGAGAAGCTTCCAGCAGTTCGTTTATGTTTTTGTAAAAGATCTCGCCTGCAACCTTGAAAATGAAAAAACTCAGTACAACCGCAGCAAGCGGATCGAGCACTGCCCAGCTGCCCCCGAGAAATATAGCCCCTCCGGTGCCAAGTGCCGTTCCGACTGAGGAAAAGGCATCCGAGCGCTGGTGCCAGGCATTTGCAGCCAGCGCATCACTCCCCAGGTCCCGGGCACATTTAATTGTGTATCGGTATATGCCTTCCTTTGAGAAAATAGAGATTACCGCTGCAGCAAAGGCGATCCAGCCCGGAGCGGAGAGTTCGGCACCCCCTGCAACTGAGAGTACCTTTTGCAGCCCGGACCATAAGATTTCAACCCCAACTGCAAAAAGCATCAGGCCCACAAACACCGCTGCCAGGGTCTCGATTTTACCGTGCCCGTAATTGTGAGTGCTGTCTTCAGGCTTTTCAGCTGCCCGAAAGCCCAGGATTACCGCAAAATCGGTCAGCAAATCCGAAAAAGAATGGACCGCATCGGCAACCATCGCAGCACTGCCGCCAAGCACTCCTGCCGCAAACTTGAAAATAGTAAGGAAAACGTTTACAAAAACCGCCAGCTTCGTTACCCTAACAGCCCTGGAGAGCCGGCTATTATTACCTGCCTCAGAGAAATCATTCTCAACAATTTCATTCCGAATACCGCAGCTCATAATTTCTCAGAACAATTTTGTTTTTTCAATTTTACACTAAATAAGAAGAGATCAGCAATAGGACTCAACCCTTATAGGTTTTACCTGTGGAAGCGGGGAGTATTATACAAAAAAGGGACCGGAACTCAAACCAAAAAATGACGAATCAAAAGAACAAATGTAAAGAGAAAAATTGAAAGAGAACAAAAAATCAAAAAACAAAAATCAAAAAACAAAAATCAAAAAAGGAGAAAAGGAGATTATGAATAAATAATCAGTTCCTCCTCACAAAACCTGCGCCAATTCCCAGAATACAGGTCAACAACCCGAATCCGGGGGATTTTTCCGAACTTTCTTCATCCGGCCCCTCAGCACCTTCATCGGGTTCCGAAAAAGCAGAATCTGACTCCCGGACCTGAGGAGCAGGACTGGCTTTTGACCCGGGGGAATCTGATGTCGAATTTGTTTCATCGAGAGGGACCTCTACTATTTCTGATACATCATTTTCCGCAGATTCGGAAACGAGTTCATCCTCAATTGTGACATCCATTGCCGGATAGAGAATATAGCCGATACCTCCGGTTCCTTTCCCATCGTCAGAGGTCTGGAAGTACCAGAAATCCGTGAAGTAGGTCTTTTTGTCGGAATCGACATCGATAGTTATAGTATCCGGGTTTTTGAGGACTAATCCGGTTTCGGAAGTCTCCTTTACCTCAAGGCCCTGATACTCATCTCCATTTTCGATCACCAGCACATTATCCTTGTCCACAAGCCAGGTGTATTTGAAAACGGCAAGAGAATCAACGCTGCCCATAAAGACAGAATCAACATAGGTAACGAAGTAAAGCTGGTCATTACCATCCCCAAAGTCGGCTGTTGCGGTAAAGGCCTGGCTTTCCACAGTGCCGTTGGCCTCAACAATAGCGGACTCGATTTCCTCGCCATCTTTTTCGAGAGAGAACCAGACTTTATTCCCTTCAGCATCGACCTGGTGAACGGTAAACGAGTAGCCTTTTCCAAGGTCCCAGGTTTCCCCGGTTCTCAAGGTTTTTTTGTCACTTCCACCCTGCATGCAGACAATACTCGAAAGCTGGGTGGCATCATTCTCAATGGCAATATAGGGTTTTGCAAAGAAGGGAAGTTTCCAGTAGAAGGCGGAACCCATGTCTGCAGGAATGCTATCCCCGCTCAGGCCAAGTTCGGAAACAAGCTTGTACTTGCAACTGAACTGTTTGGTGGAATAGACCAATTCTTCCTCGTCAAGCACGTGGTTTGAAGGGCTGGAAGTACCGAAAGCTCCGTGAGTAATGTCAGTATTCTCAATCCGGAGGCGTTCACCCCAGGCAATGCTGTCATTAACAAAGTTCTGATGCTTGTTTACGGGATAACAGAAAGCCCCGAAAGTAGTTGCATCCCAGCAAAAACTGCTCGCATCGTTTATCCCGGTGTCAAGGAGAAGCCCTCTAATCTTGTAAGTCCCAGGATTGTTGACATCCATTGCCGGATAGAGAATATAGCCGATACCTCCGGTTCCTTTCCCATCGTCAGAGGTCTGGAAGTACCAGAAATCCGTGAAGTAGGTCTTTTTGTCGGAATCGACATCGATAGTTATAGTATCCGGGTTTTTGAGGACTAATCCGGTTTCGGAAGTCTCCTTTACCTCAAGGCCCTGATACTCATCTCCATTTTCGATCACCAGCACATTATCCTTGTCCACAAGCCAGGTGTATTTGAAAACGGCAAGAGAATCAACGCTGCCCATAAAGACAGAATCAACATAGGTAACGAAGTAAAGCTGGTCATTACCATCCCCAAAGTCGGCTGTTGCGGTAAAGGCCTGGCTTTCCACAGTGCCGTTGGCCTCAACAATAGCGGACTCGATTTCCTCGCCATCTTTTTCGAGAGAGAACCAGACTTTATTCCCTTCAGCATCGACCTGGTGAACGGTAAACGAGTAGCCTTTTCCAAGGTCCCAGGTTTCCCCGGTTCTCAAGGTTTTTTTGTCACTTCCACCCTGCATGCAGACAATACTCGAAAGCTGGGTGGCATCATTCTCAATGGCAATATAGGGTTTTGCAAAGAAGGGAAGTTTCCAGTAGAAGGCGGAACCCATGTCTGCAGGAATGCTATCCCCGCTCAGGCCAAGTTCGGAAACAAGCTTGTACTTGCAACTGAACTGTTTGGTGGAATAGACCAATTCTTCCTCGTCAAGCACGTGGTTTGAAGGGCTGGAAGTACCGAAAGCTCCGTGAGTAATGTCAGTATTCTCAATCCGGAGGCGTTCACCCCAGGCAATGCTGTCATTAACAAAGTTCTGATGCTTGTTTACGGGATAACAGAAAGCCCCGAAAGTAGTTGCATCCCAGCAAAATTCCTCAGCTGAGACTTCATTCGTATCAACAGTGAGGCCCCGTATGGAGGCCCCCATCCCTGCAGGGGCAAGGAGTAAAAAAACCGTGAAAGCGGCCAGAATTAAAGATAGGAGTTTTGGCAAATTATTCATGAAACAACACCACCACATTCATAAAATTCCATACATTGGATAATAACAATAAAGATATTATGAACACATGATAACATCAAAGTAAATTAAAGTAGCAATAAATAATTTGTAATAATTTATAAGTTTTACTAATTTGAACGAAAATCCAAGAAAATAATACCTGAAAAAAGCAAACCGGGCGTAAACATGTGTTAACAGAATGAAAAATAGAGAAAAGGAAAAGAGGAGGAAAAGAGAAGATGGGAAGGGAAGAAATGAAGATAAAATCGTGGAAAAGAAAAAAATCCGGGTGAAGAAAAGAAAGTGAAATAGCAAAAAAATGAAAAAAATGCCGGCCTTATTGAAACCAGTTCAAAGAAGCCGGGCCGAACTATAAAATCACGGAGGGAAACAACTAAAAAATTAAGAAGAAGGAAATTTCAGTACCCTTCTTCCGAATATATCTTTCTTACGGATTCGTTTCTTACAGATGTGTCCTTCTTACATCCCTTTAAGTTACTTCCTTCTCACAAGGAAACAAACAGCAGAGATTCCGAAGATCGCTGAAAGGAGACCAAAGCCGGGAGACTTCTCTTCGCTGGCAGGTTCTGAAGCTTCGGATTCATTCTCTTCTTCGGACTCGGCTTTAACCTGTTCTTCTCCGGTCTCATCTTCGACAGCTTCGTCTTCTGCAGGTTCGATAAGCTCGGTTTCGTTGGATTCGGCTACTTCTTCGGATTCGGCTTCATCTTCCGGAGCTTCGACTGTTATGTCGCAGGCAGGATAAAAGATGTAACCGTCTCCACCGGCCCCTTTGTCTTCGTCAGAGGCCTGGAAATACCAGGAGTCGGTGAAGTAAGTCTTCTCGTCGTCTTCAACATCGATTGTGATGGAATCGTCGTTGGAGAGCTCAAGCCCGCCTTCATCGGCAACGTCAACGTTGAAGCCCTGGAATTCGTCGTCCTTTGCGATGACCAGAACGTCGTCTTTGTCAATAAGCCAGGTGTACCTGAAAACCGCAAGGGAGTCAACACTGCCCTGGAAGACCTGCTCGACGTAGGTCATGAAATAGAGCTGGCCATCTCCGTCTCCGAAGTCGGCAGTGGCGGCAAAGGTCTGCCCTTCGATAGTGCCGTCAACCTCGAGGATTTCGGTATCGAGTTCTTCCCCGTCCCTGGAAAGGGAGAACCAGACTTTGTCACCCTCGATATCGACCTGCTTGCATTCGAGGCTGTATCCGGAACCAAGGTCCCAGCTTTCCCCGGTCTTAAGGGTCTTCTGATCGCTACCCCCCTGCTTGTACACAAGTTTTGCAAGCTGGGTGGCATCGTTTTCAACGGTTACGTAAGGCACACCGAACCAGGAAAGCTCGTAGTAAGAGGTGCTTCCAATACCAGCGGGCATGTCCTCATCGGCTTCTATCCCGAGTTCGGAAGCGAGCTTGTAGGTGGAAGGATACTGCACGGTTTCGTAGATCAGTTCGCCGTCGTCAATGATGTTGTTGTCAGGGTCATCCATATTTCCGAGAGGGCCGTTATCGCTTCCTTTCTCGTCCTGGAAGTAGAGAGTTTCACCCCAGCCGTTGTCCTCAAAGCTTACATGATTGTTTATGGGATAGTTGAAGCCCCTGAAAGTGAGTGCACTCCACTCGAAGGTGGAAGTCAGGGAAGTGTCAGCGGGTATACCCCTTACTGTGTAGGTACCGGGTTCGCTCTTATCTACCACTGGACAGATGATGTAACCGTCCCCACCACTGCCCTTGTTCTCATCGGAAGCCCAGAAGTACCAGGAGTCGGCGAAGTAAGTCTTCTCCCCGTCATCCACATCGATTGTGATGGAATCGTCGTTGGAGAGCTCAAGCCCGCCTTCAGCTGCGACATCAACATTGAAGCCCTGGTAGACATCGTCGCTGGAGATGAGAAGCACACCTTCAGTGTCGATAAGCCAGGTGTACCTGAAGACAGCAAGGGAGTCAACACTGCCCTGGAAGACCTGCTCAACATAGGTCATGAAGTAAAGCTGGTCGGAATCATCACCGAAATCAGCACGTGCGGCAAAGGTCTGGCTCTCGACAGTACCGTCGACATCAATGATACCTTCCTCAAGTTCTTCCCCGTCCTTGTACAGGGAGAACCAGACTTTGTTACCATCGACATCGACCTGCTTTACCTCGAGGCTGTACCCGCAGCCAAGGTCCCAGCTCTCCCCGGCTTTAACGGTATTCTTGTCACTTCCGCCCTGCTTGTACACGAGTTTGGCAAGCTGGGTGGCATCACCTTCAACAGCAACGTAAGGCACACCGAACCACGGGGTTTCGTAGTAACAGGTGCCCCCTACATCGGAAGGGACCTCGTCGGCATCAAGCCCGAGTTCGGATACGAGCTTGTAGCTGCTGGAGTAAGGAGTGATTGAGTAGATGAGTTCCCCGTCATCGATGATATTGTTGTCAGGGTCATCATCGTTCCCGAGAGGGCCGTTGTCACTGCCTTCATCCTCCTGGAAGTAGAGCCTTTCACCCCAGCCATCGTTGAGGTAATTGATGTTCTTGTTCACAGAGTAATAGAAACCTTCAAAAGTGGTCGCATCCCATACAAGTCCACTTGAAGAGGTTTCATTTGTGTCATAAGAAATGCTCCCGCTTACAGAAGCAACCGCAAAAGCTGACGGGCTTAAAAGAGTCAGTAAAATAAGCCCGGCTACAGCTACCGCTATCATTTTTGAAAACTTGAATTCCATGTCACAACTCCACGTTGTTCTATTTTGGTAGGGTTTTTCGTTTTTAAAAACAAATTTTGTACGCTTTGTACTGTATTCTCACAATTGCACGCTAGTCTCACCACAAGCTAACGAATTGACAATAATGAGGAATATTATTGGAAGGGGTTTTGTTTTTAAAAACAACTATTGTATATTTTTGTACACAGTTCCATCATATTATGCAATTCTCACCATTGTACGCCAATCTCACCACTGGCTAACAGATTAATAATAGTGAGAAATATATTTGCAGAAATATATGGGGGATGAATAACAGATAAGGATTATCACATTAGTACAAACCAAAAAATACAAATAGTCAATAACGAAGGCCTGAAAAAAAAGACGGTATAAAGCGCTTAATTAAAGAGAGAAAGGATTAAAAGGACTATTCAAAAAAGTATAAACTGAAAAAATATTTAAAGAACGAGCTGAAAAAAATTAAATTTTTAAAATAGTAGTCAGCTCCGGTTCAGCCCTGCACCTTGAAGCGGAGTAGAGCTGCGATACCGCCCAGTTTATTAAGTTTCTCCCCGGGCTCAAAAGCCGTACTGAATACCACCACCTTCCCCTGTGCCTGTTCGACTTCCAGGAGCAAACGGTCGATGTTTCCTTTTTCCCGTCCTTCCCTGAGGGTTTCGTCAGCTATCAAAAGGGTCTCAACTGCCCCGAAATCAAGCGCGTTCCTGACATCTGCAAATCCGTAGGCAGCTTTCCCGCTCATGGCAATTTCCTTGATAAGCTCTTCCATGAGAGCAGATTCCCGGGCAATCCGCGACTCCTGCATAATCCGGTCCACTGCCCCCCTGCGCAGAACTTCCTGAAACCCGGACATCCCGATCATGGAAGTGTCCTCGGTCAGGGCTTTGGAAGCCAGGTCTTTTTGGGCTTCCCGGAAGTATTTCATGAAATCGTCCTTGGTAAACCCTGGCCCTGCAACCACAATAGAAGCATCTTCAGGAACCGCATGCCTGAGCTGTTCCACGAGTTCCCTGAAAAACTCATCCCTCAGGCCTGTTTCCCGCTTCCCCGACGACTGCCTGATATGGGAGTAGACCTCGATCCCGTAGTGGCGTACAAAGCCGATATCCGCATCCCCCTCTTCTATCGCCACGATCACGACCTTCGGGCGTTTTCCTGCCTCTTCGGCATCCTTGATGCGCTGGAGCTGGTCGTTTTTCCAGTGTTCCTTGAAAATGGAAAGGTTCGTCCCGAGTTCGAGATTCAGGGTGTGGTAAGAGCCCGCATCCATCCCGTGCTCTATCGGCCCATGCACCCGCAGCCTGTTCGCAAACTTGTGAAACTCCAGTTCCTCCACCCTTATACCGAGACGGACTTTTACCTTCTCAACCTTTTCCGGGCGGATTTTGTCACTTGCAGCATCGGCCTTCCTTTTTGTCAGAGCAAAGACCATGTCCCCTTTTTCAATGATGTACTTCAAATGCCAGAGGTCATCCAGGGTCTCGGCAGTGACAGCGATTTCCCCTTCCCTGCCTTTAAGGAAACGCTTCGTAACTCTCATACTTAAACCTCTCTGGAATTATTTCCTGCTTCAGTTTCAACCTCAGCCTCACCTTCATTCTCAGCTTCGCTCCCACATTCAGTTTCGTCTTCATCCTCAGCTTCAATTTCAGACTCAAATGCAGCTTCAGTGACTCCTTCAGATTCAGCCTCAAATGCAGCTTCAGTGTCCCCTTCAGCTTCAGTTTCTACTTCAGCTTCGGCCTCAGCTTCAACGTCGGTGCCAGTATCATTTACCAGCCCTGCTTTTTCAGCCTTTTTCTCGGGCTTCTGGTTCTTCAGGTCCGATTCTCCGGCAGGCACCATCATGGCGACCAGGTCAGGAGACGCTATCTGCTTGACAAAACGGGGGTCATTCAGCTCATCCGCATAGATCCTGTAGATCTTTTTCGAGATATCGTTCTGGTTGAACTTGCCAGGGACAGCTTCCAGAATATAGTCTCCGTGCTTCCGGACCGCCGAGGCAGGCCCGCCGATAACCCGGGTTTCGCCCTTCAATTCAAGCCCGACGGCAATTCCCAGGGGCACGTCCTTGAAGTAGTTCCTCTCTCCACGGATGACAAAAGCCCCTTTCTTCAGGTACTCCCCTGACTCCGGAGTCTTGGTAACCTGCTCAGACTTGATCCAGTAGCAGTCCCCGCTGAAATGCCCGGCTTTCCAGAGGCTGGAATAGGAAACCGCAAACTGCGCTGTCTCCTGTAAGGTAGTTTCCGGAACTTCCTTGCCCCCGGTCTTGATGACAGTTAGGGGAGCTCCGGGCGTCTGGGTGTGGAAGACGATGTCCCGCTTTTCCATATACTTCTTGAAGACATCCTCATTCGTATCGGCATCCCTGCCGCCAACCACCAGGAAACCGTCCGAAGACACAAACCACCTGAAACGGTCGTACCAGTGCTTTTTCCGGCGGGCCAGGATTCTCCTGCCAGCTTTCACAGCCTTTGCAGGCCGTTTCTCCATCGCCTTTTTCGTATTCTCAATAGCCCGGAGAGCCCCATCCTTTTTCTTGCTGAGCTTCTTGACCTTCTCATAATATTCCTGGGCATTTTGGGGCACGGTCTTCCGGATATCCAGATTAGCTATCAGCCCGTCAAGGTCCATCTGAACAGTACCGGTCTTCGCGTCGATGTTCACAATCTTCTGGGCGGAAGGCAAGGTCTTTTTGGCCTGCTTCAGGATGGAGCGAATCTCGTCCCAGGAATACCCTTTCGCCCTTGCGCCGTTCAGGACCGAAAAGAGCTCTTCAATGGTCTGGTAATTGGCATAGACGATTTCGGCGAGAGCAGTATTTTTCACGATGTCCTTCTCGAACTTGGCAATCGCCCCTTCCTGCTGCAGCAGCCTGCGTTCATAGACATTGAGGGTCTTTTCCTTCTTTTCCGCCTCCTTAATCTCTGCGACCTGCTCCATCGCCTTTTTCCCGAAGAACTCATCAAGTGCCGTATTAAAGGAATCGAAGTATTCCTTTTCGTAATCGGAATAACGGGTCAGATCAAAAGGTAAGACATCGAAGGCTTCCACTTTGCCGTTGATTTCCTTTTTGACGTGGTGAGGTTTCAGTCCAGGGGCTTCGGCTCCGACTTCAGCTCCTGCTACAGGTCCAGCTCTAGCTTCAACTTCAGTTTCGACTACAGCTTTCACTTCGGGTTCAAGTTCGGCTTCAAGTTCGGGTTCAACTTCAAGTTCAGCTTCGACTTCGGCTTCAACTTCGGGTTCAGTTACAGCTTCGGTATCGGCTACATCTACAGCTTCAGCCCCAGTTTCAGCTTCGGCTTCAGCTCTTCCTGCGAGCAACGGAGCAAAAACGTCCCGCATAGCATCTCGAATAAGGCCTGCTTCCTCTTCTGTGACCTCCTTTGCAAGCTTCGCTTTATCAACCCCGGCCCGGAAACAGACCTCTTCTGCCAGCACCCCGCCAAGGTTGAAGCGGGTAGCGATGGTCCGCACGAGATCTGCAGTGGACCTTGAAAAAGCCCCCATCAGGTCGGAGACCTCAGCGTCCACCGGGCTCATCTGCGCCTCGGGAAGCTCATAGGTTTCCCCACTCCTGAGCCTCCTTGCCTTTAGGGTTACGGGATTCATAGGCAGGGTGATCCGGTTTTCGGAATCGACAAGTACAACGTTCCCCCGGGCAAACAGCTCCACAATCAGGGTGGTCTCGACCCCTCCCCTGATAAATCCAATCTTCACGATCCTGTCAAAGTCGTGCTGCTTAACAGAAGTAATCCTCCCCCCCAGGAGGTGCTTCCTTAGCAACATCGGGAACCCCTGGGGAAGCTGAGGGCTTGGCCGAAGGTGCTTGCTCAGGTGGATTCGCTTCCCGGCCTCGATAACAAGGTTATCCTTCCCCTTATTGTAAACATAAAGGTTGATCCTGATTTCCTCACCGCTGGGCTGGTAGATCTTCCCGATCTTTGCATCGATGATGGACTTAGGACCGGCTGCAAGCTCGGAGACTAACGCAGCCACGTCGGCACTTGACATGTCCTGTTTCATGAGGTGAGTATAATAGAGGATTCCCGTATAAGGTTTCCTGTGCCAGCCTAGCTGCGCCAGCCGAGTTGCGGCTCGGCAGTGCGCGGTCCGTTTCGCTACGCTCAAGCGGACAAACTAATTTTTATTATCTAGATGGGGTGTTCAACTTTTTGAAGACGGTGAACTCAGCAAGCGAAAATCATGATTATTGTGGAAACAGGGGTTCAAAATAAAAACTCCATTTTGGTTAAAGTCTGGCAACGGGAAAAACCGCACCGCAGGTGCGGGACAAGACAGACAGGAGACACTATTACCGGCACCCATGAAATCGAAAATCTCCTACAACTACCCGGCTACATGGGCTCTTAGAAAACAGTAATATAATACTCCCCCTTTTAAAAAATACAATTTCGGAATCCAAAAACACCTCAACTATTTTCAGAAACTCTCAAATAAGCAAAAATAAAATATGGGTTATACTATCATAAAGAATCTCACAGAAACCAGACAAACCCCAAAAACCAAAAAAACTCAGAAACCATGGACAAACGAACAATCCGCTTTTTAAAATCCCGCTTCCAGCAATACTACAAAACCGCCGAGGTCTCGCTCCCGGACCACCTCCACAACCGGGAATGGGCTTTCATCCTCTTTGATGACATGGAGGAGAAGATAATGCGCAGGCACAAGGCTTTCGGCTCGGCGGGAGAAGCGCTGGACTACCTGTACGGGATGGCTCCGGCTCACGTATATAATTCTACGGCGTACTATGAGTACCCGAACGCTAAGAAGATGAACGATAAGAACTGGCTCGGGGCAGAGCTGATTTTTGACCTTGATGCAGACCACCTGCCAAATGCCCCCCGGAATTATGCGGATATGCTGGAGAACGTGAAGAAAGAGACGTTCAAGCTAATGGACTTTATTCTTGATGATTTCGGGTTTTCGGAAGATGAGGTGGAGCTTGTATTTTCCGGAGGCAGGGGGTACCACTTCCACATCACAAGCCCGAAAGTGATGACTCTTGGGAGTTCCGAGCGGCGGGAGATCGTAAACTACGTGAGCGGCAGGGATGTCGATTTCAAGTACTTTTTCAAGGACGTTGCCATGGATGGGGAATATGGGACAGGGTCGAAGGCTTTCAAGGGGGTAAAAAACGTTCCCACAAAGTGCATGCTGGTGGGGCACGATTCAGGGTGGGGGAAGCGGATTGCACATTACCTTGCGGATTACCTGAAGTCGGAGAGCGGCAGGAAGTATAAGAAAGACATGTTTCCGGAGCTTCGCAGGCACGAAAAAGTGGGTCCCACGGCGGTTAAGAAGCTGCTCAGGATTGCAAACAGCGAAAACGGCTTGAACGATATCCTGGAACAGGGAAGGCTGGACTTCGACGTAAGGAATTTTAAGGAAATAGCCTCATACTTTATGCAGGAATCGGCGGAGAATTTCCTGCAGCGCTTCGGGGCAAGCGTGGACGAACCTGTTACCGCGGACATCAAGCGCCTGATAAGGGTGCCTGGGTCTTTGCACGGCGGGTCGGGGATGCAGGTTAAGAATCTTGCATTTTCCGAGCTTGAAGATTTTAAGCCCCTTGAAGATGCCGTCGTTTTCGGGGAGAAGCCGGTGAAGGTAAATGTATCCAAAACTTTTACCGTGCAGTTGAAGGGCAAGGATTTAAAAGTAGAAGAAGGCATACAGGAAGTTCCGGAGTATGCAGCCGTATATCTAATGTGTAGAGGTGTAGCGGAGTATGGACATAGAAGAGATCAGCCAAACCCTGTATAAGGAAAAAAGCCAGACCCTGAAGGCTATTCAGGCTGATTTTTACCAGGAAGCGGGGAAGTATGTCCGGGAACTGGAAGAGGAAATAAGGGAAATCAACAACCCAAGGTCCCATGAATCGAAGATGCTTAACGACGAACTTGATCAGGCACTTTCGGATCTTAGGACAATAATAATGAAGAGAATAGGAAAGGTCATCACCCGGGCAACGAACCAGTCCCAGGCGGAGAAACCTATTTCTAAGGATATCGAAAAGCTGCTACCAGCAGAAAAACTCCTGTATGAACTCGTACTCCAGGGGATCGAGGATACGAAGGCAGAACTCCTGGGACCTCTTGAACCTATCATGTACCCGAATTCGAGAAAAAATGCTTCCTGGCCGCAGCCAAGAGGAGAAATCGGGAAAATACCGAGCCCACAACCAGGGGATGTAAAGCAGGAAGGGGCAGCCGGAACCGGAAGCCGGGTGCCAGCGGGAAAGAAAACAAAAGCATCCGGAGCATCTGGAGCAGCCAGGGCCAAAAACAATATAAATGAAGGATACGTTGTCGTCCAGATATTGAAAGACCTGCCTACATTCACAGGCGCAGACGGCAGGAATTACACTGTCAGCGCCGAAGATGTCGTCATGCTGCCGCAACTGAACGCGACAGGATTGATAAAGCGAAAAGCGGCAAAAATGATTTCAGACCAGACTGTAGGACAGATTGCAGGACAGGCATCCGAACAAAAGGGATGAATTCAGCTGGCAACCACTATTTCAGGCAGAAATATTCATAAAGGGGCAGGGAATCAAGTACAGGGATTTCAAAGGCCAAAAACACAGAAACTCTCCAAACCCCTGCAACTCTCTAAACTCATCCGAAACACTCGAAAAGTTCCGGATCAGGCCAGAAAGAAGGTAAGCTTTTAGTTGCCATTTTTAAGTTGATAGTAAGTTGGGAGTATCAGCCGATAGTATCAGTTATATATGTGTAGCTATATTTGTGTAGCTTAACCTTGTTAGCATGACCGGTCCTCGCCGGATATCTTGACCGCCAATCAGAGAGATTCCGGGAAAAAGAGGTCCCATCACAATATTCAAAGTTATCAATTAAAGCTTCCCAAAAAGATCTTCCCAGGATCCAAAAGCCACATACGTACTTTAAATATAACACGTAATTGAGATCAAATTTAAATCAAATACGTGATTAAAACAGAACTTCCGGCTGCAGGACACAGCCGCAATTAATTCGCCTGACCGTGAAAGACCGGTGCAGGCATATATATACCGATAATCAAAAAAGGTGTAGAGAATGAAGATTCCAAAGAAATTCAGGACTTACTGCCCGTTCTGTAAGACCCACACCGAGCACGTTGCTGAAAGGGTCAAGAAGGGCAAGGCTTCATCCATGACTCGCATTGCGAGACAGAAGAAAAGACAGACAGGTATCGGAAACAGCGGAAAGTTCTCCAAGGTGCCCGGTGGCGACAAGCCCACAAAGCGCGTCTGGCTCAGATACCGCTGCACTACATGCAAGAAAGCCCACCAGAGGCCCTGCTTCAGGGCAAAGAAGTTCGAGTTCAAGGAGTAATAAAAATGACAGACTACACTCAGAGACCGAAGAGCAGGTTCCTGCGCGTAAAGTGCAATGACTGCGAAAACGAACAGATCATCTTCGGCAGCGCAAGCCGCAAGATTACTTGCCTGGTCTGCGGAAGGACCCTTGCCGAACCGACCGGTGGAAAATCTACAATTACAACCCACATACTGGAAGTGCTGGAATAATCGCGAAAGCGAAATCCAAAAAAGCATTTCACAGGATATGTATAAGAAAAGAAGCAGAACTCAGGAGAAGTGGTGCAAATGGGAAACGATAACTATCCCGAAATAGGAGAGTTCGTTGTCAGTACGGTAAAGCATGTAACTGATTTCGGGGCTTACGTCGAGCTTGAAGAATTCGAAGGTAAGGAAGGTTTCATCCACATCTCCGAAATCAAAGCAGGCTGGGTCAAGTATGTCAGGGACTACGTGAGGGAAGGGCAGAAGATCGTCTGCAAGGTCCTGAACGTTGACACAACCCGTGGACATATTGACCTTTCCTTGAAAGACGTGAACGAGCACCAGCGGCGGGCCAAAATTCAGGAATGGAAGAACGAGCAGAAAGCTGCCAAGTGGCTCCAGTTCGTGGCTGAAGAAACAAAAACCGATGAACAGACCCAGCGGGAACTGCACGAAAAGCTTGTTAGCGAGTTTGGAAGTGCGTATACCGCCTTCGAGGAAGCCGCAATTGAAGGCGAAAAAGCTTTCAAGGACCTTAAGATCAACAAAAGGGACCTTCAAAGCATTGTAAAAATCGCAGGGGAAAACATCAAACTGCCATTCGTTGACATCGCAGGATATGTTGACCTGACCAACAACGAGATGAACGGCATAGAGCATATAAAAGAAGCCCTCCGTGCTGCGGATTCCATCAGTGAAGTGGATGGAAAGGACATCAGGCTCGAAGTAACTTACACAGGAGCTCCGAGATACAGGATCAAAGTGATTGCCCCTGATTATAAGAAGGCAGAATCGATACTCAGGATGTCCGCCCAGGCAGCAATCGACACAATCTCCAGCCTCGGAGGAACGGGGACCTTCAAGCGGCACATCGAATCCACGAAGGCGTGATGCCTTTTGGGACAAAAAATCCGCAAATGCAAAAACTGCGGCAAATATACTTTAAAAGAAAAATGTCCGGTCTGCGGGGAAGGAAGTGTACCCGCATTTCCGGCCCGCTTTTCTCCACGGGACCCATATGGTAGGTTCCGCAGACTGGCTAAAAGAGGATAAGGGATTATTATGCAGAAAAGTACACTTATCCGCCTGAAAGAAGAATTTGAGCTTGAAAATCCGCTAATGTTAGTCGGGCTTCCGGGGGTAGGGCTTGTAGGCAAACTAGTAGCCGAACACCTGATAGACGAACTGAAAGCCGAAAAGGTCATGGAAGTCTACTCCCCTCATTTTCCACCCCAGGTGCTTGTAAACACTGACTCAACCGTCCGCCCCGTAAGCAATTCGATTTACCTTGGGAGGGCAAATGAAACCGACATCCTGTTCCTTGTGGGAGACCACCAGAGCACGACTTCTCAGGGCCATTATGAGCTCTGCACCCTGTATCTGGACCTTGCGGAAGAACTCGGAGTCGGCAGGATCTACACGCTTGGAGGGTACCCAACAGGCAAACTGACCCATGATGAAACGATCCTCGGAGTCACTAGCACCCCGGAGCTGATTGAAGAACTCAAGGGCTACGGTGTCGATTTCAAAGAGTCTGAACCAAGTGGAGGTATCGTGGGAGCATCAGGCCTACTGGTTGCCTTCAGCCAGCTTCGAGATATTGAAGCTGCCTGCTTCATGGGTATGACTTCAGGGTACCTGATGGACCCGAAAAGTGCCCAGTCCCTTTTGAAGTTACTCTGCAAAATCCTCAATATCGAGGTAAACATGGAAAACCTTGAGAAAAAGGCAGAGGAAATGGAGATTATTGTCGAAAAACTCAAGGAAAAAGAAGAGCAGCAGAAATTCCCGGAAGTGAAGCCCCCGGAAGAAGACCTGCGTTACATAGGCTGAGTAAAAATCAGGCTAATAAAGCCATATCAGCCTGAAAAAAATTGCAGGAAAGGTCCGGAAATGAAAGTCAATGCAGACCTCCACCTCCATTCCAGATACTCCATGGCCTGTTCCGAAAAGATGGAACTTCCTACCATCTCCCGGGAAGCCGCAAAAAAAGGAATGGAACTCATAGGCACAGGGGACTGCATCCACCCAAAATGGCTGAGCGAGATAAAGAAAGCAGCTATTTCCGACGAAGAAATCCGGATCGAAAACACTTTTTTTGTTCCAACAACCGAAATAGAGGACAACAGGCGAGTTCACCACCTCCTTATTTTACCTTCGATTTCAAAAGCTGAAGAGCTTGCGGAAGCAATGGCTCCCTTCGGAGACCTGGCAGTCGACGGCCGTCCCACGGTCAAACTGGGTGGCCAGGAAATTGCCGAAATCGCAAAGGAACTGGGAGCTCTGATAGGCCCCTGTCACGCGTTTACCCCCTGGACAGCCCTCTACGCCTACCACGACACCCTTGAAAGCTGCTACGGGGACATGACCGGGTACATTTCTTTCCTTGAACTTGGCCTGAGCGCAGACAGCGACTATGCAGACCGAATTTCCAAACTGCACAGGCTGACTTTTCTCTCAAACTCGGACGCTCATTCTCCCTGGACCAACAAGCTGGCCCGGGAATTTACCCAGTTTGAAGTCCCGGAAATCACCTTCAATGGCCTGAAAAAAGCCATTCTCAGAGAAGAGGGCTACGGAGCTACCCTGAACGTAGGGCTTTTCCCCCAGGAAGGGAAATACAACAAGTCCGCCTGCATCAAATGCTTCACCCAGTATACCATTTCCGAAGCAGAGGCGCATTCCTGGCGCTGCCCCGAATGCAGGGGGACGATAAAGAAGGGAGTGTTCGACCGGGTAAACGAACTTGCCGACCTCGAAGAGCCCCGACACCCGGACCACCGCCCACCTTACCTCCACCTGATCCCTCTTGCAGAAATAATCCAGATGGCCCTTGGCCACGCAAGCATCCAGACCAAAGGGGTAAAGACAGCCTGGAATACCCTGATAGAGTGCTTCGGAAACGAAATTGAAGCCCTGATCTATGCGGAACCTGATGCCCTTGATATTGTGGACAGGAGGATAGTAAACGCAATCCTGGCCTTCAGGAACGGCGACGTAACCATTCATCCCGGCGGGGGTGGGCAGTACGGCTGGCTCGAGCTTCCCGAAAACCTGAAACCAGAAAAACCGGATCCGAAAAAAAGAAGCGAAAAGGGCGGCATGGAATCCCGGAAGACAGGTAAAAAAGAGAAAACCGACAACGATAAAGACCCGAAGCAGGCATCCCTCTTCGACCTTACCCCCGGAGAACCGGAAAAAGAGGATGGGGTAGAAAAGGAAGAAAAGGAAGAAAAGCCTGCAGGTCAGAGATCACTTTTTGATTTTTAAGCGACTGAGCCGGTTTAGAATAAGGTATATAAGAGAGGAAGTATATTCACTAAATTCGCTTCAAATTGCCCAGGTAGTCTAGCGGTAGGGCGACGGTCTCGAAAACCGTTTCTTCTTTGGGAGAGCGCAGGTTCAAATCCTGCCCTGGGCGTAAAGCTATCAGTACAAAGCCTTACTTCTTTTTTTTGGGGAAATTGAGTTATAAGGAGATCCCAATCTAAATTTTATTCAGGGTTCCCTTCAATCCTTATTACAATGTGGGGTCACTCCCAAAGGACTGAAAACGGCTATTAGTCAAAAAAATAAAGGGTAGAACATGGGGCTTCAGGCCTTAAATTAACTGAACCTTTTTTTGATTACAAGAATTCTAGCGCTCCTGCAGGCTGTGGGGCAGACTCAACCGAAAAAAAACCTCTGAGGTTGCCTGGTGTAGTGCTCCAGTTGCAGGAGGTCCCCGAGGGTATGGAGGAGTGAAGGCATTCTAAGAACTCAGCATCAAGAAAAGTAAAGAAACAGCGTATGCAAAATAAAAAGATAAGAAACATAAATTTTCAATACAAAGGCCCATTATATAGATCCGACCGAATTACTTTTTTGTCCTGTTTAATGCTTTTTTTCGTAACCGATTTAACTAGATCTTCGAACCATTTGGGCGAATGTGGAGAAACATGGATTTCGTCAATTAAAGTATCTAAAGACACAGAAACATAAATGCCGTTATCATCTAGAGGCTTAATTGAAGAACCATTGATAAGTTCTGTTTCTTCATGAAATAAAACGACAGCTCTTATTTCTTTTTCATACTCAAAACTTTTCCTTTTATGTAAATATGGGCGAAAAATGTTCTCTGTAGGCACATCTTCTTTACCATATTTGACCACACCGATATGAACATCATATTTGGTCTCAGTAAAACATGTTTTTAATTTTTTGAAACTCGATTTGATAGAAATACCTGTGGTCTTATCTTTAGAGTATAGTTTCCACATAGCCACAGATTCACATTCAGACATGTGCCAGCAGTTCAAAAACATACATTCCTTTAAAAATTTTGAAATTTTAGGCATTTCAAACGCTGTAAAATGTGAAAATGAATTTTCACCACTTTTTTCGGCTAAAAAACGTGCATCATCCAAAGTGGCATCTGGAAAAAGACCTTCATATGGGTCTTCAAATTTTGTTGATTTTGCAAAAAAAAGTTCATTTCTATCCAACAGTGATACAAACTTTGCAAAATCCATATACCTCCAAATGCTAACTGACTCATCATCCGGAGCTTCAAAACAATCATGTTCGTTATACATCGTCGTTCACAAAATCTTGATTAAGTTCATCATATAAATTTGTTGTGTGTTTACCAAACAAGGTAAGTTACGCAAAAAACTTAAGGAATCCCGTAAAAGAAGACATTAGACATAATACGGTATAGTTCGAGCAGAACTTAACAAACAAAAATGGAATTGAGAATTAGCATTGTCATCAACGGTTACCGGGGAAGTATCCATCCCCGCAGCAAGCTACGGGGTATTCGACTGAAATAAATAGTGGTAAAACATCGAAGAGGGATTTTTAACAAAGTAATGAATTTAGGAGTTCTGCATTGCAGATACTATAAGTATCCCAATTCCAACGCCAATTCCAGTGATTATTCCATTCATTACATCGTGAAACAGGTACCCTAAGAATGTGCATGTTATAAAGGCTGTAATGAACTGTAAAAATAGGTATTTCTTTGAAACTTTCTCCATATTTAACATTTCCTGACTAGCAACGTTTTACCCTAAAATGTAGCTTATATTTAGTACCCGCGTATTTCTTGCCTACTTGCAGCTATTACTCCAAATAATAATGCTATAAAAATTGAATCGCGAAATGTCGAGAATGTCAAATTTTTTGTTTTTGAGAAATATACAATTGCTGTTGCAAATGTTATTATAAATATGAAGACTCCTATCGTGACATTCATCTTGATTCAATATGTTAAACATATAAATTAAAGTTTTTTATGAGGCTCTTTTTCCGACCCCTGCGGACCCTTACTGATCTATTCTAATCCCCAACAGATAAGAAGCTTCAAAAATATAAAACGTTATAAAAATAAAAAAACAATATTGATATTTTTAAAAATGAATATATAGTATTAGAAATGTTTATTTTTCGAGAAATATGAAGAAATTTATCACATATTCTCTGCCAGTCGTTACGTTTTTTGTTATAGGTGACTTCGTAACTACATTAATTGCCATTGAATTTGGATATGTTGAAAGAAATCCCATCCTGTATGATATAGTGGCAAAGCCGGGTTTGTTCCTGTTAGTAAAGATGTCAATCCTGCCCGTGTTTGTCTATCTTTACAAAACTTCTTCACCATTACTAAGAAAAGTATATACGGCAATTCCTACTTCAGCTGGAATTTTCCTCTGCCTTAATAATCTGTATTTCATTTTTAAGTCGATGTTTCAATTCTCCTTTTAAAATGTGAAATATGCATGAAGAGGTGAAAATGTTGTCTGGAGGAAGAGAGGGGGCTCTCCCTCCAGTTTCGCACGGTACACTACTTCAATTACTGATACGGTGAAGCGATGTTGCCGGCGATTGCTGCGATACTGCAACTGGCTTCATCAAGCAGTCTAAAGCACCACACGATGACCACGAGATAGCCAATTGCAAGAATCATGCCCAAATTATCCCCTCGTTTTTCATTTGGGTTAGTGGCTGAATATCAGCCAAAAAGCAATTGAAGTGATACTATATAAAACAACCTAAAAAAAATTAGCAAGTGTCTGGAAAAAATTACATAGTTAACTGTTATTTTTCAATTCCTTTTTAATGGAAATTGTTCCCGAATGGATAAAAAAGAAAAGTAAAATAGGTCTCAGAAACGTCAAAAGGCCCTGATTCTACTTCTAACCCTATGTAGTGAACCATGAGCATGTAATCGCAGCAATTGAGTGAAAATATGTCCATTTATCCCTAATGTCCCTTTGTTCCGTTTTTACGATACATATATAGGACCTGAATAAAGTTTAGAGACCTTCGTTTTAATGTGGTACATGCAGTACATACATTTCATAGCGTATAAAATTTGCCATATTTATTTATGGAGTTTTGACGCAGAAGTGTTTTCATTTTGCTGAGCTGGTCCCGGGTCATTCAATACAACTTTTTCGGCAGACATTACAGATTTGGGATCAGCCTTTGAGGGCCTTTCTTCTTCAGGTGACATAAACATCTTTAAGTGCAAAAACCCCCAATATAAGAGGAAAAAATAGAATCGGAGGCTCCAACAGCATTGAGATTAAATAGAAAAATAGCGAAGTACTTCGACCGTAAAGGTACGGGTAAGATAACCGTATATGATTTCATAATTCGTCTGCTGGGCTACATCTCTTTTACAATTGCGATTCTGGCAATCCTGGTATGGATTTATTACAATTACCTGGATTGAACCTGGATTGAAGGTTCAGCTTTGAAGGTCCAGCTTTGAAGGTTCAGGTCTGGAACCCTTCCACGCAAAGAGTTCCATCGGGTTCCAGCCCGGGCTTAAAGGTTCACCAGACACCAGGGGAATATTCAAATTCGAATTCTTCAACCTTCTCAGGCGAAAGCCCCAGATTTCCGAACATTTCCCGAAACATAGCCCTGTACTCTTCTTCAGGGATCTCTTTTCTGGCACGGTTCGTTGTGATCTCCAGCCGGGAGAAGCCCACACTGTTTACGTGAATAAAGTAGTATTTGTTGGAACTGCTGGTTGTGCTTATGGTAGCTTCCGGGACCAGGTAGGCAACGTATCCAAGCTCTCTGCCGTCCCTGTAGAATTTTTCATCGTTCCACATCCCGGAATTAAAGCTTGAGTCGGTGCTGCTCTCGTTCAGGTAGGCATAAACTGCCGGAAAATCCAGGGTATCGTTTACTTTAATACTAACCGAAAAACCGGCCTCATTCTTTGCTGCAGCCTTCAGTTCTTTGAGATATTCCCCGGAACCGGCTTCATCCAGCCCGAACATAAGCCCTATAATATCGAGCATCCAGCTCTCATCAGGGAATTCAGAAGGTTCCAGGGGTTTTGAAAAAGATGCATGACTCTGGTTTGTGAAAGAAAGACTCGTTACATTATCGTACCGACTTACCCTAAGGTACGTTACTTGATCGAAATTGATTTCAACCCTTGAAACGAGGAACTCGGTATCGAAGCTTCCTGCAATTTCTTCCACATTCCCGGGGTTAAAACCGCAAGAGTCATCCATCCACCTGGTCTGAACCTCATATCCCGCATTTTCCGCATTTTCAAGTACTTCATCAAAATCCACAGGCCCGATGTAGACATCGTCCGAATTATACGAGGCCATGTCCGAAGAAAAAAGGAGCAGAGCAATCCCTCCGTAAAAGAGCACAACGGAGATCACTACGAGCATTCCCAGAGTAAACAGTATTTTCGCATATTTATTCATTAAAACCCTTCTTTGAGACCTTTTTGAGACATTATCCAGCATTCACAAGTTTTGATTCGACAGATATGAGTATACATGGTTGAGATATAGAAGTTCCGTAAGTAGCAAGCCCGATTAATTAAATGCCGATCACAGGTGAACCAGGGACTGCAACCAAAAAATACAACCAAAAAATACAACCAAAAAATGCAACCAAAAAATACAACCAAAAAATGCAACCAAAAAATGCAACCAAGAAAAGAAGCTTAGCATTCTAACATCAAATCCCCGGTAACCATTAAAAGAAAAATACTGAAATCCATAAATGCGGGAATCCAGGCATTAAAACCGGAAACCGGCAAGAAAGCCGACCCTGACAATGGAAAAATCACGTATAAAGAGTTGCAACAATAATAACAATTGCAACAACAGTTATATTAACCACTTTTTTCAGCAGCAGGTCACCCATCTAGCCCTTCCGGACATCTCCGGTAGTACTGCCCGATACCCAGCAAAGAGATGCCAGCTATGACCAGGGAAATTCCGAGCCACCTGGAGATCTGGTAGGCTTCCGCACCGATGAAGATCATGGGAAAACCAAATGCAAACCGGGAATTGTTCGAAAAGGTATTCCGCATGAAAGTGTCAAAATATTCCAGAAAGGATTCATTCGAAAAGCTGTCCAGATCCTTGAAATATTCGCTCTGTCCAGAGGCATCAAAATTATTTGCAGAAGCTTCACCTGCAAACGAGGAAAAACTACTCGAAAATCCCCCTCCCTGGACACAGAAACCTTTCTGGGATGATTCAAACCCCGAAAAGTCACAACTATTTTGGAATGGTCCGAGGGAAGAGGGGGTCAGATCATTAGGTGGTGAGACCTTCAGGTCTTTGCCCAAACTTTCAGACAATTTATCATCTAACATTTTGCCAAGTTTGTAATTTTTTGAGTCAAGTTCCAGATTATCATTCATGTTTATTTCCCCGGAATCGTAATGATTATTAGTGGAGATCCAAATTTTATGATATATAAATATAGTTAAATATCATTATGAAATATTGAATTGAAAATCGAAACCATATTACAAATTCTCAGCAAGAAAAAGCCAGATTTTCCCATAAAAACGTCATCATAAAGTTCATAAAAAAATAATTATAAAGACAAATAAAAAAATTGATTACATAAGAAAGTTGCGATATTCCGTCTTCTGCCCCCCAATTTATCTTTGGCGTCCAGATCCCCGAAAAATTCCTTCAAACCGGCACATCAAATTTTAGAGAACAGTTAACCCTCCATACCCCACAAAAAAAGCCAGACCTTGCCGACAACTATATATAAAAGAACGTCGATGTTCATACGCTTACCCTTATAAGGGGCTGTGGCCTAGCCCGGTATGGCGACGGGCTCCAGCGGATAAAATGATGAACAACGGGTCTACCGAGTTCTTCCCGACGGGGAAGGACGATGAGGAGCCGTTGGAGCACTGATTGATGCTCATAGAACTAAAACTGTTGAGGCAGTTGTTCGGAGAGACCCGTCGATCGTGAGTTCGAATCTCACCAGCCCCACCTTTATTTTTCTACATTAAAAGAGAATTACTTGTTAAAAAAATAAATATTTCTTTTTTCATGCTGAAATACGTCTAAGTTTCATGCTAAATACGCTTCGATTTTTCACCAATTAACAGCAAAACCACCATCTTAAACCTTTTTTAGCTTATCCATTATTAACTTATTGTGTTTTATTCTGAATTTTTTAGCCTGATTTGAGGTAAGATAATTCTGTGCTCAGCCGATCCTTTTGTCCATACAAAAGTTTTCCAGACATTCTCAATCCGAATACTGCTTTTAGACGGAGAAAATAGAGGTGGAAAAGGTATCATTGATCAGGATAATTAATCCCGTGGGATATATATAAAAAACAATAGATATTTTGAAGAAAATATAATTCTTAGAGTAAAATACCGGAGATAGAATTCCCGGCTTAAGAATCCGCAATAAAACCACACTTTGAAAAATCCGAGATGCGGGGGGTTTACCGCCAGGGCAGTGTGGTGAATGCATCAAATGCCCAGTTAAGGGGAGGGGAGCATATGGAGAAAAGAAGAATATTAGCGTTCTCAGGAATTCTTATTATCCTGACAGCGCTAGCTGCAAGTATGGTATATGGAGAAGAAATTACAAATATTTCCAGGCAAGGGGAAAGCAAAATAACCTTCCAGGAAGATTCCGAGGGGATCGTGACAGCGGACCTGAATTCGGGACTGACAGCAGAAGACCTCGTGAATAATTTGCTTGGGGAAGGAGTTGCTGTTTCTAACGTTACGTTAACAGGGGCAAATATAGCAGCCGGAACCTTTACCGGAGGAGAAGGGATAATCGGCTTTGAAAACGGAATCATCCTCAGCACTGGTAATATAGCATTTGTAGCAGGCCCGAATGAAGGTGATTCCATAACAGCTGCAAACGGCCTGCCGGGAGATCCTGACCTTGATGCCCTTATCCCGGGCTTCCAGACTTTTGACGCCACTGTGCTGGAATTTGATTTTGTGCCTGAGACAGGGATTATACAATTCGAATACGTATTTACCTCAGATGAGTACAATGAATTTGTTAACACGCAGTTTAACGATGTTTTCGGATTCTTTGTCAACGGAAAAAACATAGCTCTGATTCCGGGCACCACCACAGCAGTTGCCATTAACAATGTCAATAACGGGAATCCCTTCGGCACGAACGCAAGCAATCCGGAATACTACGTCAACAACGACCTGAGTGACGGAGGAGGGGAAATAAATACCGGAATGGACGGTCTAACGGTGGTCCTGACCGCTACAGCCGAAGTTAACCCTGATGAGACAAACAGTATCAGAATGGCTATCGCTGATGCAGGGGACTTTGCGCTGGACTCCAACGTGATCATAAGGGCCGAGAGTTTCGTCTCTCCCAGGCTGACACTGGAACCCGAAGCAGCAACCAACAATTTAGGAGAGACCCACACCCTGACCGCCACATTAGTCGACGAAAACGAAACTCCGATAGCCGGGGAAAACATAAGCTTCAACGTGACAGCCGGCCCCAATAACGGGACAACAGGCACGGATACGACTGGCGAAAACGGCATAGCAACCTGGAACTACACGGGAACAGCCGCCGGGTCTGATACCATAGTTGCTTCAGGCGGAGGAGAGACCTCTAACAAGGCAACCAAGGTATGGGAAGAAGAGGGCGCAGCAGAGCCCAGACTGATTCTGGAACCCGAAGCAGCAACCAACATACTCGGCACTGAACATATAGTGAAAGCCGTCCTCACCAATGAAAACGGGACTCCCGTACCCAATGAAACGATAACTTTCAATGTAAGCGACGGCCCGTTTGCCGGGCTTTCAGCCACCGCAGTAACGGATGCTAACGGGACTGCCACCTGGTCCTACGGGATAACTCCGGGCACAGACACCATAGTTGCCACGGGAGGAGGGGAAAGCTCAAACGAGGCCACCAAGACCTGGGAAGCAGCCGAAGCAGCTTCTACCCTGCTGACCCTGGAACCCCGCTCAGGCACCAATAGCATTGGCAGCTCCCATATAGTGAGAGCAAAACTGGTCGATGAAAGCGGAGCCCCAAGACCCGGGGAAATGATCACCTTCGTCGTAAGCGACGGCCCCCACCTGGGAACCTCCGGCACAAGCCTGACCAACGCCAACGGGACAGCCACCTGGTGCTACTACGGCATATTCACCGGCAACGACACAATATCTGCCAGAGGAGGAGGACAGGCCTCGGAAGAAGTCTTCAAGACCTGGGAAACCGGAAATAATACATCGGGATCAAAAAGTTTCATGACAATCGATGGTTCGGACAAAAGTAAAGAAGGAGGTATCTGGAGTCTCTTTGAGAGCATCTTTGAGAGATTGGAGTGAAGACCGAAAGAACGATACTCTCAAATGTTTTTTTATTTTTAGTATTATTTTGAGCAAATAATTTAGGGGGAAGGTGATTGAGAGAGAGTTTGCTCATGATAAACATCCAACCCCATTTTTGATTTCTATTTTTTCAACTTAAAATGTATACGTAGAGTTTTCTCAGGAAGTAAAAACATCAATGTCATAGAATAAATTTTTTATAACTTGGCCACCGAAATAAGTATAATTTTTTTATTAAGTAGAGATCATAGTTATTTGGTGGGGATATGCCTTTAAAAGATAACGATTTAAAAAAGTGGGAATACAAAGAACACACCCGAGTTAAGCACACAATCCTAAAAAAATACCTTGAAACTTGGATAAACATACTTGGAAGATGGAATAAAAAAGTATGTTTTTTTGATTGTTTTGCAGGAAGAGGGAAATATGCAGATGGGAAAGATGGATCTCCACTCATAATACTAAAAGCAGCAGCTGAACTAAAAAGTAAGAGACAACACATTGGGGAAATTGAATTAACTTTTATAGAGAAAGACAAAGGAAACTATGAGAACTTATTGAAAATTCTTGAAGAAGAGATCGAAAAAAATCCTGAAAAGTACTCAGGAATAAAAGTAAATCAGCCCATAAATGATGAATTTGTAAATGTTGTGTCAGATTTATTAAATGAATATGAAAAACTACCCCCATCCTTCTTTTTCATTGATCCTTTTGGTTTTGGGGGAATACCGTTCCAAATAATCCAAAAAATACTTTCAATTCAAAAAACAGAAGTATTCATAAATTTCATGATAAGAGATGTGAACCGGTTTTTAAACAGCCCAAATCATTTACACAGCATTGAAGAACTTTATGGTATTGATGATGTAAATAATAATATTGATTCGAGATTCTCTAATTTGAACAGAGAATCCGCTTTACTAAAACTTTATCGAGAACAGTTACATGAACATGCGGGAGTGAATTTCACATTTCCTTTCAAAATAAATGCTGATGAAAAACTACAAACAACATACTATCTCATCCACGCTACAAATCACCTCCAAGGATGTGAAGTAATGAAAGACATAATGTACAACGCTGGAACCAGGGGGAGATTTGGGTATCTGGGTCCAGCAGAAGGTCAAATGGCTTTATCAAATTTTGGAGATTTGAAAGAATTAAAAGATTATCTAATTGATATCTTTGATAAACAATCAATATCATTTGAAGAAATTAGAACCAAAACTGTAAATGAAACCCCTTTCATAAAGAGAGATTACAAAGAAGCTTTGGTAAAATTAGCGGAAGAGAATAAAATATTGATAGAAGGAAAAGGTTCAAAAGGGGCTATATCCGACAATAGTATAATACATTTTAATACAAATGTAGAGGGCAAATCAAAAAATAAAGCGGAAGTAGTCCAAGTCGTATCCGCTCAAAATAAATCAACTCAGTTTTCTTTATTTGATTTTTGATAGACGTTGAAAAAGATACCCGGTATAATTTTGAATTAAAAATTCATTAAATCTTCTTTAACATAAAAATCTTTATTATAACCTTTCAGTTTACGAATTATATCAGATCTGAACTGTTCCCAATCCACATTTTTCTGCTGTTTATTGTAATTCAATTTGCCGACCTTATAGAAATCAACAAACTCGTAAGTCATATCCACTAATTCAAGTGATTGCTCTGAAGTCCAAACAGGTTCAAGAGATACATAAGTAGGAATCCCAAGATCATGTGCATTCTTTAGAGATTCAATTCTTTCTCCGGTTTTGGCTGCAAAAGGCTCAATCTGAGATCTCAACTCTTCATTTGTAAATACCAATGTTGCACCATATTCACTTAATTTAGGTTTTAAAGACAATAAATCGAAATCTCTCTCGGATCTTTTACCACCCTTAGTTAATATGTTCACTTTAAGGTTGTTTTCATGAAAAATCTTAATCGCCCTTCTAGTTAATTTTTCCTTAACATCCAAATGATTATAAGGATCCGTCGTGAAAGACAGTAAAATCGGACGTGTCTCACCTTTCTCCCTTAAAGATATTGCATCCTTCTCCAACTTCTGAATTACATCCTTTCTTACAGTAGGTTTGCAAAAGTTCTCCCTTTTCTGGAAAGTCGCAGAGGGAGCATAGCAGTAAGTGCAACAATGATCACACCCACGATAGAGATTTGCTGCTAACTCACAATATTCTCTCGCCCTACCTCTTGTTTCATATATTATAGAAGTAACTTTCTTAGCCTCCTGATATCTCATTAAATGTTTTATAGAAGATTTGCGTGGTGAGAATAAACTTATGCTTATATTAAGTTACCTAGTAAAAATCATAAATCAGAACCCAAAAAAATTCATAGTATAAATTTTCCCTTTGTATATATATTGATAAGGGTAGTGAAGTGAAAGTATTAGACAATAAACAAATCTCAATACTTTCACTCCGCTTCCTCAACGGTTAATATCCTCCAAATCCAATCTACTTTTACCTGTAAAAAATAGCTCCCTGCTCAAAAACAACTACCCACTCAAAAAACAACCCAGAGGCCAACCCCTTGAAACGAGAAAAAGAAGAAATAATCGTCCTTGTCAAAGCTACTCCGGAAAAAAGCGAAAGACAGGGGCATGTTGTAGGAGTTACCGGAATCAACAAAGACGGAGAACTAAGGAGACTGTATCCCCTTAAATACAGATACGGAGAAGGGCTGGTGGATTTCAGGAGAAATGACCGGCTGGAAGTCACGGTTACGAAGCCGGAGCAAGACCTGAGGTGGGAGAGCAGAAAGGTGCTCGACTATATAAACCTGGAACAGTCCCTGAAAGACAGGAAGATCAGGGAGCTTGTCCTGCCCCTGGCAACTTCGCTTGAGAGGCTGAACATCGAGGGAGCGAGCCTGGGGGTTGTAAAACCGGAGCTTCTGGACGTCGAGATAAGGGTAAACAGCACCGAGGTCCACGATAGGCAGCAGTACTTTAACCTTATGGGAGATTTCCTGGAAAAGCGGGAAAAAGTGAAAATGCCGGTTGAACTCAGGTATGTTTTCAGGTGCAAGGGAGAGGAAGCCTGCAGGGGGCACAAAATAATCGTGATGGACTGGGAATTTAACGAAACCGCAAGGGGGATAATCAGGAGTGAGCAGGATACGGGGGTTGTGGAAAAGAAGATACGCAAAGAGTTCTTCGAGCGAATGCAGGAGAGAGACCTTTACTTTATTATGGGGACACATTTCAGGTACGGGACCTGGATGATCATAGGAATTTTCTGCCCGGAAAAGGATGGCAGGAACCAGAGCAGCCTGCAGGATTTCGAAAAGCAGGAGATTGTAGCTGCAGAATCTGGGATGTGATTTGCAGAATCTTACATCCCGAAAGACAGGAGCAAAAGAAGGAGAAGAAGGAGATATAAATATATAAGATAAGAAAAAATTACCGGGTAGCAGACCTCTAATATGTATAACAGAAATAAGCAATCAGATATCAACCAAAGATATAACTGAAAATATCAAGTCAAATCAAATCAAATCGAATAAAGCCAGTTACGGATATCGATTGCTCAAAATGAAGGGATCCTCAATAAACCATAAATCCGATCTGAAATTGAGAGGGTTCAAAAAACCCCTTGCCAGTTTAATTTTCATTCTCCTGATCCTCACTTCTGTATCAGTCGAAAATGTTCTTGCCGATACATCTGCTGCCATCCCGGGCCAGACTGAAAATAGCAGTGATTCAACGGTAGCGCAAAACAGCTCTGCAAACGAAGAGCTAGAAAATGCAGTTAAAGAAGAGGCTGATTCAGGAAAGATCGAAATAACAACGATTCCAAATGGCTCAGAAATATACATAAATAACGTATTAATGGGAACAACCCCCGCCCGGCTAACCGATGTACCCCCGAAATTCTATGAGGTGGTACTGAAGCAGGAAGGATACGACGACGTCTTTGAGCGCGTTCTTGTCAGAGCCGGAGAAACGTCTGTGATCTCGAAAAAGCTCAGCTTTAAAGAGGGAGTTTGCAGCATCTCTTCCGAGCCCGGAGGGGCAAGTGTTTACCTTGATGGAAAATACGAAGGAACCACGCCGATTGCCTTCCATGCAGACGAAGGGCCACACTCGTTGAAAATCAAAAAAACCGGGTACGGTACGGTTTCAAAAGAAGTGAACATTTCCTATGATGAGCCTTTCGTGCTTAAGGAAAAACTTCACCTGAACATATTCGTGTACCTGGCTGCTGTCCTGGTCCTGCTTGTAGGTGGCGTTTTCGTAAAAAAGAAACCTGATATTCCGGAATTCAAGCTCCCGAATGGAAGCGGATTCCTGGAAAAATACGAAAAGAAACTCAGGACAATTGGGAAAAGAGAAAATAAAGAGAAAGAGCGGGAAACCTCTTTTACCAGAGAGAAAGAAAGCGCAGGAAAAGAGAGAGTAGAAGCAGGAGCTGGAGCTGGAGCAGAACCTGCTGGGCTTGTTGAACTGGAAAAAATTCCCGAGCTAGAATTCAAGTATACCATAAAAAAGAAAGAAAAAGATTAAAAAAGGTTAAAGAAGAATAAGAAAAGTGAGAAAAAAGTTATTTTATTTTCAAACCCCAAGCTCTTTATCGAAGAAGGCTTCCAACCGGTCCATTCCTTCTTTTATGTTTTCAAGGCTGTTGGCATAGGAAAAGCGCAGGTAACCTTCGGCTCCGTTCCCGAAGTCGATTCCGGGGGTTACGGCAACGCCGGCTTCGTAGAGGATGCGGCGGCTAAGTTCAAGGGAGTCGTTGCTGAACTTGCGGGCATCAGCGAGGACATAAAAAGCGCCCATGGGCTCACTCCTGACGTCCAGGCCGATCTCGATGAGGCGTTTGAGCACATACTGACGGCGTACATTGTAAGTTTCGACCATCTCGGCCACGTGTTCCTGAGGGCCTTTCAGGGCAGCGATTCCAGCTTCCTGGACAAAGGAGTTTGCGCAAATGAAGAAGTTCTGGTGCAGTTTTTGCAGGGCGCGGACGCACTCTTTAGGGCAGATTATATAGCCAAGCCGCCACCCGGTCATGGCATAGAGCTTTGAAAAGCCGTTCAGGACAAAGGCTTTGTCCGTGTATTCCAGGATGCTGTGCTCCTCTCCGCTGTAAACAAGGCCCTGGTAGATCTCGTCAGAAATAATCGGAATATTAAGCTCCTCCGCAATTTCGGCAAGCCCCCTAAGGCTTTCTGCGGACATCACATGCCCGGTTGGGTTTGCGGGACTATTGACCAGGATGGCTTTGGTGTTCGGGCTCAGGTACTGGCGAACGGTCCCGGGTTCCAGGGCAAACCCTTTTGTCTCGTTTGTGTAGACATAGACGGGAGTTCCGCCCAGGTATTTCACGAAGTTTGGGTAGCAGGCGTAGTAGGGGTTGGCCATGATTACTTCGTCCTGGTTTTCTAGAAGAGCCATGAAGACCATCAGGAGAGCGGGGCTTGTCCCGGAGGTTACGATGACCTGTTCAGGACTCAGGTCCACCCCGAACTTCTGCCGGTAAGACTCCACAATTGCCTCCCTGAGAGAAAGGAGCCCCTGGCTGTGGGTGTACTTCGTATTCCCCCTTGCCATAGCAGCAATAGCCGCCTCACAGATATGAGGGGCAGTGGGAAAGTCAGGCTCCCCGATTTCCAGGTGAATAATGCTCTTTCCCTCAGCTTCCAGGGCCTGGGCGCTTTCCAGCACTTCCATTACATAGAAAGGAGGAATATCTTCGGATTTTTTTGATAAGATGCAATCTAATTTCTTTGAAAACATAGAAAACCTTCTGAAAAGCATTATAAGAGCGATATATGAAAAGCGACTTAAGTATCTGAATTTGCGTATGTTCTCAAGATTTATATATTCTGTGGATAGGCAGTTTAGGTTCCATGGATAGACAGAAAAAAGATTCAGAATGATAAACTATCCTTCCAGGTAAAAAGAATAAAAAGGATACAAAGGGGAAAGAATAGAAGGAAAAATCCGGGAATCCAAAACAAATAAAATGATCAAGCCCGAAACAGGATCAGTCATTGGGCATGATCTTTTCAATTACTTCAACATCCGGCCCATCCCATCCTTGCTCCTCAATAATTTTTGAAAAATCTCTCTGGAAAGCCTGGAACTTCACCACGTTTTCAGGGATAATGTTCAGGTATTCGTAATCTCCGTAAGCCCCCGAAAAAAAGGAACAGACCACCTCATCAAACTGCTCCTCAATCCGCTGGGGATACCAGAAGCCGTACTGAGAAAGCAAAACAAGGTTTGGATCAGGGATTGGGGTTCCATTAGAATAACTGTAAAGCCCCACAAAAATCTCTTCCCCGTTTTTTGAGACTACGAATTTTTTCTCAACTCCGGGTTTTCCGAGTTTCAGGAACCATTCCCCTTTAAGCAGGTCTTCAAGCTTTTTGACCAGTCCATGGCCCCTCAGGATCTTTTCGGTCAGCTGCTGGATTTCCAGAATAATGGATTTGCGCTGCTCTTCAGGCATATCAAGACAGGACTTGCAGAACTCTTCCCCCTCTGGCTTCAGGGATTCCGGTTTATTTCCACCCATTTCCGGACCTTTTGCGCCTTTTTCAGGCGCATCTTTCTGCGTGGAATGAACTGTCACCTCTACTCCCCTCGATTTAATCTCAGGCTCTTTTACCACTGTGTAAGCACCCCCAATATAACATAGGGCGGGAGTCCTATAAATATTAGGGAGCCTCACACGACTTATTTGGACAATTTTTTAATAGGTTATTTTTTGACCCGGTTCAAAGTTCCCCCTTTGCACCTTAACCATTGGAAACTCCCGCTCCCCTGGAATCCCCTGAATCCGAGAGACTGTCCTCAACATCAGATGAAAGCCACCTGACCCCAAGGTACACAAAGGGCGTATCGAGCAGAGCAAAGACAATTTTAAGGACCCAGTAAGGCATGGCCATGGAGAAAACAAAGGCTGCACCCAGTTCCGGGGTCTGTTGGTAGAAAGCGACGAACATGAACACCAGGGAGTCGATCAACTGGGAAACTATCGTTGAGAGGTTGTTCCTGAGCCAGAGATGCTTTCCGTTTGTCTTCTGTTTCCAGAAGTTGAAAGCCCAGAGGTCGTGATACTGGCTTATGAGAAAAGCAGTCAGGCTCGCCATGATCAATCGCAGGGAACTTGAAAAAACACTGTCAAAAGCCTCATTGCTCGTATACTGGGCAGCAGGGGGAAAACTTGTACTGAAGAAAACAAAAAAAACTGCGATGCAAAGGGACAGAAATCCGGCATGCACGAAAACCCTGGTGACTTCTTTTCCTTTAACCTCTTCCACGATATCCGTGATAAGGAAAGTAACAGGGAATCCGAAAAAGCCGACTGAAGTTACAATACCAAATACACTGATCAACTTGCTCCCAAGGAGGTTTCCCAGGAGCAGGGAACTGATAAAGACCGTAAGCAAAAGTTGCAACTTGTAATCTATAGGTTTCATGGATTCTCGGGGTTTAGAGTTATGGAGTATAGAGTTATTGGGGTTATGGAATATAGAGTTTTTAGGATTCACAGTTTTTGGGGGTTCAGAATTTTTAGGTATAGGATTTTAGGGTTTCATTTTTTATATATTTACAGCAATTAAATCCCGCCGGGTTAATGGGACAGGAAATAAATAAATCTGGCTATTGAAATTAGCTGAAGCGTTCGGCCCTCATGAAGAGGTTTTCGGGAGACCGGTCCACTTCATCGCAGATGATCCTGTGAGAGACTGTGGAGGGCATGATAGACTGTGCCTGGTTGTCCGTTCCACGGAGTCCCCAGGTCTCGTCCGTAAGCAGAAAGTAAGAATTTTCAAGCCTGACTCCTTTTGCTTCCAGATCGGAACGGATCTCAGGGTCAGAGAGGTCTTTTCGGATCTGTTCAGCAGCCCGGACCTGAGTTCCCGGCCCACCCTTTTTTATTGGGTAAAGCCTGTCATCGGAAAGAATTTTTTCAAAGGAACGGATGACCAGCCTGTAGCAGGTCTTCTTGTTCGTTGATTCTTCCGGCACCTTCTTCAGGTAGAAAACGCTGCGCTCGTTTCGAGCAATGTCAGAAAGGAGATCTTCCCGCCTCGAAAAAGATTCGACTTCAAAAGATAGGACATCCAGGAAAAATACAGGAAACTTTTTGGAGAGGCTATCTGCTGTTGCCTGATGAACCTTTTCCCGGGGAATATATTCAAAATTGAGGCTGACCCCGGAACCCGGGAATTCCTTTTCAATTTCAGCCCGTTTAGCCTGAAAAGCCCTCACCGCTTCCGTAGAATCGTTGTAAATGAAGATTTCGTTATTATTTCCACAAAAAATCCTGGCAAGAGAGACGGCAAAATCCAGAGCTTCAAGCTCGCATTCAAGGTTGTTTTCAGGGCTTGCGGGAACCCTTGTAGTGGACTGGTGGATCTGCCTGCCACCTCTGAGAACAATGCAGCCAATATAGGAGTCTTCATTTTCGTTGTAGGAAGAATCACAATAGATTTCAAACATGTTTGCTTTCACCTTTTCAATAAGAAGAAATCCCCATGAAAGGCGGGAAATCCCGAAGATTGCAGTATTCAGAATATTACAATCATATAATGAACAAGAGATAAAATATGATCTTACAAAAATATTGTGATGAAGAAGTGAAAGATAGCGAAAAGGGAAATCATGCGCTGAGAAAATAGAGGGATGAAAAGGGAAAAACAATAAAGACGTATAAAATGGGTTAGGGGATAACCGGAAAAAGTAAGTTTTTAAAGGTCAGTTTTGGAGAATAAGTTTTGGAGAATAAGTTTTAGAGAATAAGTTTTTGAAGTAGAGAAGACAAAATAAAAATAAATAATACCAATTTTTGCAAACATGAGTAAAGTCTCCATAGTCCGCTGCCCTGATTATTCCGATGCAAAAAAGGCCATAGTTGAAGCTGTAGACCTCGTGGGAGGGCTGGGCGATATAATTTCCCCCGGAGACAAGGTGCTCCTGAAACCAAACATCCTTGCAGCAAGCCCCCCGGAAGCTGCTGTCACTACCCACCCCACAATAGTAGCCGCAATGTGCGAATTAGTGTGCGAGGCAGGTGGAGTCCCGGTAGTCGGGGACGGGGCAGGAATCTCCAGGCCCGGAGCGACTGCAAAAGCCCTGAAAACCTCAGGGATCGAAGAAGCAGCCCTAAAAGCCGGAGCCGAAATAGTTAATTTTGAAACCGCGGGTTTTACAAAAGTGAAGGTCCCGGACCCTTTGCAGTTTTCGGAACTCTACCTGGCAAAGCCGGTCCTTGAAGCCGATGTCGTCATCTCCCTCCCGAAACTCAAGACCCACGAACTTACCTACTATACAGGGGCAGTCAAGAACTTTTTCGGGGCGCTTCCCCTGAACACGCGAAAAGAAGCACACTTTCTTGGCAAAAGGGAGCTTTTCGGGGAAGCCGTTGCAGACATTTACTCAATCATCAAACCCCGGTTTGCAGTAATGGACGGAATCCTCGGGATGGAAGGAAAAGGCCCTTCCCATGGAAAGCCCGTAAACTCAGGCGTGGTTCTGGCAAGCTCCGACTGCGTTGCCCTTGATATCATAGCCGCAGAAATGATCGGTTTTGACCCCATTCAAATCCCCACAACCGCCGGAGCCCTCAAAAAAGGATTCGGAAACCACTGCCCCCTTGTGGTGGGAACCCCGCTAAAAGAAGTGAAAATGAAATTCAAACCTTCTAGCGGCGGGATCAGCACAGCCCCCCCTTTCCTCACCCGCCATTTCGGAAAACTCTTCACCATCCGGCCCCGGATCAATCAGGAAAAATGTATCCGCTGTGGGGCCTGCTACCTTAACTGCTCTCCGCAAGCTGTAGAGAAGCTGACAGACGGAAGCTTCCGGATCAACGAAGAAAAATGCATCCTCTGTTACTGCTGCAGGGAACTCTGCCCGAATGATGCGGTGGACATGAAAAAGTCACTTATAGCAAAGGTATTGACCAGCGAGCACTGACCTTACTGAACTTCCTGAACTTCCTGCTTACAAAAGATATCGAAAACAATGGAGGAGTCAGGAACTTCCCACTCTGGAAGTGGTTACTTAGAATAGAATAATAATTTAAAAAGTATTAATTGATTAAAAACTTACATAAGAAAGGGATTCGATCCTGAAAAAAGCCGAAATTCCGGTAATCAGATTATAATATTTTTCATTTTAAGTAGAATGAAAGCCCTTTTATCCCATAAAGCTGAAAATATGTATAAAAGTCTGTCTTTTAATTGAATAAAATTCCAATAAATATATAATTAGAATTGTATATTAGGACGATCGTCGGCCATTACTATGACTGTATACCATCACAGGTGATAATATGCTCTATATTGATACAGAGTACGACCCTGAAATATGCTCCCTTTGCAAAGGGGCAGGGCACATGGAAAGCGGGATATGTGAAGCCTGCGGGGGAAGTGGCACGGTTCTGGTTGCACAGCCGGCAAGAAACTGCCCTCTCTGCGGTGGAGCGGGATACCTGGGCACCGATATCTGCAGAGCCTGCGGAGGAAGCGGTTGGGCACTGCTTTGAAGAGGTCCATTAAAGAAAAAAAAAACCAACTTTTTAAAAAATAAAGATTACCCATACCGGAGGGTGTGCTCCCGATAAAAGAAATGACCGAAGGAAGAAGTAAAGAAAGAAAAACTATAGAAGTAGAGAGAGAAAAAACAAATAGAGGCAAACATAGAAAGAAAAATAGAAAGTTGAGAGAGAAAAAAACTAAAAGAGGTATAGAAAGAAGAACAATTAAAAAAACATTATTTTTTAGTGGAGGATAAGTCCCAGGCAGAACTATGTTAGTCACCGTTGCCGAATGATTGGACACTAATCAGGATTTTTCTTTTTTAATATTGGCTCCACTTTCAGAAAGGGACCCTTCAGTTTCCATTTCCACCTGTTTTTCCAGAATCTCCTTCTTTCGCCCCACAGGAAGGCAGTCAAAACAGGTCTCATACCGTAAGGACTTGTATTTTTTTCTGCACAACGGACAGAGGTCCATACCCTTCAGGCTTGCGAAATTACAGCGCCGGCAAAGGACAAACACATTTTCCAGAGACTCGTATTCTTCCCGGGCTTTTTCGATTTCCTCTTCGATTAACTCTTTTATCCGGTTTTCTTCGAGCCATTCGTTGTAGAGCTTTTTGAAATTGCCTTCCTGAACGTCTTTAATAAGGACTTCTTTGTACTGCTCTTCAAGGTCGCTATGATCAGGTTCAACTCTGTGCAGGGTTGCTGCTTTGTGCCAGTTGGAATGGCTTTTGTGCCGGTGCTTGCCAGTAGGAATGAGCTCGAATTTCTGGTACTTTTGCCTGTAGATTTCCCTGAACTGCTCGTAGGCAATACCGTAGATATCGGAACGTATCCGACCAGGTGAGCTGGAGACCGCCTGCGAGTTGTGCACGCACAGATATTCTGAAGAGCCACACCAGGCACAGGTTTTGCCTTTAAGGAATTCGGTCCTTTTTTCCTTCCACTCTTTTGAATTTCGTTTCATGGAAATACCAAACTTCTTTTCAAGAACTGGTTTTTAACGCACAGCATGTATTATAAGCAAGGGGAAATAAATATTATTGAAAAACTTACAAGGGGGAAGGAGTTGAGGAATAAAATAATTTCGCATTCGTTGATATTGATTTTGCTTTCTTTTCTCTTGATAACTCTGGGAGGCTGCGCGGAAAAACAGAACGCAATCCCGGAAGAAGATGGAGAAAAAATAGAAGAGACTGGGAAAGAGGAAGAAGAAGAAGAAGGAGGAGGAGAATACCAGGAAACTGGTGGAGAAGAAGAGGAGGAAACAGGTGAAGAAACGCAGGGAGGAACTGCAGGAGAGATAGGGGAAGAAACACTCGTAGAACTGCAGTTCGAGCCGATCCCGGGAATACTCAACCCCTGGGACCGGTGGTACGCCGAAGGAAACATCCAGTATATAAGGGCACCCACGGAAAAAGAACTGATTACCGCCTATTACACCAGCGAATACAACATAGAAATCATCGATGTAATCAGGATTGAAGCCTGTGAACTTGCTTACAGTTGCGATGGAACCTTCTTCTACATAGTGACAGTGAAAGAAAAGGATTCCCAAAAAATGAAGGACCTGGGATGGAAAGAAGCAGAAAAACGGGAGTGACTTAAGCAATGGTCAACCCGATAAACTAACAGCCTGAGAAAGGAATAATCCGAACCACTGAAAAACCTGAAACACGGAACAATCCGAACCACTGAAAAACCTGAAACACGGAACAATCCGAACCACTGAAAAACCTGTGGAAAACAGGATCAAACTAAGGATCACCAGGTTAACTCACGAACCCCAGATTATTTTTGAGCAGATTCAGGAGGAATTGAGCCACAAAAACCTGGCTCTTCCAGGGAAGTAACTTTCCGGGCTCGTTCTTTGTAGAAGGAAAACAACCCCTCCCCCCACTTCACGGCGCAGGGTTTGCAGTTTACCAGATACTGACGGTCGGCCCTTTCCCATTTGTTGAGAAGCCCGAGAATCAACGTGCTCTCCGAGATCGCAATCACGGAGGGAGCTTCCAGGGCATTGGTCTCCAGAACAAAGACATTGACATTTTCCTGCTTAAGAATTTCTTTCCCCTCATTCCGAAAATCCTGTAAAAACCTCTCAAAGACCCCCCTGTTAAGTATGAGGAGGAATTCAATGCCTTTTTTTGCGAGACCCAGGAAAAAAGAGGGAAGCTGGGGGTGAAAATAAGAAAAGAGAAGCATGGCCCTGGAAGGTTCCCTGAAAGCGGACACAAGTTCGGGAATGAGGTCAAATTCATGCTCAGGTTCAGGTTCTACCAGGCAGCAGCCTTTTAACTCCCCAACTCTCCCCGAAAAACAACTGGGAAGGGTATCAAGTTTTCGGCTTACCCAGAAATCGTCATCTATATCGAGGACGAAAGCCGCATCTACAAGTGGCTGCAATTTATGGACAATAACATTCCCGAGAATGGTCAAACGGCAATCATTCCCGTCCCTTACAATCAACCCTTTTTCTTTAAGCTTCTTGATCTGAGGCAGGAGAGAATTTCGAGGGACTTTGAGTTCGCCCACTATCTCGTCAATATTTTTAGGGCCACCTTTCAACAATAGAAGAAAATCCCTCCTTTTATCCGAAAACAAAAGGATATTGATCATCCAGGAATCCACAGTATTCAACCTCTTCCACGAATATTTGTACAGCGGGTTAACATAAATTACCCAACAAAGTATTAGATAGATCCTATAATAAGTAGTTTATTGATAGAAGAGGTATACGACAGAGGAGAAAGGAATTTATCGGAAAAGGAATCTGGCAGAGGGGACACTACACAAAAAAACAAAATCAAAAAACAAAATCAAAAAACAAAATCAAAAAACAAAATCAGAGAAAAATTCCTTCAATATTCTTTGAAACAAAAAGTAGGCACCGAACCAAAAAAAGCAAGAGCCGCCGGAGGGACTCGAACCCTCGGCCTGCTGATTACGAATCAGCCGCTATACCGCTAAGCCACGACGGCACATGGATAAAAGATAAGCAGATCTAAAATAGCGGTCAAGGATTTAACTATTTCGCTTGTGAGGGGCATCTCAAACTATAAAAATGGTTTTTCAGAAAAAGATTCAGAAAAAGAGGAAACAATTAAATTTTCTTGAAATAATTGAGATAATACCAGATGAAGATAAGAGTTAAAACGGTAGCTATTCCTATCATCACGTAAGTAAAGGTTGACATATAAATCGCTCTCCTGAATTATTCTTATCTATACAATCCGATTTTTGTACCAATCTTATATATACAATTCGATTTTGAGAACTATTTCAGAGAATCCGGACTTCGATGCATATATTATACTGGTGGGGAGCATACGAGCGGACAGTCTTCTCTTCAAGCACTTCGATATTCCTACCTACCCTTTCTGCAGCTTCCCGGATCATTTTTATTGAACCTTCGAACAGGTCGTCTTCGGGCGTCATTCCGTAGTAGTGGATTATTCCCCCAGGTTTTGTGAGGAGGACAGCAGAGTCAAGAAACTCGTGGGCGCTGTGAGGGAGGTTCATTATTACGTGGTCGGCAGTTCCTGCAAACTTTTCGGCTTCTTCCCGGGCATCGCCTTCGATTGCTTCGATGTTTTTAACCGAATTAAGGGAGATGTTTTCTCTCAGTAAGCGGACAGCTTCCGGGTTTTTATCGATTGCGACTACTTTTGCAGGCCGGGCTTTCTTTGCAATAAGGACACTGTAAGGGCCAACACCTGTGAACATGTCCACAACCGTTTCACCTTCCTTTACCCAGGTAAGAATCCTCGAACGTTCGGTGGACAGGCGTGGAGTGAAATAAGCTTTTGCAAGGTCAATTTTATAGCGACAGCCGTATTCCTTATGGATCGTCTCAGTCCTTGGGGCTCCCGCCACCACCTCGAATTCCCGGACTCTGAACTCCCCGATAACAGGAGTTAGGGGTTTTAATACGGTTTTTACATTCGGCTGAGTCCGGAGCAGGGCATCGGCAATTTTTAAGGCAGCTTCCGGTTCCGGAACCTCGTCTTCCAGGAGAGCAATGTCGCCAATTACCTCGTAGCCGGGAGAAAAACCCAGAAGACCCTCTGGTGTGGGCTTTACATCCTGCCCCTTAAACTCGTAAACCGCAATTTCCGCAACTTCAGGGAGCTCTTGCAGTTCCACAGGGGGGAGTTCCCGGATAATGGGGAGATAAAGGTACTTTTCGTCCGAAGCGATCTTTGCGGAATGATCCAGAATTTCAAGTTCAAGTAGAACCCTCCGCGTGGGTTCTCCTTCCTTTTTAGGGACTTTTATGCACTGCCTTTTCATGGACTTCGACCTTCCGGACCTCTAAAGTAGCCTTTTTGTTATTAAAGTTTCTCGAAGAACCCTACTTGAAGAAAACAAAAAGTAGAGAGGAGGAGGAAAAAAGAAGAAGGGAGGAGGAAAAAGGAGGGAAAGCAGGAAAAAGAAAAGGCAAAAAAGAGAAAGAGAACAGGGAAAAGAAGAAAGAGCCGAAAAAAGAAAAGGCAAAAAAGAGAAAGAGAACAGGAAAAAGAAAAAAATGAAAAATCCCCGAATTATGCAAGCTGGACGGGATTGTTATAATTGAGCATGAAATAAAGTCCGAAGATCACTAAAAATATCCCGCAGGCATAGAGAATCTTTTCATGGGCACTTCGGGAAAGCAAGGTCTTTCCACGGCTGAAAGAGGCAGAAATAGCTGTGAACCATCCCAAGTCTGCCATCCAGTGCCCGATTACGTAGGCAACTGCAGTAACAATTCCCATCCGGTATTCCTGAAGCACGAGAGCACTGCCTGCAGTCAGCCACCAGATCCAGAAATAAGGGTTTGAAGCAGAGGTAATCAGTCCTGCAGCAGAGGGGCTGGAGCTCAGGGCCATGCCGGAACTTCCCGAAGCCAGCCCTGCGGAAGAGACTGCTTTTGCGTCTTTTACCGTAAGCAGGCCAAAGCCCACAAGCGCAAGCCCACCGAGAAGGGATACCGCAGAAATCGTACCGCTCCCGACAAAAGATGCCGCCCCGAAGAGGATAAGGACGCAGAGCACAAGCTCAATAAGCATGTGCCCGAGCACCACTTCGGGGCCTGCAATCCATCCTTTTTTGAGAGAGGTCTCGATAGTTGCAAAAAGCATGGGTCCCGGGACAAGGGCACCTGTAAGTCCAACAGTGAAGCCCAGGAGAATTGCTTTGGAAATTTCAAGAGCCAACATCGTTGATCTAAAAACCTTTTATAAATATATACTTAATTAAAAATACTTCGATACGTACAACTAGTGTATATTAATTGAAAAGTAAAGAAAAAACATTTGGAAAATTAAGGAAATTTGAAATTAAGCAAGATAAGAATCAAGAAAGAAAAAATTGATAAAAGAAAAAATGAAGAAGAACCTTAGAGGATAATTTCAATATCCAGCTCTTCTGCAAGCTCCTTATACCTGTTCCTGATAGTAACTTCTGTTACCCCTGCTACATCCGCAACTTCCCGCTGGGTTCTGCGCTCGCCGCAGAGAATGGACGCGATATAGATTGCAGCTGCTGCAACACCTGTGGGGCCCCTTCCGCTTGTAAGCTCCTTTTCGGAAGCCTGTCTGAGAATCTCGACGCTCTTAGACTGGACTTCTCCTTTAAGGTTGAGCCCTGAGCAGAACCTGGGTACGTAGTCAATCGGGGAAGTCGGCATGAGTTTTAAGGCAAGTTCCCTTGAAATGAACCTGTAAGTCCTTCCGATTTCCTTCCTGCTTACCCTGGACACCTCTTCGATTTCGTCAAGGGTCCTTGGGACACTGCACTGGCGGCAGGCCGCATAAAGGGCTGCTGCTGCCACACCTTCAATACTCCTTCCACGAATAAGGTTCTTGTCCACAGCTTTTCTGTAGACCACGGCCGCGGTTTCCCGGACAGTCCTCGGAAGACCGAGAGCTGAAGCCATCCTGTCCAGTTCTGATAAAGCAAAAGCAAGGTTTCTTTCAGTTGCGTTGCTTACACGGATTCTACGCTGCCATTTTCTTAAACGATAGAGTTGAGCACGGTTTTTGGAGGAGATAGACTTTCCGTAGGAGTCCCTGTTCCTCCAGTCAATCATCGTGGAAAGCCCTTTGTCGTGGATTGTATAGGTCATGGGCGCCCCCACACGGGAACGCTTCATGCGCTGATCGTGATCGAAAGCTCGCCATTCGGGACCTTCATCTACAAAGTCGGCGTCAATGACCAGTCCGCAGTCCCCGCACACGAGCTCAGCCCTCTCATAGTCGTGCACCAGGTTCCTGCTTCCGCATTCCGGACACACGGCCTTTTCCTTCTCAAAATTTTGCTCTTTTTGCTTCTCCTTGCGAGCTTTGATCATGGCACGTATTTTTTCTCTTTCAAGATTGTCCGAATAGCGAACTCTTTCGACTTCTACCATTTCATATCACCTTACAACTTAACATGACCATATGCTGTTCCTGCTGTCCTGCAACTCAGATTATGTGCTGCATTAAATGACAGTATTTTTATAAAAATGGGGGAAAGAAAGCCAGAAACTAAAACCAGTTGAAAGCAAATATACCAGTTAAAGTTAAACCATACTAAAGAGTTTAAATCTGCATCAAATGCCAGAGATCTCACCGAACATAGATCCTTTCATTGACCATTCCCCGAAATTCTGAATCAGGAATCCGTTTAAAACCTTTCACTAAAAAATATGGATGGTCCACCGGCCCGAAAGCATTAACTATCGTGCCAATCTGATTCAATGCCTTGTCCATAACAACCAAATTTAACCTAGGGATTTTTCCTGATGCATTTTCGGACTTAAACTCATCCCCTCTAATAACCAGGTTTTTGCTACCTGACCTGTGCAACACGGTACCGAGTCTTTTCATATTAGCCACAAATAAGAATATACCTCGGCGCAGGTCCATTTACTTCCTGTTCCGAGTAATCGAACTACCAGCCTAATGTAAGAATATTATAGTGCAGACTGAAAAGCATACCTACTCTACACCGATATTATATAAACATATCGCAAGACCTATATTATACATAACTTCAAAATAAATAGAATATATAAATTAAATGATACGGGTAGGGGCGAACCACAAGCTTATATATTAAATGGACATTGTTGGCAACAACCAAATCAGAAGATTTGGCTATCCACACACTATTTCCAAGTCATATTCCAAATGATACCTCGTTCCAGGGAGGAGATTCATTGTTCAAATTTGTATATTTTTTCGGAAAGGATGTAACTGATGGCAAAAGTAGTATGAAAGACCTGCTAGGAGGCAAAGGTGCAAACCTCGCAGAAATGGCTAATCTTGGAGTTCCCGTACCTCCAGGCTTTACAATAACAGCCGAAGTCTGCGTATTGTACCTAAAAAACAATGAATACTCGGAACAAGTGGTCCAACAAGTTGAAGAAGCAGTAGACAAACTGGAAACCATAAACGGAAAAAAACTGGGAGATCCCGAAGATCCCCTTCTGGTATCGGTCCGTTCCGGAGCAAGAGTGTCCATGCCGGGAATGATGGATACCGTCCTGAACCTCGGGCTTACGGACAAATCCGTAGTCGGACTTGCTAAAAAGGTCAACGACGAAAGATTTGCATACGACTGCTATCGGCGGTTTATCGCCATGTTCGGAAACGTGGTGCTTGGAATAGATTTCCGGAAATTCGACTCCCTGATAGGGGACAAGAAAAAGGAACTGGGAGTCAAGTCCGACACCGAACTGGATGCAGAAGCCTTAAAGCAACTTGCAGAAAGGTTCAAGGAAGTAATCAAGCTTGAAAAAGGATTTGATTTCCCACAAGACCCGAAAGTCCAGCTCCAGATGGCAATTGATGCTGTTTTTGATTCATGGAACAATCCGAGAGCCATTACCTACAGAAAAATCCACAACATTGATGACAAATGGGGAACTGCCGTCAACGTTCAGACAATGGTTTACGGAAACATGGGAAACACCTCCGGGACTGGAGTGGCTTTCACAAGGAACCCGTCTACGGGGGAAAAGAAGTTCTTCGGAGAATACCTCCTCAACGCCCAGGGCGAAGACGTGGTTGCCGGAATCCGGACTCCGAACTACATCAACACCCTGAAAAACGAGATTCCCGAAGCTTACGACCAGCTAGTAGATATCTGCCAGAGGCTCGAAGCCCACTTCACGGACATGCAGGATATAGAGTTCACCATTCAGGAAGGAAAACTCTATATGCTCCAGACCAGGACCGGGAAGCGAACCGCTGCTGCTGCAGTAAAGGTCGCAAAGGACATGGTCGAAGAAAGGCTTATTGATAGGGAAACCGCAGTCACCAGGGTCCAGGCCGAACACATTGACCTGCTCCTGCACCCACGGATTGACCCGGAAGCCAAACTCGAATTAATCGCGAATGGGCTTCCGGCATCCCCTGGAGCCGCCGTAGGAAAAGTCGTGTTTACTGCCGAAGCCGCCGAAGAGATGGCTGAAAAGGGCGAAAAGACAATCCTTGTCAGGACAGAAACCTCGCCTGAAGACATCGGTGGGATGGCAACTGCCCAGGGAGTGCTTACAGTCCGGGGAGGAATGACTTCCCACGCCGCAGTAGTAGGAAGAGGAATGGGAAAGCCCTGTGTTGTAGGCTGCGGAGAAATTGTAATCGATAACAAAAATGCTCTTTTCAAAGTAAACGGTTACACGATCAATGAGCACGACTACATCAGCATAAACGGGAGCAATGGAAACGTCATCCTTGGGAAAGTCGAACTGATCGAAGCCGAGATCAACGAAGACCTCAAGCACATCCTTTTATGGGCTGATGAAATCCGGACCCTCGGCGTAAGGACAAACGCCGACAACCCAACCGATGCAAACCTCGCCCGCGAACTTGGCGCAGAAGGAATCGGGCTTTGCCGGACCGAGCATATGTTCTTCGGGGAAGACCGGATCCCCGTTGTCAGGGAAATGATCATGGCAGAGGAAGAAAAATCCAGGAAGAAAGCCCTCAAAAAACTCCTCCCCATACAGAAGGAAGACTTCCTTGGAATCTTCCGCAGTATGGAAGGTCTGCCCGTGACCGTCAGGCTGCTTGACCCACCCCTGCACGAATTCCTTCCGAACAAGGAAGAACTGGATGAAAAACTAAGGGAATACGAAACTGCAGGCGACATCGAAAAGATTGCCACAGTCAACAAGATTATCGAGCGCGTTGTATCCCTTACAGAACTCAACCCGATGCTCGGACACAGGGGATGCCGTCTAGGAATTACCTACCCGGAAATCTACGATATGCAGGTAAGGGCAATCATGGAAGCTGCCTGTGAACTTGCAGTCGAAGGGGTGAAGGTAATCCCTGAAATCATGATTCCACTGGTAGGCCATGTAAAAGAACTCACCCTTACAAGGCAGAAAGTCTGTGAACTGGCAGATACCGTCATGGCAGAAAAAGGCATAAAGTTCGACTACAAAGTCGGAACCATGATCGAACTGCCAAGAGCCGCAATCACCGCAGACAAGATTGCCCTGGAGGCCGACTTTTTCTCCTTCGGGACAAACGACCTGACCCAGACTACCTTCGGGTTCAGCAGGGACGATGTGGCCAAGTTCGTGCCAATCTACCAGAAAGCAGGCATTCTTGAAAACGATCCCTTCGCAGTCCTGGACCAGGAAGGCGTAGGCGAAATCATGAAGATAGGAATTCAAAAAGGCCGCTCCGTAAAACCCGACCTCAAAATGGGGATCTGCGGAGAACACGGCGGCGAGCCCAAATCCATTCTCTTCGCCCACAGCATAGGCCTGAACTATGTAAGCTGCTCCCCCTACAGAGTCCCCATCGCAAGACTCGTAGCTGCCCAGAGCACCCTTGCAGCCAGAAACAAATAAATAAAATTCAGATCCGAAAATTCAAAAAAATAAGCAGGATGAAAATCCTGCCATTCTCTTTTTTTTAAGTCTTCCCCCCGGAGCGCAGCGTATAAAGTTGTCCCCCCACCAGTTCTCGTGAGCAAGACAAGTTTCAATTCAAGATCGTATCTGTTTTTGTGAGAGTTACCACACAAAAAAACGACGAACCATAAAGTTCGAGCCAATAAATTCTGCCAATTTATCCGCATTTGGAAATTCGGATAATTTTTCCCACCTGGAATACATCAAAAAACAGAGCTACTGCTATCGTAAAAATGACATAAAAATGAGGTTAAGGCTATCACAAAAATAAGATAAAAGAAAGATTTTGAGGTATTGCGACATATTTCTGCCGCAACCCCCTCTGGACCGCCAGTTTTCAGACGGTTGATTCAATAGTTTCTTGAAATCATGTAGTCGGCAATCTGGAGGAGGAGGTCCTTTTCAGGACAGTCGTCCAGGACATCCAGCTTTGCCTTGCCTTCTTCGATGTACGAGATTGCGAGGTTCTGTACGAAATCGATCGAACCGCATTCGTAAAGGATCTTGACGGCATGTTCGGTTTCATCCTGAGTGGCACTCCCTTTCCCGAAAACATCCAGTTTCACACCTTTCTGGAAAGCATCGATAACGATCAGAGTGTACTTCCCTTCTTTCAGGTCACTTCCCCGGACTTTCCCGAGCACTTCCTGAGGAGTGATCATGTCCAGGACATCATCATACATCTGGAAACCAATCCCTATCAAGCGCCCGTACTCGGATAAAGCCTCGGCGACTTCGTCCGAAGCTCCTCCTAGCAGGCCCCCGATCTTTGCAGCGGCTGCGTAGAGGACCGAGGTTTTCTTCTCGACCATCTCAAGGTACTCGGATTCAGTGACCAGGTCACGCCTTTCAAAGTCCATGTCAAGCCACTGCCCTTCACAGATCTCCGTGCAGGTCCTGGAGAGGACATCCATGCATTTTAAAATCCGTTCAGGTTCGTTTTCGACTCTGGAGAGGATCTCGAAAGCTTTGGAATAGAGAGTATCCCCGGCGAGGATCGCTCCGGCTTCCCCCCATTTCATATGGACGGCAGGCATCCCTCGGCGGACATCATCCTTGTCCATGATATCATCATGGATCAGAGTGAAATTATGTACGAGTTCCACGGCCACAGCTGCAGGAAGGACAGACTCGAGAGTGGAGCCGACCGCCTCTGCAGCCAGGATCAGAACCGCCGGGCGGAGGCGTTTCCCCCCGGCATCCACGAGGTAGCGGGAGGCTTTGTAGAGCTCCTCCGGATGGGTGACAGGAAGCATATCCTCAATGCTGGCATCCACATGGACGGTCCTCTTCTTGATCTCATCAATCAGCGTCATACTATCACAAGCAAAGGGAATAGTTTTCCTAATACAATTACTCTTCGATATATAACACTTCACCGTTCCTGAGGAGGTGAACGGTGTCTCCCAGCACATACCCTGCATCTTCCGCCATCTCGATGTAGTGCCCGTGCATGTCCATATTTCCGTGAGCCGGAATTACATGTTCCGGATTGACCATGCGGAGCAACTCCCAGTGATCTTCCTTGTATGCGTGGCCCGATACGTGAACGTCGTCATAGATCCTGGCCCCCTTCATTTTGAGCTTGGTTTCAAGGGCATACCGGTTAGCCTGGGTCATTGGACTCGGGATAATGTTTGCAGAGAAAATGACACGGTCCCCGGGATCGATTGAATAAGGAGTGTCACCGTTTGCAACCCTCACAAGAATGGAACCGGGCTCACCCTGGTGTCCTGTGACGATCGGAAGATACTTGTTTTTTCCACTCTGCATGATACGCTTGAAAGCTCTGTCAACATCTTTTCGATGTCCATAGATCTCAACATTGGATGGAAGTTTAAGGTAACCGACGTCCCTGGCGGCCCCTACATAGCGTTCCATGGAACGCCCCATAAGCACGGGGATCCGGCCCATTTCTTCTGCTGCCTCGATGATCGCCTTGAGCCTGGCAATGTGGGAAGCAAAGGTCGTGATGATCATCCCGACATCCGACTCCTCGGTCCCGAACAATACGTCCCTGACCATGTCCTTTGCGATCTGTTCGGAAGGAGTTTTCCCGGAGCGTCCGGCGTTCGTACTCTCAGCGATCATTGCGATAACCCCTTCCTTTCCAAGAGCTTTCAGGCGCTCAAAGTCCGGAGCCTCTCCCATAGTAGGAGTCCGGTCCAGTTTGAAATCGCAGGCATAGAGGATTGCCCCTGCAGGGGTATGGACGGCTGCAACGACACAGTCTATGATGCTGTGCTGGACCCGGATGAATTCGATATCTATATCTTCCGTGACCTTATATCTGCCTCCTGCTTTCAGGGGGATCACCCTGTTACAGACCTCAAACTTCCTTTCGGACTCAATCTGCTGCTTGATGATAAGAGTGGTATAGGGGGTAGCAAGGATAGGGGCCTTGTACCTGTGGGCGAGCTTTGAGATTGCACCTACATGGTCAAGATGCCCGTGAGTACAAACGATGGCCCGGACAGTCCCGTTGATCTCCTTCATGATAGTATCGTCAGGGATTGCTCCCATCTCGATCAGTTCAAGGGAATGCATCTTGTCAATTTCAACATCCTCGTGAATCTGAACCCGGTCAAGCCTGAGTCCCATATCCAGAATGATAATATCTTCGCCTACGATTATGGCAGTCATGTTACGGCCCATTTCATTGTAGCCGCCAACTGCAACTATTCCTATTTCAGTCATATTTTAAACCTCTGATTTGATTCCTTTGATATTGTGAACCTGAAACCACCTAAAACGGTTTCAGGGAAGAACTTGAAATGATGATGAGTTGGATATAACGTTTGATATAACACATAATATATATTAGACAAGTGGATAAAACCAGCCCCAGAATCACCCACCACCAGAATCTGATCTCAAGAAGACCTTTTCCCGGGATGAAATATCTCAGCAAATAGTTATGAACTAAGCAATATCACCTATAATATATATTTGTTTCCTTATAGAAATGACCCAAAACCCGCTATTGAAATAGGAGAACCCTTTATAATCCAACCAAAAGCTTTGCGCATGAATTCAATCCCTGCATTCGGGGTCGGATATATCCTTCTGCCTCATAGCAACCCACAGATTGATCACCAACCTGTAGATTATCTTACCAACCTGCAGATTTCAGTATATCCACAGATTCTACTAAAGCCTCTTATCTGAGGTATAAGGCATATATGGGGCCTGATTCCCTTTTAGCTGATTCCTGCCGGGATTCCCATCACAATTATTTCCCTAATGGGCCTAAGCATTTTTAACTAAGCTTCGTTGAAATGATTCACATTTCCACGGATTTATTCGAGGGATTCCTGATTAGTGATGGCTTAAATGTTCAATCAACCATCAACGAATTAATTCATTTTCACTGATTTCAACTGATTCCCAATTTAATTAGTGATGATTTTGATATTAAATCAATCATTTAACGAACGGTTTATCTTCCAATGATTTCAACTGATTAATTCTCAACTGATTTTCATTTCTAATTCTTATATGATCCTTCTTTCAATCGATTCCTGAATGAGTGATGAGCAAGCATATTAAGCATTTAAAGAAAAAATGATTCCGGGAAATTCATCCTTTCCGGTTAATTATTCCTATCCGGTTAATTATTCCTATCCGGTAAATTTTTCCTTTCCGGGAAATTCATCCTTTCCGGTTAATTCATCCTTTCCGGTTAATTCATCCTTTCCGGTTAATTATTCCTTTCCGGTTAATTATTCCTTTCCGGTTAATTATTCCTTTCCGGTTAATTATT
>CBFCWE010000013.1:0-61241 GCA_965601435.1 uncultured Methanosarcina sp.
GCCTTGTGGACAGGCTATCGGTTCTTTGCCGATAATCTTCGACAAACAGGCTTGATGATGGGTATTGAGTTCTTAGAGCCGATACCTGGATGATTCGAGTACTCGAAGGAAGCCCCTTCCTCGGCTCCGAAGGAGACAGGGAGGGGTAGTTCACTCATAATTTCATCGATCAATCCTAAACTCATCCGAGTTGTCTGTATAATTACTGGAATCGCAATACAAACTAATGGCAACAGAGCAATTAGTTTCATTTCCTTTGTAATCCTCATCTTATCATAGCCTACGGAAGGCAGCAAGTAAATAAAGAGACTGAGAGGAAGAAGGATAATATAGAATGTAATTTGAGGCAGCTGATTATACGGGAAACCCATATAGAATATATACTCAATTAAAGGATCTACTGCAATTTGTGCAAATCTCTGAATCGGAAGCAGTAAGGTATGAATTAACGAATCTGGATATGATTCATAGATACTTGCTTTCGTATGTACTATTATAGCCGCCGTAGTCTGGAACATGCCAACAATTAGCAAAGGTATGCCGCACAAAACCTTCCGAACATCCTCTATGTTCCTTACAATATTTTGTCCAATGGCGGCAATTGGTACAAGAAACAGAACAAATAATCCTAGAGTCATTACTAACGCATATGTATGTAGACCATACTGGATTCCTGTCCCTATCACTACAAGCATTGTTAAACCAATGATCGCGAGCCAGATATGATGCATAAAGAAAAGAAGAGCCTCTAAAGGCATCTTTTTTCTAATTTTTAAAGCAAATTCCCCAATCGTACTCATTTCAATCCCGGAACCTAACATCATTCTGATCCATTCGTTCTTTCCCCCGATCTGATTATCTAAATTAAATCTATCAATTATGTGACCTGCATTTATAAATAATTGTTCAAAGTTGCAATTTAACAAAAAGGTTTGTAGATATCCTCTTTCTTGATCTACTCTAAGCCAGTCACATGACTACAAAATAAGGGATTCTATGGTCAAGCCCATAAGTTTCGAAATAAATATGATTATTCAGTCGAACTCACCATTTTTCGGTCAAAGCGCTTTTTTCAGAAAGCTTAATAAGCACCTTCTTCTTATATTTTAACTGAATGTTTCGCCCGCCTGAGAAAAGCCATCGATTACCATTATATATAAAGTGGGATTACATGTACTTTGTATACATTATTTAAATTTGTCTAAACAATACTATCTAACTATAGTTACTATGATCTAATCCCATAACCAGATATTTTGCATATTACCCGGGACCCGAATTTATTGCAAGAGGAATTTTATGAGGACTGGACAGAGGGATCTGAATAATAAGCCGCCTAAAAGGCGTTTGTCGATTAGCTATGAAGAGCTTGAGACTCTCAAGAAATCAATTAAGGTTTCGGTTCTCAATGAACTTCGGAGTGAAATGGAATGCAGTTCCGACCTGGATTCCTTGAAGGATTTGGTCCTTTCCGATATCAGGACTGAGCTTATGGGGATTCCGAGTCCTGCTTCCCTCAAAGCTTCAGTCCTTAATGAACTGCGCATGGAGCTGAATCATGCTCCTGTCCATGAGGTCGGAGCGGCTGAATATAAATTGAAAGAACTTGCAGGCATCCAGGACGGGCTGGTAAAAGAACTCCTTGACCAGAAGTCCGTGGTAAGGAGGCTGGAAGCCGATGTTGAAACGCTTTCCCGGAAGCTCGAAGAATTACAGAACTCCACTCCTGTTGCTCCTGCGGTTTCCCTCTCCATGCTCGAAGACCCTCTTGACTTTCCTCCCCTTTCCAAAAAGCCTAAACAGAAACCGGAACCTCGAAAAGAAATTCCTTCTTCACGTGCAAGGATCGAGGTAAGGGAAGTTCCCGCCCCTCTGCCAGGGACTAATACCAGGGTCAGGTTAAAGGTCCGGGAAGTGGAACCTGAAGAACTTGATGAAGAGGAAATCGAGGAAATAAAGTGCGAGTACATCATTGCTGATAGCGGGGAGCTGAAGCGGCAGAAAGTTGCAAGAACTGTGCAGCGGGCCAAAGAAAATAATGAGTGTGAATACATCATCGCCGAAAAGTCTGTCACTCATGTTGAAAGAAATGAGACCGTTGTTGCAAGGGATGACGAAGACGCAGAGATCATCACCTGTGAAAGATAAGTCCCAAAGACGTAGTGAGGGCCGAAAATACAGGAATTTCCAGCTAAATCTTTTTTGTGAGAACTTTATTCACATTTTCTTAAAAGTTTTCAAAAATTTCTCTCCAAAAAAAACGCGAAATTGCAGAGGCATCCTGTGTATATAAAAGAAATAGAATTCGTTAACTTCAAGTCCTTCGGGAAAAAAGTAAAAATTTCCTTTTACAACGACTTCACCACGATTTCGGGACCTAACGGGAGTGGGAAGTCCAATATCATAGACGGGATTCTCTTTGCTCTCGGACTGACAAGTTCCAGGACTCTCAGAGCCGAAAAACTCACGGACCTCATCTACAATGGGGATGAGAAGAAAAAACCCGACTTTGCTCAGGTCACTATCCGCTTTGACAACAGCGACCGCAAACTTCCGGTGGACCTGGAGGAGTTTACGGTGTCCCGGAAGATCCGACAGACAAAGAGCGGATACTACAGCTACTTCTATTTTAACGGGAAATCCGTCAGCCTGACTGAGGTCCATTCCCAGCTTGCCAAAGCCGGCGTGACTCCCGAAGGGTACAACGTTGTCATGCAGGGAGACGTAACCCAGATTATCTCCATGACTGCCGTGGAAAGAAGAAAGATCATTGACGAGATTGCGGGGGTCGCGGAGTTTGACGAGCGCAAACAAAAAGCTCTCGGAGAGCTGGAAGTCGTCAGGCAGCAGATTGAACGTGTGGACATCATTCTTGAAGAGGTGCGTGCCCAGCTTGAAAAGCTGTCAGGGGAGCGTGACCAGGCCCTGAAATACCAGGCTCTAAAGGCCGAAAAGATAAAGTTTGAAGGTTATGTCCTGCTTTCCAAACTGAAAGACGCAAGGACCGAACTGGGAAATGTGGATAAGGAGCTCGCAGGAAAGGAAGAGCACCTTGAAAAGATCCGGAACATCCTTGAAGAGCGGGAACAGGAACTCGGAGCCCTGGAAGAAGCCCTGGAAAACCTTTCTCTGGAGATCCGGAAGAAAGGAGAAGCCGAACAGCTCCAGATCAAAAAGGATATCGAGGGGACAAAAGGGGAAATTTCCAGGTGTGTGGACAGCATCGAACTTACCGAAAACGATGTCGATGAGGGCGATGCGCGGCGCAGGAAAGCTTTTGTGGAGATCGATTCCACCAAAGGAAAGGTCCGGGACGTGGACGAGAAAATCGAAGCCGAACAGATCCGGAAAGACAGCCTTGAGTCCGAGCTTTCGGAACGCAGGACCGAGCGCATGCTGCTTCAGAGCAAAATTGCCGACGTAGACGTGAAGTTTGCCAAAACAAGGGACGAACTGACGGCTGCTAAAGGGAAGCTTGAAGCCGTGAAGAACGAAAAAAACGAGCTCATGAGGCACGAGGACCGCCTGCTCGATGCCCTCAGGCGAAAGTCCGCAGAACTCCGGGATATCGAAAACGAGATCCAGGAAGCAGAGGCTGCGGTCGCTAGTTCGGACAGTGATACCCGTTCGGTCCAGTACGAGATTGAAAAGCTTTCCGAAAAGAAGGAGTCTCTCCTGAAGGACCGTGACGATATCGAAAGCAGCCATTTCAGGATCAAGGAAGATCTCAGGAAACTTGAGAGTAAGCTTCACGGGCTCCAGCAGGAGTTTGCCCTCACTGAAGCGCGGGTCCGGGCTGCGGAACACGGGGGAGGGTATTCGAAAGCCGTGGAGACGGTGCTCGGGGCGACCCGGCAAAACGAACTCTACGGGGTGCACGGGACTATTGCCCAGCTCGGAAAAGTTGACCGGCGCTACTCGAAAGCCCTGGAGATTGCCGCAGGGAACCGGATGCAGGCCCTTGTTGTGGACACAGATGCAGACGCTGCGGAAGCCATTGATTACCTGAAGCGGAGAAGAGGCGGAAGGGCTACTTTCCTCCCCCTGAACAAGATGAAAGCGGCGGGCAGGCTCGAGAACCTCAATTATGATTCCGGGATTGTAGGATACGCAATTGATCTCATAGAATTCGACCCGGCTTTTGAGTCGGCCTTCTGGTACGTTTTCCGGGATACCCTGGTGCTTGACACTCTGGACAATGCCCGACGCCTTATGGGCAGGTACAGGATGGTCACTCTGGAAGGGGAAGTCCTGGAAAAGAGCGGGGCAATGGTTGGAGGGTTCCTTTCCTCGAAATCCAGCCTGTCCTTTGCAGCAGCAGAAAAGGACAAGCTTCTAAAGCTCAGGGATGAGATACAGGGCCTGGACGCAAGCCGGACTGCTGCAATAGGAAAACAGGACGGCATTGAAAGCCACCTTTTCGAGCTGAACCGGAAGGTCCGGGACTGCGAGGAAGAAATTTCCAGGAAAGAACTCCAGCTCGAAGAAATTGTAGGCCGGGAAGCCAAACTTGAAGGACTCCTGCATTCCAAACAGGCCGACCTCCAGGCGATCGAAAAGGCAAGGGGCGAACTTAAAACCGAAATGGACGAGGTCATTGCCGAAAAGGCTGAAATGGACGAAACCGCCTCAATACTTGGGGGGCAGATTGCCGAACTTGAAGTCAAACTTGCCGATTCCCCGCTTCCGGAGATCAACAGGAAAGCGGATTTTGCGGACGAGGAAATCCGGCGGCTTGACGGCAGGATCAGGGACACTGAAGCGGGCCTAAACGCGTTGAAACTTGAAAAAATCTATGCAGAACAGAAGATCACCGAGTCCAAGGAACTGATTGGAGAGCTTGATTCCCGGAAAACAACCCTCCGGGAAAAGGTGGAGTCCTTGCGGGCAAAGATCGAAGAACTCGAGGCAGTGCTGGAAGAGAAAATGAAGCGGGAACTTGAGCTTTCCGATGAACTCCTGGAGCTCCAGAAAGAGAGAGAAAAAGTCCAGGAGGGGCATACTGCCGTGAAGCGCAGGGTCAGTGCGGCAAAGACCAGTCTCGAAAAAGCAAACCAGCAGGTTATGACGCTTACGGCTACCCGGAACGCCCTCTTTGAACAGGAAAAACAGTTCCTTGAAGAAATCGAGCGCAGGGGTCTCGAAGAATCCGATGAAGTCCCGAATTACGAGACAGTCTACCTCCGGATCCAGGCGATTGAGGAGGCTTTGCGCAAGCTTGAGCCCGTTAACATGCGGGCAATTGACGAATATAATGAGGTGGAACTCAGGCTCTCGGACCTGCAGGGGAAGCGCGATACCCTCTTTACCGAGCGGGAGCAGCTCCTGGAGCGCATCGACCAGTATGAGACTCTCAAGCGGGACACTTTCCTGGAGGCTTACGAAGGTATTAATGCCAATTTCAAGGAAATTTTCCACGAGCTTTCCGACGGGATGGGCGAACTTGTACTGACAGACCCCAATGACCCCTTTGCGGGGGGCATGACCCTGAGAGCCCGGCCCAAGGAAAAAACCCTCCAGAGGATCGAGGCCATGTCCGGGGGAGAAAAGAGTCTCACAGCCCTTGCTTTTATCTTTGCGATCCAGCAGTACCGTCCCGCGCCCTTCTACGCCTTTGACGAGATCGACATGTTCCTGGACGGCTGGAACGTGGAAAGGGTTTCGAGAAGGGTCAGGACCTCGGGTTCAAAAGTCCAGTTTATTGTTGTTTCCCTGAGAAAACCCATGATCCAGGCTGCAAGCCGGACCATTGGAGTCACCATGCAGGAAAACAATATCACGAGCATTACAGGGGTAAAGCTGAATGGATGAGCTTGCGGAAGATGCCGGGACTGTGCTGGAAATCTTTAAGTTGAAGGCACCGGATGTGTCCCCTGACGTTTCGAAACCGGTTGATGTGGACTCTTCTTTTTCGGACTCCGGGGCTTTCGAGCTTCCTTCCACTCTCTCCAACATGGGGGTCGATTGGGAGGGTCTTGAACTTTCGGAGTTTGAGACATACGAACCCCTGGGTATCATGGTCGAACTTGCAAAAAGCGGAAAGGTCGATCCCTGGGACATTGATATCGTGGAACTTACTGATAGTTTCCTTGGAAGGGTGGAGGAACTCAAGCAAATGGACCTCCGGATTTCTTCCAGGACGCTTCTCTATTCCGCGATCCTGCTCCGCATGAAATCCTCCGGAATTCTTGAGGAAGATGTGCCTGAAGAGGAACCTGACTTTTTCGATTACGATGAATTCCCGGAGCCCGAAAAATTCCCTATCCCGAAACTCCCTGTCCGCCGCCTGTCCACCCGTCCCGTGACCCTGAACGAATTGATTTCCGAACTCAGAAAAGCTGAAAAAGCCCTTTCCAGGAAATACGATAAGAAAGCCCGGCAAGCTTTGGAAGCGCCTGACGCCCCGAAAGGGCCGGAGCTCAGTACGGGGGATGTCTTTGATATCGCCCACGATGAGGCTATCAGTGTCCGGCTGGACCTGATCTGGGACAGGCTTTCAAAACTGTTTCAGATGCAGCCTTATGTGGTCTTTTCCGTGCTTATGGAGGAGAGTGAAGACCGGGTCATGGATTACATTTCTCTTCTCTTCCTGGCTTCCAGCAAGAAAATCTGGCTCTGCCAGAAAGAACTTTTCGGAGAGCTTTTCATCTACCCCGGGGTGGAATCCGGGTTTTCCACTGAACACAACCCGTCCGTCTTCCATGAAAATGACGTGCAAAATGGGGAGGTTTCGGGGCATGAAGTTCAGGGAACTGCTTTTTCCTCTGATACCGTTGTCTCCTCTGATACCGTTGTCTCCCCTGATTCCGTTGTCTCTCCTGTTATTGCTGTCCCAGGGCCTGCAGGTGAAGGTTCTGGCGAAAGTTCTTTAAGGAAAGATGCCCTGAGGTCCGAACCTGTAGATGTTTTCTCAGTCGAAGTAAATCCGGTAGAATCAAATCCTCTTGAAGACTAAACTACCTTCTCTTCAAAACTAAATTTCCCCTCTAAAAAAATAAATGATCTTTATTAAAAACTAAATTGAAATTTTGAAGAGTAATTCTTATCTTTCTATGGCATTCATCCTTTTTCCGGACGTGAAACCTTATGAGTGAGCTTGAAATCATTGAAGCGGCCCTCTTTGCCGCAGGCAGGGCAGTAAGTCTTGAAAAGCTTGCGAAAATAAGCGGGCGGTCTAAAAAAACCATACTTTCCGTTATCGGAGAGTTAATGGGAGCCTATGCTTCCCGGGAAACCGGGCTGGAGATCCTGGACCTCGGGGAACGCTATGTCATGCAGGTCAAACCCGAGCATTCCGAGCTTATACGGATGGTCGCCCCGAAAGAACTTTCTGCGCCAAAACTCCGGACCCTTTCCATGATCGCCTATCACCAGCCCCTGCTCCAGTCCGATCTGATAGAGATGCGGGGCAGCGGGGCTTACGAGCATATCAGGGACCTTATCGAGCGGGGCTTTGTAGATTCCGTTCCCTGCGGGAGGAGCCGGCAGCTTTCCACAACTCCGCTTTTTGCGGATTATTTCGGGCTCAAGCGAAATGACCCCCTGGCTATAAAGGAAAAAATCATCGGGCTGTTGAAAGAGGATGCCGGGCAGAGTGAAATCAACCAGTGGATCGGGAAAAAGACCGTTGCCGTAACTCCCATGTACGAGTCCCTGATGGGGATGTGTGGGATTAAGGACTACCTGGTGATAAGTGCCTATTCCCCTTCAAAAGAAGATATCTCTCGCCTGCTTGAAGTGGATGTCCTGGTCATTACGGCCGGCTACCTGGAGGAGGTGCGGCAGTACTGCGACGGGGAGATTCTTGAGATGCACTCCACGACCTTTGAAGATCTGATTGAGGCAGTTTCCACAATTGCTGAAGAACTTCAGGATGAAGTGGACCCGGAAACCGTGGAAATGACTCTTGATAATCTCAGGGAGACAAGGGAACAATACCTGTCTTCAACCCTTCTCATTAAAAAGAAGGTTCAGCCTGCCACGAATATGGTCTCGAAAATCGTAAATGACCTGAACCTGGGAATTTCAGCAGACGGGGTCCTGATTGCTCCTGATTACGGGACTTCGAAAAGCGGGACGAACATCGGGAAAGGGGCGGAAATCCTTCTTCCCACTCACCGCACTGTGGAAGGGGACCTTTTACGGCGGGTCTGTTTGAAGTACGATGCTGTGCTAGATGGGCTGAAAAAAATTGAGGACTGAAGGTCCTGTAACCGGCCATTCCCTTCCCTTCCCTTCCACTTCTTTTCTAATTTTTTTTGTTCCTCGTGCGCCTTCGATTTAAGTTTTTCCGTGGTATATATACTCTCTTTATATATCATTTATATAGGATGCGTGTCATTTAACTATAGCTTTATATACTGGTTAGAGGCTATTACTTTTGCTTTATATACCGAGGGTTGTCCAATGAGTGAATCTAGCATCAAGATCGAAAACGTGGTTGCATCCACCAAACTTGCTGAAGAATTCGACTTAACCGTAATCGAATCCGAGTTCGAAGGAGCCGAGTATAACAAGCAGAAATTCCCGGGGCTTGTCTACAGAGTTTCTGACCCCAAGGCCGCATTCCTTGTCTTCACCTCAGGGAAAGTGGTCTGCACCGGGGCAAAGAACGTGGCTGACGTACACACCGTTATAGGCAACATGGCAAAGAAGCTCAACGGCATAGGGATCACGACTATAGAGAACCCGCAGATAACGGTGCAGAACATTGTCGCCTCAGCTGACCTGCACACAATCCTTAACCTTAACGCCATTGCAATCGGGCTCGGGCTTGAAAACATCGAATATGAACCTGAACAGTTCCCCGGACTCGTATACAGGATCGATGTGCCAAAGGTGGTAGTCCTGATCTTCAGTTCCGGAAAACTGGTGGTAACCGGCGGCAAATCCCCCGAAGACTGTGAAAAGGGTGTGGAAGTCGTCCGCACGCAGCTCGACAACATGGGGCTTTTATAAGAATAATTCCTTACCTTTACAAAAATCCCGCCTCTTTTCCGACGGTTATTTGCGGAAAGGAGTTTTTTAAGAAAAACGGATTCCGCAATATTAGTCGTGGGTCCGGCAAAGGATATGTGTGAACCTTGAACAGCGCAGACGTTTGCATCCTGATCCCTACCCTGAACGAAGCCGCCACCATAGGGCAGCTCATTAAGGATTTCAAAGCAGAAGGCTTTTCCAATATTCTGGTAATTGACGGAAATAGCAGGGACAAAACGAAAGAAATTGCAGAGGCCGAAGGTGCAATGGTGGTCCTGCAGACCGGAAAAGGCAAGGGACAGGCAATGATCCAGTCCTTTCGACTCATAGCAAGCCCTTATGTCCTTTTGATTGACGGGGACGGGACAGAACTTGCCAGTGATGCCCATTCCCTGCTTACTCCCGTTATTGAAGGCAGGGCTGATCATGTGGTGGGAAACCGGCTTGTAAACTATGAGTCAGGGGCCTTTACAAAACTAAACCTCGTTGGCAACCACCTGATAAACATGCTTTTTGATCTTGCTTACGGGGCGCAGCTAAAGGACATCCTTTCAGGCTACAGAGCCTTTACCCTGGAAAGCATCAGGGAACTGGAACTGAACAAGACAGGGTTTGAAATCGAGACCGAAATCTCGGTTGAGTGTGTCCTGAAAAACCAGAGGATTCTGGAAATTCCCATAACCTATCTTCCTAGAAGCGAGAAAGGTGCAACCAAACTAAATCCCTTGAAAGACGGGCTCAGGATCGGCTCTACTATTTACAGGCTCGCCAAAGTCCATAACCCCATGTTTTATTTTGGAATCCTTGGCTCCTTTTTTATCCTGGCAGGGCTTTTCACGGGGACCTTCGTGGTCTTTCAGTGGTTCCAGGGAATCACCCGCATCCCCCTTTCAATCCTCACGACCCTGTTTATTATTTTCGGCTTGCAGATGTTTATTTTCGGGATGCTTAGCGACCTGATAGTTTCCCTGCACAGGCAGACCCTCCGGCTAATCAAAGAACAGAAGAAGTGAGGGTTTACTTCTCTGCTGGCGGCCCCTCCATTATTTTCCGGTCTCTGGCTTTTTTTTCCTTTTTTCTCTTTCTTCTTTTGTTTTTTCTCTTTCTTTTTCCTTTTGTTTTTTCTCTCTTTCTTTTGCTTCCCGTTTCCTTCTAATTTTTCTTCAGTTTTTTCCCTGTTTTTCATTCTCTTTTCTTTCAATCCCATTTTCTTTCTATTTTTTCATCGATAACTCAATTTTGCTTGATTTGGTGTCAACTAAATTTTAAAAATTCTTTATAAAAAAGGTTATTTTCATTTTCACTCTTTTAATTTCGATATTGGTAGACCTTCAAATCAAGTAAATTTGATCTGGGTTAAAGTTCGTTTTTTAAAAAGTGTTATATATAATTACGCGCCTTCTATGTCCAAAGATCCTTACTTACTCTTATACATATGAATTTCACAGCTGAATAAAAACTTGAGGTTATAAAGATGTCAATCTTGGAAGATGCCAAAAAAGGAATAATTACTGAAGAGATGAAGATCGTTGCACAGGACGAAGGTCTTGACGCTGAATTCGTCCGTCGTGGAGTTGCATCCGGAAGAATCGTAATCCCTACCTCCCCCTACAGAGATGTCAAGATCTGCGGGATTGGAGAAGGGCTCAGGACCAAGGTCAACGCCTCAATCGGTGTGTCCTCCGATATCGTGGACCCAGAGATGGAAGTCACAAAGGCAATTGCTGCCGAGAAAGCAGGAGCCGACACCCTGATGGAGCTCGGTACCGGCGGAGACTTCCTTGCGATCAGGAAAAAAGTCATTGACAGCATCTCCCTTTCTGTCGGGTCCGTGCCTCTCTACCAGGCTTTCATTGAAGCCGCAAGAAAGTACGGTTCAATCGTGCACATGACCGAAGACGAGCTCTTCAATGCAACCGAAGCCCAGGCAAAGCTCGGAACCAACTTCATGGCAATCCACACCGGGGTCAACAACATCACCCTGGATAGGCTCAAAGCCCACGGCAGGTACGGCGGTCTTTGTTCCCGTGGCGGTGCTTTCATGAGCGCCTGGATGATGCACAACGATAAGGAAAACCCGCTTTTCGCAAATTCCGATTACCTTATTGAAATCCTCAAGGAACACGAAGTTGTTCTCTCCACCGGAAACGGGATGCGTGCAGGAGCAGTCCACGACGCAACCGACCGCGCCCAGATCCAGGAACTGATCATCAACTCCGAAGTGGCTGAGAAGGCACACCAGGCAGGTGTCCAGACAATCGTTGAAGGTCCTGGCCACGTCCCCCTCGACCAGGTCGAAACCAACGTCAAGCTCATGAAGGAAATGAGCGGTCACAAGCCCTTCTACATGCTCGGTCCTCTCGTTACCGACATCGCCCCCGGCTACGACCACATCGTAACCGCAATCGGTGCATCCGTGTCTGCCTCATGCGGCTGTGACTTCCTCTGCTACGTAACTCCTGCAGAGCACCTCGCCCTCCCTAACCTCGAAGACGTCATAACCGGAGTCAAGACCTCCAGGATTGCAGCTCACGTCGGCGACATGGTCAAGTACCCCGAAAGAGCAAAACAGTGGGACCTTGACATGGGCAGAGCCAGAAGGGAACTCGACTGGGAAAAGATGTACTCCCTTGCAATCGACCCCGAACATGCAAGAGCAGTCAGGAACAGCAGGGCACCCGAAGACACCGATGCCTGCACAATGTGCGGCAACTACTGCGCCCTGAAGATCGTCAACCAGAACTACAACCTCGCAAAATAAATTTAAATAAAGTAAAGTAAGGCCTTCGGGCTTTACTTCATCACTTTTTTGTTTTATTCTGTTTTTTCCTGGTTTTCTGTGTTTTTCCCTGTGTTTTTTATGAATTCCGGATTTTGGCTTTTTCGGGGATTGACTCTGCAATTTTCAGCATTTCAGCTTTATCAAGAGCAGCCATTATGCTAATTTCAAGTTCCCCGTTTGTCCACTCAAGTTCTTTCATATTCCCTCCAAATACCGGGTAGAGCTCCCCTTCCCTGCCGTTTACCGTAATGTTTTCTCCTTCTTTTTCAAAAAGCCGGTATGCGGATTTGCCTTCTTCATACAGGGTTTCGGAGATTCTAATCCTGCCGTCCTCTCCGATATATTCGAGAGTAACCCTCCTGTAGCAGGGCATTGCCCCAAATGTGCTAAGGTCGCTGTTAATCACCGTCGAATATGCCCCATCCCTGCTCTTAAAAACCGTTGAGTGATTGAATACATAGCCTTCTGGCAGGTACACCGGGGTAAGGACTTCAAACCCTGCCCGCTGCTCGGCTTCTCCGAGTTCCAGTTTTTCCAGGTCGATTTTATAGTCTTCCTGACTCAGGGTTTTTACCAGGGCTCCTTTAGGCACCTCGAATTCAAACTCGGAATCCGGGATGCCTGAATTTATTTTCAGGTCAAGGATATCAATTTCAACCGCCATCATATCCCTGTTATCGTACAGCTCGTATCGGGTGGGCAGCCAGGTTTCTTTGTCAATCCAGATTTTTGTTCTCAGGATGTACAGTTCATGCTCTTCTTCAGGGATGAACTCAAGCAGATACGCGTCCTTTCCTTCGATTTTCTCTGTCCCCCACAGGAATACCTTGCTATTGTTCCTGTTCAGGTTTTCCTCAAAGAAGAAGGGAGAGGCCTCAGTTTCGATCATATCCGGTTCTTCAAAAAGCTCTGTCTTCAGGACGGTATTTGATTCGGAATTGTATATCCACTGGACCTTCCCATCCGAAGCCATTACCGACTCAGTGCTTTTCTCAGGTATCCGAATCGTATTTTTCATAAGGTCCGGTTTTTTCCACAGGATCTCATACGTTTCCTCGTTTTGTTCAAGGAAAGAGGATTTCATATGTGCTGTATAGGAGCAGTCTTCTATACTCGCCTGTTTTTCCCGCAATTTTGTTACAATTTCTTCTGCGCTTTGTTTCTCTTCATAATCAGAGATAAATTCCCGTTTATCCGGCATCTCCACTTCCTTTTCTTCTGCGTTGTCTTTTTCCTCACAACCCGATATGAGGAGAGCCGGTGCCAGCAGGAGCAGTAATGTAAGTGTTGTAAGTGCTTTCCTCTTTGTCATTTTCTTCACCACTCTGTTTCCCGGGATTTTTCTCCGTATTTTCCCTCTGCGGCTGAATCCTGCTACTCCCTTTCAGGGGCAAAGGCCTATGATTAAACTTGCAGCAATCGGGTTGGCTCCGTCAGGGGCTGTCATGTCTTCAGGGGGATAGTGTTTCCCGAACTCCCTGGTTTCTACCGTTACCCCTTCCGGGATCTCAAATTCAAATTCTGAATCCGGGATATCCGTGTTGATTTTCAGGTTTAGTATTTCGTATTTTACTGTCAGGTTTCCGCTGCTGTCATAAGTCTCATACCGGAGAAGCATCCCTGTCTCTTTGTCTATCCAGAACTTCTCACTATATCCCGGAAGGGCTCCTTCTCTTTCTTCCTCTCTTTCTTCTCCGGGGGTTTTCCCCAGCAGATATGCAGGCCTGCCGTCTATTTCTTCTGTCCCGAGAAGGGTTGTCCTGTTTTCATTCAAGAGCCCTCCAATGAGCCCGATTTCGCTGTTTTCTCCGGAATCTTTCTCTGCAGATTCTTTTTCTTCAGGTTCGGAAGTTTCAGGCAGTTTCACTTTTATGGTGGTGTTTTTCCAGGGGTAATAGGTCCACATGTACTTCCCGTTTGAGACCTCTACTTTTTCAGGGTCTTTCCCCGGCTTTTTTGTAAGAATCCTGTACATGTCCGGTTTCCTGGCCAGAACTTCAAATTCATTTTCCAGGGTTTCCCCCTCGAAATCCAAATTCAGGTTAAGGGTATAAGAATAATCATTGATATTGTCCTCTTTCTGCTGCATCTGGGCTGCTATCTCTTCTAAAGTAAGTTCCTTTTCTGCGGGGAGTCCCTTATCTTCGCAGCCCGATACAAAAAGGACCGGGATCAGCAGGAGCAATAATGTAAGTGTTGTAAGTGTCTTTTTTGTTGTCATGGCTTTCATCGTTTAATCTTTGTTTTCGATTTCTGTTCAAACGCTGAATTCCTAACACTTTAATTTTATTTTATATATTTCCTATGGTCAAATCTTCAAACCTTTTTGATGTTCTTTCTAATTCCTTCTAATTCCTTTTACCTATTGCCAAGTTCTAGCCTCAGAAACTCAACTCTTCTTTTGAAGTACTGTTTCATTTAAAATCGGTAGTTTTTTTACCTCGTTCCGGAAATTACTTCCTATCTTTCTAATAATTTCTTTTGAAGTTTCGATTTACTCTGGCCGGAAATGGGAATTGATCTATTTACATGCAAATCGAGGCGGTATTTTTATGAAACAGAAAATAGTTGCGAGATTCACGATTCTCGGGATGCTCTTATTGTTTGCTTTTTTTTCAGGGTGCAGTGCCCCTGCTGACAGCGAGGAAGCTTCTGAAACCGTGGTTAAGGAATACAAATTTGAAGAAATCGATCCCGATGAGATTACGACTGAATGGAACGAATCATACCTTTTCAGCAGCAGGGAAGCTGCCCTGGATGAACTTGAAAGACTGAAGCAGAGGTCGGTGGAGATCGGCGAAACCTTCCGCCCGGAATTCGAGGAGCTTTCAGGACCTGCTTTGCTGGACTACATTGAAACCAAAAAGGAGTTTTCAAGGTCCTTTGAGGTCCTGTATATTTATGCATATACCGGGCTCAGCAAAAACGTAAACGAGCCGTTCTTTTCATCCCTTCTTGCAGATGCTCAGGACCTGTCTACGGAACATGGGAAAGCCACCTCATTTGCCACTATAAAACTGACCTCGCTTTCAACGGAGGAATGGGCTCAGCTCTTTTCCGAGGAGCCAGGGCTTGAAGAGTACCGGCCCTATCTCGACACCTATATCAGGTTTGCAGATCACAGGCCCAGGGACGAGGCGCAGGCTGCATACCTTGCAGATATCGGAAACCAGCGCATGAAACTCCAGACAGAGGCATATTCGAAGATTACGAACAATGTCACCAGGTCAGGGAACATAACCCTCGAGAACGGGGAAGAATATGCAGTCAACTCCCAGTCCTACTATACTATGCTTTCAACGGACCTTGACCTGGCCAACAGGGAAAAATGTTATGACCTGAGGTTTTACCACCTGATTGACGAATCGGATTCAATGGCGGCTCTCTATTCCGAAAAAATCCGGCTCGACGACCTTGCTGCCCGGGAACTTAACTACTCTAACTCCTATGAAGCTCGTCTCTATGCCCTCTATCTTACCAGCCCTCAGGTTGATGAGATGAATATGGTCTTCAAGGATCGAAAAGGCGTATTTGAAGGCTGTAACGATTTTAGGAAAACAAAGCTCGGGCTCGAAACCCTGAAACCTTACGACCTCTACCTGCAGTTGACAGAGCAGCCTGGAGAAGAGTATGCTTATGCGGACGCGCTGAATGGCATCCAGAAGTCCTATGCAGGGATGGACCCCCGTTTCAATGAAATCTTTTTAATGATGACGACAGGGAATTTCATAGACGTGTACCCTGCCCCCGAAAATGGGAAACAGCCCGGAGGCTACTGCTTCAGACTCTGCTCCCTGCAGGCCCCGGCTCTGATCTTCATGAACTATAACGGCATGATCTCGGACCAGAAAGCCCTCACCCATGAACTGGGGCACGGGATTCATCTCTACCTGATGGGCCAGTCCGTTGATTTCCTCCTCTGCAACGTTCCTGTCTACGAATCGGAGGTCTCCTCCACTTTCAACGAAGAACTCTTTGTCGATTATGTGGTCGAAAACTCCGATCAGGATACCGCTGTTGCAGTGCTCTCCCAGCATATAGGGGAATACCAGAACTACTTTGGCTTCCAGCCCATGATCACGGAATTCGAATGGAAGGCACACCAGCTATACGCTGAAAACGGGACGGTCAGCGGAGCAGAACTCAATTCCCTCTGGACTGAACTCTATAAAGAATACAGGAGCGACTCCATAGAATACTATGCCGGAGACTCTGCAGAATGGACCTACATCAACCACATCTACATGACAAATAACTACTATACCTTCAACTATGCAGTTTCGAAAGCAATAACTCTCTCCCTCTTCAAGCAGTACAAGGAAGACCCGGAGACCTTCAATGAAAACTACATCGCATACCTCTCAGCCGGCGCTACGGCAACTCCCGAAGCAAAATTGAAAGAATATTTCGGGATCGAAATCAACAGGCAGCTCTTTGAAGATGCCATGGACGTCGTGGAATTGAGGATCCAGCAGCTTGAAGAACTCGATCGAGAGGCCAACAGCCCTGAAACGAAGTCTGCCGTGGAAAGCCTGAATGTCTATTCCGGTTCTTTCTGGGAGGTTCCGGTGGGAGAATGATTGATTGATTGATTGATTGATTGAATGAATGTTGATCTGTTAGAATTTGATCGATTGGAAGGCTCAATGAATTGAAATCTTTGGGGCGGCGTGCACATTTAAACACCAGCCGCCTCCAACTTCTTTTTTCTTTTCCCTGTATCCAGATTTCTTTTTCCACCTCTTCGCTGTTTGTTCCAGAGAAGGCGTGTTCGTCTTGGTCTTCTTCGTCTTGTTCTTCTTCTTCTCTTCATAGTACCCCGCACTCTCACCGGTCGTGCCTGCATGACCGGTTTTTTCCTGAATTCTTAAAAGGGGAGTACAGAAAACAACAAATGAAAAGTATTGTTTTTCGTTAGTTTGAGATATGTTGAATCCAGGAAATGTTTAACTTGACCTGTTTCACATTATTCCGGAAACCGTTTTTCCCGCAGAGGGATCAAAGGCCTCCGCCAGCTTGTCTGGCGGCCCTCACCAAAAGGAATTAAAAAATAAAAAAATTGTTTTTTCTCTTCTTTCTTCTTTTTTCAATTTTTATTTTGTAAAGGCCGGGCTCCTTCGTCGCCCGTGGACAAGAACGACATGATACGGCTATTTCAGGTTGTATGGGGGCATAGTTCAGAGTTTAGAGCCTGCCCCTTTCTTTTTTTACTTAATAATCTCAACCGGATAACGCAGGAATATTAAAAAGAATGTACACAGAAACCTGGTCGTCCACGAGTCCAAACTCCTGGCTGTTAAACGATTTTCCTGCTGTTGTCCGGTATTCCAGGCATTAAATAAACATTTTTAGGAGAACAGATAGAACTACCTGTAACTGGCAGGAGAAACCATAAATGTACTACCACATAATCGAATCCCCAATCGGTCCCATACTTCTTGCAGGAGATGAAGAAGGACTGAAATACGTAAACATCCGGAAAGGCAAAAAGAAAATCGAAATCCCGGACGACTGGGTTGAGAATAAAAAATTCTTTGAGGATATTTCCGGGCAGTTTGAAGCTTATTTTGCGGGGAGGCTCAAATTCTTTGACGTAAAACTGGCTCCGGAGGGGACGGAGTTCCAGAAATCCGTCTGGAAGGCCCTGAAAGAAATTCCTTACGGGGAGACCCGGACTTACGGGGAGGTCGCAAAAATCATCGGAAACCCGAAGGCTTCCAGGGCCGTGGGGCTTGCAAATAACAGGAACCCTATTTCGATAATCGTACCCTGTCACAGGGTAATCGGGGCAAACGGGAAACTTACGGGCTATGCCAGCGGGCTGGATGTAAAAGAATTCTTATTAAAGCTGGAAGAATAATAAGTAAGGAAGAATAGTTAGAAGAGTTAATAATTAGGGTGTAATAAGTGGGAAAACCTGCACAAATCTGCTGCCCGGAGACGAAAGCATGCACTTAAAAAAGAACAAGGACCAGAATAACACGGATCTTAAAAACAGAATTGAAAAAATCATCAAAAGCACCGCCGCAAACCCCGGGACTGAAACCCGCTATCGGGAACCCCTGGTTGGCTTTGCTTCAGCCGACGACCCCATTTTTGATGGGATGAAGGAAATTATCGGTCCCCACCACCTGCACCCTAAAGAGGTCTTTCCCGGGGCAAAAACCGTGGTATCTTTTTTCCTGCCTTTTGAAGAGAAGCTTGTGGAATTGAACCGAAAGTCCTCCGGCCCGGTGAAAGAATGGATTCGGGCGAAGGGTGAAACCGAATTCCTGATCGCGAAGATTAATGAGAAACTCGCTGCTGAGCTTGCTAAGGAGGGAATAAATGCCGTTGTTCCGGAAGCTGCTTTCGATTATACGAAATCCGGTTTCGACGTGGCCTGGTCCCATAAGAGCGCCGCTTACGCCGCGGGTCTTGGCACTTTCGGGGTCCATCACATGCTGATTACGAAAGCCGGGTGTGCAGGCCGCTTCGGGACTCTCCTGATATCAGCCGAAATTCCTCCCACTCCCCGACCCTCCGAAGAGTATTGCCGTCACAAGAAAGGGGGGATCTGCCTTATTTGCGTGGACAGGTGTCCTGCAGGGGCACTTCGGGCTGGCGGCCTTGATAAGGAAAAGTGTTTCAAGCAGGTTCGGGAATCTGGCAGTGCGTTCCCCGAACTTAAGCAGGTTGCCTGCGGGAAATGTGCAACCGGACCCTGTGCTCTCAGGTCTCTCTGAAACAGGGGGACTTTTCCATTTTTCAGATCTCGATTTTACGATTTAATTACTTCAGCTTTTTTGAGACAGGCAGGGTCCGGTGCTGAATCTCAGCTCAGTTATTTATATTACCGTTTCCGGAGTTGAAACGTTTTCCGAGAGATTCTGTGATACATTTATCCGTAGATTAAGGTCTCTATAAGGCAGACGGATATCCCCTTCAAGTACTTCTTTCTCGTCCTCATTGTAGAGAGAAAATACAAGCATCATATTCGTTCCCTCAAAGGGAGGGGTTATGGTAACTGCTTTTTCCCAGGTCTTGTTGTCCCCGAGACTTATATACTTCTGATCAGGGAGTAAAGGCAGAGACGTGTTTTTAAGCTTAACTTCCATTGTATAATTGACGGGCTTCTGCTCATGGTTTACAATTCCCACTATTACGGTCCCGTTCTCCCCGAGTACGTAATCTGTAGGATAGTTCTCAGCCGTACCTTCAGGCCGGATATAGAATTCGGTATAAGGATCTAAAGATTCTGCCATCTGTTCGTCATTCATTTTTTCCTCGCACCCGGAGGCAAGAAGGGCCAGGCTTATAAGAATCAGTATGAATAATATTTTTGTATGTTTCATTTTCTCCATTCCTCTTTTATTTTTTCAAATATTTGCAGTGTTAACATGTTCTTCCAATCATCTTAATATAATTTTCCAGGTATGTAATTCTAAAAGGTAAAAAAGCCGAATAATATTCATGCCTTTAATTTCCTTAACCACCGATTTCGGGGACCTTTATCCCGCAGCCATGAAGGCCGTGATCCTGGGTATAAATCCCGACGCTAGAATTGTTGACATCACGCATTCCATTCCTCAGGTCGGCGTCTGGCAAGGGGCTTTTGCTCTTTACTCCCTTGTGCCCTATTTTCCTGAAGGGACCGTGCATGTGGAGGTAGTTGATCCCGGAGTCGGGACTCTTCTGATCTCCTCTGAAATTCCCCCGAATCCCCGACCCTCCGAAGAGTTCTGTCGTCACAAGAAAGGGGGGATCTGCCTTATTTGCGTGGACAGGTGTCCTGCAGGGGCACTTCGGGCTGGCGGCCTTGATAAGGAAAAGTGTTTCAAGCAGGTTCGGGAATCTGGCAGTGCGTTCCCCGAACTTAAGCAGGTTGCCTGCGGGAAATGTGCAACCGGACCCTGTGCCCTGAGATCTCGCTGAAGCTGAGATCTTGTTGAAGAAAAGACGTCCGGATAAGTTTCCGTGAATAAAATGGCATCCTGGATTTCCACCGTTGAATCCGGCTGAAATAGATTTTATAGTTTAAAGGCTGAATTAAAACCGGGGAGCAATATGCCTGTCAAAGTAGAAACATATAGGGTAATACTTACAGTTGGTTCAATTTCTAACTTTTAAGTGTAGGTAATAACTGGACCCCCTTTTGCCGCAAGTTCTCTCTTTGAATACCCATTCAAATGTAACATCATTCGAATGTTGTCCATCCCTGGCAAAGGTGGCGGACTTAAGATCCGTTTTCGAAGGAATTCGTGCCCAAAAAAACGTTTATCTATATATAGAATGATGTAGAAGTAACTTCCTAAAGAGACTGATTGCCATGAAATTCCAGACCATTCTTAACAAACATCGCGAATTGTCTTTTTCAGAAAGAGATAAAGGTGCTCGCTTTGAACGACTAATGAAAGGATATTTGTTAACAAACCCAATATATGAAAACAAATTTGAAAAGGTCTGGTTATGGAATGAATTCCCCTATAAAGATCAATTTGGGATGTCTGACATAGGTATTGATCTTGTTGCTCTAACTAAAAACAAAGAATACTGGGCGATTCAGTGTAAATGCTATCAAGAAGATACAAGGATTGATAAAAAACATGTAGATTCTTTTTTAGCCACTTCGAGTCGAGTTTTTTCAATCATAGATGGTGAAAATGAAGGTTTTTCACATCGTCTTTGGATTTCTACTACTAATAAATGGGGTCATAACGCAGAAGAAACTCTTCACAATCAAAACCCTCCTGTATCACGAATAAATTTTTTTGATTTAGAATCTGCTCCTGTTGATTGGGAAATACTTGATAAAGGAATATTTGGTACTGGGGCCCGACTCACCAAAAAAACTATCAGGCCACATCAGCAGGAGGCTATCGATAAAGTCCTTGAGAATTTTAAGGAAGCTGATAGAGGAAAACTCATTATGGCCTGTGGGACAGGTAAGACCTACACTGCCTTAAAAATTGCCGAGAAGCAAACGCAGGGTAAAGGATTGATTCTTACTTTAGTTCCTTCTATTGCCCTTATGGGACAGACGTTAACGGAATGGTATTATGATGCTGATGACCCCATCAATGCTATTTGTGTCTGTTCTGATGCTGAAGTTTCAAAGAAGAAAGGCAATAATAATGATGATATCGATTCTACAAATGTGGTAAACCTGGCCTTACCCGCCAGTACAAATGTTGACAATGTTTTAAAGCAATTTAACTATTTTGAAAAAAACGGAAGTGAGGGTCTTACTGTAATTTTTTCGACATACCAAAGTATTGAAGTGGTTTCAAAAGCGCAAAAAAACCTGGGAACTATTTTTGATCTTATTGTTTGTGATGAAGCCCACCGCACCACAGGAGTTACTTTAGCCGGTGAAGATGAATCTGCTTTTGTAAAGGTTCATGATAATGATTTTTTGAGGGCGAAAAAACGCCTTTATATGACCGCTACACCTCGAATTTTCAGCGATGATAGTAAAAGTAGAGCGGATATCAATGATGTGGTTCTCTGCTCGATGGATGATGAAAATCTTTATGGGAAGGAAATCTACAGGCTTGGTTTTGGTCAGGCAGTGGAAGAAGGATTACTTGCTGACTATAAGGTGTTGGTTCTTACCTTAAGTGATCAGGGTATTTCGCCATCCGTACAAAATATGGTAGCTGACAGAGAGCATTCAATAAATGCTGATGATGCCTCGAAGCTGATAGGTTGCATAAATGCATTGTCAAAACAGATTTTAGGTGATGAAGAAGTTATAAAAGAAACAGATCCTCTGCCTATGAAAAGGGCTGTAGCATTTTGTCAAAAAATTGCTGTAAGCAAAGAAATTACTAATAATTTCAATTCTGTTTCTGAAAAATATATTGCTGATTTACCTGAAGATAAACATAAAAAAATCATCCATGTTAAATCCAGGCACGTCGATGGAACTATGAATGCAACAGCCCGAGATGATTTGTTAGGGTGGTTGAAAGAAGAGAGTGATGAGTGCAAAGTACTTACTAATGTCAGATGTTTAAGTGAAGGGGTAGATGTTCCTTCTTTGGATGCTGTGATGTTTTTAGCTGCGCGGAATTCGCAGATTGATGTTGTGCAATCTGTCGGCCGTGTGATGAGGCTTTCTGAAGGAAAAAAGTATGGTTATATCATAATTCCGGTAATCATCCCAAGCGGGATCCCCCCTGAAAGGGCATTGGATGATAATACCCGATACAAAGTAGTTTGGACGGTATTAAACGCTCTCAGGGCACATGATGACCGTTTTAATGCCACGATAAATAAGATTGACCTTAATAAGAAAAGACCTGATAATATTCTGATTGGTAAACCTGACATCAGTTTCGATGAAAATGGCAATCTAATTTCAGACGAACGTAGCAGTTCAGATGGAACCGTCCAAACACAATTACAATTGCAGTTTGAAGAATTACAAAGTGTGATTTATGCTCGGATGGTCAATAAAGTTGGCACCCGTCCTTATTGGGAACAATGGGCTAAAAGCGTCGCAGAAATAGCTGAAAAGCAGATCACACGCTTAAATAATCTGGTAAAGAATGAAGATGTTAAGGATACATTTGATGAGTTTTTGTCAGAACTTCAACAAAACATCAATCCTGGAATTACCAGGGAACAGGCTATTGAGATGTTATCACAACATATGATAACAAAACCTGTTTTTGAAGCACTTTTTGAGAATTATTCCTTTGCAGAACACAATGCTATCTCAAAGTCAATGCAAAAAATGATTGACTTGTTAGAAGCTCAGGCGATTGAGAAAGATCTTCATACATTAGATACTTTTTACCAATCTGTGAAAATGAGGGTATCAGATATCGATAATGCCGAGGCCAGACAGCATGTAATTGTCGAACTTTATGAAAAATTCTTTAAAACCGCTTTCCCAAAAATGGTCGATCAACTCGGCATCGTGTACACTCCTGTAGATGTAGTGGACTATATTGTGCATTCAGTTGATGACGTTTTGAGGAATGAATTTAACAGAAGCCTTAGCGACGAAAATGTTCATATCCTTGATCCATTTACGGGCACGGGCACATTTATCACCAGATTGCTTCAGAGTGGATTAATAAAACCAGAAGATCTCAAACGCAAATATTTGAGTGAGATACACGCCAACGAAATTGTTTTGCTGGCGTACTATATTGGGGCAGTAAACATAGAAAACATCTATCATAGTTTATTGCCAGATACCCATGAATACCAGAGTTTTGATGGAATTTGCTTAACAGATACTTTCCAATTGGGCGAGACTAAACAAGGTAGTCTCCTTCATCCTGGATTCTTCCCAAAAAACAGTGAACGTGTTGAGGTTCAACAAAAGACCCCCATAACTGTAATTATGAGCAACCCCCCCTATTCAGTCGGGCAAAAATCGGCAAATGATAATGCAAAGAATATGTCATATCCAGAACTAGAAAAATGTATTACTGATACTTATGCCAAAGAATCATCTGCCACCAATAAAAACTCATTGTATGATTCTTATATGAAGGCATTTCGTTGGGCATCTGACAGACTTGATGGAACTCGGGGCGGAATAATCGGTTTTGTTTCTAATGGTAGCTGGCTTGATGGCAATGCTCACGATGGTTTTAGAAAATGTTTGGAAAGAGAATTTAATTGCATATATGTATTCAATTTGCGAGGAAACCAACGTACCAGTGGAGAGTTGAGTAGAAAAGAAGGAGGGAAAATATTTGGGTCGGGTTCACGAACCCCAGTATCTATAACGCTACTTGTTAAAAATCCAAATAGTAATAATAAAAAAGCTAGAATCTATTATCATGATATTGGGGATTATCTCTCTAGAGAAGAAAAGCTGTCAATAATAAAGAAACTTGGAACAGTAGACAATCCTGAAATGGATTGGGAAATTATAACCCCAAACAAAGAAGGAGACTGGATTAATCAGCGTAACACTGTTTTTGACACTTTTGTTCCAATTGCCCCACAAAAAAAATTTGATATAAAAAGTCATTCTTTTTTTGCAACTTATTCACTTGGTTTGGGCTCCAGTCGTGATGCGTGGGTATATAATTCATCTTTTTCTTCTGTTGTGACAAATATGGATGCTACAATCCATTCTTACAATGAACAGGTAAATATTTATCAAAATTATTTGAAAAACGACTCAAATTTTGATTTTAGTAAAATACAGGATAACGATCCAAAAAAAATAAGTTGGTCAAGTAGTCTAATTTCTTATGCTAGTAGAGGGATAAAGGCTGGTTTTGATAAAAATAATATTATCATTGGTCATTATAGACCATTTTTTAAACAATATTTATATTATGAAAAAATCTTTAACCACAGGCTAGGTCAACTACCTACACTTTTTCCTAACTCTCAAACTAAAAATTTTGTGATATGCATACCTGCCCCTGGTGGTAAAAAAGATTTTTCAGCAATAATTGCTGATTGCATACCAGACTTACATTTAAACGGAGATTCGCAATGTTATCCCTTATATTATTATGAAGAAATCGGAGGCAAGAAAAGAAAAGAGATAAACAGCTCTCAAACTCTTTTTGTAACAGACGAACCTGAACAATTTAATAAAATTGTAAAAAAAGACGGGATAAATGATGTCATTTTTGAAAAGGCTAAAAAGCAGTATAGAGAATCAAGTTTAACCAAAGAAGATATTTTCTATTATGTTTACGGCGTACTCCATAGTCCCAATTACCGCAAGACCTTTTCAAATGATCTAAAAAAGATGTTACCCAGAATACCTTTAGTTGACAACATTGCAGACTTTTGGAGTTTTAGTAAGGCTGGGAGAAAATTAGCAGAATTACATCTGAATTATGAGGCTGTTCCCCCATACCCGGATGTGAATGTCACGGGCACTGAAGATGAATATTTCAGAGTTCGTAAGATGAAATTCCCTAAAAAAGGCCAAAAGGACACCATAATCTATAATAGCAAAATCACAATTTCCGGAATACCAGATAAGGCTTATCAGTACATAGTAAACGGAAAAAGCGCTATTGAATGGATAATGGAGAGATATCAGATAAAAACTGATAAAAAAAGCGGAATTACCAACGATCCTAACGACTGGGCTGAGGAATTAGGTAATCCTCGTTATATCCTTGATTTGCTTCTCAGTATTATTAATCTCAGTGTCCAAACTGTTGACATTGTTGATGAGTTACCAGAGCTAAAATTTGAATAATGTTTTTGAAAGAATACTCCCCGTTTAGAGAATATTTGTAAATGCAATTCATTGCTACTACACATATTCCTACTATGAAAATGTAAAGCCATCTGCAGTTTAGTCAAATACTTCCTTCTTAGGCTGTCAGGGTAGGGGCTGCGCTTGATCTAATTCGCCTTAGTAATTTTTCTGCGAGTTCGCGCTTTATTCTTTCATCTTGTGCCGGATTCTGCGGTCCGTCCCTGTAATAATCGAATGCCCGAATGTCCCAGGCTTCAAAATATGCCAGGGACCGGCCATAGTCCCCAGGGTTAAAGGGAAGGTTCACAGGTTCTCTTGTGATCTTCTGTAAAAGGGTCTGCCGTGTCTTCGCCTGCCTGTATGTAGGTAAACCCGGGATTTCCCATGGCATAACCTGTGTGTGCTGTCCTGCCTGTGCCTTGATCAAAGCTAAATCTTTTTTCAATGTTGCGAGCGTTACCATTATACCAGGTCCTCCAAAAACAGATTAGTATAATCGTGTTCGATGTCTGCAAGTAGTCCGCTTAAATCGGGCTCTTCCAGGAGGTCCCCGAGGTCAGGAGCTTTAAGAAGTTCGTCAAGGTCCACGTCTTCCGGGGTGTAGGGTTCCCGGGGCTTCATGATACCGCGCCCTTCAAGGAAGCTTGTAAGCTCTTCCAGCTCCCGGTTAAATTCTTCGAGAGATGTCATTCAAGCCCCTTCCCCGCAGTCCTCAATACGCAGATTTAGAATAGTAGGCCCTCCTGCCCCAGAGGGTTCAGGGCTGCCAGGATCAAGATAAGGACCTTCCCAGTTCCCCCGGTCCGGATCCCCATCTTTGGCAGGCAGTAGGATATAGAAGCTCCCGTCAGGAAGAATGGAAGTGTCGGGCCTGCCTAACAGGGTATCATACACGATTACACCGGTTTTGGATCCTGATACCTGCATCTCTGCAAGTCTTTGGAGATCGGTCAATTCTTTCCTGATCTGCTGCAAGGTAGCCATTAGAAGGCCCCCATTCCCGGCCGGTGTCCAGGTGTCCCTGGCGGGTGGTCCTGTTGCAAGGTTTCCTTTAGTTTGTCCAGCTCTGCGGCCAATTGTGATACTTCGATATCTTTCAGGACCTTGTTGCTGGTATCTAGGGCTTGAATGAGTACTCTGTAAGTGGAAAGTTTCATTTTCTCTTTGTCTATCCCTGATCCGTCCGCCGTGTCTGCAGGAAGCCTGTAACGTCCGCTTACTTTGTCCAGGAGGTCGTAAATTATAATTTGATTTGCTCTTAACAGATCGTCCCGGTCCATGATAGAACAATTTGCTATTTTGGCCCTTATCCGTCTGTCTCGGGCTGATTCTTTTGGTTGTTTTTTCTGTTCGTCCGTCTCGTCAGTGTCCGATTTCATAAAACCACTATAAAACATTATGTGCGCTTAACTGCGAGTTTCTTACATATATATAGTACTCTTTTCTTTATATAGATTTGTACATTTTTGTTTCTTTTTTTGTGAAATATGAAGAATGCCCGGTCCGGTCGGGTCGTGACTTTTGGCTAGGCTTTGGCCAGGCTTGGCCAGGGGGGGTGGCCAACTTTTTTAGTTCGAATGCTTCGGTTTTTCGGTTTTTGGCCAGGTGGCCTGGGGAAATGGTGTGAATAGTGCAGCGTATGTAAAATATAGGTTTTTGTTTACAATGTGAGTGAATACCACTTTCTAAAAATCACATATATTTTTTAATCCTCTTGGACACCTTGGACACTTGGAATGTTAACGTTTTTAGCCTGGCCAGACCTTGGACAAAATGCCTTTAGCCTGGCCAAATAGCAAAAAAGTTAAAGTTTGTATCCGGTTTTTATGCGTTTTATGATTGTTCGGATATTTTCTTCCCCGACTGACTCCCTAAACCCGGAAAACTTCTTACAAAACTCATCTGTGAGGGTATCCGCCGTTTTCACAGGGGAAGCTGTCCGCATAAAATCCCTTACAGTTTTTCTGAATATCGGATCACATAACCCGGGCATTTCCTCCACGGGGTTAAGTGTGTCCTGTGCCGCGTTCTCTTCCGGATCACATAACCTAATCCATCGGAAACACTGGTAACGCGGATCTTTTGCCCGGCTTTTCTGGGTCTTTGCGGCTTTTTGGTCCCCTTTCCCTAACTGGCTAAGCCTCCCCCTTTTGTATTCACATTTGATATCACATTCTTTGCAGTAGCTCAAAATGTCGGCTCTGAGGTCTTCCAGTTCAACGCTAGGTAAATTGTTTTTCTCTGCAAACTTAGTATAACATTCAAGCACCCGGACAGCTAAAATAAACTCAGGGTCCCCTTCGGCCGTGTTACATTCATCAATGCATTCTTCTGCGAAGTACCTCACAGGGTCAGACTTTCTCTTATATGCCAATGCCATCTGCGCCTCTGTCCGTTCGTCTGTGAAGCCTCCGTTCTCGAGGAGCCTCTTAAGCCCTTCTACCGCCCAAAGCATGACGCCGGGCAGCTCTCCCCGTTCTGCCATCTTCTTTTCAATGTCTTCTATGGCGTTTTCGGAGCTGACCTTGTTTTGAAAGTCGATAATTTTCAGCCTGCGCCTTAGTCCCCGGGTCGGGTCATTGATCTTTGGAAACTTGTTCCCGGCTACGAGGACCTTTGCATAGTTCACGAATGTGAAAGGACTGCCACGAGGAAAGCGGGCCTTAATCCGGTCCCCGCCTGTGAGGTCCTTAGCCTTTGCGAAGTCCTCTATTTCCTTTGCGGAAACTTCCCCGGTCATATTCACATGTTTCCCGCGGAGGCTGGCAAGGTCATAATCATTTTTAGGATTCAAAAGGTCATGTAGGGGGACTGCCGCGATGTTTTCCCGTCCTAAAAACATATCAATGATCCGGAGAAAGACACCTTTTCCCGCTCCGCCATCACCAATTAAAAAGAAGACCACATGATAAGGCATTGATTTATAAAGGCAATAGCCCGCCATTTCCTGCAGTAAATCAATCTGTTCTTCATTGCCTTTGAAGGTTTCACGGATGTACTTTAAGAATAGTTCCGGTTCGGGTGCTTTAGGGTCATAATCCACGGGCAATTTCGAAAAAAAGACCTTTTCAGGGCTGTGTTCTTCCAGCTCGAAGGTCTTAAAGTTCAAAACGCCGTTATTCACACACAGCTTAAATTCTGCATCCGGTTCGCAGTCTTCCATACTTATGTAAGTCGAGGATTTAATTATTCTTGTGACGTTGTCCACATGCCCGGGGGATAGCGGCAGATTGTACCCAAAACCCAATTTATATATACTGTTCTGAATCTCGAGGTCTTTGTCTGCATCCGGGTAAATCCCATCCTTGTAAATCCTTATTTTCTGATCACCTTCTAAGGTCCGGATACTGTGACCTTTTGCGAAGTCCCGGGCCAATGTGTGATAAATAACACCGCGCCCTTCTACGCTTTTAAGGTCCATTACTCCGCCCATAAATCCGCCGTTCTCGGGCTGCTCCTGTGAGCTTTCCGGCTGTCCCTGTGCATTCTTCCGGGGTGCCTTCTTCGCCGTTCTTCGGGCTTCTCCGGGGCTGTAGGTCTTTGTTACTCCGTTGACAGCGTTATCAATCGTTTGGTTTTTGTAGTCCCTGCGGTCCCACTTCTTCCGATAAAGTCCGGAGCTTTGGAATATACTGTCAATCTGCCCGGAATCCTGCGTATAAAAAGCAAGGATGTTACAAAGTGCCTGGTCTGCTTCACTTTGGGAAGGGTAAGAGCCTTTCCAGCTTCCAGAGTATAGACTTTCAAAGGTTCCGCCGTTTTTGGCATGCCTGCATAAGTCCACAATTTCAGAATTAGAAAGGGATGCACTTTTCACTATTGGGGTTTCAGGCTTCGGGGCTTCCTTCGCCGGTTCAAACCACTTCTTGTATAACTGGTTAATTTCCCTTTGTGCAAATCTTATCCCATCCCCGGAAAAGTCCGCCTTTTCTCCGGTGACTGTGAAAAATCGCTTACTGTGGTACATCTCCCGCCCTAATTTCTGGCTGTTTCTCCCATTTCTGGGATCATCTGGGGGAAGTGGAACAACTCCCATAACTATAACGTGTGCACCGTCCCCGCCGGGTGATATTTCAGTATACGAGTTTAGGCTTTTGATTTCCTCCAGGGCTTCCGGGTCCCACTCTCCGCTTTTGTCTTTGATGTGGTCGAAGTCTACGCCCATTATGCCGGAATCCTCACAGAATACGAAGCCTAGACCGTCACACGCGCCCGCAGGGGAAAGGGCTTTCTTTCGTGTGAAAGTCTCTTTTGCTTCCTCAAAAGTCGCCCATGTTGCCGGGTCTGTGCTGTCTGCCTCCCCTCCCTTCGTGCTGCGTGGAACTTTCGTTTTCTTAAGGTTCCCTTGACTGTCTTTCTTTAATTCGTATTTCCACAAAATCCAATTTGGAAGGGCTTTCATCTCGGGGGGGACATTCTCAAGGTTCGGGAGATTCATTAATAATCACTCCCCGCCCGGCATCCTGACCGTATTTGTTCCCGAGAGCAATCGTCGTATTCCCTGCTTTTCCATTCATTGAAAGGAATAGCCCGGCCTGATCTCCCGGAATAACTTTCCTCACTTTGGAAGGTTTCATACATGGACTAATTCCCTCCCCTCGGTATATCCGGGTTCACGATAAACGCCCGCGCCTTCCACGCCTAAACCCTCTTTTAACTTCTCCCCTACCAACTGAACAAAATAAAGCCAGTCCTTCTTTAAAAAATCCATCTCTGGTGGTTGGTAGAAAGCTGCAATGTAGACTTTCAGAAACTCGTTTGGGCTATGCATCATAGTCGCCCGCACCGTCAAACGTTCCCCGTTTTCAAATTCTATTATCCACCTGCGCACGTCTGCGCTCAGTGTGACCGCTTCGATTCTTGAAAAAAGTTGAAAAACATAGCTCTGTGAGTAAGAGCGTGTTACTTTGATCATGTTTTCTACTTCCTTGTATGGAAGCCCAGACACGACCGAAAGCAGAAAAACGGCACTTCGAAATCTATATATCACACGCCTGCATATTTTCCAATGGCAGGGGTTCAGCTTAGTGGTTGCTCTCTGGCTTGTTTTCCTGCTTTTCCCGGTCGATTCATGTTGTACCAGAACATGAATTGCCCGGACTTTCAAAAAATTCCTCTTTTTCTCCGTTCTTCTTCAAGCGTTGTTTTCCCCGTTGCAATGTCTGCCATGATCCGGGCATATTCGGCCTGCGCTGCCTGCTCCACTTCATAGAAAAGTTTTGCTGTGCGCGGAAGCTGTGCAAGAATCCCAGGGTCCATTTTCCGAAGGTCTGCGCTCATAATGTCCCCTCGAATTTTTCCTTTATAATGTGCTCGACAAACGTTGCTCTCTTCGTTATACCTCTGCTCGTTTCGATTTTCTCAAAAAGAGGAGGTTCCACATTTACACAAAACTGAATTTTCCTGCGTCTCATATATTTTCACTGTCATTGATTTAATTTGGATAAAAAGTATAGACAGTTCTAAAATATATAGCTATGGGAAAAAAATGGGGGTGCTAATGGGAAAGCCTTTAATCTGGGTTTCTATATACAACACCGTCTTATTTATAGATGTCTGGTGAGTAGCCCACTATAAAAGCCAAACGATAACGAAAACAAACATTCAAATAAAGAGAAAGAAGAAATTAACTTTGTTTTAACATATCCTTCAAACGTGCCTCGATTAATTCTTTTTTAAGTTCGTCCAATTCTCGTCGCATTTCCTGAAGATCTGACCTTTCCACAACATGCCGCGCCGTTTCTGCTTGGAGTACTTGATTTTCCTTTTTTATTTGCTGATATTCGGGACTTTCCGAGATATCCAGCTCTTTTGTAATTGTCAAATATGGGATATACTTTTTGTAAATTTCTTTTAGCTTCTCAGGGCTTGCCCTGAAATATGCCGCGCGCGTGTCGTCCAGGGTGTGCCCCATCAGAAATTCCACAAAAAAAGAATCTGCTCCGGCATTGAGCATTGCGGAATTGAAGTATTTCCTTACGTTATGGCTTCGGATGATCCCCCAATCTCCCGCAGGTGTCCCCTTCCTGGCTTTTTCCGAGATAGTCCGGTAAATCTTGCCCAACGCCTGCCCGTTTAAGGCTCTTAAGCTTTCATCTCGGGAAATTAAGTATTCTGGTACAATATACCTTTTTATGAAAAGTAAATTTGAATCATCGTGTATCCGTTGTTTTTCAAGCTGTTCAAGTCTCTTTTTTTCGTTGTTATTCGCGGTCCGTGCTCTGAATTCAATATAATCCCATACCGCCCGTGAAGCTTCCGGAGTCAAAAAGGTTATAAAATCAAAACCGACCTTTTCCCGCCTTAATGATAATGTTGTTATTTCAGTTTCCGGGTCATACCCTTTTTTGAATTCCCCTACCGTTATTCTGCATATATCATTTGCCGAAAGCCCGGAGGCTGCACCGGTTAGTAAGATTGCTTTTTCCAGGGGATCCACAACTTTAAGGACCTCCTGCAGGTCTTCTTTGTTTGGAATCTCTTTATTTTTTTCTAGTACTCGGGCCTTCCCGGATCGGGGTAAATTTGGAATTTCAACATCAAAAGCCTTATAAAAAACTTTCACGCCTGAAAGGTGGATTCTAACAGTATTGGGGGATTTTCCAGACTCTTGTAAATGTTGCCTGTAAGTGATTAAGTGTTTTTTGATACTTCTTTGCCTCATGAGCTTTCCGGCTCTAATCTCTTCCTCAGCTTCAATAATCAGGGTTTCCGGGTCCTTTCCTGTAAACTCTGTGTAGCTCTGTAAAGCCTGCAGGTAATTCTTTTCTGTGTTTGGGCGAGGGTTCATTATAGCAAGAAACTCTATTATTATAGGGTCTTTTTTTAATTCACGGGATTTCATGAAAAAGAAAACGTATTTATGATATATTACCCTATGTATGTATATGCCTGTCATAACACTTACCACTGATTTTGGGGACCTTTACCCCGCAGCCATGAAAGCCGTTATCCTGGGTATCAATTCAGGGGCACAGATCGTTGACATAACTCACCGTATTTCCCGGGCCGGAATCCGGGAAGGGGCTTTTGCCCTTTATTCCCTTGTGCCCTATTTTCCTGCAAAAACCGTGCATGTGGGGGTTGTCGATCCCGGGGTCGGGACTGCCCGCCGGGCTCTTGCCGTGAAAGCCGGTTCCGCAGGGAATGAACAGTTTTTTGTGGGCCCTGACAACGGCCTCCTGATCCCTGCAGCCCGCCGCCTGGGGGGTATGGAAGTGTATGAGATCACGAACCTTGACCTGATCCTCCATTCCGGAGTCTCCGCAACCTTCCACGGCCGGGACATCTTCGCACCGGTCGGGGCTCGCCTTTCCATGGGTGTCCCCGTAGGGGAGGTGGGACCAAAGACCGGGGATTTCGTGGACCTTGACTTCGGGAACTTCGGAATCGATGGGCGCTTTGTTTTCGGGGAAGTGCTCTTTTCCGACAGCTTCGGAAATGTTGTCACAAACGTCCCTGAAGACCTGATCCTGGAACTATGTGATTACGGCTCTCTGTTTGAAGTAAACGGCAGGCAGGTACCTTTCGTGCAGACATACGGCATGGCAGGAAAAGGAGAACCTCTTGCCCTTATCGGCAGCCACGGCTTTCTCGAACTTGCGGTTAACCAGGGGAGCGCTGCGCATTATTTCGGGATTGTAGGCGGGGACCCCGTGGAAATAAGAGTGGTTTGAATATCCTCTGAAATTCCCTGCCTCTTTTCCCTTACAGGTGGAGTCCGATTCTTCGGATTCTGGCTTTTAAATCCGACCTTTTCTTAAAACCACACTACCTGTGTGGGAAGTTTTTATATTCTTCCCCGTTTATAAAATACAGGTGGAGTGGTGATCTTTAGTGTCCTTAATAACGCTTACTACTGATTTTGGGGATCTTTATCCCGCAACCGTGAAAGCCGAGCTTAAGGGGGAACTCCCCGAAGGTCGTATTATTGACATAACCCATTCGATCCCGCATTCGGGTATCCGGGAAGGGGCTTTTGTCCTCTATTCCATTGTCCCCTATTTCCCGGCAAAGACCGTTCACCTGGGCGTGGTCGAATCCGGATCCGAATCCGGAGTATCCTGCCGACCCATTGCCGTAGCAGCCGGGCGCAAAGGTGAAAAACAGTTCTTTGTCGGTCCCGACAACGGCCTCCTGCTTCCCGCTGCCCGCCGGCTGGGTAATGTGAACGTGTTTGAAATCAGGAACCTGAACCTTTCCCCTGAGCCCGAACCCCCGGACAATGTCTGCGGCAGCGAGGTCTTTACACACGCGGGAAAGCATCTTGCAGCCGGACTTCCTATTGAAAAGCTGGGGCTCGAAGTATCTGATTTCACGGACCTTAATTTCGGGAATTTCGAGGTCAATGGAGGCACCCTCTCCGGGGAAGCTCTTCTTGCAGACAGTTTCGGAAACATAATCACGAACATCCCGGAAGAAGTAGTTCTGGACCTTTGTTGTTTCGGCTCAAAGGTGGAAGTTAACGGCTGGAAACTTCCTTTCGTGGAGACTTATGACCTGGTCAGGCAGGGAAAACCACTTGCCCTGATTGGAATGCACGGCTTTCTGGAACTTGCAGTGAACAGGGGAAACGCCGAGTCGCAGTTAGGGATCAAACGTGGAGGTCCAGTGGAAATAAGGGTGTTGTGAATATCCGGATTTAAATTCTTTTTTTTATTTTTGCTTATTGTTTTTATTTTTTTTGTGTTGTTTTTGCTTATTGTTTTTGTTTTTGCTTATTGTTTTTGCTTATTGTTTTTGTTTTTTTGTATTTTTTTGTGTTTTTCTTTCCTTCTCTGAAACTGTGGGGTTTTCTGCTTCAATCCGGGCAGCTTTTTTATATAATACTTCAAATATATGTATCAAGTTAAATATGAAATTGTCTGATCTAAAAACCTACAAACTGGAAGTTTTTTTCTTTTTGGTTTTAATTATTTTGAGCTATGCTGCTCTTTCCGGAAATGATTCCGGGGCCGGGGCAGAGAGTATGAATAATTACTACTGGGTTCCTTCCGCCGTAATGCAGTCAATAGCTGCAGTATATGCCGTGTTTATTGCCATTTTTGCGTTGTCCCTGCAGAGGAACCTGGACAGCATCCATTCGATTGCAAACAGGTTAAAACCTCCTCTGAAAATCGTATCCTACACCGCGGCAGGAAGCATATACTTAAACGGGCTCTTGCTCATCATTTTCAGCATATATTCCCCTCCGGAAACGAAGGCAAAGCTCCTGCTTTTCGCATCCCTGCTCTCATTGATAGCCTCCCTGATCGCGATTGTCTATCTGTCCCTGGAGATGTTGAGTGACGTTTCAGGGCTGAAGACTTCATCGGAAAAATTTGCCCATATTTCCTCCCTTCTCCGGGACTTGAAAGAAGGGAACCTTTCGGAAACTGAGGGACTCAGCGCCGGGGATGCGGAGCTGTGCATCCAGGCCCTTCATGATGAAAAACCCGAAGTCCGCCTGGCTGCAGCCGAATTGCTGGGCCGCATAGGGGACGAAAGGGCAGCACATGCCCTGCTCTCCTGCCTGAAGGACAATAATTCCCGGGTCAGGGAAGCCGCAGTTGAGGCGCTCGGTAGGATAGGGGACGAAGATACGGTCGGAGAACTCCTCGGATGCCTGGAGGACAAAGACAAATGGCTCAGGCTGCAGGCGGTCCGCGCCCTTGCCAGGCTCGGGGATGAAAGGGCAGTTGACCCTATAATCCGGAAGCTGGACGACAAATCCCCCGAAGTCCAGGCTACTGCAGCCGAAGCTCTCGGAAACCTGGGCAGCCGGGATGCGGTAGATGTCCTTCTCAAAAAACTGGAAGATACTCAGGTAGATAATTGGGAAACCGTCAGGATGGCAGGCACTTCCCTGGAACTCCAGAAGCAAACCCTTTCCGCTCTTGGGAAAATCGGAGATAAAAAAGCCCTGAACCCTCTCCTTTCCAGCCTGGACTCCCCCTCCCCGGAAATCAGGAAGTATGCCGCCGAAGCCCTCGGGAACCTCGGGGACGAAAGGGCCGTATCCCCTTTGGTCAAAAAGCTCTCTGATCCCAACCCCGAAGTAAAAAACGCTTCCGCATACGCTCTCGGAAAGCTCGGGGACAAACGGGCGCTTGAGCCTCTCCTCGGGATGCTTGAAGATCCCGACCCCGAACTCAGGATCACTGCCGTATACGCCCTTGGAAACCTCAGAGCCCCGCAGGTGATAGACCCGCTAATCAAAATGCTGGATGACAATAACCACTGGGTAAGAAAGTGTGCCGCTGAGGCTCTTGGAAAAAGCGGGGATAAAAAGGCAGTCGAAGTACTCGTCAATAGGTTGAATGACCTGGATCCCGAGGTCAGGAGAGTTGCAGCCGGAGCTCTGGGGATAATCTCCGAAAACCGGGATTTCAGGTAAAAAATGCCAAGGGAGTTTATGCAGGTTTCTGGACCGTTTGAGGAGTAATTAGTTACAATTGACGATTAAATTAGTAGTTAAATTTGAATATCGTTAAATTTAACTAATCCTCAAATCTAACCAAACACTTTTGATATGATATTCTAGTCTCCCTGTTTTCTTTTCACAATACTTATGCCCACAAATCCTTAGGTTAGCATCAGTGAAGCGTAATGTAGCGAAATGGGCAAAACTCACTGCTGAGACGCAGCTCAGTTGGTGAAACTCTGCCGTCACATCCATCTGTTGCACATAAATTAAAAATCAATGTGATCTTATTAAATAAAGATAAAATGAACAATAATGAGATAACAAAAGAAATTGAAAGGCTGACTGCCGAGGGTATTAATTTATTACTCAAAATTGATAACTTAAAAATTAACGAAGTTTTAATTCATTCTTTGGACTATCAGAATTGGTATACTGAATCACTTGCTATTGTAAGGCAGTTATTTCCTGAGAGGGCTCAAGAATTCATCGAGTTTTACGAATTAAAAAAGACTTCTGATGACTTTAATCTTGATTGTTACACTATCAAGGATTTCTTCCGGGGAATTACTTTTACTACTTGGGGTGGAAAGGAAGTTTTTGATCCTAATAACAGCTTCAGGATTAATTTTATGCAGCAAATCGGAATCTTAAATTCCTTGAAACCATTGATTGAAATGAAATTGTCCGATATAAGGGGACTGCTCAAAGCGGAATTATATGATAATGAAATCGATAAAGCTAGAGACCTTTATGATAAAGGCTTTTTAAGATCTGCCGGCGTCATTGCAGGAGTTATTTTAGAAGGTCATTTAAACTCTATGTGCGAGAATTACAACATAATTGTTGGTAAGAAAAATCCTACTTTGTCTGACTATAATGAGGCTCTGAAAAGAGAAAACATAATTGATGTTCCTCTCTGGAGACATATTCTATGGCTTGGAGATGTCAGAAATCTTTGTGCACATCAAAAGGAAAGAGAACCAAAACCTGAAGAGGTTTTGAAATTAATAGATGACGTTTCAGAGTTCATAAGCACTTCTGATTCTGCGTTCGATCTTGGTAAGATTTGATTTTATTGTCCTTTAGCAGTAAGGCTTTTCTGGAATACATAATAAGAGAAAATCATGAGAATGTGCCTTAAATTTTGATTTTTCTCTCTTATATCCGGCTGGATATTTCAGTAAATATTTATACAGCTTTCTGGTAAACAATCTTACAATATTGACATCCTCCGGAATATATTGTTTAAAAATACTTATCTTCCGCATAAATTTATTCGGAATCTGTTCAGAAAATTGAACTAAAGATGGGGCTAAATTCTTTTGGCAGGCGAGAAGTCGAACTCAGGGTCTTACTGTTTATTGCGTGACACTGCAGCAGGAGAAGATTCACTCGGATTCAAACCTTACGTCGAGGCTATCGCAGAATTTCTTACTGCCGAGGGTACTTTAGCTCCAATCACTCTTTCTATTGAGGGTCAGTGGGGATGTGGAAAGTCTTCCTTCATGGAACAATTGAAGAAGGAAATCGAAAAGGGAAACATGTCCGATATAAAAATAGAGAAATTTTTTAAGTATTTATTCTCAAAAAGTGAAGACAAAATCCCTGATGAATTAAGTCCCATCATATCTTTTTTGAAGGAAAAATTCTCTAAAAGTGGTGAATATGAAACTTTTGATCCATGTTCCTTTAAATATAAATTAAGAGCTACTCTGAAATACATTTTTTCAAAAATAAAACGAAGAGAATATTTCACGGTATGGTTCAACTGCTGGAGATTTGAAAAAGAAGATGAGTTATGGGCTGCTTTTGCCCTTAATTTAATGGAGAAGCTATCAGAACAGCTTTCTTGGTGGGGGAGACAGAGAGCACGATTCAATTTAAAGTATCTAAGACTTAAGTTTAAATGGAAAAGTAAGAAGTCAATTTTTCTTCACATTATTTTTTTTATTTCTGCTCTCTGTATTTTTATCTTTTATTCTATTCAGTTTGTGGAGTTTTTATCCTCAAATTCTACAGGTGAATCGTCAGATAGTGTTTTGGTAATGTTAGCCAAAATTGTAGCTCCTGCCCTTCCAATATTGTACTTTTGGAATGATTTTAAAGATGTGGTTGGAAATCCTTTTAATTTCAGTAAATTTGTGTCTAATCCCAATTACAAAGAACACGTATCTTTCATAGAGCATTTTCATTCTGATTTCGGCAAGATAATTGAGTCCTATGCCGGAAGTTCAAGGGTCTATGTATTTGTTGATGACCTCGACAGGTGTGAAGTTCCAAAAGCTGCTGAACTCATGCAGGCGCTAAACCTCATGATCTCTGATGATACAAATGTTTATTTTTCCATCGGCATGGACAGAAAAGTCATATCTGCGGGGCTTGCTGCAAGGAATGAAAATATTCTTCCGTATTTAGATGTTGAAGGTCTTAAATACGGCTATGATTTCATCGAAAAATTTATTCAGCTCCCTTTTAAAGTGCCCAGTCCCACAAATGCTGATTTTAAGAAGTTTCTATATCCTCAACAGGAACAGGAAAGTTCCTCAAAAGCCTCTGGATCATCTGGGAATTCATTGAGTAAATTTTCAAAGGAATTATTAAGCAAATTTAAGGCTCCCCAATCTAGTTTGCAGAATAATGAAGAAAGTAACCTCCCAGAAAGTACCAAAAGTGTCAAACCTGAAGAAGGGTTACTTGAGGGTGGTCCAAAGGAAGAATCAGGTGTAGTGGAAAAGATCCTGATAAACCATGATTGTGATGAAAAATCCGGGGAATCGGAACACATTTTGGAAATGATTGTTCCTGTTATTGATAGAAACCCCCGCCGTATGAAGCAGTTTTTTAACCTGTTCCGTTTTCATAGAACTATCGGATATCGCACAGGTCTTTTTTCTTATAATATGGGTGTAGCTCCTGAGAATATGTGGAACTGCAAAAAACTTGCAAAATTTGTGGCAATAAGCATGAAGTGGCCTTCCCTTGTTACGGCTCTCAGTTCAAACAGAATGCTTCTCAAACAGTTACAGGAATATGCGTTGGAGCCGGAAAATGAAGATAAAAACTTGGATAAGTGGATCAAAGATGAAAGGTTGATCGGCTTATTGAAGTATGGCTGTGTAGAGGGGGGTAATCTCCCGCAAAATGTAGCCGAATATACCCTTTCAGGTCTTGATTTCAGCAAATTGTTGCAGATTTCGCCTGTAGTCACACCTACTGAAAGAAGTAAGTTCAAGCTTTCGCCTCTTATTGTAGATGATATGGAATTCATTCCGATCCCTGCAGGAGCGTTCCCGATGGGATTGACTGAATCTGAAATAGGTAGGGATGTTGGTGAAGGTCCCGTTCATATTGTAACAATTAAAAATCCTTTTTACCTCGGTAAGTATCAGGTTACTCAGACGCAGTGGGAAAAAGTTATGGGCAGTCATCCTTCTTATTTCAAAGGCGATGGCCGGCCTGTAGAATCTGTTTCCTGGGATGATGTTCAGGAGTTTATCAAAAAGTTCAATGAAATGGTAGGTACTGACAAGTACCGTCTGCCTTCTGAATCTGAATGGGAGTATGCGTGCCGTGCCGGAACAACTACAAAGTATTCCTTTGGCGATGATGAGTCGATACTTGGAGATTATGCTTGGTATGATGAAAACTCAGGTGGTGAGACTCATCCGGTTGGGCAGAAGGGAGTAAACCCATGGGGTCTTTATGATATGCATGGAAATGTCTGGGAATGGGTTCAGGATACTTATCATAAAAACTACGAAGGCGCTCCTTCTGATGGAGGTGCATGGGAAGATAGAAATAGTTCTTCCCGTGTACTGCGGGGAGGTGGCCGAGTTGGTAGTGCTAGGAGCTGCCGGTCGACCTTCCGTGGCCGTGACGCTCACGGCGGCCGCGACAGTGGAGTTGGCTTCCGGCTTTTGAGGAAACTTTAACTAGTTTCTACTTTACCACTTAAGTTAGTAATTGAGGTACAGTTGGAGTCCAAAAGGTGAAGCTAAAGGCTCAAAGTGTACGTCAGTCGCTAGACTAAGGTGCTGAGCCAACCATCTTTGTGAATATAATTTCACTACATTCTTCATAATATTTTTATTGATTTCTTACTGATAAAGTACGGGCTAGCGGTCGTTAATAGCTCTTCCCAGGTAATACGGGGCGGCAACTGGAACAACAAAGCCAGGAACTGCCGGTCAGCGAACCGCAACAGGAACGACCCCGGCAACCGCAACGACAACGTTGGCTTCCGTCTTCTGAGTTCTCCGCCACTGCCCGAAGTTACAGTGTTTACGGATGCTGTGCCAGTGCCCAGGTGGTGACCAGACCGCAGTCCAGTGCCGGTGTCTGCCGGACAAAGAGAATTCGAACCGCTGCCTCTGGTAGGGCCAAATGCCAATAATGCTGAGGTTTCGAAGGCGGTAGCGGTTTTTACAAAGCTCTTATTTTGTTTTGTGTTTTGCTTTTTGTGTTTTTCTTGCTGCTTCCTATTTTCAATTTGCAATTGTGCCGTATAGCCATTAGTCAAAATTAACTACTAAATTATTAGTTAAATTTAAATATCGTCAAATTTAACTACATTCTATGGCCGAAAAGGTGTTTGTGGTTGGAGGGGAAGTTGAGCCTCCGTACTTTATCGGAAGGGAGCGGGAAATTCAAAAGCTGAAACTGGACATCCTGGAACAGGCCCAGAACAATGTAATCATTGGTCCGCGCAGGATCGGAAAAACGTCCCTGCTCGGAAACCTCAAATATGCAGTGGAAAAAGAGGTCCTCTTTGTCCCGGTCAACTGCCGGGAAATGACAGGTCTTGCCGATTTTTTCGGGGTAACTACTCAAGCCCTGGTTGAAGCTTATGAAGAAAAACACAGGGTCAGGGGGCTTGCCCGGAAGTTTTCCGGAATCTTCAGGGATAAAATTACGGCAGCTTACGGGGCTCTCGCAGAAATCGGGGGCAGCATAGAACATGTGGGGAAGGTTTACCTCAGGTTCCGGGACAATGAACTGGAAGGGGAGGACCTGATTGCGGAAACTTTTGAGTTTATTGAAAGCTTCTCTCATGAAATAAAAGAGCCTGTATTGATAGCTTTTGACGAGTTCCAGGAACTCAGTCGGTTTAACGGCAGCATCTTCAACACGCTGAAAAGCCGGATGGACAGGCATCCGGAGGTCAGGTATATTTTCTCAGGTTCTTCCATATCCCTTCTGCATGAGATTTTCTTAAAGCCCGGTTCCCCCCTCTACCTCATGGCCGCCAGAACCGAACTCAAACCGATAAAGGAAGCCGATGTTAAAAAATACATCCGGAGCCGGCTCGCAACAAGGAAAATCAAAATCTCGGAACAGGCCCTTGAAAAAATCCACGAACTGACCGGAGGCTTCCCCTTTTATTTCCAGAAACTCGGCTTCCTGCTCTACCAGGACGCTTTCCTCGAAGAAAAGAACCGGATCGGCTCCGAAGACGTAGACCGGGCTTTTTCCGCAATGCTTGACGAATTCGACAGCGAATACGAAGCCCGCTACATGGAAAAATTCAGCGAACAGCAAAAAAAGGTCCTTAAATACCTCTCCGCCGAAAAGCAAAGGCGCCTGAGCCAGATCGCCCAAGCCATGGACACACCCGCCTCCTCCCTCACAACCTCCATGCGGGACCTCCACAGCACAATGACGGTCAGCAAACCAAAAGAAGGCCTGTACGAGATAACAGATAACGTGTTCAGACTCTGGATTAAAAAGAATATTCTGGGACAGGGGCCGGAATGAGTGAAATCTACTAAGTTTTCATTATCTGGCAGTGGAATAAATAATCTGCCGTAAAATTTTGTATTTCATTCCGGAAAAAGCCGCTTGCTTCGCAAACGTGACAAGACACATTTGGTAAGGTATTCCGGTTGGCCTGTTTTTCATTCCAAAAACTTATTCCCGAACCGGTTTTCAGTCCTCTTGAGGGAGCGGAGCGAGCGAAAAGGACACCGTGCTGTTGCACTTGCAGTGCAACTCCCAGAAAATCTCCGATTTTCTGTGATCCCGAAGCGCAACTCGGGCGAGCGAAAAGGACCGCGCACTGCAGAGCCGCAACTCTGCTGTTACATCCACTCGTAACACATTAAAACTTCCGGATTAAACCCCTGCATCAAACTGTTCTCTGCATACCCGAAAAAGAGGCACCCCTCACAGTTCCTCACGATCTCGTCTCTGCGCTGGGCCGAATCCTTCCAGACTTTTTCAAACCCGTCCTTCATCACATTTCCGAGCGGCTCGTGCTGCACCCTGCAGGTTTCCGCCGTGCCGTCGTGGGTGACGTTGATGATTACGCTGCTTGCCCGGCAGGTGTAGTCCATGTTCCCGTCCCTGACCATGCGCAGGTATGTTTTGGAGTTGATGATGGGGTAGCCCTGTTTTTTTAGCTCGATTATCCTGTCCACAACTTTGCGGAATTTTTCTTTGTCGCGGATTCCGATTTCGTCCCAGGTTTCTTTGTTGATTCCCGGGAATTCGTGGACGGGTTCGAAGGAGATTTTTGTGCCCAGGTCTTTTGCAAGCAAAATGAGGGCTTCGATGTCGACGAGGTTCTTGTTGCTGAGCACGCAGTTCATCAGGATGGGGTTTTCCTTGTTCTGCTGCTCCCTGACTTCGATGGCTTTTTTCAGTCCCTTCATGAGGTCTTCGAAGTCCATGTTCCGGATTTCTCTGTAGCTTTTTATCCCGTCCACGGAGACGGAGAGAAAGTCCACGTCCTTCAATTCGTGCGCCCGCTTATGGAGGAGTTTGCCGTTTGTGACCATGGAGGTTATCATGCCGAGTTTTTTGGCGTGGGCCATGATTTCAGGGAGGTCTTTTCGGAGGAGGGGTTCGGTTGTCCAGGAGTTGTAGACTCCGATCCCGAAGGTTTTTGCGTCCTCGAGCATTTTGAAGACCTCTTCACGGCTCGGGTCTTCTCCCGTTTCCTTCCAGTATTCGCAGAAACTGCAGCGCATGTTGCAGCGGGCGTTTACGCCGTGGGAGATTACGAAGGGGCGTTTTTTCACTCTTATCTGCCAGAGAGCTCTTGCTGCGAGGAGGGGGTCGAATCGGGACATGGGAGATCATTTTTCTGGTTTTAACAAAATTTTGTTTTTAACAAAAGAATGTCTTCTATTCATGGGCTTTTTTATTATAGCTTTTTTGTAATCCGTAAGCTAAAAAGGTAAGGCGGATTTGAAAAAGTTGAGGAACTTAAGTGTGGGGATCTCGCAATTCTTAAAATTATTCAAAAGTTATCAAAACCAAAAAAAAGTGTGCTCGCCCTGAGGCGAACACCTTGTATCGAATTTACCCAAAGAGGGCGCCGAGACCGGCCATTCCGTCTTCTTCGGAGGAGTCGTCTTCCTCTTCTTCCTCTTCTTCTGCAGGAGCTTCTGCTGCTGCTGCGGGTGCTGCTGCTGCGGGTGCTGCTGCTGCTGCGGGTGCTGCGAATGCTGCCTGTGCAATTGCTTCTTCGATGTCCACACCGTCAAGGGCTGCGACAAGTGCCTTTGCTCTGGCTTCGTTCACTTCGATACCTGCTGCCGTAAGGACGGCAACGACTGCGTCTTCAGTAACTTCCTTACCTGCGTTGTGCAATAAGAGTGCTGCGTATATGTATTCCATCATTGATCACCTAGATTTGTATTAGCGTAAATTGTAAATTTGTTCATCCGAAAAGGGCTCCGAGGCCAGCCATTCCGTCTTCTTCGGAACCGTCCTCTTCTTCCTCTTCTGCTTCTTCCTCTTCAGTCTCAGTAGCTTCCTCAACTGTAGCGCTTGTGGCGGCTGCAGCGGCTGCGTTTGCGGCGGCTCCGAGAGTTTCTCTCAGTTCGTCGTCTACTGCGTTTGCGTCCTTGTCTGCGGCTTTGGATGCGACAGAGGTCATCTGGGAATGTGCCTTGCCAAGCAGGGCGTCCATGACTCCCGGTTCAAGGATCACAGCATTGACACCCAGGTTCTTTGCTTCTGCAAAGGCCTTTGCAAGCAGGGTACTAACGGTTGCACCTGTTGGGAATGCCGTGTTAACAGAGAGGTTGAATGCGTTCTGAGCTGCTCTTGTGATGTCTGCAAAGTACTTGCTTTCATCAATTGCAAGGAGTTCAGGCTTGTAAATAGTCCCGTCATCGTAAACCGCCCTCAAGTCCAGACCGACTATAAGGGGGTAGATCTCCAGTTTTGCAAGCATCGTTGCAAGCTTCTGGGGGACGGCTTCGCCTTCCTTACAGACCACTTTCTTTTCCTTAATGGAAACCTTTCCCGCTTCGATTGCTGCGGGGATCCCGGCACTCTGGAATTCACCGAGGATCGGGCCAGGGGGGAAACTGGTCGGCCCCTTCTGGACAACAATGTCACTGGGGGCGATTGCGCCTCCTTTTATTGGAGACGGGGTCTTGGTACTTTCGAGCAGTTTGTAAAGCTTGAAGGGGCTTTCGTTTGTGAAAACCAGGGCGGTCTGGCTGTCAATGTGATTTTTCATCTCGGGAATGTTTTCCCCGAGGTCGCTTAAAGCCCGGTCGATGAGTGTGTTTCTGGAAACCTTAAGCACTGCAACGTCCTTCAGGTCTCTACGCATCTTCTGGATCTGGGCTGCAAGGATACCTTCAATCCCCACCATTCCGAAAATGCTGTGGGACTGGATGAGCTCTTTTATGTTCTCGATTTCATCCTTTTTCCACTGGGGGGTATGTTCGGTATGATGCTTCTCCTCAGCCATTTACACCACCCTCTCGGATTTGCCCATAGTTGTCGTGACATAGATAGACTTCATGTTGTGCTTACCCTTCTCAAGGGAGCGCTCCACCCTGGTCACAATAGTCTCGACGTTCTCTGCCAGGGCATCTGAGTCCATGGTTCTCCTGCCGACAGCTACGTGGAAAGTGAGCTTGTCCTTTGACCTGAGCTTTACCGCATTTTGCTTGCTCTGGATCAATTCGCCTATGTCCTTGTTTGGCAGGAGTGGGATCGGCATCTTCCCTCTGGGTCCAAGCACAATACCAAGGTTCTTACCGATTATCGGCATGAACTGGGTTTCTGCGATGAAGATGTCACATTCGTTTGCAAGAGACCTTGCCTTTGCTTTGTCGCCGATCAATTCCTCAAGCTCAGTATCAGAAATAACGTACGCGGCACCGGCATCCTTTGCCTTGAGTCCCACGTCACCTTTTGCAAAAACGCCTATCTTAAGGTCTTTTCCGAGCCCATACGGAAGAATTACTTCCTCGTCAATTCTGTTCTTTGGTTGGTTCATGTCAAGGTTTCTTAAGTTAATCGCCAAGTCCACGCTTTCCGAAAAATTGCGCTTTGGAGATTCCTCAAGTACTTTCTTGACGGCTTCCAGTATATGATTTTCTACCATCTTGCTCCTCTCCGTAGTGTTGAACTGAGTTGTCCATCAGCCGCTACGGCTTACTACGGTTTGTCGATAGTTGGCTGCCCGGGATTTCGGGTCCCATTACTGTTAATTTATATAACTCACATAACAGTAAGCCACTTATAGCTCTCTAGCTTTTTCACTGTCCCGGGGGGTGCTGGTCAAAGCTTCTGAGCTATTAGTGGTATCCCATTTAAAACTATTGGTGTGGATTGGGTGTCCCGGATAAAAAGGAAGGGTTGAAGGTTTTACCACTCTTCGCCAGCAAGTACGTCATCGAACTTGCCTTCGTCGAGTGCCTTCTGGCATTCCCTGGCATCCATCTCTTCGATGGTTACGCCCATTGGAACACAGGTCCCCATAACCTCTTTCATTGCAGCTCTGAGGTCATAGGAAAGGATGTCATCCTTTTTCATACGGGCAATCTTCGCAACCTGCTGGACGCTCAAGTTGCCAACAACTTCGCTTCCCGCAGTCCCCGATCCTTTCTTGATCCCGGCTTCCTGCATTACCAGGGCCGAGGTCGGAGGGGTACCAACTTCGATCTCAACGTTTTTCTTGTCATCAACGATTACCTTTACAGGGACTTGCATCCCGTTGTAATCCCTGGTTTTCTCGTTGATTTTGTCGACTACTTCTTTTATGTTGACCCCGAGGGGACCAAGTGCCGGACCTAAGGGGGGTCCTGGGTTTGCTTTTCCACCCGGGACAAGTGCTTCAACAATACTTGTCATCTGAGTATCACCGGTTTTGATAAAGTATAATTATAATTTTGCTTGAATTTTCCTTTATTTTCTATCGAGTACTGATTATCAAGTACTGGTTATTAAGTACTGATTATCAAGTACTGGTTATTAAGTACTGGTTATCAAGTACTGGTTATTAAGTACTGATTATCAAGTACTGGTTATTAAGTACTGGTTATCAAGTACTGGTTATTGAGTACTGGTGAGTAATTAATAAGCGGAATATTTCGGGCTTTTAACTCTCGATAGTGCCCTATGTCCTTTTTCCTTACCTTTCAAACTCTTTTTTCAGTACCCTCACGGTATCCCCACGGATTGTAATGGGGATCGGGACCACTGCGTCGAAGAGTTCCACCGTAATTTCTTCGTGCCCTTCGTCAACCCGCTTGACCCTGGCTTTCTCGCCTTTAAAGGGTCCGGAGGTTACTTCTATTATGGCTCCTTCCTTGATGCCTGTCACCACAGGCTTCGGTTTCAGGAAGTGCTCGATTTCGGCAATCGTGGAACTTCCCCTGACAAGAGCTCTTGCGTGAGGAATGGTCTGGATTGCCAGTTCCACTATTCCGGATTGCGGGGCCTCTACAAGGACGTATCCCTTCAGCTCATCCGGAGCCAGGATTGCCCTTATGTCGGACCTTTCTTTCTTCACAACTCTTGCAAGGGTTGTAGCTACTGATCTTTCCTGGTTTGCCGTGGTCTTGATAACGAATATCTGGGACTCCTCACTCATTGAGCCACCCACTGGGGCAACATTGTCAACAGTACATAGATAATGAAGCCTATTGCACCCACAGCCAGGATTCCGGCACCTGCAACTTTAGCAATGGTCAAGAACTCTTCCCTGGACGGTTTTTTAGTAAGTTTCAGGACTCTCAGGTGTGCCCTGATTACCTGACCAATGCGTTCTGTACTTATTTTCTGTTCAAACATGGATTCTGCCAAATGATTCACATCCAGGTTTTCTGTACTACTCTTTGATAATCGGAATTGTTATATAAATACGCTTCCGGCTCCTCCCCTTACGCCCCATGACGGGATATGTTTGCCCTGTACGCAAGGATGTCCGGGCTCTGTTCGGGATGGTCCGAGTGGGTAATATTACTAATTCCTCTTATTTTAAGATATCACTGATTCAGGCCTTAAAACATCAGGTGGTTTCGATTTTCGGACCTTTCGTCTACTTTAAATTCGAAACCGCATCAGTATCTGGATCAGTATCCTCATCAGTATCCTGAAATGTTTTTTTGATGCCGAGTCGTATCGGCATCATACGTTATTTACCATAAAAATAGTTTTCGATTGGATTTTTACCCTTTATTTTTTCCCTTAAGGAGAGGAAGACAGTACATTTATCCAATCGGTCTTTTTTATCCCTGATCTTCTGCTTTTTAAGCCCTATCACTCTACGAAGTCTATCCCGTATTTGAGGGTGACGTTTTTGTCGTTTCCGTGCCCGTAAATCTGGGCGGAGGTAACTCCGGTGACCACGATCATTGTACGCACGGTCTGTTCAAGTTCGGGGTCGACCTGGGCACCCCAGATCAGGCGGGCATTGGTGTCTATCCGGTTGTAAACTTCCTGGACCACGTTCTCTGCTTCGGCTATGGTCATGTCAGGGCCTCCTACCACATTCACGAGGGCAGAGGTCGCGCCTGAGATGTCAACGTCAAGAAGGGGGCTTCTGAGGGCTTTTTGCACGGATTCCACCGCTTTGTTCTCGCCGTCGGATTCCCCGAGTCCTATCATAGCAACGCCTCCGTTTTGCATGACAGTCCTGATGTCCGCAAAGTCAAGGTTGACAAGGCCCGGCTTCGTTATAAGCTCAGTGATGCCTTTTACGGCCCTCATCAGGATTTCGTCCGATACCTTGAAAGCCGCCTGCAGCGGAAGCCTCGGGACAACTTCTATCAGTTTGTCGTTGGGGACCACAATCACGGTATCTGCAACGTCTCTGAGGCGTTCGAGCCCTGCTTCGGCATTGGTCCGGCGGATATGGCCTTCAACACTGAAGGGGAGGGTGACGACTGCGATTGTAAGGGCTCCTGCGTCCCTGGCAGCTTCAGCCACGACCGGAGCGGATCCTGTTCCGGTTCCTCCTCCCATGCCTGCCGTTATGAAGACCATGTCCGCGCCTTCGACAATCTTGTTTATTTCATCGATGCTCTCGATTGCAGCATCTTCTCCGATCTGGGGGAGGCTGCCTGCTCCAAGTCCGCGGGTTTTCTTTTTCCCTATAAGGATCTTTTTTTTAGCGTGTACATGGAGGAGGTGCTGGGCATCGGTATTCAGGGCAACCATTTCCGCTCCCTGGATTCCTTCCCCCAGCATGCGCTGAATGCTGTTCGAACCGCCGCCTCCGCAGCCAACGACCTTGATGGTTGTTTGAAGGCTTTTCAGGATCTCTTCGAGTTCGGCGTTGATTTCGTCGTTTTCGTTCGAGTTATCAGGGTTTAAATACTCTCCCTGCCCGCCACGTCCTTCCTGGGCAGATCGAGCAAGGGCTTCTTCCACAATGGATCTCATGCTACTGTTTTCCTCCGACCTGTAGGGTAATCACTTAGTGAATAGCTTAGTGAATAGTATTGAAGGATAAAATTATTTTTAAACATCACATATACAGTTTCCAATTTAAGAGTTTTCCTTTTCCAGGTTTCTGGTTTAGATGTTCATCGTTTAAAAATTTTATCAATGTTTTTGGATTCCCCTCTTCAAATTGCTTTTTTTGGTCGCTTGTCCCTCTCTTAATGTCTTTTTCTCCCGATTTTCTTTCGGATCTTCTCTTATTTTTTTTGGAAAGCTGTATATTTTTTTAGATTTTATATTTTTTGAAGGCGTCCTTCTATTTTTATTTTTCCCTTTTGCCCCGGATTTTTTCTTCCTTTTCTTTTTTATGACCCCTTATTAACCTGTTACGGCTTCTAATATCCAGGGGCTGGCTTCTAGTGTTTCATATCTAGCTTCTATAACTTCAGGTCCGGCCTTGTGGACCCTGCAAGGTTTTTTTGCAAGGCTGAATCCTTCGGGTTTTTGCCCTGTGTGTTTATGCTTTTCCCCTCGATTCCCCTAAAATAATTCCTGTCGCAATCAGGTGGGCTACTCTAAGGGGTTCCGGGATATTGCTTCTTATTGCTGTGAGCCTGACTATTTTCTCCGCGCTTTTGAGCCCGATTCCCTTTTTCTGGATATACACGGGATTTTCCCTGTTTTTCGTGACGACCTTTTCGATCTTCCCGGCTTTCTCTATTATTTTCCAGCGTTCTTCCCCGTCAGGGAAGTGCTTAAGTGCGGCTTTTATTTTTTCAAAGTCCGGGTACGAGCGCATGATCACAATTACGGGAAGCCCTGTTTCTTCGTGAAGCTTCACAATGTCAACGACGTTGAAGCCTCCGTACGTAACCCCGTCCAGCATGATCACCCTGAGCTGCCCGTAGTGCTTGCTTTCCTTTGCCATTCGGCTGATGACCTCGGTTGCATCAAGCCCGTCTCGGGTGATCTCCGAACGCAGGACCCCGTCCATCCAGTCCCCTCCCCTGAATACAGTCCCAACTATCATTATTTTTTCTGTAATGAGAGCCGAGTCATCTATCCCGAGGATCCGGATCTCTGGTTTGATATGAAAATCCGATTCCACGCTTTTCTTTATGTTGAAATTGCAAAAATAGTTTACCGGTTCCCAAAAAGTAGTTTTTCAGAAATCGTTTCGCAGTTTTTCAGAAATCGTTTCGCAGTTTTTCAGAAATCTTTTCACAGTTTTTCAGAAATCGTTTTTCAGAAATTGTTTTCCCTGATTATTTTTCAAGACACATTTTTTCAGGATCGTTTCCCCCGAATATTTTTTAAGATCCGTTTTTCAGGATTTTTTCCGGAAACTGCTTTTTTAGGGAACATGCTGTCATAGGTATCCATCGGGCCCTGAATTAAAAAATGCTCCTGGGGGCTTTCTACCCCCGGTTTCAGACAAACATAGTTTCGGCCAGCTCGACCTGATTCATTTTCTGCGTACTTGCAGTCATTGAGACCTTATCTACCGCTTCCAGGAAGTTTTCCATCTCCACTGCCTGCCCGTCCTTCCGGACTGCAAACATCCCCGCTTCCGTGGCAATTGCTTTTAGGTCCGCTCCACTCATGCCCTCTGTGAGTCTTGCGAGCTTCTTGAAATCGATGCCTTCGGTAAGGGTCATGTTTTTACTATGGATCTGGAGGATCCTTTCCCTGGCTTCGGGTCCGGGCATCGGGACGTTCACCAGCCTGTCAAAGCGGCCCGGCCTGAGAATTGCCGGGTCAAGGACGTCCGGGCGATTAGTTGCTGCAATGATCCTGACGTTCTTCCGCTTGTCAAACCCGTCCATTTCCGCAAGGAGCTGCATGAGCGTCCTCTGGACTTCCCGGTCTGCGCCGGTGGTTTCGTTCAGACGCCTGGCTGCAATCGAGTCCAGTTCGTCAATAAATATAATACTCGGGGCTTTTTTACGGGCCATTTCGAAAATTTCCCGGACAAGCTTGGAACCGTCCCCTATGTACTTTTGCACAAGTTCCGAGCCGACTACTCTGATGAAGGTCGCTTTCGTCCTGTGAGCCACGGCTTTTGCGAGCAGGGTCTTACCTGTTCCCGGGAGACCGAAAAGAAGCACTCCCTTGGGAGGTTCTATCCCTATGCGGGAAAAGCGTTCCGGGTCGATAAGCGGCAGTTCCACTGCTTCTTGAAGTTCCTGGATCTGGTCCTCTAGCCCGCCGATCTGGCCGTAGTCCACTTCCACTGTTTCGAGGACTTCCATCGCAGCTACAAAAGGCTCTTCCGTAGAGGGAATAACCTCAGCAATCGCAAGGGTATGCTGGTTCAGGGCGACTTTTGATCCCGGGGCCAGTTTTTTCTCGTCAATGTACTGGGACACGTTTACCAGAAACTGGGGTCCGTTACTGCTCCTCACAATGATCCGATCGTTTTTGATCACATCGATAACCGTACCAATGATCAGAGGTGAGGTCTTCATGCGATCCAGTTCAGACTGTAGCTTCCGGATTTCCCTTTCATATTTGATCTTCTGGTTTTCCAGATAGCGCTTTTCTGATTCGATCTGGCTACACTGCTCTTCCAGATAGGTGTTGCGGCTTTCAAGCTGTCTCATGCGGTCTTGAAGGTTCTCTGATGACTCTTCCATCCCGCCAGTCTCGATTCCGTCATACACAGGTCCGGACTTCACAACGTGACTGCGCATGTTTTCATCCTTACTTTTGGTACTTTCCGTCATGGAGCTCCGAATAATATTTAAGTTCGTACCGTATATAGCGTTTTCGAAGTGATCAATATGCAGTGCGAAATATGTGGTGCAGAGATCCGTGAAAAGCCGATAAGCGTTACCATAGACAATAGTGAACTTCAGGTATGTCCAAAGTGTGCTCCATATGGGCAGCCTGTCAATAAGAGAGCCCCTGTTTCCAGGAAAGTCTCTCCGGTGGCTCGAACGGCACCACGGGTTACAAAGAGGCCCCAAAAGAATTACTTTGACATTCTAAAGGATGAACTTGTAGAAAATTATGAACATATTCTCCGGGAAGCCCGGGAATCTCATGGCTGGTCTCAGGAAGAGCTGGCTGTCAAAATTAAAGAAAAAGCATCCCTCATTAAGAAAATAGAACGAAAAGAGATCGTGCCCGAAGACTCCGTGCGCAAGAAACTTGAGCACACCCTCAACATCAAGCTAACGGAGCGGGTTTCCAGTTCGGATCAGGAGGTCTCCCACTTTAAGACGGATACGACCCTCGGGGATATCGTTAAGATCAAGAGGAAGTAATTCTCCGCTGAGACATGGTAATTAGGTTACAGTAATTAGGTTACAGTAATTAGGTTACGGTAATTAGGTTACGGTAATTAGGTTACGGTAATCAGGTTACGGTAATTAGGTTACGGTAATTAGGTTACGGTAATTAGGTTACGGTAATTAGGTTACGGTAATTAGGTTGCGGTAATTAGGTTGCGGTAATTAGGTTACGGTAATTAGGTTACGGTAATTAAGATCAGGTATTACATATCAGGTATTAAAGTTGGGTATGTAAAATAAGGTACTAAGATAAGGTAATTAAAATAGATAAATCAATATAAAGGTGAATTCCGGGGTATCGGCTTTCAATCCTGACACCTCAGTAATCCAGACTGGAATGTAGGCTGGAGAGTTCTTTATCTCTCCTTTTTCTCATTTCCCTTTATTTTTTACTCCCTTATCTCATCCCTTTTTCTTCTCTTCTTCTCTCCTCTATTTTTTTCTGTTTTTCTCTTCAATTAGGTCCTGGTCTGTACAGTTTCCTACCTGCCTGCCTTTTTCCTTCCCTTTACAGTTCGATCTCAATGTCGTACACTTTTTCAGGATTTTCCTTGTGGATGGTCCAGAAAGGTTCTTCCCCGTGCTCTTGAACCAGTTTTAATGTTCTGCGAGGGATTGTTTTCGGGCCAAGTACCGCGCCGGGCCTTTCAGGATCATCGATATAGTCTGTTTCCATCATGAAGCGGGTACCTTCTTCAAGGGCCTTTTCAACCGCTCCTTTGGAACAGATCACTCCGGGAAAGACTCCCAGTTTTTCGCAGGTGTTAACGAGAGGCGGGGCATAGTGTTTGACCACCCTGTACATTTTGATCCCGGTTTTCCTTGCCCGCTCCGCAATATCGGTGAGTTCCGGCTCCTCGACGCTTTCGGTGTGGAGCTGGACTGCACAGTCCTGGTCTCTTCCCAGGGAAAAGGCGTGTTCCATGATCTTGTTTGAGGCTTCCCAGACCTCTGCAGGTACGGGGTAGTGCGGGCGTCCTGATTTTATTCCCACTGCAAGACCTTTTTCCACGTAGCCTGCCGCAAGCTCAAGTCCTTTTTTCATGAGCTCGGCAGCCTCCCGGAGTTCCATGTACTCTGCGAGTTTTGAAATCTCTGCAGGGTGTACCCCAAGCACGGGAAATGCCCCAACTCCCATCTCCCGGATTTTTGCGGCGATTTCCACGGTCTCGTCAAAGACGGGAAGGTAATCCTCGGGCTTTTTTACCGTGATCCCCAGGGTCCAGGTCGGCTTGGTGACCAGGATTATGTGAGTCCCCCCTGCGTTCTGGAAGTCTTTTACGGCGGCAAGTCCCCTTGCTCTCGGGTCTATATGCATGTGGTTGTCGGTAATCGGGATTTTTGCGGGCATTTTTCGTCCTCATATTTTGCTTTAGTCTTGCTTTATCTTTGCTTGAATCTTTCTCAAAAATAGGTTTTGTTGGAAGTTCTTTTTTTCATCTTGAATATTTTTATGCATTTTCACGGGCTGTTAATTTTCCGGGTTTTCAGGTTTGTGGCCTTTTTCGCTACATTTTCGTAGACGTATTGTCCCGGATATATTAGCACCCAAAACTTGAAATAGGTAGCTTGCTGTTGAGTACCCGAGAAGCAATCAAGTAATTTTGAGTCAAATTTTTTGAAATGTCTTTTTCCTTTTCCAGCTTATCAAGCGCTACCATTCTTCAAATAAGAAACCAAACGCATGGTTACCTGATACACGGTGACCTGAAATGGTGATAATATGAGTAAAACCGCAGCAGTAATCAAAGGTGACGGGGTTGGCCCCGAACTTGTCGACGCAATGCTTAAAGTCGTGGACGCCGCAGGTACGGACGTCGAATTCGTTATGTGTGAAGCCGGTGCCACCTGGTGGGAAGAGCACGGTGGAAATTCCCTTATCCCTGATGAGACCTGGGACATCCTGGACAGTTCTGATGCATCCTTTAAGGGCCCGACCACCACTCCCGGCGGGGTCGGTTCCCCGAGAAGTGTGGCCGTGTCCATCAGGAGAAAGTACGACCTCTATGCAAATGTGCGTCCCATAAAGACTTTCCCGAATTCCAATGCCCCCCTGGGAGACGTTGAACACATCTGTGTCAGGGAAGGGACGGAAGGCCTCTACATCGGTGAAGAAGTCGCACTTACGGATGATGTTTCGATAGCTATCCGCAAAATCACCCGTACTTCCTCAAGTAAGATTGCTCGCTACGCCTTTGAAGAAGCAAAGCGGAGAGGCTATGACACTGTTGTCCCCATCCACAAGAGCAACATCCTCAAACAGACCTGTGGTACCTTCCTCGAAGAGGTCGAAAAGGTCGGAAAAGAATTCCCTGACATCGAGATCTGGCCCTACCACGTAGACAACATCGCCATGCAGCTTATTAAGAACCCGCAGATCTTCGACAAGAAGATCCTCCTGTCTACCAACCTCTTCATGGACATTATCAGCGAGGAATGTGCGGCTCTGGTCGGCAGCATCGGGATGATCTACTCCGCCAATATCGGTGACTCTTTTGCCATGTTCGAACCCGCCCACGGCTCAGCCCCCAAATATGCAGGTCTGGACAAAGTCAATCCGGTTGCAACCGTCCTTGCAGGAGCCTGGATGCTTGACTACCTGGGTGAAAAGGATAAGTCCGAAGCCATCTTCAAAGCCACGGAACGCGTGGTCTCCGAAGGCAAGTACGTCACCTACGACCTCGGCGGAAACGCAAAACTCAGCGAGATGGCCGACGAGATCGCAAAGTACACGGCAGAAATCTTGAAGTAAAAAAGTCTGATGCACCAGGTGCAAGAACGCGGAATAGGGTCTTTGTGGAGTCTCTGAGGGAGCCTCCGATGGATTTTCGGAGGGACTTTCGGTGAGACTTCCCGAGGTAGCTCTCCTACTTTAGAGCCTTGTTCTGCTCCTTATTTTTCTTTTTTTCGTGTTCCTATATTCCGGTTTTCGGTCTCATCTTCATCTCTTTTTCGTAAACTTCCCTCTACCCCCTGCGTGTACAGGGTCACAGATTGACTGGCAAAGGAAATACTTCTCCACGTAGGCCAGGAGTTCTTCGTCCGAGATGGAGGAGACCCGCTCTTCGTTGTCGTAGAGTTTCTGGATTTCCTGCTGGATGTTGAGAAGCCTTTCATCGTCTTTTTCTACGGCTGTTTCGACTCCCAGCAATTCGTTTAAGGTTTCCTGGACCTTGTGCCGGATTATTTCCAGACCCGAGGAATCCCCGATGAGGAGTAGCCTTTTTCTCCCTATCAGTTCCGGAGGATAGGGTTCGTAGTTGAAGGGATTTTTCAGGATGCCTGCGGCGTGTATCCCTGATTCGTGGGCGAAGATATTTTTTCCCACAACCGGTTTGTTTCTCGGGATCCGGAGTCCCAGGGCTTTTTCCATGAAGTCCGTGAAACGGGAAATGGGTTCGAGGTTGTATTTCTCAAAGCCTTCAACACGGTCTGCCAGGAAAAGGAGGATTTTTTCCATCCCCGTATTTCCTGCACGTTCTCCTATCCCGAGGAAGGTTACACTGCTCCAGTTAGCTCCATGCCAGTACCCTGCGATGGAACTGGCTGTCCCCATCCCGTAATCGTCATGGACATGAGTCTCGATATTCTTAACACCAATCTCTTTTTTGAGGTGCTCCACGATTTTCGGGATGCCGTAGGGTTCGTCAACTCCAATGTACGGAAGCCCGTACCCCACGGTGTCGCAGACCCTGATAATGCAGTCAGGATCGATTTCCATGATTTTTTCGATAAGGGGAAAGACGAAGTTGTAGTTGTCGGCTCTTGTCATGTCTTCCAGGTGAGCCCGGGTGCGAAGCCCATGGTCAACGGCGTACTGGAGGGCATCAAGGTATTTCTCCTCGGCTTCCTCCCTTCCCGAAAGCCGCATCTTGGACTTTATGTGGGTATCCGAGACCGACATTAATATTCCTGTTTCTTCGAGTCCGTCAACTTCCAGAATCTTATCAATGTCTCCGCGAGAAGCCCTTGACCAGCCCGTTATCTCGGGGCACTCGTATCCCCTGTCAAACATGAGCTTTACGGCGTCCTTATCTCTCTGGTTAAAGACAAAAGCTTCCAGTTTTTCAATTCCTATCTCGTGGAGGTACTCGTAGATCTGAAGCTTGTGATCCCTGGTCAGGACTATCCCTGGCATCTGGGAGCCGTCGCGGATAGTGCTGTCACTGATGAATATCTCATTTCCGTAGGGCAGCTTTAACTTGGGTAAATCGTCATATGATTCGTAAACCTTCATCACTTTTCCTCCTGTATTTTCAGATAACAGTGGCCTGCATCGGGGGGGCGGGCTTACACTGTTGGGGGGTTCCCATTCCTCTCTAAAAAAATGTCGTTATGTGGTATAAAGTCGGAAAAACCAGTCTAAATAAGCGAGAAATTGTCCCGTTTCTTACTAAGTGAAAAATTATCCCGTTCCTTACTAAGCGAGAAATTGTCCCGTTTCTAACCTGAAAATCCCCTTTTCAGGTCTACCTGATTCGATGTTTGTCTTTTCAGGTCAAATTGCCAGCATAAATGTATGCTTTTATGGTTAAAATGTCTTTCTTCTATTTTAAAAATATATTTCTATTTATAAAAACATTTTTTTCAAGGATATACGGGTAATATTCAAAAATCTCTCCCATCATATTGTTTTTCATTTTTAGCTCAAAGGGGCAATTCCCATCATGTCTGGTAAATATTTTCTTAATGTATCTCCTCTCGATCAGTGATCTGTCAGTAGATACGAACTTTCCCATGGATTATTTTTTCCAAACATTTTTTTCTTGCATGAAAGTTTACTTTCCTGGCAAGCCCCTACTGCTGATAATAAGGTATATCTAGAACAAATTATATTTATATCTCCGCAGATTTCAGGTGTATGATTTATATTTATTGTTGTATAATATCTCATGCCTGACTTGCTCAGAATTATATGATGTTAATTTGCTGTATGATGTTAATTTGCTGTATGATGTTAATTTGCTGTATGATGTTAATTTGTTGTATAGTTAATTTGTTTCAATTCAAATTTGCATCCGGCACATATTTAATTTACATTTGATTTATTTGCATTACTTTTACCCAGGTGGAAAATGTCCGAAATAGTAGGTGTTAGCGGCGGTCCGACAAAACCGGAAATCATTGCGGTATCCCTCTCAAAGCTCGGGCTTCGGGACGGGGACCGGTTTGCAGATGTAGGCTGCGGTACGGGTTCGGTATCAATTGCAGCAACCCGGCTTGCCCGGGGTCTTACGATCTATGCAATCGATGCCCGGGAAGAGGCTCTAAGGGCCACGGAAGCGAATTTTAAAAATTTCAATATTGAGAACGGCAGGATTTTTGCCGGAGAAGCCTCGGAAATTCTGGGTGGTGAACTCATTGATTCTATTGACTGCGCTTTTGTTGGCGGGACAAAGAACATTGGCACCGTGCTCGAAAAACTGGTTCAGAATAATGCCAGGAGCATTGTGGTAAATGCCGTCCGGATCGAGACTGTTGTCAGGACAATCGAGGCCATGAAGAAACTCGGGATTTTTGATGAAGTCATCCACCTGGTGGTCTCAAGAAGTGCCCCGATTGCAGGGGAGACAATGTTCAAGCCTGAAAACCCGGTGTATATTATTGTCGGAAAAAGCTGAATAACTGAATTTCATGCTTTGTGATCATCTTTGATAATTTACGTTTTATCTGGTAATTTGCGTTTACCTGATGATTTACGTTTACCTGATAATTTGCGTTTACCTGATAATTTGCGTTTACCTGATAATTTACGTTTGATCTGGTAATATTATGCTTATCTGATTATTTTACGTTTATATTTAACAGTTTATGGAGCGATAAGATGTTAATAGGAGTAGGACTTGGTCCCGGAGACCCTGAACTTCTGACCCTGAAAGCAGTGAATGTTTTGAAAAACAGCGATAAGGTTTACGTGCCCGGACGCATGGCACAGGAGCTTGTGGCCCCCTACGCAGATTCCGAAATTTTGGAGTTTCCAATGATCAGGGACCTCGAGGCCTTAAACGCCCTCTGGAAAGAAAACGCCGATAAGGTTGCGGAGCAAGCCAGGAATGGGACCGTAGCTTTCGGGCTCATAGGCGACCCCAATTTTTTCTCTACCTTCACCCACCTGAAAAAGGTCATGCGCAGGTATTATCCGGATGTTGAAGTTTCAACCATCCCGGGTATCAGTTCCATCACATCCTTTGCTGCCAGGACCGATGTGGCGGTTGAAACTTCCTTTGAGGTCAGTGACGGCTCGGAAATCGGGTATAAGATCCACCTGAAAGCCACAAAACCGAAACAGATAATCGAAACGCTTGAAGCTGAAGGTTACAGGGAATTCATCTTTGCAGAAAAGCTTTTTTCGGACGATGAAGTGATTATTGGCAAGAAAGAAGAGATCCCTGAAAAAGGGAACTATTTCAGCATTGTTTATGGAAAGAAATGATTGATTTTTTGCACCGGTGCCCTGAAATTGCGGTCTCCGGGCAAGTTTTAATTTACAAAGAATGCTAAGGGAATGGTCAGATGGAAAGGAAAGTATATATTGTTGGGGCAGGCCCCGGAAACCCCAAATTAATTACCGTGCTGGGGCGCGAACTGCTTGAGAAGGCGGACCTTGTAATGTATGCCGGGTCCCTTGTAAACCCCATAGTCCTGGACTATACGAACGGGGAGACTGTGGACAGCTACGGGCTGACCCTTGACGAAACCACGAAGATTATTGTGGACGCCGTCGATGCCGGTAAATTCGTGGTACGTCTCCACAGCGGGGACCCCTCTCTCTACGGGTCCATCGTGGAGCAGATGGAAGAGCTGAAGAAATTCGATATCGAGGTTGAAAGGGTCCCGGGAGTTTCCTCGGTCTTTGCAACTTCAGCTGCCCTGAACACCCAGTTGACCTTAAACGGGGTCTCCGATACCCTGATTATCACCCGCCCCGCAGGGAAAACCCTGGAAAAAGACCTTATCCCCGAGCTTTCCTCTTACGGAACGACCATGGCGATTTTCCTGGGCACCCAGAAAATCAAGGAGATCATGGAAAAGGTACAGTGCCCGAAAGACACCCCCGTGGCGGTTGTTTTCCATGCCTCCTGGGAAGATGAGGAGGTCATCACCGGGACCGTGGAAGATATAGCGGAGAAGGTGAAGGACGCAGGGATCAAGCGCTCGGCAATGATCCTCATTGGCGGGGTAGTCGATCCAAAGAACTACAGGAGGTCACACCTATACGGAGTGCCCCAGGAACCGCTGTAATTACCTTTGAAAGGAACCGGGAAGTCGCTTCCAGGATAGCGGAGCATTTGGGCGCAGACCTGCTCCTCTACGAAAAGGGAATATTGGAAACCGCCTTTGAAAAGTACGGGGCAATCGTAGCCGTCTTTGCCTCAGGCATAGTGATCAGGGACATAGCCCCCCTTCTCAAGGATAAATGGTCGGACCCCGGCGTGGTCGTTGTGGACTCGAACCTGAACTTCGCAATCCCTATCCTTGGCGGCCATCACGGGGCAAACGAAATCGCAAAGAAACTGGCGGAACTGGGAGCAGTCCCGGTCCTGACCACCGCCACGGAAGTGCACGGAAAACCGTCCGTAGAAGGCATTGCCGATAGGCTTGGTTGCGATATTTTCAATAAGGAATCCACAGTCGCCGTAAACTGTGCGCTCCTTGACCGGGACGTCGAGGTCCTTGAAGTGAAGGGGCCAAAGATCGTTGTCGTGGACGAGGACGTATCCGTGCTGGTCAGGAAAAAGCAGGATAACGGCTAATCCCGTTAACGTAACGGATCAGCTTATCTGAAAGGGTAATCAGGTCCGGATTACGGATAATAATGTCAATGAATCTAAGGTTAACAGGTTAATTCAGGTTAATTCAGGTTACGATTACGGATGATCATAGGAATCGGAACCCGCAGGGGTATAACAAAAGAAGAAGTCATTGAGGCTGTGGAGCAGGCTCTCGAAGAGTACGGGGCAAGCCTGGAAGAAATCACAGCTTTCGCCTCTGCGAAACTCAAAGAAAATGAACAGGGGCTACTGGAAGCGGTAGGACTGCTGGGCATCCCGGTAACATTTGTGCCGGATGAGGTGCTGAACAGTTACAACCCGCCTTCGGCGTCTCAAGCTTCTCGTTTCGGGCTTAAAGGGGTAGCAGAACCGGCTGCTCTGGCCCTTTCGGAAAAAAAGGAATTGATTTGCAGGAAGAAAGTCTATGGCAGAGTCACAATCGCAATCGCAAGATAAGGAAACCGGTGGAATACTCTACGTTGTGGGGATCGGCCCGGGTTCCGTGGAACAGCTGACTATCAAAGCCCGGGAAGTGATCCTCAACGCTGATTACGTGCTCGGGAACAGTACATACCTGGACCAGATGGAAAGCCTTCTCGGCACCCAGGAAGTAATCCGGAGTTTCATGGGGAAAGAGGTCGAAAGAGCCCGAAAAGCCGTGGAACTCGCAAAGGATGCAAACGTGGTCATGATCAGCGGGGGTGACACCAACGTCTACGGCATGGCAGGCATTGTGCTGGAGGTTGCAGAACACGAGAACCTTGACGTGGACATCGAGATCCTGCCCGGGGTAACGGCTGTCCTTGCCGGAGCAAGCCTGCTCGGAGCTCCCGTGGTCACGGACTTTGCAGTGATCAGCTTAAGCGACCTCCTGACGCCCTGGGATGTCATCGAAAAGAGGCTCAACCTGGCTGCAGAGGCTGATTTCGTTATCGGACTCTACAACCCGAAGAGCCGGAAGAGAAAGTCCAACTTTGCAAGGGCAATCGAGATCATCCGCAAGCACAAGGCAGACTCCGTACCAGTCGGGCTTGTCAAGAACGCCATGAGAGGCGAGGGCGAGGGCCAGACCGTGACAACCCTTGGGGAAGTCATGGAATATGAGGACTGGGTGGACATGAGCACCGTCATTCTCGTAGGTAACGGAGAGTCCAGGATCTGGAACTCTTCGAAAAAGGATATCATCATCACACCCAGGGGGTATCATAAGAAATATGACTACTGAAAAAAGTTCAGAAAAGCCCGGGTCAGTGGACGACCTGGAAGAGTTTACCGAACTCACCGTGGATGTTGACCCCGAACTCGTGAGCATCTGCAAGGATTCCGGGGCAAGGACCGAGGAAGCCAAAGCCATCTACATGAAGAGTCGGACCATGATCCAGGAACTGGTCGGGAACAACACCCTTGAAGACCGCTTCCGCCAGCGCTGCGTGATTGCCACCGGAGACCTCTCCGTAGCCGATATCATGCGCTTTTCGCATGACCCAATCCCCGCAGGCGTCGAAGCCATTAAGAAAGGTGCCCCCATTTTCGTGGACATCAACATGGTAAAAGCCGGGATCACAAAGGTCTGGCACTCCTCTGAAGTGATCTGCGTCCTCGACGAGGACCCGAACTCGGAAATCGCCAATAAGTTCGGGATTACCCGGACCTCCGCAGGGTACCTGGCAGCAAAGGACAAACTGGACGGGAGCATTATTGCAATCGGAAATGCTCCTTCAGCCCTCATCATGGTCTGCAAAATGATCGAAAAAGGGGTCAGGCCTGCTCTCATTATCGGGCTCCCCGTCGGCTTCGTAAACGCAGCTGAATCCAGGGAACTGGTCCGGGACCTGAAAATTCCCATCCCCTCCATAAGCTGTGTAGGGACAAGGGGCGGGACCCCGATGGCTGTTGCCTGCGTAAACGAACTTGTGGCAATCGCAAGGGAAAGTGAAGAATAAGTTTTTCTTTTCTCTTTCCTTCACTTTTTTTCTTTATTATTTTCAGCTACTTTTTCAGCTACTTTTTCTTTATTATTTTCAGCTACTTTTTCAGCTACTTTTTCTTTATTATTTTCAGCTACTTTTTCAGTTACTTTTTCAGCTACTTTTTCAGCTACTTTTTCAGCTACTTTTTCAGCTACTTATTTCTCTCCATTAGTGTTTATTCCACTGTCTTATTGTTCCGCTCTTCGAATTATTTCTGGGAA
>CBFCWE010000014.1:0-59031 GCA_965601435.1 uncultured Methanosarcina sp.
TTAATCTGAATCATTTAATCTGAATCATTTAATCTGAATCATTTAATCTGAATCACTTAAATTGAATCACTTAAACTGCACAATACCTGGGGTGTTTTTATGAAAGCTTCGGATCTTTTCGTGGCCCAGCTTGAAGAAGAAGGGGTCGAGTACATCTTCGGGCTCCCGGGGGAGGAAAACCTGGACTTCCTGGAATCCCTGCGGGCTTCTAAAATCAAAATTATCATAACAAGGCATGAGCAGGCAGCCGCTTTCATGGCTGCGACTTACGGGCGGCTAACCGGGAAAGCCGGGGTCTGCTTTTCAACGCTGGGGCCGGGAGCCACCAATCTCGTCACAGGGGTCGCCCAGGCTCAGCTTATCGGGGCTCCCTTCATCTCGATTACCGGGCAAAAAGCCCTTTTCGATAACTGGCAGGCCCGCTTCCAGCTCGTGGACGTGGTCCGGATGATGGAGCCGCTCTGCAAAAAGGCCGTGTCCATAACCGATCCCGGGACTATCCCCACCGTGATCCGGAACGCCTTCAAGCACGCCGAGGCCGAGCGGCCCGGGGCTGTCCATATCGAGCTCCCGGAAGACGTCGCTGAAGATGAGACCGAGGCAAAGGTCCAGAAGCGAAGCGAGATCAGGCCTCCTGCGCCCTCTCCTGAAACTGTGAAAAAAGCGGTGTCCATGATCCGGGAAGCTAAAAACCCGCTGATCATCGTCTCGTCCGGGGCAAACAGAACATCCATCACCGACGAGCTTGAGTGCTTTTCCAATAAGACCGGGATCTACCTGGTGCATACCCAGATGGGAAAAGGCGTCGTCCCTGACGACTGCCCCTGCAGCCTCTTTGCCACCGGGATCCATGCCCACGACTACGTGAACTGCGGGATTGACGAGGCAGACCTGATTATCACCGTGGGCTACGATATTGTGGAATATCCCCCTTATCTCTGGAACAGGATGCTGGACAAAAAGATAATCAACGTCGATTTCGTGGAGTCGGTGCCTGACCGGTACTTCAACCCCGGCCTGGAAGTCATAGGGGACATAGCATCCTCTATCCGGGAAATTGCCGCAAAAATCCCGGAAAAACGGGAGTTTCCCATCTTTGCAGCAACAAGGGCTTTCATCGAGGAAAAAATCAACGCTCCTGACGGGAAAAGTTATCCTCTCCTGCCCCATGCGGTTGTCCGGAGCGTCCGGGAGGTGCTCGGAAGAAAAGACATCATCAGCCTGGACAACGGGATCTACAAGCTCTGGTTCTCCCGCCTCTACAAGACCTATGCCCCGAACACTGTCCTCCTGGACAACGCCCTGGCGACCATGGGAGCCGGGCTCCCGGCAGGTATTGCCGCAAAACTCCTCCGGCCGGAGCGAAAGGTGCTTGCCATCTGCGGGGACGGGGGCTTCATGATGAACTGTCAGGAACTCGAAACCGCCATCCGCTATAAGATTCCTCTGGTCGTCCTCATCCTGAACGACAACGCTTTTGGCTTTATCAAATGGAAGCAGAAGAAGATGCATTTTGAGGACTTCGCGCTTGACTATGGGAACCCGGACTTTGTGAGTTTTGCAAAGAGTTTCGGGGCTGCAGGCTTCAGGGTAGAGGCAGGAGACGACCTTGCCGAAATCCTGGAAAAAGCCTTTGCCCTCAACAGGGTGGCTGTCATAGAATGTCCCATCGATTATTCTGTGAACTACGAGACCTTTTCGATAGAACTCGGGAACCTTGTCTGCGAGTTCTGACCGCCCGCCACTTTTTAACTGACACTGATTATTCCAAAACCAAATCCGAGAAACCAAATTCTAAACATCAATCCTAAACATCAATCCTAAACATCAAACTTCGGGGGAATTATTTGGGGGGAGAAGAAACAGATCCAGGATACCCTATCCACACCCATGACGTCATCATCGTCGGGGCCGGGCTGGCAGGGCTTCGGGCAGCCATCGAGACGGTGGACGCCGGGCTCGACACCGCGGTCATTTCCAAGGTCCATCCGCTCCGCTCGCATTCGGTTGCAGCCCAGGGTGGGATGAACGCAGCACTCGGGAATGCACAGGTTGGGGATTCCTGGGAAGACCACGCCTTTGACACGGTTAAGGGTTCGGACTACCTTGCAGACCAGGACGCCGTGGAGCTGATGTGCAAAAACGCACCCCGAGCCGTCATAGAGCTTGAGCACTTCGGGACCGTCTTTTCGAGGCTGGAAGACGGGAGGATTGCCCAGCGCCCCTTTGGAGGGGGTATGTTCCCGCGGACCTGCTACGCTGCAGACCGGACCGGGCACAACATCCTGCATACCCTTTATGAGCAGCTCATGGGCAGGGAACTGGAGCAAAGTAAAGGAAGTAGAGGAAACGAAGGAAGTAAAGGAATCGAGGAAAGCAAAGGAAGAAAAAGCCGCGGAAGGATCACTTTTTACGAAGAGTTTTTCGTAACTTCCCTGGTAACAGCCGGGGAACGCTGCGTGGGCTGTACCTCCATAAACCTTGCCGACCGGACCCTGCACGGCTTTTCCTGCCGGGCCCTGCTCCTGGCAACAGGAGGGTTCGGGCGGCTCTTTACCCGGTCCACAAATGCCCTGATCAATACCGGGGACGGGGCTTCCCTGGCACTGCGGTCCGGGGTCTCCTTAAAGGACATGGAATTCGTGCAGTTCCACCCGACCACCCTTTACGGGACCAACATCCTGATCACCGAAGGGGCTCGGGGGGAAGGCGGCTACCTCCTGAACAACAAAAACGAGCGTTTCATGAAAGGCTACGCTCCGAAGGCCATGGAACTGGCTCCAAGGGACATTGTAGCCCGTTCTATCCAGCAGGAAGTAGATGAAGGCAGGGGTTTTGACGATAAATACGTCCTGCTCGACCTCCGGCACCTGGGCAAAGATAAGATCCTGGAACGTCTTCCGGGCATCCGCCTGATAAGCATGGACTTTGCAGGCGTCGACCCGGTAGAAGAGCCCATCCCCGTGCAGCCCGGCCAGCATTATTCCATGGGGGGAATATCTGTGGGAAACGACCTTGCAACCGAAGTTTCCGGGCTTTACGCAGCCGGGGAATGTTCCTGCGTAAGCGTGCACGGGGCAAACCGGCTGGGAGGAAATTCCCTGCTCGAAACCGTGGTCTTCGGAAAACTTGCCGGGCAGGGAATAGGGAAAACCCTCTCTTCTTCCGGGTCAGGAGCCCGGCTGGAGGACGAAAATAAAAAAGCGGATGAGAAAGCAGTCCTGGAAAAGCTCTCCGAAGAAGCCGAAAGGGTAAAAGCCCTGCTTGCCAGGGAATCGGGCGTGAAAATGGCCGGGCTCAGGGACGAACTGAAAAAGCTGATGTTCGAGTCTTTCGGGGTATTTCGGGAAGGAAAGATGATGGAAGAGGGGCTGGAAAAGCTCCTGGAACTGAAAGCCCGGTACCCGGAGGTCTACATTGAGAATAAATCCCCTGTTTTTAACCAGGCTCTTATCTATGCCCTGGAACTGGGAGGGCTCTTCGACATCGCGGAAGCCGTAGCAAGGGGCGCAATTGCCCGGGAAGAGAGCCGGGGTTCCCATGCCAGGACCGATTACCCGGACAGGGACGACGAAAACTTCCTTGCCCATACAATTTACCGTCTGGAAGATAGGGGGGCTGTAGGAATGCCAGTAAGAGAGCTTGAGGGAAAACCCGAAGGAAAACCGGTGCTCGAATACCTGCCTGTGAGGCTCGGGAAATTCCCGGTAAAGGAGCGGGTATACTGATGGAGTTTGTGCTTATGGGGCGTGCGTACCAATGAAGCTGAAAGTGTTTCGCTATGACGGGGAAAGCGGAAAATGCGGAAAAAGTGGGAAATGCGGGAATTCCCGGTATGATAGCTTTGAAATCGAGTCCGGACCCGGGATGACCGTGCTTTCCGCCCTCTTCAAGGTTCAGGACGAGCTTGACGATTCCCTGGCTTTCCGCTACTCCTGCCGGGGTGCCGTCTGCGGGAGCTGCGGGATGCTCATCAACAAGGTGCCAAGGCTTGCCTGCCGGACCCAGGTGGAGTCCCTGCTCGGGGGGGAAGGGGAGGTAAAACTCAGGCTTTTCCCGGGAATGGAAAAAACGGTTTCATGGGACCCAGAAGAAGAAGTGCTTGTAGAACCTCTCCCGAACCTGGATAAAATAAAGGACCTGATCGTGGACATGGACAAGTTCTTTGAGTTCTACCGGGCGGTTGAACCCACCTTCAAGCCGGCTTCGAAAGCTCCTGAAAAAGAGCGTTTAATGGACCATGAAGCCGTTTCAGAGCTTGAAAAGTATACGAACTGCGTGCTCTGTGCTTCCTGTGTTGGGTCCTGCCCGATTTCGGGAAAGGAGGGAGGAGAAGGAGAAAAGGAGTTCCTGGGGCCTGCGGCCCTTGCCAAACTCTACCGCTTCCATATCGATCCCAGGGAAGCGGGTGATGACTCCCGGCTCCTGCTTGCCAACGACAAAAGCGGTTGGTGGGGCTGCGAGTTCAACGCCAACTGCAAGGCTGTCTGCCCGAAAGGCGTTCCCCCTATCCTCGGGATAGGGAGGGCAAGAAGGGAGATCCAGAAGCTTGGGAAAGAGCCGAAATAAAGGAAGGAGCCGAAATAAAAGGAGTTCTGTATAATCGGAGAAATTTGTGGAGGTATGGTCATTAACTTGAAAACCCGAATCGAGCGTGATTCCCTGGGGGAAATGGAAGTTCCCGAAGACGCCTATTACGGTATCCAGACCAGGCGTGCCATGTACAACTTCCCTGTAAGCGGCAGGCGGGAAAGGCCGGAGTTTGTCCGGGCTTATATCCTTGTAAAAAAGGCAGCAGCTCTTGCGAACATGGAACTCGGGGTCCTTGACAAAGAGAGGGCAAATGCCATCGTGGCAGCAGCCGATGAAGTGCTTGAGGGGCTGACAGGCTTGTATTCTGACCAGTTTCCTGTGGACGTTTTCCAGGCAGGGGCAGGGACGTCTTTTAACATGAACGTAAACGAGGTCCTTGCTAACAGGGCGCTGGAACTGCTTGGCAGGCAGCGGGGAGACTACGCTTTCCTGAGCCCGAACGACCATGTAAATAAAGCCCAGTCCACCAACGATACCTTCCCGACGGCGTCCCACATCGCGGTTATGTTTGCAGCCAACGGGCTTCTGGACGTCCTCTCTGGGCTTTCGGACTCCTTTCGGGAAAAAGCCGTTGAGTTTTCGGAGATACCAAAGTCCGGCAGGACCCATCTGATGGATGCTGTTCCCGTTTCCCTGGGAAACGAATTCGGGGCTTACGCTGCCGCCCTGGAAAGGGCAGTCACCCGGATAGAAGAGCGTTGGGGTGACCTTCTGGAGCTTCCGATTGGGGGTACCGCAACCGGCACAGGGGCAAACACGCATCCGCAGTACAGGGAAACTGTAATTTCGAAGCTTACCCGGCTCTGCTCCCTGCCCTTCCACCCTGCCCTGGACAGTTTCGAAGCCTTGCAGAGCCGGTCCCAGCTTGCAGCCTTTTCCGGGGCTCTCCGGGAACTCGCTCTCGAACTCATCCGCATTGCAAACGATCTCCGGCTCCTGAACGCAGGGCCCACGACCGGGATTTCGGAAATAGTCCTCCCTCCTGTACAGCCGGGCTCTTCCATTATGCCCGGGAAATACAACCCTGTTATGGCCGAGTGCCTGGACATGATCGGGTACCAGGTCGTGGGCAATGACACAACCGTTGCCATGGCAGCCCAGGCAGGGCAGTTCGAACTAAACGTCATGACCCCGGTTATGACCTGCAATATCCTGGAATCTATTGCCCTGCTCACGAATTACCTCCCTGTCTTTCGGGAACGCTGCATCGAGGGAATTAAAGTGAATGAGGAGAGCTGCAGGGCCTACCTTGAACTCAACCCGATTCTTGTTACGTTCCTTACGCCGAAAATCGGGTATTTGAAGGCGGCGGAGCTTGCAAAGGAAGCGCTGGAAAGGAGGGTTCCGGTTGCGGAAGTTGCGGTGATTAGGGGGGTTTTGAGTAAGGAAGAAGCGGATGAGCTGCTTGGTTTTTCAAAAAAGAGGTGATTTTTCTTATTTTTCCGCAGTGGCACGGGTATTTTTTTGCTAAACTTACTTATTCAAATTTGCTGAATAGCCTGATCTTTGGTATCCGGTGGAATGGCAAAGATAGCCGATTTAACCTATTTCATCTAACTGTAATTTTTATTCCCTATCTGGACGTTAAACTAAACAAAAATTGTTCTTTTCATAGGGAATATTTATAATATATATGGAGGATTATATATTTAATACAGTATGTATTTGCTACATAAACCCATGGCCCTACATCTTCATCCGGGGGTTTGGGCACACCATTAGCTGAAATAAGTCGGGCCTGGGGGTACTGTTGTTGCTATCGGAGAAATCCAGGAAGCTCCTGTTTAATGTTGCAGTCCTGTTTTGCTTTTTGAGTCTTTTATCTGCAATTTACCTTCACTATTGGGAATATCCCGAACATAGCTCTAAAATTATTGAAGAGCGAAAAAATAAGATGCAAACTGATGCCATCGGGGAACTGGATAAGAAAAGCAAAAGTCTTCGAGCTCCTGAGAATGTTGCCAAAAACATCTCGGATGAACTTCTTAGAGGCGCTAACCTTACTGAGGAGCTTGTGAAAAATGAAATGGCAGGAAATAAAGATATTTTTGGTATCCGGGTAGCATACGCTCCCTATCGTTATTCAGGAGATTGCCGGCTTTATGCTCCCTATTACATGAAAACAGATTCCGGGATAGAATTAATCTACGTCGAAAATAGTTATGATTATACCTTGTATAATAATAAAACAGCCCTCTATTTTAAGAATGGCAGGTTACCCGACACCTCCTGGTACAATCGTCCCCTTAAAGAAGGTAAGGGTTGGAATTCTTTTCGTTTTGAAACAGCATTTGAAAAATGGGTGATTGATTATTCCTGTCCTTTTTCCTTCAATAACACAGGCTCCCCGGACAGTGCTACCTCTCAAGTTAATCAAAGTGTGCAGGAAGGAGTAGTCTGGGCGGGTTTCACACTTGAAGGCATTTCTGAAAGGATAAATAACTCTCTTGACCCTGGAAAAAATGGATCTTTAATTATTTGTAAAGATTCTTTCCAAATTTATCCGGAAGATCAGATTGAAAATAAATTTTTAGTTTTTTCAGAACACGCTGTTAATGCCTCCCGGCTTGAATATACAGTTTCCTGCGATGACTGCAACGGTACGATAATGAATGATGTCCTTGGTCTGCTGGAGGAAGATCCGGAATTCTCCAATTATACGCAGAACAATATTTCAGGCCTTTCTGTCAAAAAAATTGTTTTAAGAGATTTGAACGGCTCAACCGAACATAATATTATTGCAGAACCCGAAAACAAGGGTGTCACTTTGAAGTACGCCACTTTTAAGAATCTAAGCTGGGATTCTGATACCGATTCCATAAGCTGTGACATTGTTGTTGTTAATGAGGAAGAATTTGTTCTTCCTGTAGAGCGTAAAAATACTACCCTGAACCATACCGCCGCCGGGACCGGGGATTATCTGGTGGAAAACCTGAGCTGGAATCTTGAAAACGATTCCATAAGCTATGACATTCTTGTTGCTAATGGGGAGCAAACTGTTTTTCCCGGAGTACTTAAAAATGCTACCCTGAAGCATACCGCTGCCGGGATCGGAGACCATCGGGTGGAAAACCTGAGCTGGAATCCTGAAAATAATTCCATAAGCTATGACATCGTTACTGTTAGCGAGAAGCAAACTGTTTTTCCCGGGGTACTTAAAAATGCTACCCTGAACCGTTCTTCATACATTAAATTCAACGTACCCTCTCCTGAAAAAAACTGTAGCATGGGAATTGTCATCCGTGAAGAGGAATTTTTCAAAGCTCCGGAGATGGGATTTGCTGCGTCTGCTGCCAATAAAACTCTCCGGGCTTATTTCAATGAAGCCGAAAACATTTCATCCAATTTTACGGAATGGGTGAGAAATAAGCCGGATGACGTTAAAGTAGAGGACGAGCTCAAATTCAGGAAAAATAACTCGAATGTTTCCTGGCTTGCGCTTGCTTTCAAATCAGATGACAACGGTACCAGAAGCCTTTATGCCCCCTGTGCCATGAATGATACGGAATTTCAGATTATTCAGATCCAGTCGATTTATGACTACACTGAAGATTATCACGAAGATGAACCATCCGCTGCTCTGTATCCAACTGAATGGTATTATAAGGCACTTAACCGCAAAAACGGTACATGGACAGAGGTCTGTTTTAGCGAAATAGTTAACAAATCACTGGTCAGTTACTCTCTTCCCTTTAATTGCTCGAATATTTCAGAGTGGGAATGTCCGGACGGAGTCGTTGCCGTAGATTTTTCTGTGGATACCCTGCGAGATAATTTTTCTGAAATTAACACGGAGAATACAGGATACGCGTTTATCATTCACAGGGACGGAACTCTCGTTTCCTATCCGACTCATGAATATATCGGGGATAACATGAGTTCGCTGTCAATAAAGGACCCTGATATGCTCGTCATAAACGAGATCCTTTTCAATGAATCAAAAGCTGATTCAAGCGACGACTATTCTGGTGGTCAGGGCAGAGAACCTGAATCCAAACAGTTTAAGAATTTAATTCCTAATTTTCAGGAAATTACTGCATCCGGCATAACTGAAACGAACGCATCCTGCTTTGTTAAAAATGAAGGAACTGATGCTCTTAAGGTCTATATAGTAAACAAAGCATACCCGGAAAACAACCTTACTCTGATCGAAGGGACCGAGCATTTGCTTGAGGAGGAGATTACAGGCAAAGGAGCTGATGATTTTAAGATCTATAAAATAAGCAATTCATATTCCGATAAGAACCTTACCCTGGTTGAAGTGAATGACTATTTCCTGAATGAGAAATACCATACCTACTATATTTTTTTAAACGCATCGACGGGGGATAACTGGAAAACGGGGCTGCTTATCTCGGAGGAAGAAATTCTTAAATCTCTACGGGAGAAGCAGACACATGATAGGATTCTGGAGTCTCTGGCTTTCCTATCGTTTATCTTCTTCGCAACACTTGCTATATGCCTGAAATACGGGCTCTTTTCGGGAAGGTTTCTCTGGGCGTTCACTGTTTTCTTTTTCATGCTTTTTGTGGCTGAAATGGGCTTCATATGGTGTCTTGCCCTTGAGTGTCCCCAGGAGGACAGCAATGAAACTGTGATCTATAACAGGGCTGAAATGGAATCTGCCGTCCACAGGCTCGGTCCTTTTTCCGAAGAGTCCAGGATTCCTACAGGCATCTTTTTGCAGTCCATAAAGTTTTCAGGGGCAAATGATGTTATCGTGAGGGGTTACGTCTGGCAGAAGAAACCGGAAAACCCGGAAAACCCGGTAAACGGAGAAAGGGGAACTGCTCCGGGTGTGATTTTTCCGGAAGCGGAAAGCATTGACCTGAAAGAAGCTTACAGAAACGAAGACGTTACAGGATGGCGCTTCAAGGCTGTTTTGCGCCAGAGCTTCGATTATTCAAACTATCCTTTCGACAATGAGGATATCTCTATAAGGCTATGGAATAATAATTCCGAAGGGAATGTCATACTGGTCCCTGACCTCGGGTCTTACGAGTCTTTGAACCCCTACATAAAACCGGGTCTGGACACTGAACTTATGATTAACGGCTGGGAGGTCCAGAAAAGTTACTTCAGCTACAGGGAAAAAAAATACAACACCAACTTCGGGATGAAAAGTTACGAGGAAGGGAAAACTCCCGAACTTTACTACAATGTTGAAGTCAAAAGGAACCTCATGGGTCCCCTGGTCGCTGACGTATCCCCCATCCTTGTTGTCGCGATTCTTCTCTTTGTAGTCCTCATGATCACCACAAAAAGTGAACAGAAGAAGCTCTTTGGTTTCAGTTCATCCGGGGTTCTGGGCTACTGTGCCTCCCTTCTTTTCACTCTGATCATTGCCCACGCCTCCCTTCGCTCCAAATTACCAGCTGAGGGCATCATTTACCTCGAATATTTCTACTTTGTAATGTATATCGCAATTCTTGCAGTTTCCGTAAATTCCATCCTTTTCGCTTCCCGTAGCAATATTCCGGTAGTTGACTACAAAGACAACCTTATCATAAAGCTGCTCTACCTGCCCCTGATTGCCCTGGTTATTATGTTAATTACACTGGGCGTTTTCTATTGATAGGTCCCGAACTTTCTTTAATCCAAAATTACCGGTGTTTAATCCCGAATTCCCAGGGTGCAGCCTGACTCTTCAACCATGCCCGGGAAATATAACCCGGTATGGGCGAGTGCCTGGGTATTTGATCGAATTTCAGATCATGGGCAATGAAATAGGCATTGGAATGGCTTCACGGGTCGGGTTCAGGCCGAATTTTTATGCTGATTTTCTGGTCAAAATAGTGGATAGATCAGGAGAATTCAGCTCACTTCCTAAACTCGGGCCAGCGCTTTACTTCTTCTTTTCTGGCAACAGCCTTTCCCCGCTCCAGCCACAGGGCGCGGATTTCATATTCTCTTATTCTGGAGTTTAAAGGTAAGACTGGCAATTCCCTTTCCCTGGCTTCCGTTCTGTTTCTGACCCTTCAATTGAAGGGTTGTGTTGCGAAAATAGAAACTTTACTGAAAAGTAATTATTTTTTTATAATGACCTTCATTTTTATGGTTTACATTTTATAAATATAATGGGCATACACATTACCGCCTTCAAAATGCCCATCCAATTGGGATGCGGTCAAATTCTGCTGGTCGTGAACAGCAATGATGTTACCACCCTGCACCACAACCCCCACCATATGTCCAACCTGTGCACCTGCCGGGGCTCCTGCAGGGTAGGAGCTTACTAAGTAATTGCCATTTCCAAGCTCTCCCCAGGGAATATCGTTCCAGGCGTTTACCCGGTTATGGACAAGGGAATATCCCAGGGCCCGCACATATAACCTTATGATATGGCTGTCTGTCCTGTAATCAATACCATTCTCCCGGCAGTACTGGTGCCATGCAGCAACGGAATGCTGGTCTCCCCCGGGTACATTGACATTAAAGGAACCCAGAGCCTGTATGACACAGGTTGTGCCTGCTACCGGGTTTTGCGGGAGGGCATCTCCAGCTTCACGCATATCCTGGTTGAGCAAAAGAAGTTTTTCCCCTCTGTCATTGGCCCCATACTGGATAAGGTCTTTGTTGCTGTACCTGTATACTTTTTCACGATTCTCAAACTGAGCTCTTATCGCTCCGATTGTTTCGGGTTCAACGTCCTCGCTCTGATAATCTGGAGGAGCCTGCCTATCCTCCTGATTTATTCCCCTTCCCAGATTTGCACCCGCCCATTCATCGAGGGCGGCCTGGGGAATTCTCCATCCGGCATCCGGAAGGGCTTCATACCTCTTGAAGTGGTCCCAGGACCTTTTCTTTATAGTACGGTTACCCAACAGCACTTCCAGCGATTGTCCAAATTCACCGCCAGTGTTGGTATTGTCCGGCATGTACACCTCTTTTGGGTGCGCCTCCGTTGAAATCATGCTCTGGACCACTTCCCCGGCAGTTGAATTCCCTGCATTCATATCTGCAAGGTCTGGAGCTCCCTGCCCATTTGTCTCCGAGGGCATAGCATTACCCGGACTGAGCAGCCTCCCTACTGCCCGGTTTCCGACGGTGCGCTGGAGCTGCAGGACGTCAGCCCGGGTAAGGGTAGAAGGGTTTGCCAGGGCACGCTGGATGAGAACAGAGTGGCTTGCCCTTATGGTCCTGTTTGCAGGGCTTGTTTGCTTTTGAGAGGTGGACCCTGGTTTCCTGGGTTGCTGAATTTGCTGGTGCTCGGACAAGGCGGATATCTCCGGAAAATGGTGGAAATTAATTGATAAGTTCGCGTTTTTGAAGGCTTTAACAATCTGGAATTCTTTACATTATAAATAGCTTTCATATACATGTAATGTTTTTTCCTATTTCCCGGAAGTGCTTGACTCCTGTTGCCTTTTTTTGAAAACCTCGAATAATATTTACAATAGAAATAAAATAAACCTTTAAATAGTCTCCCCTTAAAATTATCAGACGGTAGTATGAAGGATAATCTACATTCAACCTGCTTGCTTCTTCTTTCTCTCATTTTTATCGCAGGACTTGCAGGTCTGGGAAATGCAAGTGAAGACCCGGATCTCTATAATTTCTCAAACTTTGAGAAGAATAAAAATGTAACCTGGAATAAGATAGGTTCACCGATAAGTGATTATGAGATTTGGGGATATCCAGGCAAGGATTATAATTTTAACACAACTTACAATTGTTCGCTATTTTCAAAGAATCTCACTGTGGTATTTTATTGGGACTGTAAGGGGGACAAATCTGATTATACTCTTGTCCCAATGAGCGATGCAGATAGTCATCAAATAGATCAAAATAAAAATCTTTCTCATTCTAATTGTACTAATAGATGGGATACTCCCGGACCCTACTATGTTTCTGTAGGAGTATTTCAAGATAACAATCTTGTAAACTTTTCTTATTGGGTTCCTGTCAATATTGAAAACAATACCACAATAACAGTTCAGAATTTTTCCATGCTGGTCGATGATAAATGGGTTGGTTATAATAGGAGCAGCTACAAAGTTTCAAATTCGCACAATTCTGAGAACAATAGTACTGAGGACAATAGTAAATACTGTGGTTATTTAAAAACTGTTTCTTCTTTCTCTGCCATTATCAATGCAACCAGTCTAGGAATTAAGGATAACCGGACTATAGATGAAACCACTACTGTAGTTTATTGGGGTGACAATAATTCTGATAATAGTATCCTTGGCAGTGGTAACCGGACCACCAAACCTGTTGATAAGGGCACTAATTATATTGAATGGGATGAAAACTTTACTCATGAATGGAATGAAATAGGCGAAAAAAATATTAGTGTCAGAACTTTTCATTGGGACCCACTCGATGGAAACGAAATGTACACAAACTATACCAACACGAGTATACTGATAATAAAGGACCCGAAAAATTTCATCTCCATTCCCATTTTTTCAAATTTACAGAACTGGGGCATCTTTTTAGTCGCTACCGGCTTGATGATCCTCTTCTTTACTTATACTAAAAACAATGTTCCTATAGAGATATCCCTGTTTGGGTTAAAGCCTCTCCGCCTGAAATCAGTGGATACCTTCGCAGGGATCTTTGCTTTTGTGGCCGGAATGTACCTGTACTTCGTATTTGGGAGGTGCCCCTGGGACATTCCGATTGTGGGCAATATCGATTTGTTTGACTGGCTTGCAGATGTGTACTTTGGTGTGCTGTACTACGAATACGTCACGAAACAATTTTCAGGCATCCCCTACCTTTCGATTCTTCTCGGGCTGGCAATTGTGTTTGCCTTATCCCTGGCTATATACCTTGTCGGGAGCCCCGCTTTTAAAGGAAAATTGAAGCCCGGAAAACGCCCTGGAGAAAAGGATTCTTCCACTCCGGTTCAGCCCGAACCTGACCCCCATCCTATTGAAAAGAGAATGAATCTGGAGGAATTAACCGCTCTGATAGAAAAGGAAAAAGACCCCGTAATTCTACAGCAGTTGTATTTTGTAAGGTTCAGGTACCTGGGGGAATCTGTGGAAAAAGCTGCTTCAATGCGGGGAATCAGTGTGGGAAAAGCGCTTAATTTGCAGGAGCTCTGGAAAGAAAGCGGTTATGAAGGTTTCCGTAATGAGCGTTTCCGGAGTGAGCGGAAGGGAGAAAACATCAGTTTACAGGAATTAACAACCCTGATCGAAAATGAAAAGGATACCAGGGTTCTGAGGGCGCTGTACTTCATAAGGCTCAGGGATCTGAGGAACTCCGTGGAAACGGCTGCTTCAAGGCTTGGCATAAGCGAAGAAACCGGGCAGCTTCTGGAGAAAATCTGGAAAGATAGTGGATATGAGGGGCTCCGGGAACTGGAGCTTGAAGGGAAGGGAAGTTGAATTTTCTTTTCTCTTCCAACCTTTTTACTTATCTCCCTCTTTTTTCTCTATTCCCTTCTTCTTTTTTATTCTCACATTCTCTTCTTCTCTTTCCTTTCCCTTTCCTCCCCCTGTTTTCCTTTTTCCCACATTTTTCATTGCAAGTATCTGACATTTTTCGAGGTTGCCCAGGCGTATTTCAAAACGATCTTGGCTTCTTTCCCTATAACGCTCTTGATGCCGGGGATGTATATGTCGTCTATGTAGGTTACGAACAATGGTACTCCGTTTTCACCCGCAATGTCTTCGCAGTAGGTCACAAGGTCTCCTTTAGAGACTTTGAAAGTTTTCAGTTTTTCTTTTTCGAAATAGAGCTTAATCAAGGCTTCAGGTGGCTTTACCGTATTGTCGAAGTTCTCCACTTTCAGGGTCCAGCCCCCGCCGATCTCCCATTCACTGTACAGGTGGTACGGTTCTTCACCCTGCTCTTTGATAAGCTCAGCCAGTTTTTTCGGGTTTCCGTTCAGGGCCACGTTGTTTCCTATCCTTGCGTAGTGGTCTCCTCCGAGGATTCCGCCAGCCTCCATGCAGTTCCTGGCCCCGGACTCACAGAGGCCGTTTTCCACTAACTTTGCTTTGACTTCGGGGTCGGATACGAACCTGTACTTCGTGAGGTTGACCCCGGGCTTTACCTCTTCTGTCCCGTAGCGTATGTCAGCCCTGGAAGCCCACCAGCGGACCCTGACCGACCTCCTCTCCCATTCATCTTCGAAAACCAGCTGCACGCTGAACTTCCCCGAGGAGGGGTCAAGCACGGTTCCGAGCCGGACGTTCGGAGATCCTTTTTTCCTGTCGGCTCCGACGTGGCCTGTAAGGATCAGGTTTTCTTCTGTTTCCAGGCCCAGCTGGATGGAAATGGGGCCTTTACCCAGTTTGGGGTCGATGAGTGGGGAGGATAAGGAGTTTTCGGTGGGTTGCTTGAAGTACACTACCCCAGTCGCACTGCCCCTCGTTACAGCTTCTGCATTTTGGGCCTGAAGGTAATGCCTGCGGGAGTTTTCTTCTTCATTGGTCGAGAGGTCTTTGTTGACAGCGACAAAAAAAACCTTCTCATCGGCTCCTGCACATGCCAGGCATGATACGGACATGTCTTCATTCTCTTTTTCTGCCGGGTACTCAAATGAAGCAATTACTTCGAAGTCCTCCAGGACCCTGTTCGGACAGGTAACCTCCTCGCAGCTCAGGGGGTTCGAGGCCGCCCTTACGAGTTCAGAGACAGCAGGGCTGTACCTGAGGTAAAGGTAGGTTGGGTTTTTGAGTTCCGGATTTTTGAGGGGGTCCCCGTCTTCGGTCAGTACCTTTTTCTCCATATCCACGGGCACGACTATTTCCCGGCCCAGGGTGTCCAGGGCTATACCCCCGTCCTTGAACCTGATCCTTACTTCCTCCGCGCTCCCCGGGAAAAGCTCAAGGTTGGAAAAGCCGCAGAGAAGACCTTTTCCATGGATCAACCTGTTAAGCAGGTAGCGCTTTCCGTTGAAATATTCCTGTTCGAGCTCAAAGTCCCTGACGGTCATCAGTTTTCCGTAAAAGTACCTGTTCCTCTCGAACTGCTGCAGTGTGCATTTCTCTTTTTTCTCTTCATTTTCTGGCATGTCCAAATCCCCTATACAAATGGTCCGGGTCCCGGCTGGAAGTACCCGCATCCTGATGGATGAGCGTTATTCCTGTTTCCCGGTCCCCTTCGGCAACATCAGGCCCGTTTTCTGCCCCGAGGGCAGTGTCCCTGCCCAGGACGGAGTGTTTGCCGAGCAGGAATTCGGGACGTTTTAACCGGGTGTTTTCGCCCAGGTAAGTATGGCCGTCCAGACAGAACCAGGGTTCGATTACCTTTATTTTGCAGGTTGTATGGGCCGGCTTTTCTTCCTCGATGATATTTCTGATAAGTTCCAGCTCAGCTTCGGCCAGGGCCTCATTAAAAAATACGAAAAAGCTGAACTTTTCTCCTCCGAAGAGGACGTCGTGCAGGGAAATTTCCCTTCTATCAGTTCCCTTCCCGGCAGGGAGTTTTACTCTGGCTGCTTCCGGAGGGAAAAAGAGAAACTTTTTCCGTTCAAGGATTTCGTTTCCATTCTTGTTTTCATTCTTCTGGTTTTGATTTTCCATTATGCAGCCTGCAGGGATGTTTTCGACTATGATCGGATTTTTTCCCGTGTACAGGAAAATTAGGTTTTCAAGCCCTTCCCTGGTCCCTCTTTCCCTGTACAGGGGGACCGCCCTGGAAATGAACTCCCTCTGTTTTGCTTCCGGGATTTTCTTCCTGTATCCTTGATCCCCTCTTCCCTGAGAAGCGGCCACCCAGCCCCCGAGCCATTCCAGGAATTCCGGGGGAGTGCCTGCAGCGTCAAGGTACCTTTCCAGGTGGTCGATTTCAAGGTCCGTTTCAAAGAAAAGGCTCTCGAAGATCGCGAGGAAGCGGTCAAGAAAGTCCCTGTTTGCGGGGTCTTCCCTGTAAACAGAGGGTAGGTAGTCCAGATAGGAGACCTTCGGGAAAAAGACCGTGACCGAGGAGACCGTAGGAGAGAGTTTTTCGGTCCCCGTAAGGGTGATTCTGAACCAGAAGTAGCGTCCCTCACGCTCGGTCCGGAAAAGAGCGTCCCTTTTTTCTTCTCCCTGGACAGCCGAACTCCCGGGAAGGCCCTCTTCCCATTCGCTCTCGGGAAGTACTTTCAACTCGTTTTCTTCCAGGATTTTGTCCGAGATATAGTAGTGGAATTCGACCTTTATCCCCCTGGGAAAACTGCCTTCGAGCAGGAAGCGGTACCATCGGGTTTTCTGAACCTGGCTGTCAACGGGTTTTGAAAGGTAAGTCCCCTTGAAAACTCCTTCAGGGTCAGGGCTGTTTTCCTTGATGTATTTGAGGAACCTCAGGCTTTTTCCGGTCTCGCTGATCAGATACATGTTTTTTGTTGAATCGTGGGCTCGCCTTCTGCTCACTATCTCCTGTATGGAAGAGGTAATTTCCCTTTCTTCAACGGTTCCGTCCGCTCCGAATACGAAATACCCGGTCTTTCCGTCAAGGACGTGCAGTGCCCCTTCCGCGTCAACATAAATATTTTCAGGTTTGTATAATTCGCCCCTCCCGATTTCTGAAAAAGCCCTTTCTCTGAGGGATGTGGAGAGCTTGAGGACCCTGTGCCTGCCTTTCTCCAGAACATGCAGGTTTCCGGCCGAATCGATGTCAAGGTCGGTGAGGGCTTTGAGGGGGAGCCCATCAGGCCCTTTCAGGACGGTCCAGAGGACTTTAAGGTCTTTTTTTCCAAGGGCAACAAGCCCTTCTTTTTTTCCTCCTTCCGGAACCCTGAATGTGCCGATGACGTAGACTGCATTCTCATCGACAGCTATGCCCTCGGGATTCTGGACCACCGGAGCTAGGGCTCCGGGCTTATAAGCAGGAAACCGGAGTTTTTCGAAGTCCCTGTGGCATGTGAGGATTGACATGCTGTTCATGTCAATTACATAAACAGTGTCGCACTCGTCTGCGGCAACGTCTTTCAGCTTCAGGCTGGGTTCTTCGAGGATGTCGTCCCCGGGATTGTAGAGTTCCCTGCGGCTCAGGCGCAGCCCTTCCTCCGTCAGATCCAGGTTTTCAAGTCCGCTTTTGAATTCTTCAAAAAGGGACTTCGTATTGATCCTCTTATATTTGCTCTCCTGCATGCTCTATTCTTCCTTCCTTCTTTCTTCTCTACCGTGTTCCTCTTTTTTCCCTTTCCTTTACCTGTTCTCTTCCTCTTTTTCCCTTTCCTTTACCTGTTCTCTTCCTCTTCTTTTTCCTCTTCTTTTACCTGCTCTTCCAGGCGATTTCCGCGGAATGAACTCCGGAATAGACTGTAGCTGTCCTTGAAGCCAGTACAAGATCCCCGTTTTCGTCCAGTTCTGCCCCTCTGCCGGCATGAATCGAAATTTTTTGCACTGAATCCACACCTCCGGTTTCCATTATCAACCTGTAAAGCTCCGAGCGGTAGACCGGCTTTCCAACGGGCCAGCCCTTCCCACTGCTACCTCCTTTTGAAGGGTGGAGGAATAGGTTGAGTTTGGCCAGAACCGCCTGCCTGGTTTCCTCCTCGAAAAAGCCTCTTGAAAGATTCAGGGTAACCTTCGCCTCCACCCTGACGTATTCCGGGGAAACCACATGCAAGCGGGTCCCGAGCAGGCGGTGCTTTTCCAGGTGCCTGGCAACCGCTGCCCTGAAACCCCGGGAGGGTTCAGGCGGGGTTTTGAAAGTCTCAAGCGGGCTGAAAGGGATGACGACTACCGTTACGGAACCTTCCCCGCCTTCCGGGTCAGCAGGATCGAAATTAGGGACCGTTTTTGCCTGTGCCACCCTCAGGCCCGGAGTTTCCCGGGCAATATATTCGAAATCTTCTGAATTAACTGCCCTGTACGGGACTTTCAAATCCCTGATAAAACGGTTGAATGCTTCAGTTATGTCCTCTTCTCCCTTTCCCCCGGCTGCGGGCTTAAGGTTGTTTATTGTCAGGCCCTCGGGGTTTTCCCCCTTTACTGCCCACCTGGACCCTGCCGGCAGGTTTCCCTGCTTCCCTCTTCCGGCCTCGTATTCGAGGGCCCGGATTTCAGTGCCTTCCCGGGGTACCCTGCCCCGGAGCCCATCCCCGAACTTGATCTCCCCTCTCAGGCTGTCCAGGGTAAAATGGGCACTTTCAGGCCTTGAGCCGTCAAAATCTTCAACTTCTTTCCATTCCTCCCCTGCAGCCGTCAGTTTCAGGCTTCCTCTAAGTACGGGGGTTTCGGGAAGTTTGAAAATCTGTCTAGGGAGCCCGCTGCTCTTTTCAAGCAGTCCGTCTTTCAACTTCTTTTTCTGGGCAGCCGCTGCCGTGTTCAGGCTGATTTTTTCTATGCGGGGAGGGTATTCGTATTCGGATTCCAGGAGGGTGCAGCGCAGCCAGAAATATTTTTCTTCTTTTTCCTCTCTCCTGGAGGACCAGGCCTCAATCGAAGAACGAGCCCAGGCTTTGATGTCCCTGAACAGGAGCCTGCCGCTTTTCCTGAAGTTTTTCGTCCCGTCTTCGGGGAAAACTTCCTTCCATTGTTTTCCTTCAGGGGACAGGGATATTTCCCATTTTAGTTTTGCGTTTTCGAATTCGTATTCTGCCTCATCCCCGTGTTTTCCAGGCTCTATGAGATCTTTTTCATAGAGGTAGCACATGAAATTAAGGGACTCCGGGACTTTTTCTTCTTTTCTTTTTGCTTCTACTCTTCCGATTTCCTGAGCTTTGAGCTCGAAGCCCAGGTACATTTCGCTGTTTTTTCTGGTATCCAGGCCGAAAGGTGCAAAAAAAAGGTCTTCTTTGAAGTTTGCAACGGTCCTGTCAAAAATTCCCTTTGCAAGCTGGCGGACCTGTGAAGAACTCAAGGCAGAGTCCGGAGCCGAAGCTGATGCCATTTCATTTATGATTATTTTTTCGAGCTGGAAGGGGACTACGTTTATGTCTTCAAGGAGTTCGAAATCGATGCTTTCCCCGGATTTTTCTGCCAAAAAACCTGTGCCTTTCTCTAAATGGCTTGGTCCTTCCGCCTCAAAACTGAGATCAGCAATGGCGGGAAGAGTTCCCTGGGGCCTGATCCCCATGATTTTCAGGTATTTCAGGCGGTGCTCTTCGGTCACAAGGTTGATCCTGTAACCGGCAATTTCAGCCAGCCAGGCAAAGAGTTCTACCAGGGTGATCCCGGGATCAGCCGGATTGTGGTTTGTCCATTCAGGGGCATAGTTGGGGATTAGCTTCCTTGCTTCTTCCAGAAGCTGTTCATAGGTCCTGTTGTCCAGGTTCGGAATTGGAAGCGTCATCTTTTAATCCTCCCTCTCCGCTTTCCACAGCACTTTGATCTCGTGTTTCCCGCTGCAAGGCAGGGCCGATTCGGGGAGGGCCGGGAGGCCGGAATGTTCGGATACACAAGAATGATCGGAAATTTTATCCGGAGTTTCGTTTTCGGCCCTGAGATTTATTTCAATCCCCTTCACATAGCTGACTCCTTTACAGTCTCCCAGAAGGGAATAAAAGTCCGATGCCAGAGGAAACTGCCCGAAACCCCATCCATTTCCGTTTTTTCCTCCTTTCAGGGGGTGCAGGAATTCTTCGATCCTTGCTTTCACCCTGTTTTCCACTTCATGGACAATTCCGGGATCTGCGGTAAACAGTTCGGCCTTCACGTCCATCCTACAGTAAACAGGGCCTGCTACTTTCAGTTTCCCCGTGTTCGGGGCTCTCTCTTTCAGATAGGCTTCGACAATTTGCGTAAGTTCGCCTGTAGGGGCAGGCCTCGGCTCAGGGAGATCGGGCACTATGACAGCTGTTACCAGCCCAGGCACACGTTCTCCTTTTTCGTTCAAACCTGAAAGTACCCTGACTTTAGCTACTTTCCCAGAGGCTGCTCTGGCAAGGTGTATGATGTCCTCCGCACTTACCCCCCGCTCCCTGTGTTTGAATGAGGCCGGAGCCCTTGCTAGCAGTTCGTCCAGGCTCTCAGTTTCGGACCCCGCATCGGAGGCAACCGGGTTGTACACCGCATCTACGTACTTTAAAGCGCTGTAAAGTTTCGTGATAGAAAAAGCTTCCAGGTTTCCGGCTTTTCCCCCTCCTGTCCTGTAGCTGGCTTTTATGTTGTTTGTCCCAAGAGGAGGGATCATACCCCGGGTTCCGTCCCCAAAGCGAATTTCCCCGGAAGTCCGGTCAAGCAGGTAATGCCGGCTCTTCCCGTCCGAGCCGCTGAAATCTCTCACTTCTTCCCACCTGACCCAGAACTCCGAAAACCTGCCGTTTTCGTCTTTTAGTGCCTCCACATCCCGGGTTTTTTCTTTAAGCAGGGCCTGTTTTTCCCCTTCCGGCAGCCAGGCTGCTTCGTTTACCCGGACTCTGGCGTCTACCACCGGCCTGTTCAGAAGCACGAAGCACTGTCCGGCTTCTCCCGAACCGGAACCGAGAATCTCCTCTTCAACAGTCCTGGCCTGGAGAGCCCAGATGCTGTTGGGGTAGAGCCCGGAAATCCGGGGAGTCCTTTTTCCTTTTATGAACAGGAGCCTGACCCAGTACAGCTGGTCTTTTGAACCGTAGAGCTGCAAAGCCTTCATCTCTCCGGGGACGAAAAATTCCAGGACCCCGCTTTTTGAAAGCCCCACGGTTTCGTCAAGGCTTTCAAGCTCTTTCCATTCGCTTTTATCTCCCCTGAAGTTTCCGTTTCCTGCAGCCGAGAGGTACTGCCAACTGAACTTTACAGGTTGACCTTCATCAACAAAGCTTTCCCCTAGTCTGGCGAACAGGCTGAGAGGGCCTTTTATAAGTTTTGAAGTAAAGCCAAAATATACTGCCGGCAGGGTGTCGGAAACTGTTTCGAAGGGCCTGAAGCTTCCGACCAGTTTCAGCTCTTTCCTCTTATTTCCAAAGGTCCTGTTGTTTTCGGAAACCAGGTATCCGGGTTTCTTTCCTTCCTTGCCGGAGTAGCTAAGTTTCAGGTTTCTTATTTCGGGAGGGTGGAATTTTCCGGGTTCGATTTTGTTCTTTTTTGAAATCACATACTCTTTCCCGAAATTCCCTTCAATGAGCCTGACCCGGATCCAGTAATTTTCCGTCCCGTTGACGTTTCCCGGTGTCATGGGGGGCATTTCCCGGATTTTCACGTTCGCATGGACGAGCAGGGAGATTTCGTCCTTTTCTTTTTTGCCTGCTTTGTCTTTTGAGTGAAAGAACCTGGCAGTTTCATTTGCTTCCTTTTCAGCTTCTGTTTCTTTTGAGTCATTTGCCAGGAAGTTCTCCGGCTCCACGTCCGGAAGCTCTTCTCCTCCTCCTTTTCCTTCCCCGCTTTTTTCTTCCCTTCTCTCCCCGAAATCCGTGCTGAAATCCATGAATTTCTTGAGGTTGCGCCAGCTCTCCCCGCTCCAGTATTCCCATGAGAGCACAGGCTTTTCGAGAGGAAGACCCGGCCCTGTTCTCCCGGGGACAAGGTCGAAGTCCAGCCTTACTTCGCACCCCTGCCTTGAAAAGACATCCGAGCAGGCAATATAAAAAGTGTCATAGAGTGCTGGCTTGCTCCCGAAAGGCTGTATCCTTTTTACTTCTTCTTCTTCTTCTTCTTCAAGAGGGATGTCATTATAATACAGCAGCTCAGGCCCAATCCCTTCGGCAGAGGTCTCCACCTTAAGCGAACAGAGGCTGAACTGTTCCAGATCTGAAATTTCCGCTTCTTTCAAACGGCAGCGTATCCAACGGCTTTTGAAGCCGTTTACTTTCCCCTTCCCGATGACTTCTGCTCCCTTTGAAATTACCAGTCTCCCATCTGAGAACCTTACTGCTGAAAAAGGGAGCCATTCAGTGATCTTCGTTTCTTCCTCCTCATCTTCTTATTCTTCTTCTTCATCTTCCTCGCTTTCGGGAGCTGCGTATTCCCAGCCAAACAGGTTTTTTTCAGCCAGCGCCCTGAAATCAAAAGGCTCGGAGGGTTCAAGGCTTAGGCTAATTTTTCCTTTCCCGACCCCGAATAATTCTTCATCCCCCATGTAGAAAATATGTTCCTGCAGGTTTCTGCCGGTAAACAGGGTCGAGGGTTTAGTTCCTCCCGCAGTGGAGCTGTGGTCGAAGATTTCATCCCTTTCCCGGTCCGTGCTGCAAACAAAGTCCAGTTTGGCAGGAGTCGCTGCGATTGTTTTTTCAGTTTCGAAGAAGAGAGTTTCTCCTTCCGGGTCTTCAGCTGTGGCCCGGGTTCCTGCGGGGATCATTACATTTTCCGGGGCTCCGGGGCCGGGTACAAAGCTGAGTATCGTCCTTGCGGGCCGGGCAGGAAGGAGGGAGAAGTTCAGCATGTTGAGGAAGGAAAGGAGGTGTTTTCGGGGGGCATCGTTCAGGTTACTGGCGATGGTTTCGGTCATGCCGGCAAAGATCCGGGATAGGGCAGTCCCGAAATCTCCTTCGGCTCCGGGAGTCCATTCGGGGACATAAAATGGCGCTTTTCTTCGGATTTCTTCCAGCACCATATCTGCCGTAGTTTCCTTTATCTTCGGAACTTTTCTTTCCATCGTGTTTCTCCTTTTTCCTTCACTGCTGAAAGGGCTGAATCCCGGTTCTGCGATCAGACCCGGGGCATCCGGTCAGGCTCCTTCTTTCAGATAAAACGGATAGACGAGGTTGACCTGGGTATTGCTCCTCCTTACCCTGTAATCGATGCTTATCAGGAGTTTCCCTTCCAGGGCTTTTTCCGTGAGGGTTTTTATTTCATTCACCTCAATGCGGGGTTCCCAGTTCACCAGGGCTTCGTATACGGCGTTTTCGATCATCCGGAGCGTTAGCGTGTCCATCGTTCCGTAGGCATAGTCATGTATGGAGCAGCCGAATTCCGGGCGCATCAAGCGTTCGCCTTTTGCGGTACCCAGGATAATCAGGATAGATTCCCGGATGTTTTCGTCGTATCTGGAGCTTGAAATACTCCCGTCAGCTTCCACATTTACCGGATACTTCCAGCCGGTCCCGAGAAATTCCCTCTTCATCAGTCTTCACCCGATAGATACCGTGCCTGTTGCGATTACTTTCCCTACCGGCAGGTCCGAAGGGTCGTTGCAGGTAAGGGCCGTATCCCCGTTCCTTGCAGCCATTTTCCCGTTTATTTTCACGGTCGGGCTCCCCATCATGATCGTAGCCTTATCGGTAGGCTGCTTCTGGAACTGCCCGCCCTGCGGGATATGGGGCGGCAGGTTCGTTGCTGTGGAATTAGCGGTCGCTGCTGGCATTCCCATGATCTTCACGTTCTGGCTGAGGCTGCCGTCTATGGTCCCGTTGAACGGATGGGGAAGCGGGGTCGGAACCTGTCCCGTGGGAGAAGGGATCATGACGATATGGATATCAGTTGCAACGATTTTGTCCCCCTGTTTGGCTGCTGGCATTCCCATCTTTCTAACTCCTGCTTTTTTGATTCACTTCTGGATTATTGTGACTTATGCTACTTATTTAATTTTTTGAGCCTTTGTTGACTTTCAGTTGATGTTCACCATTGAGCCTTTGATGTTAGTGATGCCTGAAGCCTTCAGGTCCATCCCGGCGGAAGCTTCGATTTTTGCCGAGCTTGAAGATTTTATTTCAATTTCCTTGGCTTTGATGGAAACTTTCCCTTTGGACGCAGAGAGCTCGATATCTCCTTCGCACTCCATTGAGATTTTGTTCCTGGAGGAATCAATGCAAATTTTATTTTTCTTGCTCTTGTCTATGATCTCAATTTTTTCTTTTCCTTCCGTGTCATCGATTTTTATCGTGTGCCCGCTCCGGGATTTGATCATCTTGATGTTATTTTTCCCGTCACTGTTTTTTTCCGGAGGCTTGTCCTTTCCGTTCCAGAGAGCCCCGATTACGTATGGGTAGTTTATGTTCCCCTGCTCGAATACCACAAGGACCTCGTCGTCCACTTCCGGGTAAAAGACCATTCCCCGGTCTTTTCCGCCCATAAGGGTGGCAAGCCTTGCCCAGGCTTCCCCGGCTTCATCTCCCATCCAGGGAAACTTTATCTTGACCCTGCCTTGTTCCTCCTCATCCTTATTATCGGTTACGAGAGCCACTACAACTCCGGAGATACGTGGGCCGCCGTCCCCACCGAGGTTAAGGAATTCCCCCATGCCCATCAAAGGCACCCCCTGAGACCGAGGTTTGTGGTGTACCCGTTTGCCCCTACCGTATGGGCTGCCCGTTCTATGTAGTATACGCCGTTGAAGCTTTCTCCCATCTCTTCAACGTTTACTGTCATCCCGGGACGCAGTTCCGGGTTTCCCTTGCATTCCAGCCCGGCTTCGATGAAGCCCTGGTTTCTCCTCTTCAATTCGACAATAGCCACATTTTTCGCCTCCTCCGCACTGCGTAAGACCCTGTCTCCCAGGGTCAGCTTAACGTCTTTGAATTTTTTAGCGGCAGTTGTAAACTCTTTGATCCTTACTCCGCTTTTGATGTCGTCCAGGGTAGCCTTCCCTGAGATCATCTCTTTCTTCTTCACATCCCAGGAGTTCACTGTAAGCTCGCTTAGCACAGCCGCAGTGCTCATCGTGGGAGAGAAGCTGAGGATATCGTCCTTTTCAAATGTGATTTCTCCTTTTGCAGTATCCTTCGGTTTGCGGAAATAGAGGGATTCTTCCTGGACAAAGGACTCAAACCCTATTTCTCCTGACATCTTTTTCAAAAAATCAAAGTCGCTTTCTCCCGGGTACCTTGTGACGTTTTCATAAGTAAGCGTGGTTTTTTCGATCTTGTCGGTTTTCAGCTTGCTGTTTCCTGCGAGCTCGGTTACAATTTCCGAATATTTCTTGTCGTTATATATGAAGCCGGAAGTGTCCTTTTTCTTCAGGTCGTAGGCCAGGTCGTATCCCCACAGTTCCAGGGACGCCCCGCTTGCTCCTCCCTCCTGTATCCCGATGGACTTGATCAGGCCGATAAACGAGAGGGTTTTATTGTCAGAGTCGGAAACAAAACCTATAGTAATTTTGACCTTGTTTCCGGGTTGGATGCCGGTTTCTTCGGACCACCTGGGGTTTTGCGTTTCCTGGTCCAGTGCATCGTTGAGGGAAATCCTGAACATGCCCGGCTCCTGGAGGTCTTCTTCGATTTCCAGGTGGGTTACGTCTTCGTCCGGGAGCTTTTCGCTCTTGTCCACCAGCTCGACTTCAATGGAAGGAATATCCGGGGCTGAATCTTCGCCTTCTGCCATGTTCTCTCACTCCAGCGGGGGAATTATCAGTTCGGTGCCGGGTTCAAGAAACTGTGGGTTCCTGATCCCGTTTCGGTCAGCAATCGGTCTCCAGAGGGTGGCGTTTCCGTAGACCCTGCTGGCAATCAGCCAGAGGCTGTCCCCCCGCTGTGTGACGCGGACTTTGGTTTTGTCGGGGGACTGGAGGGTTTTTTCACGCTCGTTAAGCTCCATTTTAAATTCTTTGAGCTTTAAGGTGAGCCTGGCTCTGACAGGAGTCCCGTCCTGCAGGAACATAGTAAACTTTTTAGTAACACTTTCCAGTACACAGATGAAAGGTTCCCGCTTTTCCATGGCCCAGATGAATTTTAGTGGAGGAGGGGCATGGATTTCGGTGTCTATTTTCATGAGGTCTGATACCTTGTCCGTATAGTCCCTCACATCCGTCCCGTACTCGTATGTATCATAAAAAAGCTCGATTGAAAGGCTGCCGGCATTACCCCCGGTGTACTGGAGGTAAGGGGCTTCAAGCCCGGGTTCTTTGACTTCCGAGTACGAGACGCTCTTTTCCAGGCTGTACTCGGTAGGATAGTAAAGGATCTCTATCTTTGTATTTTTCTTAGTTCCTTCCAGAATCTCGATAAACCCGGTTTTTGTCTCAATTTCTGTCAGAAGATTCCCCTCCTTTCAACTTCGATTTTCAGCCTGCGTTCTATCATCTGCATAATCTTTTCTGACATGTGCTCAACATCCGCAACCTGCCCGGTTTTTCCCTCCGCCTGCGGCAAATGGGATTCAAAGTGGTCAGCTACGGCTGCCTTTGTTTCGAAAGCAATTTTCTTAATTTGTTCGACTTCCTCCTGCAGGGTTTCCGGTTTCCCGTAGACAAGTTCCTGTCTGCCGGTTTTGTGAATACTTCTTCCTGCGTGCATCAGTTCAGACTTTTCTTTTCCGGAAGCCCCAAAGCCGGCAGTCCCTGGATTCTTGCCCTCTCCTCCTCCCCTGGAAAACATTAAGTTGGTACTCCCTGGTACGGGATACGGGTGAGATTTTGCTGTCTTTCCGGGGCCCGGAATACCCTTAAACCTGAATAACAGCCCTGTGGAAATTCCCCCCTTTCCCGCTGAAATTTTCTGTGGGGTGGGGGTAGAAAGCAACCCTGTACGTACCGTTTCCTCTATGTTTTTTGGCATGGGCGAAAGGATAAGAGCGGAGGAAATTTGCTGCAGTTTCCGGATTCCCGGGTAAACGTCCATGCTTTTGTTTCTCCAGAGGCTTCCGCGGATGGCTTTTTGTCCGACGGGCTTGTGGTCCTTCCCTGATAGCAAGGGAACTGAAGAATTGAAGGGTTTGCCTGATGAAATTTTATTTGAAGAAAACATATCTGAAGATATTCTGTTTGGGGAAATTCCGCTTGAGGAGAGTCTGCTTGAAGAAAGTCTGCCTGCCTGAACCGGGTTGTGCGGCTTGATTAAAGTTATGAAGTATGAAGGTGCTGCAGTTGTATCCGTCCCTGAAGGGGGATATAAGTTCCTGGAACGTTCCAAAAAGCCGGTATCAGGGAGAGGTGTGGAAGTTCTCATTCTCGGGAAGGAAAGCGATAGACCGGGAAGTTCCGTACCGGTCCATTTTTCTGAATAATAATTATTTAGTAGTGTAGGAGGGTGCCTGGCTGTCCTTTGAGTATTATTATATATTGTCGGGTAATTAATCGTACCTGCCTTCAGGTCGTGTTTCCGGGCTGCAGAATAGTTAAAGGGATAGTTTGCAGTGTAATTGAATGCCATAGATGCGGGGTAGCTATGTGTATTGGTTTCCACATAATTGAATGCCCTTGCAACCGGATGCATAAATGTGTAAATTGATGTAATATGGTGTGTGTGTTTTCCCGGCGGGTGAAATGTATGTGTTTCTTTCCTGCCGGAAGTTTGGGTTGCAGTTTCATTGGATGTGAAATTCTCCGTACTGCCGGGAAGCGGGGGTTCGGAGTGTTTGAGTGTGTAAACATTTGTGGTTAGGGGTCTCAGGAAAGCAGGCTGCTTAAGTTTGGCATGCAGCCTTTTTATCCGGACAGGATACTGTTTTTCTCTCTTCAACCCTCTTTGATTATCGGCCGTATAATTATCAGCTGTCGGATAATTATTTGCCTGATTATCGGCTGTCAGATAAGCGGTTTCACGAGTAACTTTACTGGAGGGTTTCTGGACTGCATGGGGTATAAGCGTGTAAGAAAATGGTACAGGGGCAGAAAGCAACCCTTTCCGAACAGTTTCCACTACACTTTTGAGCCTGGCCGAAAGGATACACCCGGAGGAAATTTGCTGCAGTTTTCGGATTCCCGGGTAAGAGTCAATGCTTTTGTTTCTCCAGAGGCTGCCGGAAACGGCTTTTTGTCCGGAGGTCGTGTGTGTCTTCCTTGATATCAAGGGAACTGACGAGTTGAAGGTTTTGTCTGATGAGAGTTTACTTGAGGAGAGTCTGTCTGCCTGTACCGGGTTGTGCGGCTTCCTTAAGGTTATGAAATATGAAGGTGCTGCTGGTATATCCATCCCTGAAGGGGTATATAAAGTCCTGTAATTTCCCGGGGGATTAAATGTATGCGTTTCCTTCCTGCCGGACTTTGGGGTTGCAGTTTCACTGGAAGTGTAATTCTCCTTACTGCCGGGAAGCGGGGTTTCAGGGTGTTTAAGTGTATAAACAGTTGTAGTCAGGGGTTTCAGGAACGTAAGCTTGTTAAGTGTGGCCTGCAGCCTGGTTATCCAAACAGGATAATGTTGTTCTCTTTTCAGCCCTCTTTGGTTATCGGCCGTCAGATTATCTGTTTCACGAGTAACTTTGCTGGCGGGCTTCCGGACTGCAGGGCGTATAAGTGAATAGGAAAATGTACAGGTTTTCGCATAATCAAGTACCCGGGCTGTCGGGTACATGTGTGCATAAGCTTCCTTAATGCTGGTTGCATTGACCGTTGAGTAGTTAATTGTGCATCCTTTTGTCAGGTTGGGTTTCAGGGTCATGGGGTTATTGAATATGCGGGCTTTTATACCAGCGGGCGCCTGAACTACTGGCTGTTCAGTTGTATAAGTTGCTGTACTATTGTATGCCAGAAGCACCGGCATTTTTGGAAAGTAGGACGTGTCCCGGCCTTCAAGCATTGCTGTACTGGAGGGTATCGGGACTGGCTTGAGCTTAAATATGTTCTGGAGCCAGGCATGTTGGTGAGAGGCATGTCGGGAAGGGTATTTTCTATCTCGTGCAATGTCTGCAGGAGAATTAGTTGTGTATGTGGCAGTTGTGTAAGTCGACTTATTACTGGCTAACAGGTTTACCAGGCTATTGAGTACATGAATTAGTGCCCGGTTTGCTGCCTTAATTGCCGGCTGATTATGTGAAGCAAAAACAATGTTTCTAGACTTATGTGCCTCCTGCCTATCAGGTTGAAAAGCTGCTTTGCTGCCCTTGGTGCGGGTCACCTGTTGATTAAGTTTAAAAGCCGCTTTGATACCCGGAATGCGGATCGCCTCTTGATTAAGTTGAGAAGCCGCGGCTATGTTATATGTGAAGGCTGTTAGCCAATTAAAAGCACGAGCTACCTTAAGCCCGGGACTCTCTGATCCTTGCTTAAAAAAGGAATTCAATTCCAGAGCAGACTGCTGGTTTCTGGTTTGCTTCTCAATTGAATTGATGAAGATTTTTTCGAGAACTCCAGCCCTTATCTCAGTACCTGTTGGTGGGTATTGCCGGGAAATACTGGAGGAATATTTCAGAAATATCTTGCTGGGTCCTTTATATCTCGCAGGGCTTTTATGGTCCTGTGGTGTACCGGTGGGTCCCTGTCTGGAAAGTCCTATCTCCGTGATTCCATTCTTGCTGATTAACTGAGGGCTTCTGATAAAGGTAAGCAGTCTGGAACTTATCCGTGTGGAAATTCCGGGGATGCCTGGAGTGTCTTCGTATAAAAGGGATTTCCGTAAAATAAACAGGTTTTTACTGAACCTTTCAGGAATCGTTTTTTTGGTGACTGCTCCTTTTGCTGAAGAAATTCCACCTGTAGGAAGTATCTGCCTGATTCCTTTTTTAGAAAATGGGAATACACCTGTCTTTTGTTCAGGCATGTTGTTAGGGGATATAAAACTACTTTCAGTGTCTGTTGAATACTCCCGATTGAGGAAAAAGGAAGTTTTTTCCAGGAAATTCCGGATCAGGAATTGAACCGGATTAGAGAAACTCGTCTTCGGGATATCTCCATAATCGATTAGTTCCCTTATATCCTGCTTTTCCCTGATTTCCCTTATATCCTGCTTTTCCCTGATTTCTCTTATATCCTGCTTTTCCCTGATTTCCCTTATATCCTGCTTTTCCCTGATTTCCTTTATATCCTGCTTTTCCCTGATTTCCTTTATATCCTGCTTTTCCCTGATTTCCCTTATATCCTGCTTTTCCAGGATTAGCTGTCGATTTACTTCTTTCTGGGCTTCTGTTCGGTTGGTTCTTACCTGGATTGTTCTGTCGGACAGTTTATTCTGGCTCAATTCTTCCCGTATCAATTTTTCAAGCTTCAATTCATTTTGAGCTGATTTTTCCTTGCCTGGTTTTTCCTGCTCAAGGGTTTTCAGGCTTAATTCCTTAAAGCCTGCTTTTCTGAAGCTCTGTTCCGGAATGTTCTGTCGTTCCAGGCCTGTACGTTTTCTTATCTGGCTGCTCTCCCCCGTCATTTTCCTGGCCGATAGTATCCTGTTCAGGTACTCAGGGGGAAAATGCCTGCTGAACGGTTCCCCTGACCCTGCGGAAACCCGGAGGTCTGTAGTGCCGGAGCTGAGTCTTTCTGAGAGGATGGCTTTGCTGAATAAGAAGTCCAGGCCCGAAAGGTTCAGCTCGTCGAGCTTTCTAAGGGCTTCATTGTGGATTTTTCGGGAAAGGCCGCTTTCTACAAGGACCGTAAGCAGGGACTGAGCATGGGAATCGGTGGCATGATGGGTTTTCTGGGAATTAATTTCAGGGACTGAGGGCGGGTTTGAATATATGAAGAATGAACTATTTCCACTCGAAAAAAAGTTATTGCAGCTCCACGGATTCCGGATTTTGTTTCCCTTTTCAGATCTGGGTTCCCTGCTCTTTTTTCCAGAGAAGGTAAGCTTGAGGGATGTGAGGTTTGTATATGTGGGGTTTGCAGGGGCAGGGTTATGGGTTGTTGATTCAGGGTTGATGAGCTTATGAATTGTAAGGTTACGGGTTGTTGATTCAGGGTTGATGAACTTATGAATTGTAAGGTTATGGGTTGTTAATTCAGGGCTGATGAGTTTAAGAAGTGTAAGGTTATGGGTTGTTAATTTGGGGTTGACGAGTTTAAGAAGTGTAAGGTTATGGGATATTAATTCGGGGTTGATGAGCTGAGGTGTGAGGTTTACAGGTTCAAGACTGCCTGATCCAAGGTTAAAGGACGCTGGTTTTTCATGTGTAAGGTCAGGTTTTTTTAAATCAGGGTAGCTGAGTTTGAAAGGAATGAGTAAATTTCCCTGCTGTTTTTCTTTCGGGGAGCTTAAGGGAAAATTCCTCTGGAATAAGGTATTGTGAAAATTTAAATTGATGCGGACGGAAATATGTCTCTTTACGGAGCCTGATGATTTGCCTTTTTGCATGAAAAACAGATTTGGAAAATTTGCTTTCCTGATTTTTCTGCCGTATTTTTTCAGTATTTTTTCATGAAATTTTGGCTTGTGAAAGGAAATCATACGGCTTCACCTGCTTGCTTTCATTTTTCGGGGTCCATCGGGATTGTTCTTATTCGTCGATGATTCCCTGGTGAACCAGTTCGATGCTTTCGAAGGCTATGGTATTGCTGTCAGCTTTTAGCTCGGGCCCGGTCCATTTTACCGGATAAGCTCCCTTGAAATCCCAGCGCCATTTATCACTCTCAGTTGAATCCATCAGGATGACCGCTACATTTTCCCGCTCAATCGTCCCTGCCCTCACGTCTTTGTACCAGCTCCACAAGTCATCGAGGTCGGTGATCCCTCTTTTCAGGACCAGGGGCTGGTATTTAGTCCTCTTTGGAAAATTGTGTATGAAATCGTTTACCCCGCCTTCTTCATAGGTTTCGGTCTCAACTTCCATTTGAAGTCCACTCACTTCAGAAACATTGGCAACGATGAGGTTCCCAACTTCGACCCGGAACCTGAATGAAGGATATGGGTCCGTTCGCTCCACTGTCATATCATCCTCTCTTCCCCATTCCTATCCTGCTCATCCTTATCCTGTGCTCCTGTTCACATTTTGCCTGAAACCTTTAGCTTGAAACCTTTAGCTTGAAATCTTTAGTTTGAAACTTTTAGCCTGAAACCTTTTCCTGCAACAGTCACACATCCATTATGCTACGCTGTTTCTCTCCGCTCAGGCTCTTATTGATTCTGGAAATTTCCTCACACCAGCGCTGCCTTTCCCTGTGTTCCAGGTTCATGATCTCTTCATAAGCCCAGTGGAAGTAGTAGGCGATGAAGGCTACCTCCTCGTAAATCCTGTCAAGGGGGTAGCCCCTTATTCCCCCGGGGAGGTTTCTTCCACCTCGAAATGGTTCCCGCATTTTGGGCAGACTGCCCTTATTTCCGGGGAGCCGTCTTCGTTGATCCTTCCGTAAAAGTCCTGAAGGTAGGCAAGGTCCGAGGCAAAAAGACTCTCGACTACTTTAGTGCTGATGACCTGCAAGTCCCCGAGCCTTGTTATGACTCTGGAGAGCAGGATCACTGTCAGGTATGCAGGATTTCCCTGCACCCGCGGGTCTTTCAGGGGCAGGATCTCATCTGCGGCTGTTGCAAGCCGCATAATTCCTTTTTTATGGAGGTTCCCTTCGCCGTCCACGTACCCTTTGGGGAGGGTAAATTCAAACTCCGTCTGAAATGTCATGGCATCATCTCCGAATAAGAGGGCTGTTTTTTAAAAAAATTAATAGAAGGAGAAGCTTCTAAGAAGGATCTCCTTTCAGGACGCCCGAGTAAAGCCTTCATGGGCGATTTCGAGGGTTTCTATTGCAACATCGTTGGTCTTGGAATTGAAATCCGCGGGGTCGTATTTTGTCGGCCAGGCCTCCACAACGTCCCAGCGGGCTTTGTCAGCCCCTGCCTCATCAATCAGGATGATGGCCACATTCTTTCTTGCACCCTCTGCTCCCGTATCTATGACCGTTTTTCTCCAGGTATAGAGGTCCATCGAATCGGTGATGCCCCATTTCAGGGTAATGTTTCCGTATTTGGTGAGGCCTGAAAGTTTGCGGAATGTAGGAGCCTCGTTTCCTTCCCTGTACTCAATGGGTTCTGTCGTGGTGTCTGCAAAGGTACACTCACTAAAACCTGCCTGGCCGATGCCGTCGATCTCAACCCTGAACCGGAACTGCCTGTAGGGGTCTACCCTGTCTGCCATCTTTAATCCTCCTTATAGCGTAAAAATTCCATTTAATTAATTCTTGAAGTTATCCGGAATCTACAATCTTTCCAATGCCTGTTTTGAAGCTTCATTATTCCGTAGCTGCAGAGCCACCCTGCCACTGGGCTATCCTGAAGATCACGAATTCCGCAGGTTTCACGGGGGCGATCCCTATGATGCAGATCAGCCTTCCGTTGTCGATATCGTCCTGGGTCATTGTGCTCCGGTCGCATTTAATGAAAAACGCTTCTTCCGGGGTCGTTCCCATTAGGGCTCCGCTCCTCCAGACGCCTGTCAGGAACTGGTTTATGGTCGCTCTCACCCTTGCCCAGAGGCGGTCGTCGTTTGGCTCAAACACAACCCACTGGGTCCCTTTTTCTATGGACGCTTCTATGTAGATGAAGAGACGGCGGACATTGATGTACTTCCAGAGGGTGTTGGCAGAAAGGGTTCTAGCTCCCCATATGCGGATTCCCCTGCCCGGGAATGCCCGGATGACGTTCACTCCCCTCGGGTTCAAAACGTCCTGTTCTCCCTTCATTATCGGGAACTCAAGGTCCGAGGCTCCCTTTACGACCTCGTTGGCAGGAGCTTTGTGCACCCCCCTTTCCGTGTCACTGCGGGCGTAAATCCCTGCGGCATACCCGCCGGGAGGCATAAGCTGCAGCATCCCGGTTTCCGGGTTGATGACCTTGATCCAGGGGTAATAGAAGGCTGCGTAGTCTGTGGGGTTTTTGCTTCTCGGGTCCAGCTTGGAAACGTCCGAAGACGCCTGTTCGGCATCAAGGACTGCAAAGCGGTACCTGAGGTTTTCACAGTGCGAGATAAGGGAACCCACAAGCCCGGGGACCGAATAAGCGTTGGGGGCATAAACGATTGAAATGTCCTCAATTCCTTTGAATGCTGTCAGGCCTTTTCTCTTTCCGGGTTTGTCATCTGCAGGAGCGCTTCGTTCATAGTCAGAAAGGACTAAAGCTCCTGCCCCGTCACCGCCATCTGAAAGGTATTCAAGTTCCGATTGAGCTTCCAGGGCATCCAGCAGCTCTGCGGAATCCCCGTCCTTGATCGAGATTTTTATCAAATTCGAAATCCCGTTAACGGTTTTTTCGAAATGGTCCGGGGACGCTTCGTCTATTGATACGTTGTCAAAGAACTCGACAACGGCCGGGCGCGGCTGGGTCTTCGTCTCTTTGTAAGGGTGGTACAGTTCGGCCGGGCTGACTTTCCAGTAAAATATGTCCAGCTTGAACCCGCTGAAGGTCCCTTTGGAAAGCTGCACTGCAACCCTGGTTCCCCAGGCTCCTTCTCCGACAGCTTCTACCGTCAGGGCATTTTCTTCATTTACTTTCAGCTTTAAGCTGGCTGTTGTGGCCGGGTTTAATCCGGCTTTGACGATCCGGCCTATATAGCACCGCTTTCCTCCGTTTTTGAAAAATCCGTCTACTGAGCCCGGGAGGTATTTGTCTTTTCCGAAGTAACCGCCAAAGACCCGCTGGTACTGCAGCCAGCCGGTGATAAAGCAGGGGGTCGTTGGACCCCTTTCGGTTTCTCCCAGGAACCCTGCGGTGCTGGTTGAAACCCCTTCCATAGGCTTTGCGCCAATTTCGAATTCCTCTATATATACGCCCGGGGAAAGATATTCTGGCATACTAAGATCTCCATTAATATCGTTTAATTTCTCAAAACCCGGAATCTGCCGGATCTTCTAAACATTTAGAATTTGTTTTTGATAACTGCCTTATTTTTTAGATGGTATATAAATATTTAGATTTGTCATTACATATATATTATATATACTAGGAATTATTTGTATATACTAAAAATTCATATTTACTAATAAAAGATTTCTCTAAATAGTCGCCAGGGCGGTTCATTAGAACAAAAAATTAAAAAAGTTTATTCGAATAACATTTTAAAAAAACCAACATACTAAAAAGTTTTCTACCTTTTCCAATCAATACCCAACTTTCAGAACTGATGACTGTTTTTATAGACTTGTTCATTTTTCCCATATGTGACGATTCCAATATTTTAACCCAAACTCCCGTGTTTACTCAGGTTCCAAGCTATTGAACCTGATAGGAGGCGTTTTTTGTTTAGATTTCGAGTCCCCGGGCTCTCAACGGCCGCGGAGCGGAGCGAGGCGGACGGCTTTTCCAAAATCCAAATTAATAAGCTTTCCCAGTGTTTTACCCCAAAAAGCAAAATCGAGATTAAAGAAGCTTACAAAAAATAATTTAAACCCTGCCGAAATCTTGAGTTCAATACGTCAGCATTGATCCTTTTTTGAAAATGGATCAAAAAAGAAAGCAATTTTAAATCGCAGTACCAGGGAGTGCACCAAAGCCAACCGTCACGACCAGCACGACCAGCAAGACTAGCAAGACTAGCACGAATGGCTTTGAAGCCTTTGAAAACCCCGATAAAATTTGCTGCACCGGGGTATTTCTCATCCCATATTCAAAAAAATATATGTCTGTTTTACAGGGATTTCCGGATTAATCAGAAAACAACTGTTATACTAATTTTAGGCACAGTTAATAAATTTTGTTTTGATGTTTGTGGTGCTGTTCAGTAGATCTGTGTATTAAATTGCTGTCCAGTAGTTGCTGTCCAGCAGATTTCTGTTCAGTGGATTGCTGTTCTCAGTTAGACCGAAATAACTCCCACAAACGTGCTGTGGCATTCTTCTACCGCTGCGGAAAGTGTTTTTTCGACTCCTTCTCCTTTGATCTCAAGGGTGACCTCGGTTTTTCCCTTAACAGGTCCCCTGAAATAAAGCACGAATTCCCCTTTTTCGTCCGGAATTCCCCGGACTTCCGTATCTGTTACTTTTGAGGGTTCTTTTGCTGTTGCCTTTATTGTTATGCCTGCCGGGAGCCCGTTCTCAGCGGCCAGCATGCCCCTGAGAAGGGTTGCCCTGTCCGGAAAAGGGTACAGAGGCCTCGGCTTAAGGGGAATTTCGATAACAGGTTCTTTTGATCCGGAATATGTGGAAGTATCAACCACCCTTTCCTCAGGGAAATAAAGTTCAGGCTCCACGCTTAAGGTATACGTGCCGTCGGGCAGGCCGGAAAAGGTCTGGTATCCGCTCAGGTTTTTCACAGCTTTTATATTTCCTTCTTTCAGCCTGACCCTGATTTTTCCCAGAACCCCTTTTTGCGTATAGTCGTCAACAGGCCATACAGCAAAGGACAGGTTGAAGGAAGATGGGAAGGAAAAAACGTATTCATGCTGTCCAGCAAGTCTCTTGCTGTCTGAATCCGGTTCTGAAGGAGCCATTTACTTTTCCCCCTTTTCAGGAGCTGGCGGTTTGCGCCCTCCCGTAACCCTGCTGACGGTCTTTCCGCGGGAGGACTCGATTCTCACGGGAGTTACCTGGTAGCAGGCGGAAGGGCGGAAGCTTTTATCCCCGAAGGTGCTCCAGATCTTGGTCAGGTCGTCCAGGTTCAGGGAAGTCCCAACCACCCGCAGTTCGGTACTGTGTGCTGAGAGGCTTCCCCTCAGGACCGAACCTGCAAGGACGGAATTATCGTGGAGGACCTGCATGGCTCTTCCCAGGATGCTGTGTTCTTCCCCGGTCCTTTCGGTCCTGTCCTGGATCCCGGGAGAAGGGTATGCGGTCAGCATGTAGCAAAGGTCCAGGGCAAGGGGCGGGGCTTTGAGCTTTGAAGGCCCCATGTTTTCCATGTCCATATTTCTCAGGTTGATGTTTTCGCTAACCTGGTAGAGAAAAAGAGAGAGGCGGATGTTGTCCTTGCCCTCGATTTCCCCGGGGGATACCAGGGCTATCGAGTCCTCGGGAATCAGGCCCTGCATGTTTCCCTTCAGGAGTTCTACCAGGGTTTCCCCGACATCAGCTATCGCCGTATAATCCGACATTTTTCATTTCTCCTTTATTTTCCGTCATTTGACCAGTTCGTAATAATCCCCGAAATCCGCAGGGGTGCAGATTTTCCCCATTTTCTGGAACTCCCGCTTGAGAGCCCTGAGGGCTTCATTCATTCCTATGGCTCCGGAACCGTCCGCTGCAAGTACGGCGGCAAGGAGGGCAATATTTTTTATGTTTCCTCCGGTGAGCTTGAACTTCGAGAGGAAATTGAAGTCCAGGTCTTCTCCGAGCGGGGCTTTTTCCGGGAACATGCCGGTCCAGATCTCCCGCCGGGAGGCTTCGTCGGGAATGGGGAATTCCACCGCAAACTGCAGCCTCCTGAGGAAGGCATCGTCCAGGTTCTTTTTGTAATTACTTGCAAGGATGATAATCCCTTCGTGTTCTTCCATCTGCTGGAGCAGGTAGTTTACCTCAATATTTGCATAGCGGTCGTGGGAGTCCTTGACCTCGGAGCGCTTCCCGAAAAGGGCGTCTGCTTCGTCAAAAAAGAGGATTGAGTTCCCGGTTTCGGCTTCCCCGAAGATCTTCTTCAAATTCTTCTCCGTTTCCCCTATGTACTTGCTCACAATGCCTGAGAGGTCAATTTTGTAGAGGTCAAGTCCGACCTCCCCCGCGATAATTTCGGAGGCCAGGGTTTTTCCTGTCCCTGAAGGCCCCGCAAATAGGATATTCAGCCCCTTCCCGAGGGAAAGCTTTTTATCAAACCCCCATTCGGAGTAGACAGTCTCCTTATGCCTGACAAAAGCGCAGATCTCCCCGAGCTGCTCTTTTACTGCCGGAGGCAGGACAATGTCCTGCCATTTCCGCCGGGGGTTGATTTTCCGGGCAAGCGAGTCGAGTTTCCGGCTGGACCGGTTCCTGCAAGCCCTGTAGAGGTCTTCCCTGGAAATGGCTGATTTCCCGGAGCTCCTTGCCGCCGCAAACCCCCTCGCCGTGCAGACCGCATCAACTATATGCCCCCCGCTTAGCTTGAACCTTGCAGCAAGGTCTTCCAGGTCTTCGAGGTCTGTCTCGCCGGAACTGTATTCGGAATTTTTCAAGCAAAGTTCCCAGAGCTGTTTCCTCTCTGCAAAAGAAGGCAGGGGAAAAGCACAGCTAATAAAAATATTATTTTTCAGGGCGCTTCCCGGCTCCCAGCTCTTTTCCCCGGACAAAAATACAGGCCCCGGAAAAGAGTCCAGTTCCCGGACCAGCCCTGAAAGGCTGTAGCCAGAAAAGCCGGTACCTGAAAAACCGGAACCCGAAATGCCAGAGCCAGAAGAACCGGAGCCAAAAATGCCAGAGCCAGAAGAGCCGGAGCCAGAAATGCCAGAGCCAGAAAGACCGGCATCCGCATCCTGTTCCTGTGAGCTGCGCTCCCATAAAGCATCAAAATTGTCAAGGTAAACCGCCCCCTGCTGGAGGAGAGCTTCTCGCAAAACCAGGCTCAGGGCTTCGCCTTCCCCACCTTTTGGAAATGCCCCCACATCTGCCAGAAGCATATTTACCCCGAGTTCCCTGCAGCAAGCCTCAGCCGCAAGCTTCTTTCCCGTCCCCGACGGCCCGTAAAAGAAAAACATTAGCCTGGAATCTTCCTCAATTCTCCGTTTTACCGCTTCAAGCAGGCAGTTTTTATGCTCGGCCGGGACTATCAGGTCGCCAAAAGACCTCGCAGGCTTTACCAGCGTTGAAAACCGGGCAATTTTCGGGTCAGTTCCATCCGAATTCAGTAAAAAAGCCGCTATCCTCTCATCCAGTTTAACGAACCTTGACAGCAGGGGAGGGTTTGCATCCGCCCCGTCCCCCACAAGAGAAATAAGCCTGTTTCCGAGCAGAGGGGCAGAAGGGGAAAAGTACTCCCTTGCCTCAAGTTTTTCCTCAAGGCCGGCGCAGAAAAGCTCAAGCAGCATCCCCACCGCTGGCTGTTTTTTTGTCATATCATCTTGCAGGTAGGCGTAGAGCTTTGCAAAGCGTCCGTCAAGTTCCGGGGCAAGCCCGATCAAAAGAACATCCGTCTCAAAAGGCGTCAGGGAAAAAAGTTCCGATAAGCTGTGCAGCCTCAACTCAATCCCCCTCTTCAGGCTCTCAGCTTTTTTTCTGCTGATCGTCCGCTCCCATGCCTCAATTTCCTCTGATTTCAACCCCTGCCCCCCAGAAGCCGCAGCCCCGCAGCACACAGCCTGTATAATCGAGTTTACCTCAGCTTCCGAAATGAAGAGCCCCCCAAAGTCCTGGCTCTCCCCCCCGGCCTCAGCTCCGGTTTTTTCAAGGAAAAACCGGATAAGCGCCCCTATCCGGGCCAGTTCTTCCTGAAGGTGCTCAGCGCTGTTCCTGTAGAACTCTCCGGCGAAAAAAGGGGTCTGCCTCTTTCCGTTCAAATACGAATCCGGTTTGCGGCCCTGGCTTTTCGCAAATTCAGCGAGATCCTCGCAGTTTGTGGAACTCATTTTCGGTTTCCTGAAGGGGTTTTAAGTAAATTTACATCCGCAAAATGAAAATTTAATGAGCTTATGATCTTCCGGGAGCTTACGGATTTTTTACAGTTTAAAAGTGATACATTTTTAATAAACTTAATCTTTTGTTAAAGAGTCGGTCCCAAAAGCTCAAAAGTAGCTTCTTTGGATCTCGTATTTTGAGTGACCAATTAGGTTTCTGATCCTGATAAGTGGTCATAATTCTAAAAAACGGCAGTGTCCTTGAACCGAAATCATCCAGGCCTCCGCACTCCCAGAACCCAATGCTCTTACCCTATGTCCCTCCCATGATGCCATCTGACCAACAACTGCGGGGCAAAGGGTGCTTTGCGGGCAGTGACGAACCATCTGCGTAACAGTCTACGTTGTGATATGTCTTCCGGGCTTGAGATTGCCCGAAAAAACGTTTGTACGGTTCGCTGAGCGTATCACCCGGCTTTATGAGCAAGGTGTGGATGAACTCCGTATTGGGGATACGAACGGCGTTGGTTTTGGATTAGGGTTGGCCTGTGGACCGAGGTTAAATTAGTGGCTTATAAAATTTGCTATGTGTTAACTCAAAATACACCATGAAAAATTACTTGTATGAAAATTATAGGTACAAAATGCAGTTTTGATCTTACGCAGAGATATCATCCAGATCAAAAACAATCATCCCATCATCCCTTAATTCACTTTTGTTTTCTATTTTTTTCGCAACAACTGCGAAATGTTCCTGCCGTTTTTCATTGTTCCAGTACACATATTTTGATTTCTCTTTGAGATCATCAAATATCTGTCTTGTATTATTAGCTGTCAGAGTCTGCCATTTACACTCAACAAACATGATCTCTTTTGAGCCCTCATTTAATGCAACAACATCGATCTCATAGGTAATTACCCCTTTTTGCTTTCCAGGAATCTTACCCCATTGCCTCCCGACTCTTTCAAAAGCAAAGGGTAATTTACCAGCAATGTTCAGATCTATAATGTACTGTTTTACAATATCTTCAAAAATATGACCGAGATACTGGTCATATGTGGTGTTTATTCGCAAAATCACTGCATCCCTGTTTATTTCAAGTATGGACCTTGCCGGATACACATAGGTATACCAGAATTTCATGAAATTGTCTGTCAGGGCATAGATGGAGCCTGTCTTTATGTCTCGTGTTTTTTTAAGAACTACAGCCCATTCTTTGGTTACAAATCCAAGATTTATGAGAACACGCAAATACTTGGGGAGATTCTGGACAGGTATGCCGGTTTCGTCTGAGATTTCAGATACACGGTTCCTACCCTTTGAGATTGCTTCAAGGATCAGTTCATAGTTAGTCGGGGTCCTCAGTTCTCCCTTCAATAGAAAAGTGGCTTCATCATAAAGAAAAGTCGCTCTTTGCAGTATGTTCTCGTTCACGTTATCGATAAACGAAAGGTTTTCATCAAATTTGTTGAGGTATGCAGGCACCCCCCCAAGACAGCCATAGATCTGCACCAAATCTTGTGCACTTTTTTGTGGGAAAAAATGGGTGACGTGGGCGAACTTTAAAGGTTCCACCTTGATCTGCCCGGTTCGTCTGCCATACAAAGGAGATTTGTATCCAAGAACCTCGTTTTCCATCATCCCTATGCTTGAACCAAGAAGGATCACCATGACATTGGCATCTTTAAGATACAAGTCCCATGCCGCCTGAAATGAGGACATTACCGCATTGCTGCCCTCGATTAAGTATGGAACTTCATCTATAATAATAACGGGCTTACCTTTTATCTGCTGGGCGATGAATTTGAGGGCTGCATCCCATTTGGTGATCTTTGGCTGGTATATGCCGAGCTGTTCAGATGCCTTTTCCAGAAAGTCTTCTACCTGCTGCTCAAGGTTGAATTTCTGGGATAGATAGTAGACCGATGGTTTTTTTGCTCTGAATTTAAGGGCAAGTTCAGTTTTACCAACACGCCGCCGTCCATAGATTATTACAAGCGATGATGAATCCTTTGCATATTCGGATTCGAGGAAGGCAAGTTCTTCGTCCCTGTTGATAAATAGGCCCATGATCCTAAGTATTACGAGTCTATTAATTTAAGTATTGCTATCCTGATATGGATGATGTACTGTTTGAGGACAAGACTGGCGCCTTTTGCAACACCTCTTTTGCTGAAGCATCCCTCTTTCCTCGCGATCTCTCCGTCAGCGCATCGATCTCAAGCAGCTGGTCAGCAACCGCCAGTTTCAGTTTCCCCTCCTCACGCTCCAGTTCTCTGAGCTGCCTGGCGCACCGGCATGAAACTCCACCGCTTCGTGAATCCGTATCGGGAAATACATTGAGCAGTTGTGCAAATAGCGAGACGCAGGTTTATAGGCATTAGCTGCAATCTGGATGAAAATAGTGCCTAGACCAGCTTTAAATAGCTTATCAAGTGCTCTTCCAAGAGTATCATCGTTAAAATCGTCTGAAGTAAGGTCTTTCCTGATTAAAATCCCGACAGGCTTTGTTTTCATGAATTCCGTGAATAAATATAGGGGACGGTCAACAAATCCGAGGCAGTTTAAGATCATTGCTAAAACGGCTTCCCCACAAGTCACTTTTTGACGGGGATCGACCCTAACAATCTCATTTATCACCTCTATAAGACGGATTTCATAGCAAACTGCTGATACAATTCCAAGATGGCACAAATCCTTGCTCGTGTGACTGCTCATAGTTAAATGTCAAATGTGGCGTACGTCTACAAAAGATGTGCGGAACATCGGACATAAGGCCGTGCTCAGAACAACAAGCTTCCGCGACCACCGATGATGCCCCCCGCTAGCGCCGCGACCCCGGCACGAATGGGACCGCCTGCCAAGGCGCCAATTCTAGCTCCAGCCAGCGCAGCGGCTCTAACGCCAATCGCAGCTATCGCACCGCCGCTCAGTCGGCCCACTTTGTCATAATGTCCGGGATCGGTACAGCCTTTTGCGCTATATAGAGTCGCCTGCTTCTCAAGAGCTTATCTAGCAGTTCCTCTAACTGTTTAGCCTCTGGTTCTGATAGCTGCCTGTTCTTCAAACGCTGTAAATTTTTCGGCGGGGGTTTGGTCAATTTATCGATATACGGCTCATCGTGCTTCCGTAGCACGCCCATTTCGTTGCGTTGCAGGGCCTTATCGACCTCAAAAGCGTCCTTCCCCCATAGGCCTGAGAACGTATTTTTCTGAACATTATTAAGACCCTTATATAAGTTATCGTACAGTGTTTTGACTTCATTGTCCAGTCCGACAAAAGCGTTTTCGGCTTTAGTTAGAGCTGTAACTGAATAGCACCACGCCAGGATGGCTACGTTGTTTCCTGCGGAACATGCTTTCACCTGGGCCTTGAGGTCGTCCGGCTTCCTTAAATTTTGTGAAATGTCGATGACATCTATTTTTGGAGGTGTCTTAGGTGGTTGAGATTCTGTATATTCTTTAATTATTTTGTCTTTTATCCCACTATCTTCCGTCGTGTGTTTAGCATCCAGATGACGTTCATCTATTAAGCCCTGGTCATTGATCACGTACCCATTTGCCTCGCCATGTGTACCCGAGAAGATCGAGAAGTTCGTTTCAGGATGGATAGTGAACCTTTTATATATTATCGGCATCCAGGACTGCTCTCCCGTCTCCGTCACGGAAAGATATATATTTCCATACTCCACCCAGGGAACCGCCCCTCCCTGTGCTACTGCTGCTTCCTCCTTAGCTATAGTAGTAGTTGCCTCGTCTTCCAACTCACTTTTCAATTCTGTGACCATGAGCCTTCTACTACTCGTTTGGCTGGCATCCGAAGCCAGCCAGCTGTTTGCGATGGCTAGGAGCTTATTCAACACTCTTCTTTTCTCCACATCCTCTGGAATGTACTTCGCATCCTTCGCTTCTATAGGTGCATATGCAGGTAAACTCTCGTACTTCCGTAACAACTCCACAAGGCTCGCAAATTTCTGGGCACTCTTTCCTTTATGTACCCACCATAACCATAATCGGGTGCTTTTTTCAAAGTTATCGGCCGATATGAGCCGCTGGACCACGGGCCGGCCCAGGCGGCTCTCGATGTCACTGCCCGCATCAAAGCTGCCCAGGGGATCAGGCCTGGTCTGGAGCTCTTCCTCCTCCTGTCGTTGCGTGGATTGAGCGCCAACCGCCAATTCGCCGGCTCGCATACCCATCATATCAGCTTCGTGCTCCAGCCCTTTATCATCATTCATCGACAACCCCTTGGCTTGCATCGTCGGATTTACCCGCCCCTGCGCCTGCTGGACGACGTGCCACGCCTCGTGCGGCAGATGCCGTTCCTGTCCCGGAGCGACATGGATGTCGCTGCCCTGCGCATAGGCCAGGGCGTTGAGCTTTGCGGGTTTCGATGAGTTGTAATGCACGCGCACACCTGAGAGGTCCATGCCTGAGATATTCTCAATACCCGATTTCAGGTGATCTGGCATGCCGGTCTTATTTGGTGGTGCTTCCTCCTTTGACTGTAAGGTGCCGGTCAGCCCCGATGCAAACTTCCCTTGCAGCGGTTCTTCTTCCTTCGACTCCTCTCTCTGCACAACAGATTTCATTTGAACTTCTTCATCTTCTTCCGGACTTTCCTCCCGCTGGACAGGTGCCTGTTGAGTTGTGGAAGGATTTCCGAGACCTGAGAGCAGCTTTCCGACTGCCCGGTTTCCGATGCTGCGCTGGAGCTGTAAAACATCAGTTGAAGTGAGGGATTTTGGATTGATTCTCGCACGCTGGATTATAGAATAAGGATTTGATTCGTGGGACGGGCTTGCGGGGGTTGCTTGCTTTTGAAAAGTAGGCTCCGGATTTTTGGACTGCTGCATTTGCTGGTACTCGGGCATGATTGAACTCCCTGTGGAGGTGGAAGAGTGGAGTGCAAAATATTTCAAAAGGTTTTATGGTGCGTGCTTATCACAGGATAAATATATTTCATTTTTGATTAATTGATTTATAATTCGGAAAAAGGGGCTTTGAAGGAATCCTGAATCAAGCCGGTTCAGCTTTAATTGACTCTGGCGGGTTGTTTTTCCGGGCTCGGGCGGGTCCACGCGCTGAACGGCGGCGGACTTGCCCCGGTGTGCTGGAGAAAAATCAAAGGTCAGACTCGATTGACCCGGACCCTTGCGGTACAGCTGCCTTCGCTCCCATCACATCAGCCTCTCTCTCCAATCCCTCATCATCATTAATCGGCACGCCCTTCGCCTGCATAGTGGGCTTCACGCGGCCCTGAGCCTGCTGCACCACATGCCATCCCTCATGCGGCAAATGCTTCTCCTGCCCTGGAGCTACATGAATATCCTTACCCTGCGTATACGCCAGCGCCCCAACTTTTTCCGGCTTGCTGGAATTTCGATGAACCCTCACATCTGATAAGTCCGTGCCCGAAAGCTGCTCCAGTCCAGCCTTTAAATTGTCCGGCATGCCTGTACGGTTCTCCTCTCGCTGGACAGGGGCTGCGGAGCATGAGGGGCATGTTGCTTCTTGCAGCGGTTCTTCTTCCTTCTCCTCCCTCTGCACGACGGGTTTCATTTGAACTTCTTTATCTTCTTGAGGGCTTTCCTCCCGCTGGACAGGGGCTGAGGAGCATGGGAGACACGTTGCTTGCTCTGGCTTGCTTTCAAACTTGCCTTGTATCGGTTTTTCTTCTTCTTCCTGATTTTCCTCCCGCTGGACAGGTGCCTTTTGAGTTGTGGAAGGATTTCCGAGATATGAGAGCAGCTTTCCGACTGCCCGGTTTCCGATGCTGCGCTGGAGTTGCATTACGTCAGCATGGCTGAGGGATTTAGGATTGATTTTTGCACGCTGGATGATAGAAAAAGGATTTGATTCGTGGGCCGGGCTTGCGGGGGTTGCTTGCTTTTGAAAAGTAGGGTCCGGTTTTCTGGATTGCTGGATTTGCTGGTGCTCGGGCATGGTTAAGCTCTCTTTGGAGGTGGAAGAGTGGAGTGTAAAATCTTTCTATGGGGGTCGGCCATAACAGAATAAATATATTTACTTTATAATTAATGTTTTCTAATTCGGTAAAAGGGGCTTTGCAGGAATCTTGAATCAAGCCGGTGCAGCTTTCATTGGCTCTTGCGGGTCGTTTTCTAGGGGTCGGGGGGTTCACGCGCTGAACGACGGCGAACTTGCCCCGGTGTGCTTGAGAAAAATCAAAGGTCAGACTCGATTGATCCGGACCCTTGCGGTACAGCTGCCTTCGCTCCCATCACATCAGCCTCTCTCTCCAATCCCTCATCATCATTAATCGGCACGCCCTTCGCCTGCATAGTGGGCTTCACGCGGCCCTGAGCCTGCTGCACCACATGCCATCCCTCATGCGGCAAATGCTTCTCCTGCCCTGGAGCTACATGAATATCCTTACCCTGCGTATACGCCAGCGCCCCAACTTTTTCCGGCTTGCTGGAATTTCGATGAACCCTCACATCTGATAAGTCCGTGCCCGAAAGCTGCTCCAGTCCAGCCTTTAAATTGTCCGGCATGCCTGTACGGTTCTCCTCCCGCTGGACAGGGGCTGCGGAGCATGAGGGGCATGTTACTTCTTGCAGCGGTTCTTCTTCCTCCGGGCTTTCCTGGCGCTGGATGGTCTCAATCATCTTGCCCTGAAGAGGCTCTTCTTCCTCTGGATCTTCCTGCCGCTGGATGGTCTCAATCATCTTGCCCTGCATGAGTTCTTCTTCCTCTGGACTTTCTTCCCTCTGGATGGTTTCAATCATCTTGCCCTGCATGAGTTCTTCTTCCTCTGGACTTTCCTCCCTCTGGATGGTTTCAATCATCTTGCCCTGCATAAGTTCTTCCTCTTCTTCCGGACTTTCCTCCCGCTGGACAGGTGCCTGTTGAGTTGTGGAAGGATTTCCGAGACCTGAGAGCAGCTTTCCGACTGCCCGGTTTCCGATGCTACGCTGGAGCTGCATTACGTCAGCCGAGGTCATAGATTTCGGATTGGTTCTTGCACGCTGGATGATAGAGGCAGTATTTGATTCGTGGGACGGGCTTGCGGGGGTTGCTTGCTTTTGAAAAGTAGGGTCCGGTTTTCTGGATTGCTGGATTTGCTGGTGCTCGGGCATGGTTAAGCTCCCTTTGGAGGTGGAAGAGTTGAGGTGGAAGAGTTGAGGTGGAATAGTGGAGTGTAAAATATTTGAAAGGTTTTACAATATGTGTCCATTACAGTATAAAAACATTGCATATTTTTGTAATGTTCTTTTACTCGGAGAAAGAGGGTTTGCAGGAATCCTGAAACAAGGCGGTACAGCTTTCATTTACTTTGGAGGGTTGTTTTTCCAGGCTTGTGCTTTTGCCTGTTTTTCTTGCGATAAAAATATGTAGAGTATGTAAAAAGTAAAATCGGTGCCTGAAAAGTGATCTCGAAGAAAAGAAAAAGGGGGTGCAGGCAGGGGGCAGCGGCGATTAATATAATTAAAAAGTTATTTTCACTCTAGTCAATTGAATTGAAATCTAATTTTGCTAGTACTGGTTTAATCGCGCTTTTGTTTATTCAATTAAAGGGTGTAAGGAAAAAGCACTTTCTGATTTAAAAAATGCAATCGATTTGGACATGTCATTCAAAGAAAAACAAAGGTAAACAAAGATTTTAAAAAATTATTGAATAGAGGATTTAAAAGGCTTAAAATGAGTGGTGATAAAATTAATCTTGTGTCAAACTTTCATCCCCAAAAACTACTCCAAGCCCATCCTCACGTAAATCCGCTCCATGTCAAGATGTTGGCGGACAGGTTCTGCAAGTTCGAAGTAAGGCCTCTCTTCTGAATCGTGGACTTGTGGCTGGTAGGAAAGTCCTTTCTTCTTAAGGAGGTAGACGAGAAATGCTCGTCCACATCAATAAAAATTACTCAGTGTGATTGCCAGAAGATATGCAAGTATCATCGGCCAGTAGAGGAGTTTTACAATCAGGTTGTCCCTGTAATGGATCAACCTGTGTCTGGTGCTGGAAACAAGAAGGACGGAATTGATGGACACGCCAAGGATAATGAAATACAGAACAAAATAGAAATATTCCAAATAGATTATGCCCGATGCTATCATTTTTTCCCTGAGTGAGACATGGGAAACGATCAGTATAAAGAAAAGGGCGGCACAGTATGCCAGCACTGAGGATGAACTGAAGCCGTAAAGCTGTCTCTTCTCGTCGTTCTTGGTGGAGATCATGATCACCACGAACAGCAGTACAGCTACCACGATAAGGGAGATCAGGTAGGATGTTGCCGAGTTAAGGAAATCCCTTTTAATGCCTACATTGTAGTAAAGTTCCGGGAATTCCTGCTGGTAGTCCTCCACCCCGAAATTCAAATTATAGTTATTGGTCCTGTAGCTGAAGAAACTGTTCTGGATCTCCCAGCCTTCAATCACGAAATTCTTTTCCAGGCCGGGTTTGGAATCCGGATTCAGGATATTATAGGACTTCAGGTCCGGGGTAAGGAGAATGTTGCGGTGGAAATCTTTATGCTTAATCCTAATCCCCACATCCTCGCGGTCAAAGGGATACTTCGAATAGTCGAACTGCTGGCGCAGCACAGCCCTGAAATTCCACCCGATAACATCATCATCCCTGTAAGCCTCTTCCACATCAATACTTTCTGCCTCAGGAAAGATAAAACCCCGGGAAATATCACCAGGTATATCGGAATAATCCTGCCATACATAACCCGTCACTATCACATTATTAGCACTTGAGAATTCCAGGGACTGGAGGAATATCCCCGTAGGAACCCGTATCATATCATCCTTACCGGGTACATGGAACTTATGAAGAGCAGTCTCTAAACCGACCCTGTCAAATATCTCCACATCCTCGTTGATCTTATCAGATGGTTCATCAAGCGTAACATGCCATACAAACCACATCCCACTAATGCATAGCAGGGAAAAGATTATTGCAATAATCCACAGTCTTTCGGAATTTCCCTTATCCACCCGGAAAATAAGGATAGATAAAAAGAACAAGAAAGCTATGATCGCCATGGCAAAAGATATCTCCAGATGCCGCTGGAGTGTCCTGGATTCCTGGAATATCTCGTCTTCGATAAGCACAACTCCCAGAGTCCACTCGGTAGATGGGATCGGTTCGTAGAACACCCATAACTTTTGGCCCGTGGCTTCATTATGGAATACCTGATGACTTCCATGGGTTATATCCTCGGTTATCAGCCGCAGGGTGTCATCCCTATCCTTCAGGTCGTTTATGTTCTCCCCCAGATATTCCGGTATTGGATGGGATACCACGGTTCCCTTCTCCGTAAGGATAAATCCGTACCCCGTATTACCAAGATCAAGTGATCCCACAAGATGTCTTATCCCATCAAGGGAATATTCAGGGCCGACTATTCCGACAGTTACCTTTTCCTGACCGGGTTCATCTGCATGACAAAAATCAACATCGTAATTTATCATGAACGTCCCGCCTGCCGTCCCGTAATAAGGTTCGATCCAGCAGGGAGCATTCTCAAACGCCAGGTTGTACCATGCAGTCTTTGGACCGGTACCGTTCTCTGCCTCTGGCAGGGTATAATCGTACACATCTTCAATCTGGATTAGCTTAAGTTCCCCATCCTTCCTTACATAATATGGGGCATAAAGCCGTTTTTTCGGATCAAAGGCATAGGGTTTATAGACAGCAGAAAGCCCGAAGATGTCCGGGTTTTTTTCCATGGTCTTATTAAGTCTTTCAGTAACCTGTTCATCCGTCAAATTACCGGAACTCAGGTAATCTGCAAGGGATTCGGAGATGGTTACCAGTTTGGTAAGATTTCTCTCGATATCCATTGCAGCGTCATCGGCCTGACTCTTTGCACTATCCTTTGCATCATCAAGCATCCGGGATGTGTTGGACAGGTAAGCATTCCCGAGAAATAGCACTAAGACAAAGCTTATGATACACAATAATAACAGAATGTTGAAAATCAACTTTCCGTGTTTATCTGCTTTAAACATTGCAATTCCTCAGATGTGACTTTTACTGGTGCTGGACAGGTGCCTGTTGAGTTGTGGAAGGATTTCCGAGACCTGAGAGCAGCTTTCCGACTGCCCGGTTTCCGATGCTACGCTGGAGCTGCATTACGTCAGCCGAGGTCATAGATTTCGGATTGGTTCTTGCACGCTGGATGATAGAGGCAGTATTTGATTCATGGGACGGGCTTGCGGGGGTTGCTTGCTTTTGAAAAGTAGGGTCCGGTTTTTTGGATTGCTGCATTTGCTGGTGCTCGGACATGATTTAACTCCCTGTGGCGGTGGAAGAGTGGTGTGCAAAATATTTTTAAAGGTTTTGTGGTATGTTTCCATTACAGTATAAAAACATTTCATATTTGTTTAATGTTTTTTAATTCGAAAAATGGGGTTTTGCAGGAATCCTGAAACACTGGCATACATATCTAATTTTTTTATTATATTATCTGATTTTTAACAGAAGTGTTTTATCATATTAAATTTGACCCTCTGTCTGAAATTAATTATCCTGATATTTTATCATCTAATTTTTTATATTAATCTTCGTGACAGACCCACAAATAGTTGAGAGATGAACATGGCTGAATCGGATAGGTGGAAGAAACCGGTAGTTTTTATTGCATTACTACTCTGTCTGCTAAGTTTTTTGTTGATGGCACAGGTAGTATATGAGTATAAAAACAGTAATACGGATGAAATAATTCTGGAAGAGGCAAAGGAAGATGCGTGCAAAAAAGCCGAAACAGCCCGAGAAAATATTGAGGGTGAACTTGATTCTACGAGCTTACTTGCCGAAAAGGTTGCAACGGACCTGAGTTCCGGAAAACTGGGAAACGATTCCATTCTCGAAAAGCGCATTCGGGCTGAAATGGATAGCAATTCCGAAATTTTCTGCATTACCGTCGCGTATTCCCCTGCCGCTCATGCCGGAGAGCTTTATTCGCCCTGTTTCAAAAATAACGGTTCGGCTGTCGTGCCAGCTCCGATTAAATACGACTACACGAATGTGAATGATAATAATAATACGGAATGGTACAATAAGGCCCTGAACGCGGGGGGTGCAGTCTGGAACCCACCTTATTACGGGACCGCAGCCGGTACTTACCTGATCGATTATTCAACTCCTTTTTATCTTGCAGAATTCAAGAACGGAGATGAAGCTGCAGGAGTGGTATGTGTAAGTCATTCCCTTGAGGGTGTAAGGGCGCAGGTAGGGAACCTTGACCTGGGAAATACTGGTTACGGTTTCATTCTCTCCGAGGAAGGGGTGATCATTTCTTATCCTGTAAGGGAGTATCTATACAAAGATATTAGCAAACTGACAACAGAAGAGCCCAATCTTGACCTTATAAGCCAGAACATGACAGTGGAAGAGTACAGAGATGTAATCAATTCTCGCACAGGGCAATCTTCATGGGTGTTTTACGAAAATATCTCTTCTACAGACTGGACCATGGGAATTGTCCTTCCCCAGGAAGAAACCCTGCTGGACAAAAAAGTAGAGCAGAACCGCTCCGTTATTCAGATCGTGCTCGCAACTTTTGCTTTTTTATTCTTCCTGTCCCTGCTTTTTATCTCCCTTTACAGTTATAACCATCGAAGGCTCTGGATGCTCGCGTTTATTTTTTCATTCCTCTGCATCCTGGGAATGGGCGTCATCTGGCACATTACTTTAAATGACTCCCCGGTTGACGGCAGGAACGGGGACCTTGTTGTTTTCGACATGACAGATGTTGAAACAGTGCTGCAGCACTCGGGTACGAGCTCGGAAACCCAAAGGGTTCCTACAGGGGTATTTCTCCAGTCCATGGAGTTTTCGACTGCAAATGACGTCGTAATTACCGGGCAGATCTGGCAATATCTTTCAGGATCTGGTATTGATTATGCTTCTCCGAGCTTTAGTTTCCCGGAATCAAAAGAAACCACAATCGAAAAGGCCTATGAGGATCAGAACAAAGGTATTGTCGGCTGGCGTTTCAAGACTACTCTGCGCCAGCAGTTCGACTATTCCAGATACCCTTTTGATAGGGAAGATGTGTGGATCAAGTTCTGGGGCAATGCTTCTGCAGGAAGCGTCCTGGTTCCGGACTTCGATTCCTATGAAAGTCTGGTTCCGGAAACTCTCCCCGGCCTGGAACGCTCTATCGTGCTTGAAGGCTGGGACCCGCAAAAAACCTTTTTCAGTTACAGGGTGAATTCCTATAACACCAATTTCGGAATAGGGGATTTCACACATTCCGACGTATCCGAACTTTACTTCAATGTTGGTGTCAAAAGAGACTTTAAAGCTCCCTTTGTTTCCGACCTGCTTCCCATAATGGTGGTAGCCATCCTTCTGTTTGCGGTGCTTGTGATAACGACCAGGGAAGAACAGAAAAACCAGTTCGGGTTCAGTTCTTCCGGAGTCCTGGCCTACTGCGCTGCCCTCTTCTTTGTCCTAATTGTTTCCCACTCCTCCCTCAGGGCTAATATTCCCACGGATAGTATAATCTACCTTGAATATTTCTACTTAATAATGTACCTGGCAATCCTGGGCGTTTCCCTGAATTCGATAGCGTTTGCGTCCCGTGTGGAGATTCCCTTTATTGACGCAAAGGACAACCTGTATGTGAAGGTGCTGTACTGGCCGGTCATCATGGGAGCACTGCTGGTGATAACGCTGTTGAATTTCTATTGACAGCTTATTTTTTGGGAGCTTAATGCTGTTATCCGATCCTCGCAGTAATGCGGGGTCTGACTCCCTTTTTATGAGTAAGGGTTCGATCGGATTAATGGTCAACGGAATAGTGGATGCTTGATGGAAGAAGGAACACTGGAAGAAGGAACACTGAAGAAAAAAAGAGTGCAACCCAACAGTTAATTACGTAATCCTCCTAAAATACCCCATAATGGTCACAGAAGGGAAGGTTGAGTTTCGTTCCTCCAACCCACCCTGCAAGAGCGATCGCACTCGTTAAGAAGTCAAGGTCGTAGACGGAACGGAACTCATCTTGCTTATACAACTTTCTGGTTGGGGAATAATGTAAATAACCCGGCCATCCTCTCAGTGATGGTCTGACCGCTCCAGATTACCTGCCCATTGTGTAGAACATTTCCAGTCCCATATTGATAGTTGTAGAACGGGATCTGCCCCATTTTAAAATCTGCATATAGCTGGGTTCTCTCTTGACCGTGCTGGAAGTTTCCGTCCGTACCTCCTCTTATGCCAACCTCTCCTTTCAGGCCAGGAGCACTCGCTCCTTTGCCCTGGGGTACTGTGCTCGCATAGTAATCACACCATTGCCATTTCGTAGTCGGCGCTGTACCCGAAATAGCTCTATCAGTGTTAAGACCTTCATTTAGGCACACAATGAATTCTTTGAGCCTGCCTCCCCACACTGCTGTTTCAATTGGGACTGTGCGGCCTACCGAGCCACTGAAAATTGCCTTCACCTTCGAAAGTAGCCTTTCTTGCTCGGCTGTTCCTGGTGTTGTCAACGCTTGCATTATGGCTGTCTCATATCCTGGTGAAGAAGCGTACACCTTTTTCAATGTCTCGCTGGCCCGGCCACTCCCCGCATAATCCGTATAACCGCTCTGTGCAGTAGCCTCACCCGGCGTCATATACTTCAGCTTGAGTGCATTATCCGCATCGATCATATATGGCTTTCCATGAGCATCCCAAAGCACATTCTCGCCATGTAAATCCGTCAGTCCTGTAATCAGAACAAATACAAGAGATTCCTTCATCGCCTGGGTAATTGGTCGAACAAGATCCCTGGGTAAATTCTTCGCTTGAGGAGCTACTACCTTCTCACAAAGCGTACCAAATCCTGCATCCACTTTCTGTTTATAGGTGGCAATTTGAGCTGGTCCGGCTAGCCCAACTTGAGCATTGATGGTTTTCGCTAAACTATCATCCTCTGTTCCAAAGAGTCTTTGCTCTAAAACACGCTCTTCCGGTTTCACAACAAGTTCGTGATCCCCCGCGGCAGAATAATCTGCATTGAGACCCGCGTTATCCTTATTGAACCTGACAAACATTACACCTAAGCCGTTTTCGTGTAGATCACTTCCTGTCAGACTAATAGAAGTGATCGTCACGCCTGTTCCATCCGGTGGATATAGCCATTTTCTCCAATGTTCTAACGACCCTCGAACGTATTCTGCTCCTTCCTGGATCCGATGGAAGGGGCCATTGTCAGCAGTCACCCACTTGAAATAAGCAACAAATTTCTCACCGCTTAGAATTTTACCAAAGTCATCAAAACGTAAAGCCTTCGAGCCACCACCTTTTGAACACATCACTTTTTCAATATTTGCATCTGTTTTTAGTTTGTCTCCCCATGCCACGGTGTCGGTTGCATCCGTCAGCACAGTTCTGACACGATTGAAGAGGTGTCCCTCCAGGGCGGGGGTATCAAGCTGGAGCTGCTCATTGGCATCTAAATTATCGATTTGTCCTGTTGCAGGGGTTATGCGTTTATAGCTGCCTTTGTGATAAGCAACTTTGGCATTGGCTGTTGTCACGCTGTCTTCTATCTCAACAAATTCTCCAGTCCGATGATGCCAGTTGAGTTGAGGTCTTTCCACATATTTCCTACGCGATGGCTTGTAAACATCGTCTGCTCTTTGTGGGTATTGTTTGGCTGCTCCGATGCGACTGTTACGGATATATGTCGTGTGTCCGTTATGTGCCCCCCACGTCCAATTTAAACCAGTTACATTAACTGCTTTTGTCCATGTTGTATCACTTCTGAGTAGGTGAGTTTCCGTTCTATGTTGCGTCTGATCCACAACGATCTCGGAACCCGAATCGATTCTATTCCCTACATAAGTCCCCCACACCCCATCATTTCGGAGATGTGCATTATTTGTTGTGGTTGCTGGCTGGAACTGTCGTTGAATTATGTCAACCTCACCCTGGCCTAAATGCTGAGATTGTTGGAGAACCGCTCTCGATAACGTGTTCTCCGTCTGCTGCACCACATGAGTCAACTCATGGGCAATCAACTTCTGTCCCCCCCGACTTCCCGGCTCATACGCCCCCTGCTGCAAAAACACATCCTGCCCAGAAGTAAATGCTTTCGCCCCCATGACATCCGCTTCATGCTCCAGGCCCTCATCAGCATTGACCGGAACCCCGTCCTTCAACTGCATCGTCGGCTTTACTCGCTCCTGCGCCTGCTGGACGACGTGCCAGGCCTCGTGCGGCAGATGCTTTTCCTGCCCTGGCGCCACATGGATCTCCTGCCCCTGGGTATAAGCAAGCGCATTGAGCTGCTCAGGTTTCGATGAGTTGTAATGTACGCGCACACCTGAGAGGTCCATGCCTGAGATATTCTCAATACCCGATTTCAGGCGATCTGGCATGCCGGTCTTATTTGGTGGTGCTTCCTCCTTTGCCTGTAAGGTGCCGGTCAGCCCCGATGTAAACTTCCCTTGCATCAGCTCTTCTTCATCTTCTGGAATCTGGCACTGAACAGTATCCATCATCTTGCCCTGCAGAGTTTCTTCATCTTCTTCCGGACTTTCCTCTCGCTGGACAGGTGCCTGTTGAGCTGTGAAAGGATTTCCGAGACCTGAGAGCAGCTTTCCGACTGCCTGGTTTCCGATGCTGCGCTGGAGCTGCATTACGTCAGCATGGCTGAGGGATTTCGGATTGATTTTCGCACGCTGGATGATAGAAGAAGGATTTGATTCATGGGACGGGCTTGCGGGGGTTGCTTGCTTTTGAAAAGTAGGGTCCGGTTTTTTGGATTGCTGGATTTGCTGGTGCTCGGCCATGATTAAACTCCCTGTGGAAGTGGAATAGTTGGGTATGAAATATTTTAAAAGGTTTTATGATATGTGGCTCCTACAGTATAAAAACATTCCATATATTCTAATGTTCTTCAATTCGAAAAAAGAGGTTTTGCAGGAATCCTTAATCAAGCCGGTGCAGCTTTCATTGACTCTGGAGAGTTGTTTTTCCGGGCATGTGCTTGCACTTTTGTCTGTTTTTCCATAACTAAAAATATAGAGGGTGTATAAAAAGTAAAATCGGTTCCAGAAAAGTGATCTCGAAAAAAAGGGAAAGTAGGTGTAGGCAAGGGTGCAGGAATTAATATAATTAAAAAGTCATATTTATTCGATGCTTTCAGCTTTTATATTTTATTCTGGTAAAGCGCCGCCAGGCAAGCTGGCGGGGGTACTCTGTAATATTGATAGGAAGGTGTTTGTCCTGTCGGGAACAAATACCGTATTACTTACAGAACCCTTTTTTCCGGAACTTCCTGCTAAAAGAGGCAGGTAGAACTATAATTACAAAAAATATAAAACAATGCTCGGGAAAATTATGCTGCGAATACTCTTACAAGTTTTAAAAAAAAGTAAGTAATAATTTTATCTTAACAATACCTTTATTTTTTCTCCCTCTTGAAAATCGCCGTTGCTGTCCCATTATCATCAAGGTCGTCCTTGATCAGGACAAGTTCCCATCCTTCATTCCCAATTTTTTCAAGGTCGGTCATCTGCTGCGGCATGTGCACAGCGTGGATCTTGCGAGAATCATATTCCCATAGTTTCATCATCTTAACCCCCTCTTCCGTTAACGATAAAACACAATTTGTATTTATTATATTTAATATCGTGATAAAACTATAAATAACCAGAACAAAAGAAAAAAAGCGATTTGGTTCTTCCGGTTTAAGGTCTATTTGAGTCCGGAATTTTCGGGATTTCGGTCCGGTAGATGACCCCTTTTTCATACCTTATCATGCGGATCCGTTCCCGGGCCATGAAATCGAAGATCAGTTCTATCTCCGGGGGGTAGGTGGAATCTGCATAAATGGGAATAATGGGTTCAGAGTCCGTTCCCGCGACATAGAACATTTCTCCCCCGAAGTGAGCTATGTGCTGCACTTCGTATTTTTCGAAGGCCTGTTTGATGAATTTTCTCGAGAGCGGGGGTTTTGCAAGTTCGAAGTCATCCTCGGTCATTTTTATGTCTGCCCCGTACATAAAAAAGGAATTGACGGGATCGGATATAAAATCAATTGAATGCAGGCGGGAAGACTGGCAGGAATTTCAAGGTAGGGGTTGACAACTTCAGGGGTTCATAGCTGTCGGATTTGAAAAGTTTGGGTTTCCCGTCCGGAACCCTTTCATCTCCTTGAAGGCATTCTGGCTTCCGGGATAAGGCTCACGAGCCTTGCAACTTTTTTGTAGCGTTCAAGCAAATCTTCCTCCTGCCGGATATCTTCAATTTTCTCGAAGATGTACATGTTTTCAGGCACAAAGGGGATTTTACTCCGGAGGACGTTAAGCAGGGATTCAAGTTGCCTGTCCAGTTCCTTCCGGTCTTTTTCAAGGGCTTCGAACTTCCATCCCCTCACCTTCAGGCTGACCGTGCAGGCCAGGTTTTCGGCAGGGGTCCCCTTTGCCTTGAGGCAGGTGATCCTGGCTTTGTACCGGATCCCGGAGAGGGTCTCTTTTAGCTTCTGTTCAAGGAGCACTTTCCCGATTTTCGGGTATTCTTTTTTCACAATTTTCTTTGCAGTAATCGCCTCTTCTTCGGTGTTCTCAAAGAGCTCCGTTGCCCTGTCGAACTCCAGGATGCAGGTCTCAAGCATTTTTTTCCGGGCAGGCAGGTCTTCGGGACTGAGTTTTCCCACAGCCTGGAGAAGTTCGGCGAACTTTTCACCTTTGTCGAGCAGCTTCCGTTTTTCTTCAAGGTCTCTTGCTTCCCGTGCTGCCTTAGAAAGGTAGAGTTTGGTCTCAAGCCTGGCTTTTTCTAAAGGTCGGTCGCTGACAATTATGTAGAGGTAGGCCTCGTAAAAGGGCCGGTAAAATTCGGGAGTGTCGCCTTCGAAGGGAATTTCCGAGGCTTCCTTAAAATAACCCGCAGCCTCTTTCAGCCCGTAAATGTATGTAGCCTCATTTTCTGCCTTAAGCGAGCGCCAGAGGGAAGCCCTGGCAAGGGCCCGGAAGGCATACTTCCTGACATAGGTGTATGGGTCCTCAATAAGCAGCTTCAGGTCCCTCCAGGCTCCGGTCTTATCCGGCACATGAAAAAAGGCAGGTGTAAGGGTCCGGGCTGCAGCCCTCTGCACAAAACTGTCGCTGTACCCTGAAAGCCGGACCAGGTCCTTCCAGGCTTTCCCTTTATCGGGGACCTCAGGGTAAGCCAGAGCAAGAGCTTTTGCAGCTCCCCTCCGGACTTCCCTGTCCTCGGAGGAAGCAAGCCTGACAAGTTCTCCCCAGGCCATCTTTTTGTCTTCAGCATGGGAAAAAGCCGCGGAGAAAAGTTCCGCTGCCCTCTTCCGAAGCTGGGTATCCTGCCCTGAAGCCAGGCGGACGAGGTCGAAAAAGACCCCGGCTTTTTCCTCAACCCCGGGCAGCACATGGGATAGCAGCTCAGCAGTCTCTTTCCTGACAGCGCTGTCCCCGTCCTCCGTCCTTTCAAGGAGCTCCCCCCAGATGTCCTGCATTTTGCCCTGTTTCCGGGAATAAAGGGCAAGCAAGGAGTCCATTGCCCCTCTCCGTACCGAGGGGTCGGGGTCCGAATTCAGGCGGATAAGTTCGGCAACAACTTCTTTTTTATTCGGCAGGTTGGCGGGATATGATCCGGCAGAGAACTCTGTGGCATCTTTTCGCAGGTATCTGGCTCTTTCAAAAGCTCCGGCTTTTTCGGAAGATGGTTCGTAATCATGAAATCTTTCAGGTTTTCCAACTTCTTTTTTCTCTGATTTTTTCTCTAATTTTTTCTTCCCTATTAGTTTTTTCTCACTTTCTTTCCTTCCCTCTTCTATACTCTCTTTTTCTCCACATTCTTTCCTGCTCTTTTCTTCACTTATTCTTCCCTTTTCTTCACATTCTTTCCTGTCCTTTTCCAGATCTTCTTCAGGGAATTGCGGATTAATCGAATCAGGGTTTTCTATAAGCTCCCTCAGCACATCGCTGTCCTCCTTTTCAGCCAGGTGCACGAGGTCCGAATAAGCCTTTTTCCTGTCTGGAATGTGGGGACAAAGGGTGGGGAGCGAACGGATAATTCCAGTGCGGACATCTTCAAAGCTGGAATTGGAGTTTACCAGTTCCATAAGGTCTTCCCAGGCGTTTTCCTTATTCGGGTTGTGGGGAAAAACCGATACAAGGGCCTGGGCTGCGGCTTTTAGAATCTCCTCGGAAGGGTAGGCCGTGAGGTTTATGAACCTCTCCCAGACCTGGATTTTGCCGCTTTCCGGAAGCTTCGAAAAAACGGTTGAAAGGGAGGAAACTGCGCTTTCCCTTACTTCATCGCACTTATCGGAAGAGAGCCTGAGCATGTCTTCAAATGCCTGTTCCCTGTCAGGAACCGATTCAAAAGAAGAGCTTAACTGCTCCATAGCCTCGATTCGCTCGCTCGAAAGGGGGCTGAAGGTTTTATCGTGTACGATGTCCTGGTCAATCAACTGTTCCCACCAACTGTTCCTTTCTTATCCGGTTTTTACTGGTTTTCTACCCGGTTTTTACAGTGCTCTTTTACGTTTCTCTTTTTTTATTCAGTTTTTCCGCTTACCTTCTTTCCAGTTTACTATTTCTTGTAAAAGAGTTGGTGGGAGTTCTATTAAAGGTATTGATTTTATTTTCAAAAAATTCCTTGATTCACAATTTTCGGATTCACAGTTTTCGGATTCACAGTTTTCGGATTCACAGTTTTCGGATTCACAGTTTTCGGATT
>CBFCWE010000015.1:0-58614 GCA_965601435.1 uncultured Methanosarcina sp.
CTTCTTCTTCTTCTTCTTCTTCTCCCGTTTCCGCACGGTGTTTATGGAGAGCCATCTCTATATTGCTGTGCAGGTCTTCTTCCTTGAAAGGCTTTGAGATATAACCTGCAGGTTCGGTCATTTTGGCCCTTTCCAGGGTTTCGCTGTCCGTGTAGGCAGTAAGGTAAATTACGGGTATCCTGAAGCGGGCTTTGATCTCCCCTGCTGCTTCGATTCCGTCCATGTCTCCTTTTAGCATTATGTCCATCAAAACCAGGTCAGCACCTGTTAACTCTGCTTTCCGGATTGCTTCTTCCCCTGAAGCCGCGGTGCTTGGTACGGTATACCCCAGGTTCTTCAACTTGTTTCTGATATTCAGGGCCACTATATTCTGGTCCTCAACAACCAGAATCTTTGCTTTTCCCATTTTGTTACCCCCGTTTTCTTCTTTTTTTAGCTTTGAATCGTTAATTGCCATCTTTTTGTCCCCCAGTTTCTCCGAATCTGATTATGAATTTAGTGCCTTTGTTTCTCTCAAGTTCGATGCTTCCTTCGAGCTGTTCCACCAGGGTGTTTACGAGTTGCAACCCCAGGGAGGTTGTATTCCTGAAATCAATATTTTCAGGAAATCCCGACCCGTTATCCGAAACGATCAATGAAAACTGAGTACTGTACTTACTATTACCATTTTTATTAATTTTTCTGTCCCTACTTATAACTTTATTTTTGTTGTGGTCTGCCTGGAAAAGCCTGATAAGGATTTCTCCTCCTTTTCTTTCCGGGAAAGCATGTTTCAGGGAGTTGGAGACAAGCTCGTTGATGATGATCCCGAGCGGGATTGCCGTGTCCATCTCGAAGAGTACTTTTTCGACATCCAGTTTCAAGCCGATTTTATCGCTTCTAACCCTGTAAGATTGAAGGAGGTCAGCTGTCAGTTTTTTGAGGTAGATCGCGAAATCCAGGGTTTCCATATCCCTTGATTTGTAGAGCTCTTCATGAATAAGGGACATTGAGATTACTCTGTTTTGGCTCTCCCTGAAGGCCTCGACAACGGCTTCTTCCGTAAACTTATCAGCCTGGAGGTTCAGGAGGGAGGAGATCACCTGCAGGTTGTTTTTTATCCGGTGGTGTATCTCTTTTTTCCTTATTTCCTCAGCTTTTTCCAGGGCTTCCTCGGCGGCTTTGCGTTCGGTAATGTCGTAAATCGCGCCCTGCACAAGCGCAGGTTTTCCGGATTCGTCAGGAATATTCTGGATTATTTCGTGGACCCAGCATTTGTTTCCATCTTTTTTCCTTATCCTGTATTCCCTTTCAGAAGTAGCCCCGGGAACCGTCATCAACTTTTCTGCGTCTTCAAAGATCATTGGCAGGTCTTCCGGCTCGATTATCTGGTTCCAGCTCAATCTACCGGAATAGAAGTTCTCTTCCCTGTATCCTGTTATTTCTTCAAGAGCCCCGTGGAGGAAGAAGGCATTAAAATCCATATCTCCCTGGAACAAGATGCCTCTAAAATTCTTCAAAAATGACCGGTAGCGTTCCTCACTCTCTCTGAGCTTTTCAAGTGCAAGCTTTTTTTCGGTGGTATCTTTCATCACCCCTATTACCCTGCATATGCTTCCGCTCTCGTCTTTCAGGTAGGTCCCGCTGTCTTCTGCGTAGAAGTAACTCCCGTCTTTCCTGCGGAATCTGAATTCTTCATGTAACTGCTCTCCGGTCCGCAGGGAATATTCATGGGCTGCAATCACACGGTTGCGGTCTTCAGGATGGATATGCTCGTACCACCTTTCAAAGTTTACTTCCTGAAATTCCATGGGGGAGTGGCCGGTAATTTCCCTGATAGCTCCTGCCCAATCTATTTCTCCGGTGCTGACGTTGTAGTCGTAAACCAGTTGCCCGGTTTGTTCTGCAGCCGTACGGTACCTTTCTTCGCTTGTTTGCAGAATTCTCTGGGTCTGTTTTCGCTCGTCGATTTCCTTTTTCAACCGCCTGTTTATTTTTGTAAGTTCCCCGGTTCTTTTTTCCACCATCTCCTCCAGTTGCTCCCGCTGCCTCCTCACCTCTTCTTCAGCATGTATGCGTTCGATCACTTCTGCGATGATGAGGGTTGCAGAACTGAGAAAATAGATGTCCTCCCGGGTAAATTTTCGTTTCTTTGTACTGTGTACTCCCATTACTCCGAAGGGCCTGTTTATGTCCCCTATGATTATGCTCATCCCGCTTTCCACGTCGTGTTCTTTAAGGAGTTCGGGAGCCCTGAACCTTTTTTCCTTTCCCACATCTTCCACGATCACGGGTTTGTTCGTAAGGAGAGTGTACCCTGCCTGGGAATCTTTCCTTCCTTCTACGATTGTTTTTTCCACAGTTCCCGGCTTCCATCCGGTCCCTGCCCTGAGCAGGAAGTTCCCGTCGGGAAGGAGTTCCAGAATCTTGCAGTATTCGACTTCAAGGGTCCTGGCGATCAGCTTTGTGCTGTCTCTCATAAAAACCTGAAGTTTCCTGCAAGCGAGGGCCATTTTTCCCAGTTTGTTCAGGGCAAGGTGCTGCCTCTCCCGCATCAGGAGCTGTTCTTCGGTTCTTTTCTGGTTGCTGATGTCAAACCCGTAGAGGTTTACGTAGCCCTCTTCCGGCAGCGGATAAAACGTGATCAGATATGTCAGGTCCCCTGCTTTTATTTCGAGTTTTTCCGTTTTCCCCCCGAGGAGTGCCTTTCTAGCCATTTCCCTTACAGAGTAAGGGAGCTTCTCTCCGGTAGATGCCTTCCAGTGCTCCAGAAGGGGCGCACTTGCGGCATTGGAGTAAATAAGCTTCCCGCTGTTTTCTACCCGGAGTACCGGGTTGGGGTTTTTTGAGGGGAATTGCTCCATCCATTTCTCTTCCTCTTCCTGTACACCCGGCTTTTCGGCATCCTTTATGTTTTCAACATCCCCTGGTCATGAATTTATACTTGTCTCTTTATATTCTCCTAAAATATATAATCATTTTTAGAATATTTAAAATAAGTAACTTACGGACATAGAGCCTGGTTGAGCCTGGTTCTTGCCCCCGCATTCCCCGGCTGATAAGCCGCTAATTTCAGTTATCCGTAATATCGATCCTGAACTCTGTCCCGGTGCTGTTATTGAGCTCGATGGAGGCATCTATCTGTTCAACAAGGAGATTTACTAGCTGGAGCCCCAGGGAACTAGTATTCCTGAAATCGATTTCTTCCGGGATGCCCGGACCGTTATCGGCCACAATTAGTGTAAACGGCAAACCCTTTTCCAACTGCAAATCCTTTTTCGCCCGCAAGCCCTGCCCTTTCCTGCATTCGGATCCTGTCCCGCAATCCTCCGGGTTTGCGGTAAATTTTTCCTTTCCGCAGAGGTTTATGCTAATCTTCCCTTTCTTCCCGGCCGGAAAAGCATGTTTCAGGGCGTTGGAAACCAGTTCATTGACAATGATTCCGAGGGGGATTGCCGTGTCCATCCCCAGGTAGATTTTCTCGAGATCAAGTTCAAGGCTGATGTCATCTTTTCCGACCCTGTATGAACTGAGAAGGTCTGCGGTCAGTTTCCGGAGATAGGCTGCAAAATCAAGGGTATCGATTTCTTCTCCTTTGTAGAGTTCTTCGTGGATAATCGCCATGGATATTACGCGGTTCTGGCTTTCCCGGAAAGCTTCGAGCACTTCCGCATCCCCGAACTTTTCGGACTGGAGGCTGAGGAGGGAAGAGATTACCTGGAGATTGTTCTTGATCCGGTGATGGATCTCTTTTTTCCGGACCTTTTCGGCTTTTTCAAGGGCTTCTTCCGCTGTTTTCCTTTCGGTGATATCGTGAATCGAGCCCTGAAACTGTATTGACTTATCCGGTCCCTCCGGGACGTTCTGGATAACTTCCCGAATCCAGCGCAGTTTCCCGTCCTTTCTCCTGATCCGGTACTCAAGTTCAGTAAACAGCTCCGCGTCTTCCTTCAGTTTCCTTCTTTTTTCCAGGATAAGCGGCAGGTCTTCCTCTTTGACAAGCCGGGTCCATCGTATGCTTCCGGAAAGGAAGTCCTCTTTACTGTAGCCTGTGATTTCTTCTGCAGCTCCGTGCACGAATACCGGTGTGAAGTCACTGTCAAGCTGGAATCCAAGCCCCCTGAAGTTCTGCATGAAGGAGTGGAAACTTTCTTCGCTTTTATGCAGTTTTTCCACTGCCATTTTTCGCTCGGTTATGTCTTTCTTTGACCCCAGCATTCTGCGGATCTTGCCTTCTTCGTCTTTTAACAGGATTCCGCTCTCCTCAAGGTAAATATATCCGCCTTCCTTTTTCCTTAACCTGTATACTTCGTGGAACTTCTCTCCTGTCTTAAGGGATTTTTCAAACGCTGACCTTACTCGTCCCCGGTCTTCAGGGTGTATCTGTTCACACCAGCGGTCCATGTCGAATTTCCGGTATTCGATGATATGGGCGGTGTCTTCCGTAACAGCTCCTGCCCAGTCAACGGAGCCGGTTTTGAAGTCATAATCAAAAACAATCTGTCCTGTCTGCTCCGCGACGAGCCGATAGCGCTCTTCGCTTTTCTCCAGGGTTTTCCGGGCTTGCCTGCTTTCGGTAACATCAAAAAGCACCCCGACAATCCCTCCGGGTTCTCCATCAATGTCGATGTAAGGGGCTTTGTTTATGAGAAAATCTCTGAGCCCTTTGGTTGCGCATTTCAATTTTGCTTCGTAACGCTGGGTCTTTCTTTCTCTTAGCAGGTTCAGGTCGTATTTTTCGTGAAGATTGATCAGTTCTTCAGGCATCTCTGCTATGAACTCACGCAGGGGGTGTCCGACGATCTGCTCTTTCGGGATTGCGATTTCCCTGGTTAACTCTTCATTGCAGAGTCTGTACCTGTTTTCCCGGTCTTTGTAAAATACGGGAGTGGGGATGGCATCGAGCAGCTTTTCCAGGAAATACAGGTTATCCCGGAGTTTTTTTTCAGCCAGCTTGAGTCCGCTTATATCCTGCATCATGCAGAGAAGCCCGGAAAGCTCGCTGTTTCCGTTCCCGAAGGTTGACTTATTTATAAGGAAATTCCGCTTTACGCCATCGGTACATAGTATTTCATCTTCAAAAACCCGGCTTCCTCCTTCCCGGAGCAGTTCCAGGTCTTTCCAGTGGATTTCCCGGGCCTGTTCAAGCAGCTTTTCTTTGCTCTGCTCCGGGGCATTAAGGATAAGCTCAGGCAAAACTTTTTGGGCAACTTCCGGAGCTGTAGATCCCAGTAACTCTTCTTTTGGCAGGCCTGCGATTCGTGTAGAAAATTTCTCATTGCAGTCCTGGTAAGTTCCTTCCCCGTTTTTGTAATATATGGGGTTTGGAATTGCACCAAGCAGTTTTTCCAGCAGTTCCATATTGCTCCGGAGGGTCTGTTCAACCTGTTCGCGCCGGACAATTTCCATGACCAGGGTTTTATTCGTTTTAGTGAGTTCCCTGGTCCTTTCCTCTACCTGTTTTTCCAGCAGTTTCTGGTGCAGCCTCAGTTTTTCTTCGGCTTTCCTGCGTTCAGTGGTTTCTGCAATCAAAAATGCTACCGAACTCAGGAAATTCAGGTCCTCTTCCGAAAACTCTCTTCTCTTCGTTGAGTGAGCCTCGATTACCCCAAAAGGTTTTTTCGCCTCTCCGATGATAACGCTAATCCCGCTTATCAGGGCCTGATCCGTAACAAAGCCGGTTTTTTTGAAGCGGGTATCCTTTCTCAGATCTTTTACTGTAACAGGTTTTCTGGAGAGCAACGTGTACCCGGCCTGGGAGTCCTTTCCCCCTCTCACAACTCCCTTTCCTATGAGTTCTCTACCCGGCCCGAATCCCGCGCGCAGCAGGAAATTCCCATCCGGGAGCAGCTCCAGAATTTTGCAGGACTCGACTTCCAGGGTACTGGCTATCAGCCATGTGCTTTCATCCATCAGGGCCTGGAGGCTTGTGCAGGTTAGGGCCATTCTTCCAAGCCTGTCGAGCACAGCATGCTGTTTTTCCCGGATGTGCAGCTTTTTTTCAGTTTCTTTCCGGCTGCTTATGTCGTACCCGTAGACATTAACATAGGCTTCTTCGGGAATGGGGTATAATGTTATGAGGTAGGTCCTTGCTCCGGCTTCAAGTTCCAGTTCTTCGCATTTTCTCAGGCTCAGGGCTCTCAGGACAGCATTTCCAATAACATCGGGGGCTTTTTCTCCTTCCCCGATCCCCCAGCTTTCAAGTAAAGGACTGGCAGCCCTGTTTGCACAGAGGACATTTCCGTCTGTTCCTATCCTGAGTACCGGATTAGGGTTCTTCGAGGGAAAATGTTCCATCCATTTTCCTCCTTTTTTCTTTCATTTCCCGGTTTCCGGGGCTGACAACAAAGAGACCCCCCCCTGGTTCGCCTTTTCCTGTTTTTGTCCCCCATGAAGTTTTTACGGCGTTAAATCAAATTCAAATCAACTTAGAAAAGTTGTGCAGGGGATTTTATTCCGTCTCTTTTTCTCCCCTTTCCAGCCTGTGTTTGTGCAGAGCCATTTCAATGTTGCTGTGCAGGTCTTCTTCTTTGAAGGGCTTCGAGATATACCCGGCAGGTTCGGTCATCTTTGCTCTGCCAAGGGTTTCTTCATCCGTGTAAGCAGTCAGGTACAGGATCGGAATCCCCAGATGGGACTTGATTTCCTGAGCCGCTGAAATCCCGTCCATATCCCCTTTTAGCATGATGTCCATCAAAACAAGATCAGCATTCGTCAGTTCCGCTTTCCTTATGGCTTCTTCTCCGGTTGCTGCGGTAGCCGGAACTGTGTAGCCTAAATTCTTAAGCTTGTTTCTGATATTCAGAGCCACGATGTTCTGGTCTTCGACAACCAGAATTTTTGCCTTTTTCATTTAATTTCCCCTTTTGTTCATACTCTTGTTCCGTATCATTGCCCACTTTCCAGGAACTCTATCCTGAGAACCGTTGTTCCGTTTCTTTCAAGCTCGATCGTACCCTCCAGCTGTTCTACAAGGGTATTTACAAGCTGCAAGCCCAGGGAATCGGTATTTGTGATGTCAATGTTTTCCGGAAAACCCAACCCGTTATCCGAAACAATCAGTGTAAACTGATTATTTTTGTTAATAGTGCTCCTTGCATCAATATTATTTGTGATGTTACTTATACTTTTATTTCCTGAACTTTCTTTCCTGAAAAGTTTGACGTGGATTTCTCCTTTCCTTCCGGCAGGAAAAGCATGTTTCAGGGCATTGGAGACAAGTTCGTTGACAATGATCCCTAATGGGATTGCCGTGTCCATTCCCAGAAATATCTCCTCTACCTCCAGCTTCAGCTTTACGTCCCCTTTCCTGACCATATACGAGCGAAGAAGGTCTGAAGTCAGTTTCCGCAAATATGCTGCAAAATCAAGGGTTTCGGTATCTCCTGCCCTGTACAGTTCTTCGTGGATGATTGCCATGGACGCCACGCGGTTCTGGCTTTCCCTGAATGCCTCTATCACTTTTTCTTCGTTGAACTGGTCGGCCTGCAGTTCAAGGAGGCTTGATATTACCTGGAGGTTGTTCTTTATTCGGTGGTGGATCTCTTTCTTGCGTATTTCCTCGGTCCTGGTCAGGGCTTCTTCCGCTTCCTTTCTTTCAGTGATGTCATAGATTGAACCCTGCACGAAGAGGGGTTTTCCGGAAGAATCGGAAATATTCTGGATGAGTTCACAGATCCAGTGCAATTTTCCATTCTTGTGCCTTATCCTGTATTCACGTTCTATGAGGGTATTAGGAATAGTTCTCAGTTTCGCCGCATCTTCGTAGATAAGGTGACGGTCTTCGGGAACTGTTAACCGGGGCCAGGGGATAGTTCCGGAAAGAAATTCTTCTTCCGTGTACCCGGTGATTTCTTCCATAGCCCCGTGCATGAAAACCGGACTGAAGTACATATCGCCCTGGAAAGCAATCCCCTTAAAGTTTCGCATAAATGAACGGTACTTCTCTTCACTTTCCCGTACTTTTTCAAGGGAATGCTTGATCTGTGTAATGTCTTTATTTGTCCCGAGCATCCTGTATATGCGTCCATTTTCATCCTTCAGGAATACTCCCCGGTTTTCCACATAATAATAGCTCCCATCCTTCTTCCTGAACCTGTATTCCTCACTGTACCTTTCTCCTGTCTCCAGGCATTTTTTAAACGAATCAACCACACGTCTGCGGTCTTCCGGGTGTAAATGCTTTTCCCAGTCAGCCAAACAGTTAATCTCGAATTCTCCTATGCTATAATCCGTAAGCTCTTTGATAGCTCCTGACCAGCCGACTTTATCTTTCGGAACATCATAATCGTATACCATCTGCCCGGTTTGTTCGGCAACGATGCGGAACCTTTCTTCGCTTTTCCGCAATATTTCCGTTCCTCGCTTCCTTTCCGTGATGTCTTTTATTACCCCGATCATCCGGTATACTCTGCCCTCTTTGTCTCTCAAATAAGTCCCGCAGTCCTCCACGTAAATGTAGTTACCGGACTTTTGTTTGAACCTGTATTCCTGGCAGTAACTCCTCCCATTCTTAAGGGCGTTTCCAAAATATGTGACTACTTTTTTATAGTCTTCAGGGTGAATGTACTCTTTCCAGAGCTTCTTGGTCGTAAGCTTGTGGATTTCCTCATGGGTGTAACCGCTAATATCCTCGATGGCCCCTGCCCATATCACATGTTCCGAATTGATGTTAAAATCGTATACTAACTGTCCAGTCTTCTCTGCCGCTATGCGGAACCTTTCTTCGCTTTCCTGGAGTTTCTCAGCGGCAAGTTTTATTGGCGTGATGTCTTTAATCACTCCTATAGCCTTGCGGATCCTGCCTTCTTCGTCCCGAAGATAAACTCCGCTGTCTTCGACATGGAAATAGCTCCCGTCCTTTCTACCGAACCTGTATTCAACCCTGAAGTGGCTGCTTTTTTCCTGGAATTTCCTGAGTTTTGTTAGGGTTTCTTCCCTATCTTTGGGGTGTACATGCTCTGCCCACATCCTGTTGCCGAATTTCTGGAATTCCTCTCGGCTGTAACCGGTAATTTCGGTGATTGCTCCTTCCCAGGAAAGGACGTTATTTACGTGATCATGTTCAAAAACAATCTGGCCTGTCTGCTCGGCAGCGACTCTGAAACGCTCCTCGCTTTCCTCCAGTTTCTTCTGGGCAAGCTTCTTCTCTTCAATGTCTTTAATAACTCCAAGTGCTTTGCAGACGGTTCCGTTCTCGTCTTTAAGGTAGACTCCCTCATCTTCCACGATGACGTAGCTTCCGTCAGCTTTTTTGAGCCTGTACTCTTCAAAGAAATCCCCTCCGGTTTTCCTGCACTGCTCATGTGCTACTATCACCCTTGCCTGGTCTTCTGGATGGACCAGCCCAAGCCAGCCGTTTTCGGTAATTTCCTGGAATTCTTCAAAGCCGTATCCGGTAATTTCGGGGATCGCTCCCGCCCATCCAATTTTCCCTTTCTTATAGTCATCATGATAAAGGACCTGTCCGGTATGTTCTGCAATCAGGCGGTACCTTTCTTCACTTTTTTCAAGTTTTTCCCGGGCAAGTTTCTGTTCCGTGATATCTTTTTTAACGCCAATGACCCTGTAAGGGTGCCCTTTTTTGTCTTTCAGAACAGTTCCGCTGTCTTCCACGTAGAAATAGCTGCCGTCTTTTCTTCTGAACCTGAATTCTTCCTGAATCCTGTCCCCGGTCTCCAGGGACCTCTTTATGCTTTCGACCACCCGCATTCTTTCTTCGGGATGTATGTGTGAAATCCATTCGTCTTTTCCGATTTTCTGGAATTCTTCAACGCTGTATCCCGTAAGTTCCCGGATAGCTCCCGCCCAGTCGCTTTTCCTCGTAACGATGTCGTAATCGAACACAAGCTGTCCTGTCTGTTCAGCTGCCAGCCTGTACCTTTCTTCGCTTTTCTCCAGTTTTTCACTGGCAAGCCTCCTTTCAGTAATGTCTTTCATTACCCCGAGTGCCCTGAAGGGTTTTCCCTCCTCATCGAGCATCCCGATCCCACTGGACTCTACGTAAAAATAGTCCCCGTCTTTTCTCCTGAACCTGTACTCCTCAACGAACCTTCCCCCCTTCTCGAGGGCTTCCCTGATCCTTTCGACGGCACGTTTCCTGTCCGCGGGGTGGACGTGTTCTTCCCATTTTTCAGTGTCGAATTTCCTGAATTCTTCCGCAGAATAGCCTGTAAGTTCCTGGATCGCTCCCTCCCAGTCGATAACTCCATTTTTAAGGTCATTCTCAAATACTATTTGACCTGTCTGTTCGGAAGCCATTCGGTACTTCTTTTCGCTTTTTTCCAGTTTTTCCTGGGCGAGCTTTCTTTCCGTAATATCTTTTATTGCGCCGAGCATCCGGTATACTCGGCCTTTCTTATCCCTCAGGAAAACCCCGTTATTTTCCACATGGATGTAGTTTCCGTCCTTCCTTCGTATCCGGCAGTCCTGGTGGTAATATTTCCCATCTTTCAGGACCTGTTCGTAGTACCCGGCTGCCCGCTTACTGTCTTCAGGATGGATGAGGGATTCCCATAGGTCCCTGGTAGAAATACAGGGATCTTCGCTGCTGTATCCGGTGATCTCTTCTATTGCGCCTGCCCAGGAAAGCCGGTCACTCTCAATATCATAGTCGTAGATTCCCTGTCCGGTCTGCTCGGCAATGAGGCGGAAGCGTTTTTCACTTTCTTCTATTTTTTGCATCGAAAGTTTTCTTTCCGTTATGTCTTTTATTACACCGGGAGACCTGTAGACTTTTCCGTTTTCGTCTTTTAAATAGAAGCCGTTGTCCTCTGCGTAGAAATAGCTCCCATCTTTTCTCCTTAACCTGTACTCCTCGTGGAAGGCTTCTCCTGTCTCCAGGCATTTTTTGTGGGCTTCAACAGCCCTTTTCCTGTCCTCCGGATGGAGCTTTTCTGCCCATACCTCGGGAGTGAAGCCCTGGAATTCCTCAAAACCATATCCTGTAAGTTCTTCAATAGCCCCTGCCCAGGAACTCTGGTTGGTCTTCAAATCATAATCATAAACAAGCTGCCCGGTTCTTTCTGCGACTTCCCGGAATCTTTCATCGCTTTTCCGGAATATTTTTTCCGCTGCCTTGCGCTTGGTTACGTCCAGCATTACGGCGACCATGACGGCTGTTCTTCCATTTTCGTCCTTAAAAACGGCCATGTTTACAAGGAAATTCCTTACGGTCCCGTCAGAACACGGAAATTCGGTTTCGTAGCTGTCTTTGCCCCCCCTCTCGAGCAGTTCAAGGTCCTGCCTGTGAATGGCATTCGCAAGTTCGGGACTGAGCTTCGGAAATACTTCCTTAATCGTTTTTCCCAGGATCTCTTCTTTCGGGAGCCCTGCAATTTCCCGGGAAAAAAACTCATTGCATTCCCTGTACTTTCCTTCCCTGTCCTTGGCAAAGACCGGGGCAGGAATCGTATTCAGCAGGGTTTCCAGAAAAAAAGGACAGTCCTGTGGGGCCTTTTCGGTCTGTTTTTTCCCGGCAATTTCCCCGCAGGGCTCCACTTTTGCCCCTGCGGTTTCGGGATTCCTTTTACCTGCCCTTGCCTCGAGCTCCTCATACTTTTTTTTCAGTTCCTCTTCAGCCTGCCTGAAAGGGCTTATGTCAAACCCCTGGATATATACGCAGTTATCCCCCGGAAGGGGGCAGAATGTGACGGAATAGGTCTTTTTTTCCGCATTAATTTCAAGTTTTTCAGGGTTTTTTTGAGAAAGTATTCCCTTTATCTTATTGACCATCGCTTGAGGAAGTTTTTCTCCTTCTCCGGCACCCCAGTATTCCGCCAGAGGACTTGCAGCTTTGTTCGCGTAGAGGATTGTCCCCTCTCCATCTACCTTGAGGAGAGGATTCGGGTTATTTGAAGGAAACTGCTCCAGCATTCTTTTTCCCCTCTCCTTTCTTCCGATTCCGGTTGCAGGCTTCGAAGTCTCTGGAATTCCCCATTTTCACTCACTTATCGGTGTTTGTCCCTTTATGCTGTTGGAAATCAGTATCTATGAGCCTCTTTAGTTTTGAGCTTCTTAACTTTTGCTATTTAAAGCGTCGATTCAAAAAGTCGGTTAGGCTGTGAACTCCTCTTTTATGAAATCTGTCAGATTTATGGAATATCTCAAATTTACAAATTTGCAATTGTTTCTTAATTCATCATCTAAAATTATGTATATTTATCCGGTATGCCACACTCATTTAAAAAGTCTGTGATATGTTCCCCGTTTTTAGAAAGTTCCCCTGCCCTTCAAAGTGTATCCCTTCTCTTTTACCATACAGGGGTTGCAGGCTTCCTGATCCCTGATACAGGGATCTGTTCCCCTGTACCGTAGGCTATGACTCCGAAATTTATCCTCTCTTCACTTTTCAGGTTCCCTGAACCTGATCGAAAATTCCGTGCCACTTCTTTTTTTAAGCTCGATCGTACCCCCTATCTGGTCTACAAGGGTGTTTACAAGCTGGAGGCCGAGTGAACCGGTGTTCCTGAAATCAATTTCTTCCGGGAATCCTTCCCCACTATCCGAAACTATCAGGGTGAACCCGGACTGTCCTTCACTTTCAGCGTTGTTCCCATGTCCGTTGTCGCTTTTTTTCGAGTTTTTCCTGCCATTTTCATAGTTTTCTGCCTTCAGAAAACTTATCCGGATTTCTCCCGGCTTTTCCGGGGTAAAGGCATGTTTCAGGGAGTTTGAGACCAGTTCGTTGATGATGATACCCAGGGGAATGGCGGTGTCCATTCCGATGAATATTTCCTCTACGTTAAGTTCAAGCCTGATATTGTCGCTTTTCAGGGTGTAGGAGTTCAGGAGGTCTGCGGTCAGTTTCCGGAGGTATGCTGAAAAGTCAAGGGTCAGCATGTCCTTGTCTTTACTTCCGTAGAGTTCCTCGTGAATAATAGCCATTGATGCAACACGGTTCTGACTTTCTCTGAAAGCTTCAAGGACTTCTTCGTCATCAAATTTCTCTGCTTGAAGTTCAAGAAGGCTGGAAATTACCTGGAGGTTGTTTTTTATACGGTGGTGGATTTCCCTCTTCCGGATTTTTCCGGTTTTTTCAAGGGCTTCTTCTGCGGCTTTTCTTTCAGTGATGTCTTTGATTACGCCCAGCATCCTGTAGATGCGGCCGCTTCTGTCCTTCAGGAAAATTCCTTTGTCTTCAGCGTAAAAATAGCTCCCGTCTTTCCTCATGAAGCGGTATTCTTCATGGTAAGGAGTATTGGTTTCGAAGCTGTAATGATGGGCCTGTAACGCCCTTTCCCGGTCTTCCGGGTGGATATGCCCGGCCCAACCGTCCAGATTGAATTTCTGGTATTCTTCTACGCCGTATCCCGTTAGTTTTTCAATAGCCCCTGCCCAGTCGTTCCGGTCTGCTTCAATCTCATAATCGTATATTATCTGCCCTGTCAGTTCTGCGGCAAGCTGGTATCTCTCTTCGCTTTTTTGTAAAACTTCTTCGGCTTTTTTGCGCTCGGTGATGTCCTGCATTATGCCGACGATTCCGGCCCTGTTGCCTGCAGTATCGAAGTAGAGAGCTTTTGTGATGAAGAAGTCCCGAATTGCACCCTTTTTCGCGCACCATACTTTTGCTTCGTAGTGCTGGCTTTCACTTTCTCTGAGCAGTTTGAGGTCGTACTTTTCATATACATCGGCAAATTTCCCGGGTACTTTGTCCTCAAAGTAGCGCATGGAGTGGCCCACAATGCTCTCTTTTGGAAGGTCAAGGATCCTGCTGGCAAAGAGTTCGTTGCAGCCGAGGTAAATGCCGTTCATGTCCTTGTAAAAAACAGGAGTCGGAATCGCGTCAAGGAGGGTTTCCTGGAACTGCAGGTTATCCCGTAGGGCTTTTTCAATATTTTTGAGTTCGCTTATATCCAGCAGTACCCCTACCAGAATGGCAAAGTCTTCCGTTTCATCCCTGTAAACGGCTCTGCTGATTTGGAAATTTCTTGTTTCCCCCTCCAGATCGGTGATTATTGTTTCGTAAACGTGTTTGCCTCCTTCCCTCAGGAGTTCCATATCCAGTTGCTGGTACTCCCTGGCAGTAGCAGGAGGTATTTTTGTTTTCAGTTCAGTCAGTTTGAAGCCTATGACCTTTTCTTCCGGAAACCCGATTATCTTGTCTGCAAAGAGCCTGTTGCAGCCCAGGTATTTCCCTTCCTTGTTTTTGTAATATACGGGCGCAGGAATCGTGTCCACCATGGTTTCCATAATCCGGAGGTTGTTCCAGAGGGCTTTTTCCAGCCGAATATGCTGTTTTTTAGTTTCTTCTTCTCTTTGCACCCGGGAACTGATGTCAAAACCGTAGATGTTTGCAGCTTTCTCTTCAGGATCATAATAGAAGGTCAGCAGGTATACCCTTCCCCCAACTTTCAGCTCAAGTTCTTCTGCTCTTTCCCGGTCACTTACCTTTCTCACGAGACTTTTTGGGATTTCCGGGAGTTTTTCTCCCACTTCCACATCCCAGCTTTTCAGCAGGGGATCAGCTGCTTTGTTTGCGTAGAGGATTGTCCCGTCAGTTTTCACCCTGATCACAGGGTTAGGGTTTTTTGCGGGAAATTGTTCCATCCACTTTACTTCATCGCCGTTTTCTTTCGTCTTTTCAGCGTTTTTTATGCTGGACACGTCCCGGGATTTGTTTTGATTCCTTCAGTTTGGTTAATATTTGGATTCAAGGTAGAATAAATATTTGAATAAAAATTCGATTTTTTTCACTTTTTTAATATTCATTTGAATTAAAGCATTTTAATTTTATGCTTTGAGTTTGTGAATTTGTGTCCTATGTCTCCCCGATGTACAGGACTATGTACTATATAATATCTCTTCACTCAAAATCTCTTCACTCAAAATCTCTTCACTCAAAATCTCTTCACTCAAAATATCCTGCATATCTGTCAGAGTACAAACTAAAAGATTGGCTCTTCACCATTTCTCGTGGGTAAGACAAGTTTCAATTCAAGAACGCATCTGTTTTTGTGAGGGTTACACACACAAAAAAACGAGGAGCCAAAGATTGTATAAATTGTAAAAACCGGTACTTAATGCAAATCTGGCATTCTTTGGAAAAAATAAGAGTTGATTATGGACTCGGCGGGATTTGAACCCGCGGCCTTTACGTTGCGAACGTAACGATCTTCCCCTGATCTACGAGCCCTTTTCCGAAAAAAATGGGAAATGGGAACTGAAAAATAAAATATGTAAAGGACGGTTTTCCCGGAGAATATCCGGTTTTTCCGTATCCTTTATAGACGGCCGAGTTCCAGGATCTGGACGTTTTCTGCGCCAGGGACTTTTGCGAAAGCTTCTTCTATGGCTTCGGTCCCGCCTTCCTGGTCTCCGACAATTATGGTGATGATCAGGGCCTTTAATCCGAAGGCAACGGGTTCTTCTATGATTTCCCCGTATACTTCGACGCCTTCCGGAACTGCGGCTCTGAGCTGCTCTTTCAGCTCGTTAAGGTCAGTTTCAATGGTTTCCGGCATGACCTTCATTTTTGCTGCTACTTCGCCCATATTATTCCTCTCAATTATATTAATCTGATCCGATTGATCTGTTTATTGTGTATATTTGCTTTTTCCATTTTCATGGGGTATCCGAGGTTTTTGCCTTTTCGGGCTTTTTCCTCGAATCAGGGCCCCTGGAATCCGCATTTCGGACAGGTGTAAACGTTGCCCTGCTGCCTGCAGCTAACACATCTTCCGACTTCGGCTCCGCATTTGGGGCAGGGGAACTTTACGTTGCCCTTTTCTTCCAGGCGGATACCACATGAGGTACAGTATTCAACTTTGTTTGGTGACATTTTATTCTCCATATCGATTTATTAATATAGTGAGCTTGCAACGAATTTCCAGTGAAAGAGCACCCGCCTCAGGCACCATGTCCTGCTTTTCCGGGACCTGTGATAGGCCTGTGCATCCTGTGAGTTGAACATAAACAATGCTTTCTGGATACGGCTTGCTTCTTTTCCACTACTCATATACAATATCCGATTTAAATATTCCCCTTTACCCCCGTCCCCAGCACAGGTCTCCCGTACGCCGCCAGAAGCACTCTTTCCGGGTATTTCCCGTTTACAATCATGGAGTCCATTCTGTTTTTCAGGAGGAATTCCGGAAGTGCCCTGTCGGTACAACTTGTTCCGGTACAGCTCGTTCCGACTGCTGCCAGGTCAGAGGCCGAAATCTCTCTTACAAGCTTCCCTTCCAGGAAAACCCCGTCCACGTCCGTGACCTTTACGAAGCGGGCACCCGTTTGTTGTGCAACCCATGCCGCAATCGTGTCCGAAGTCACGTCCCAGGAATGGGGCAGGGGGTCTTCGGCTTTCAGGAGTCCGTAGGGGAAGAAGATAGAAACCCCGGAGGGCGGGCTCTTTATTGAGTATGTGGCCGCAGCCCTGCTTTTGTCGAGAAGGCAGCAGGCGTACTGCTCCATCCCTAGCACCGCCATCCAGTGGGAAGCATCTGTCCCGAGCCCGAACATCCTGTCTGCTTCCCTCACTGCATCCGCAAAGATCCCGCCTCCAGGCACGATAATTATGCACTCAGGGCATGTCTCGGAACTATCTTCTCCAGATCTGCCTCTCACGGAAGTTTCCTTTCCAGAGGTTTCCTTTCCAGAGTTTTTCTTTCCAGAGTTTTTCTTTCCAGAGGTTTCCTTTCCAGAGGTTACTTCTCTGGAGATTTCCTTTTCCTGGGCAACCCCTCCCGGAGCAAACTCTTCAACGAGCCTGTCAATTATTCCGGGAGCTTCCCTGATCAGGCTTCCCCCCAGTTTGACGACCACTCTCATATTTACTCACTTTCTGGCTGCATTGTATATGCCTTTTATTATGGGTTTTGTTATGGATTTTGTTATGGATTTTGTTATGGCTATTATATACGTATCTTCAAGTTATGCCTTCTCGGCATCAAGCAATCGAGCGGCTGCATAAGCCGGAAATACTTTCGAAATTTCCTCTCCCCAGTGCTCTGCAACAGAGACGCATTCGAAACCTAGCTTTTCTGCTGCTTCCCTGATCATGAATTCCCCGAGCCCTGCGGCTGCAATCTTCCGGATTCCGTTCTTTTCCGCGACTTCAAGAACAGCTTCTTCCAGGATCGAGACCTGTTTTTCCTTTACCTGCCTGGCCATCTCCAGGATGTCTTCTTCCCGGATTTCGGAAAGGTCCGCGCAGATCACCCGGGCGAGTCTCCGCATTGCCTCGGTCCTGCTCCTGCCTGCCCCGTCTGCGGTCTCACAGGTGAACTGGTCTTCCCTGATTTCCCCGAGCAGGAGGTAAGCGTCTGCAGTGGTTGCGAAGAGTTCCGAGGAGGTCCGGCAGTAGCCTTCATCAAGTTTAACCTTCTCCAGGAGGGCTGCAAGGTTTGTCCTGAGGGTGCCTGCGTATACGAGCTCGCTCCGGAGCAGCCTTGAAAAGTCCGTGTGCCCTGCCCTGTGTTCTCCTGCAATTATGGGGATGATGTCACTGGTGGTGCTTCCCACGTCCACGAAAATGCAGTCTCCAAGTTCCTTCCCGATCAGCCGGGCTGAAGCTGCCCAGTTTGCAGCTGCAAGTTCCCGGAGCCCTTCGCTTTCCTGCCGGAACCGTCCTTTGCTGTTGACGTAAGAGCATTTCCCGGGCCCGAATGCGGCGTCCACTGCTTCCATTATGAAGCGGATGCCCTGTTCTTTGTCTTCAAAACAGTCGGCAAGCTCCCCTGTCATTACTACGGCAACTTTTTCGGGCCGGAGCCGCTCTGCAATCTCTTTTAAAACCCCGGGAAGTTGCGTATTTTTCCAGAGGGGCAGGTAGTGCAGTTCCACAACTGTCCCGTCCGAGGAAGCAAGTTTGGTATTTGCTCCTCCGATATCAAGCCCGATTACCTTTGATTTCATCTTGATCCCTTTTTTTAATTTTGTCCGAAGATTTCTCCGAGCATGTCCTTTGAAAAGTGGTATTCTCCCTCGATATGTACCGAATCTGGAAGTTCCCCGAATTTGTTCCTCAGGAGCAGGTCTCCTATTTCCTCTGTCATGACCTGGCTGATCCCGAAGAGCGAGGCAGTGGGCCTCGGGTTTACATCCACAACGTAAGGGCGGTCCGCAAGCACGATGTCTACACCCACATACCCCGAACAGTTCAGGCAGCTTGCCGCGGAAACGGCGGTTTCGACCAGTTCGGTTTTTCTCGGGGTCTCGTAGGGGGTAAGGCTGCCATTGTATTTTATGCCGGACCCGGCTTTTTCGTTTTTGTTTTCGATTTCGGTTTTCCCGGATGCGCATTTATCAGTCCCGAATTCGATGAACTGCCGGTTTACCGTGAGAGGAAGCGGTTTTTCTCCCGCGACAAGGCTGACGCTCAGGTGCATGCCTTCGATGTACTCGCTTGCAATGACCTCCTCGACAGGCTCGAATTCCCGGACGAGGTAAGTCTCTTCGGCTGCACAGCCAAATCTCGGTTTTATTACGTACTGTTTGCCTTCCACCGGTTCTGCCGCAAGCCCCGGGGCTCCTATCCCGGCATTCAGCAGGACTTCCGTGCACCGGAGTTTGTCCGCGCAGCATGCTGTGGATTCCGGGGAACAGCCCAGGTTTGTAGTGTTTTCTTCAAGGAGCCGGTTCAGTCCCGGGAGCATCTCGTCCGGGGCGATGAGCAGCCCTGCATCACACTCCCCTGCCTTTTTCTCAATAACCTGACGGAAGTTCTCAGCCGTGGACTCGAGAGCTGTTCCCGCGCAGATCCTGGTGCTGGCAGTCGGGTAGTATACTTCGTGCCCCAAACGGGCAAAGCTTTCCGCAAGGGTCTTAAGCATTGCTGCTCCCTCCGGGATTAGGGACTTCTCGACGTCCGTACCGACGGCAAATTCTGCAATCAGGATTTTCATCGGAAAGAAAAAACCCGGTCATTTTATATTACTGTTTGTCCTGTCCCCTTGCTTGCCTCCCTCTCCCGGGACCGAACCGCCGGGAAGGTACAAATATATTGGATGTCTGAAAAGTTCAGAAAATATAATTAGGATACAAGCTAAGAAGGAAAAGTGAGCTCTTCATTGGCTGGCCGTGAGTAAAATATGTTGAGCCGTAAGTAAACCTTTATATAATTTATATAGTTTATATTCAGGGAGCTATACTTTATAAAACTTCAAAGGGTGCTGGTAATATAAGTAGCAAAAATTCTGATTCTCCCTCGGTATTCGAGAACCCTTTTGTCAAGACCCTCTCGGTTTCGGTCCTTATGGGGATCTTTCTGGTTGACATGGGGCTCGGGCTTTTTGAGATTTTTTTAACTAAGGCAAGTCCCCTGCCTCTCGCACTCGTGCTTCTGATCTTTGCGATAATGTTTATTGCCGGTATGGTCTTTTATGAACGGCACGGAATGGACCCTATAGGGTCTCTGGTAGGGGGTGGAATTGCGGGTTTCGGGCTTTCTTTCGTGCTCGTATCTCTGGTAGGGGGCGTACAGTTTGCCCTTGGAGGGGGAATCTCGTCCCTGGGCTGGGAACAGGTAACTTCGGCAGTTGCCGCTTCAATGGTCGCAAGTGTAGTAATGCTTAAAATACTCTCTTACAAACTTGAGGACCACTTATACTGATTTTTCTTTTTTCTTCTTTTTCCCCGATAAAATGCTTTTTTTCATACGTAAATTATTTATAGAATTACAAACAATCACAGATCATGACGAGCGAAACCGTTACCATTTTTTAATGAGGATGCTGCAAATGAAAAAACCCGGTAGAAAAGAAAATAAGGATTCCGGAAAGGAAGAATCCCGGCTGGATTCTGAGAGTTCCGGAGTTGAAAGCTCGGGCCCTTCGGAAGGAAGTTCCGGGGCAACAGAGCAAAGTCCAGGAGAGGGACCTGAAGTCTCCGGGACTGAAATAAGTGCTGATGCCTCCTGCAGGGAAGAAAATTATATGCTCAGGGACCAGCTTTCTCGCCTTGCAGCTGACTTTGATAATTTCAGGAAACGGAGCTCCCGTCAGATGGAGGAATTCCGGAAAACCGTGCTTGAGAAAGTTTTGCTTGACTTCCTCGAGGTTTCTGATAACTTCGAAAGGGCCCTGAAATCTGCCAGATCCACGGAAGATATGGCTTCGGTTATAAACGGGCTTGAGCAGCTTTCCAGGCAGTTTGACTCGGTCCTGGAAAAACACGGGCTTGAAAAAATCGAGTGTGAAAAGGCTGTCGAATTTGACCCTTACAAGCACGAAGCCGTGCAGCACGTGGAGACTTTAGAAATTCCCGATAACACGGTCTTCCAGGTCTACAAGTCCGGGTATGCTCTGGACTCAAAGGTTATCAGGCCTGCCATGGTCTCCGTGGCCCGGAACCCTGGCGATGAAGGGCAGGAAGACAAATAAGCACTTTTACGAGTCATAATTACCTTCGCGGGTAAAATTCTTTCACGGATAAATAATTGCCTTTGCAGGTAATAATTGCCTTGAAGGATAAATAATTGCCTTTGCGGGTTAATAAATCTCTCCAGGTCAATAAGCCTCTTCATGAGGCATTATAAACCTCCTGGGGACAAGTTCAAACGCCTCTTGTCCGGGTTTTGTCTAATCCCTGGTCAAATATCTTAATGGGTTAAAAAGCTGAATCAAGCTCTTTATTCCCCTAAGCTGGGCTTCACATATATACGAAACATAATACGAAGCATAAAAAGCTGAGATTTACAGTTCAATTTTACAAATTCAGATTAAAACAAATACACATTAAAGACATCTTTAAGTTAGCTAATTTATGGTGAGGATATAATATGGCGAAAATACTGGGTATAGACCTTGGTACAACCAACTCCTGTATGGCTGTGATGGAAGGTGGAGAAGCTGTTGTAATTCCCAATGCAGAAGGCGGCAGGACCACACCTTCGGTAGTCGGTTTTTCCAAGAAAGGGGAAAAGCTTGTAGGCCAGGTTGCAAAAAGGCAGGCCGTTTCAAATCCCGATAACACAGTCAGCTCTATCAAAAGGCACATGGGAGATGCAAACCACAGGGTTTCACTTCATGGAAAGGAATACTCTCCGCAGGAAATTTCCGCAATGATCCTCCAGAAGCTCAGGAGCGATGCCGAAGCTTACCTCGGGGAAGATATCAAACAGGCTGTAATTACCGTTCCTGCTTATTTCAACGATTCCCAGAGGCAGGCCACAAAGGACGCAGGACAGATCGCGGGACTCGAAGTATTAAGGATCATCAACGAACCCACAGCAGCTTCTCTCGCCTACGGGCTTGACAAAGGGGATGTGGACCAGAAAATCCTTGTCTACGACCTGGGTGGCGGAACTTTTGATGTTTCCGTACTCGAACTTGGCGGCGGGGTCTTCGAAGTCAAGTCCACCAGTGGAGACACCCACCTTGGAGGAGACGACTTCGACCAGAGGATCATTACCCATCTGCTCACAGAGTTCAAGAAGACCGAAGGAATCGACCTCTTCAAAGACAAGGCAGTGCTCCAGCGCTTAAAGGACGCTGCAGAGAAGGCCAAGATCGAACTCTCCGGGGTCGCCAGCACCAATGTAAACCTTCCCTTCTTGACCGTAGGACCGGACGGCGAGCCTAAGCACCTGGACGTTGACCTGACAAGGGCGCAGTTCCAGAAGATGACTGAAGACCTCCTGGAAAAGACCCTCGTGTCCATGCGCCAGGCCCTCAGTGATTCCAAACTTACTCCCAACGACCTTGACAAGGTAATCCTCATCGGCGGGGCAACCAGAATGCCTGCTGTCGTTGAACTTGTCGAAGACTTCACCGGAAAGAAGCCTTACAAGAACATCAACCCTGACGAAGCCGTTGCCGTTGGAGCAGCCATTCAGGCAGGAGTGCTTGGAGGGGAGGTCAAGGATGTCCTTCTGCTCGACGTAAGTCCCCTTACCCTCGGTATCGAGACTCTCGGGGGCATTTCCACGCCGCTGATCGGGAGAAACACCACAATCCCGACGAAGAAGAGTCAGATCTTCTCGACTGCTGCTGACAGCCAGCCCTCTGTAGAAATCCATGTCCTGCAGGGAGAACGTGGGATCGCTGCCGAAAACAAGACGCTTGGCCGTTTTATCCTGGATGGTATACCCCCTGCTCCAAGAGGCATGCCCCAGATCGAAGTTACCTTTGACATTGATGCAAACGGGATTTTGCATGTGAATGCAAAGGACCTGGGGACCGGAAAAGAACAGTCTATCTCTATCCAGAAACCGGGTGGACTCTCCGATGAAGAAATCGACCGCATGGTAAAGGATGCGGAAATGCACGCCGAAGAGGACAAAAAGCGAAAAGAGGATGTTGAAACCCGGAACACCGCTGAAAGCTTGATAAATGCTTCGGAAAAGACCCTCAAGGAAGCCGAAGACCTGGCTACGGAAGACCAGAAGACAAAGGTTAATGCCGCAATCGAGGAACTTAAGAAAGCCCTTGAGGGCGAGGACATCGAGGAAATCAAGGCAAAGACCGAAGCCCTACAGGAAGCTGTCTATGAGGTTTCCGCGCTGCTCTACCAGAAGGCTCAGGAAGAGGCTGCCCAGGCTCAGGAAGCAGGTGAAGCAGGTACTGCAGACGCGAAAGGTCCAGAGGACACGGTTGTTGACGCTGACTATGAAGTTGTTGATGACGAGAAGAAAGCGTAAAGGGTAAATAAAAGCGAATTGCAGTAACTCAAACGAAATTTGATAGTATCAGACCGGACCGGTAAGCTGCAGCCCCCGGTTCCGGCATTCTTTATCTTTTTTAACATAACAGGGAATCTTGATGGCCACCAAACGTGATTATTACGAAATTCTCGGAGTCTCGAAAGACACCTCCGCGGATGAAATTAAGAAAATCTATAGGAAACTTGCCCTGCAGTATCATCCTGACAGGAACAAGGACCCCGGGGCTGAGGAAAAATTCAAGGAAATCTCCGAAGCGTATGCCGTTCTTTCGGACTCTGAAAAGCGCTCTCAGTACGACCGCTTTGGGCATGCCGGAATTGATGGGCAGTACTCGGCAGAGGATATTTTCCGGGGTGCGGACTTCGGTGGCTTCGGGGATATTTTTGATATGTTCTTTGGCGGAGGCAGGCGGGGATCTCGGGGTCACCGGGGCCCCAGGAGAGGGGCGGACCTTCAGTACGACCTCTACGTAACTTTTGAAGAGGCCGCTTTCGGGGCTCGGAAAGATATTGATATCCCCCGGACTGAAAACTGTTCCGCCTGTTCCGGAACCGGGGCCAAGGAAGGTACAAGCCCTAAACGCTGTCCTACCTGTGGGGGCACCGGGGAGGTACGCACCACTCACTCGACTTTCGGTATGCAGTTCGTAAGCACCATGGCCTGCAGCACCTGCCACGGTAGGGGCCAGATCATTGAGTTTCCCTGTCCCGAGTGCGGTGGCTCCGGAAGGATCCGGAAACGGAGAAAGCTTACTGTAAATGTTCCTGCAGGGGCTGATTCGGGCCTTGGCCTTCGCCTTAGCGGAGAAGGGGAAGCAGGAGAGCCGGGAGCACCCCCTGGGGACCTCTATGTCGTCATTCATGTGCTGGAGCACAGGTACTTCAAGCGGGTGGATTACGATGTCATATCCGAACGTTCCATCTCTTTCCCGCAGGCTGCTCTGGGGGCTGACGTAATGGTTGAAACCCTGCACGGGAAGGTAAAGATGAATATCCCCGCGGGGACTCAGACCCACTCTGTTTTCCGGCTCAAGGGGAAGGGCATTCAGCACCTGCACGGCCATGGAAAAGGGGACCAGCTTGTCAGGGTTGTTATCAAGACCCCTACAAAACTGAGCAAAGAGCAAAAAGAGCTGCTTGAGCAGTTTGAAAACGTTGGGAAGGGAAAGAAACCAGCGGATGCAAGGGGTAAAAGCGAAAAGGTTGAAACAGGAAAGGAAAAGAAGAGTAAAGGCATTTTTGAGAAAGTAAAGGATGTCCTTGAAGGCTGAAAGCCGGAACTTATTTTCCTTAACTTCCTTTTTTCCTTAACTTTCTTTTTTCCTTAACTTTCTTTTTCCCTTAACTTTCTTTTTCCCTTAACTTTCTTTTTCCCTTAACTTCCTTTTTTCCTTAACTTCCTTTTTTCCTTAACTTCCTTTTTTCCTTAACTTCCTTTTTCCCTTAACTTTTTTTTCCCCTGAATTTTTCCGGATTTTTTGATCGCCCCCACTCTTCAAACTTTTTTATATGGTTTGCTTACTCATTTTTTTGTCTCCCCGCATACTTTCCCCCTATCGTCCCCATTTAATTTTTTTAATTAGATATTTTTAAAAATCTTTATATATATTTGGGCATTTTCTAGTATACGTGGCTTACAGAAAGGCTGCGTGGAAGTAATTTATGTGGCATTCCGGATCATTTTCCCCGAATTTCCAAAGGTTACTTAAATAAGTAGATTTATCTATCAGAAAACAGTCCTTTTTTCGAAGGAAAATTGTATGAAAGCGGTAATAATCGGCGCAGGTGAAGTTGGTTATCATATTGCAAAGGCACTCTCCCTCACAAACGACGTAATAGTAATCGAAAAAGACGAAGATGCCCTGAAAAGGGCGGATGGACTTGACGTGCAGGTTGTGGAAGGAAACGGTGCGAATGCCGACGTTCTTGCTAATGTGCTTCCTGACGCAGACATTCTGGTTGCTGTTACGGGGGTCGATGAAGTAAACATCGTAGCCTGCATGACAGCCAAACTGATTATCAGGGCCAGACCCGGGTGGAGGGAATCAAAGACCATCGCCAGGGTCAGCAACCCCGATTACATTGATATGCCAGTGACCTCCAGGGCTCAGGTCGGAGTTGACCTTATGATCTGTCCCGAACTTGCTCTTGCATCCGAGGTTGCAGATGTACTGGCAAGTCCGTCAGCTATCGATGCTGAAATGTTCGCGGAGGGAAAGGTTCAGATGATGGAGTTCGCCATCAGACCTGAAAACAGGCTTGTTGGCAAGCAGATGCAGGATCTCAGGCTTGCAGACTGCTGCATCGTTAGCGCAGTCTTCCGGGACAATGAGATTATTATCCCTCATGGGAACGATATCATCAAGGCAAACGACCACATGGTGATCATAGGCAAGCCACAGGCCATGGAAACCCTGGGGAGTGTTTTCGGAGGTGAGGTCACTCACAGGAATAGAATTCTTGTTATTGGCTGTGGGATTGTTGGCTTCTATCTATGCAAAATACTTGATAGGGATGAGAATTCGGACCTCAAGATCATCGAGAACCGGAAAAGTCGCTGTATCGAAGTGGCGGAGATGCTGGAAAAAGCCCTTGTCCTGAACGGGGACGGTACGGATGTAGGTCTCCTCAGGGAAGAGAATATCGAAGACATGGATGTTGTCGTTGCGGTTACGGACAGTGATGAGAAAAACCTTCTCTGCTCCCTCCTTGCAAAGCAGCTCGGGGCGAAGAAAGTGATTGCCAGGTCTGACCGCTCGGACTATGTGCCCCTTTTCGAGATGGTGGGCATCGACATGGCGGTGAGCCCCAGGGAGGCAACCGTAAATGAAGTCCTGAAACTTACTATGGGTAGGGGTATCGAGACCCTTGCCACTCTTGAAGGAGAAAAGGCGGAAATTATTGAGTATACCACTTCAAGGGATTCAAAGATTGTAGGAAAAGCCCTCAGCAAGGTTAAGTTCCCCAAGGGTGCGATCATCACCATGGTGGTCCGTAATGATGATATCATTGTCCCAAGAGGGGATTTTGTGGTCCGGGAAGGGGATAGGGTGATTATTTTTGCTCTATCTTCCACGGTTCAGCTTGTGGAGAAATTTTTCAGGTAAGAAAAATTTTTCCGGAAAGGGATGGATATGCGTAGTTATAAAAACTCGGGATGCTGTAAAAACAGAGGATCCGCATGAATTTTAAGATTGTTTTTTATGTTCTTGGCGGTTTGCTCCGGCTCCTGGGGATGCTTATGATCATCCCGCTGGCTGTGGCATATTATTATAATGAATCTCTGGCCCCTTTCCTGATTGCAATTCTGATAACGGCAGTTACCGGTCTCTTCCTGCTTACTTACAAAACCGAGGGGGAATGGATGCGCAAGGAAGGCTTTGCGATCGTTGGTCTGGGCTGGCTTGCAGCTGCTGTCTTTGGGGCGATTCCCTTCGTCCTGGATGGAATTTCTCCCTTAAACGCCCTTTTCGAGTCTATGTCGGCGTTTACGACTACAGGTTCCACCGTCCTTGTGGATATCGAAAGCCATTCCAGGAGTATCCTTTTCTGGAGGTCCATGATGCAGTGGCTTGGCGGTATGGGCATCATCGTTTTGTTCATTGCTATCCTGCCCAAACTCGGGGTTGCCGGAAGGCAGCTTTTCCGTGCCGAGGCCCCGGGTCCCACTGAGGATAAGCTCAAACCCCGGATCAGGGAAACAGCAAAGATCCTCTGGATGGTCTATATGGTAATTTCGGTCCTGGAGGTCGTGGCCCTCCTCCTGGCGGGAATGTCTTTCTATGACTCTATTACCCATACTTTCACAACCATGGCCTGCGGAGGCTTCTCCCCCTACGGAGCAAGTATCGAGGCTTTCAACAGCCCCCTCATAGAGTTCATAATCACCTTTTTTATGTTCGTAGCAGGGGCCAACTTCGCCCTCCACTACCGGGCTATTTACGTGGACAAGAACTTCCTTTTCAAGGATGACGAGTTCCGTTTTTATTCTGCTCTGACCCTTGCGGCAACCGGGCTTTTGACCCTCCTGCTATGGAGGGACCTCGGAACAGGCCTCGTTGATTCCTTCAGGTTTGCCATCTTCCAGGTGGTATCCATCATGACCACCACAGGGTTTGCCACAACGGATTTCAACCTCTGGCCCGAGTCCGGGAAAATGATCCTCCTTATGGTCATGTTCGTAGGTGGCTGTGCAGGTTCTACGGGAGGAGGCGTCAAGGTCGTGCGCATCCTTATGCTTCTAAGGCACGGGCGTGCGGAACTCTTCAAGACAATGCACCCTCGGGCTGTTCGGGGCATCAAGTTCAACAATAAAACCGTGCCTGAAGAAGTTGTAAACTCCATCGTCTCGTTTGTCGTTATCTATCTCCTTGTCTTTTTTTCGGGAGCCCTCATCCTTTCGGTGCTCGGCATGGACATCATAACTTCAATAACAGCCTCCATCGCAACCCTTGGGAACATCGGTCCCGGCCTGAATTTGGTAGGGCCCATGGGCACCTTTGACTCGATTCCTGCTGTCGGGAAGCTGGTCCTTATCGCAAACATGTGGATCGGAAGGCTTGAAGTTTATACCGTGATCCTGCTCTTTACGCCGGAGTTCTGGAACAAGTGAAGCAGGGAACAGTCCTCAACTGCCCCTTTCCGGATAAATAAATAGCTTTACACCAGAGTTCCGAAACCGTTGAACCGGAAATGGTGAATTTTCCTTAAAAGATTCCGGAGTCCTGCCAAAAATATCATCCGTATTATAGCGAAAAAGTGGTAAAGTTCTGAAAAATGGTAAAAATAGTATAAATGGAATAAATGCCGAAAAAGAGTAAAAAAGAAAAAAATGCCGAAAAAGAGTAAAAAAATACTGAAAAATAGGAATAAAAGAAAAAAACCCTGTTTCCGGGGAATCAGAGTTTGGCTTTTGCCACTTCTTTTGCTGCGTCCTTGAAAAGCACCCTGAGGTCCCAGAGGAGCTTTTTATTTGCTTTGAAGAGAGCATAGAGCAGGTCCAGAAGGAGCATTCTCTCGAACTTCACGTCCTTGAGGGAGTGGGCAAGGGAGTTCAGGGCTTCGTCGTCCAGGTCAATAAAGCAGTTCTTGACGACGAGGCTCATATCTATTTCACGGCCCACGGTATCCCTCCACCGCTTTTCGTAAACCTCTTCAAGCATTTCCTCTGAGACGTCTCCTGTGGAGATGGCTTCGTAAGCTGCTTCTCCTGCGATTTTCCCGGCGTCCATGGCATTGATGATCCCGCCACCCGTGATCGGGTCGGACTGGCGGGCGGCATCTCCTACAAGTATGAGTCCGTCAGTTGAGGTTTTTTCAATGCTTCCTGAGACCGGGACCCCTCCTAAAACCATTTCGATAATCCTGCCTCCAGGGAAGCGTTTCTCCACAAATTCATTGAGATAATCGATGGGTCTTGGTTTGAACTTTCCTGTCTTACTTCCGAGAAGGCCGATCCCTACGTTGGCTTTTCCTTTTCCTTTCGGGAAGATCCAGGCATAGCCCCCCGGAGCGAGTTCTCCTCCGATATAAAACTCACAGTATTCCTGGTCAATGTCCAGCCCTGCCATCAGGTACTGGGCACAGGTTTCAATGTCAGCGGGTTTCAGGGCGGTGTCGATCCCGGCCCACCTCCCTACCTTGGACTCAACCCCGTCGGCCCCGATGACGATGTTCGCCCTCACCTCATACTCTTTACCGAGGTGCATGAGCCTGGCCCCTTTCACAAAGCCTTCTTCAATGATCAGGTCCGTGGCTCTTGTCTTGACTCTTACCTCTGCCCCCGCTTCTGCCGCTTTTTCCGCAAGAGCCCTGTCAAAAATCTTCCTTTCAAGGACATAGCCGACTTCCCCGCCGGAGATTTCTTCTGCCATTTCTATCAATGTGCCGTCAGGCGCGTAAATTCTGGAGCCTTTCAGGTCGGCACAGATCCACTTTTTGTCAATTTCCACGTGATTTTTGAGGTATATCTTGCTCGCACCCTCGGCGCAGCGTACAGGGTCCCCTATTTCCTGGCGCTTTTCAATCAAAAGTACGTCAAGTCCCTTTTCTGCCGCAGTTTTCGCGGCAATGGAGCCTGCAGGGCCAGCTCCGACCACTATAACATCGTACCGGTCTTTCATTTCATTACCTCAATTGCCCCCACCGGGCAAATACGGTCACAAGTCCCGCATGAAATGCACATACTTTCATCTACTTCCAACCAGGTTTCTACAAGTTCGAGTGCCCCTCTGGGGCAGACTCCCACACAGGTACCACAATATCCGCATTTGTATCTGTTTACTTTTATGCTCACTAACTCACCTGTTATATTTGACGGCAAACTAAGGTAATTAATTGGCAAATGGCAGCTTATGAATATGTCATATTATGGATAACGTCAACTTATTGAACGCATCAACTCGGAACGTATCAACTTATTGAACGTATCAACTTATTGAACGTATCAACTTATTGAAAGCATCAACTTATTGAACGTATCAACTTATATTCCAAGTTAGCTGTGGAGATAAGACAGTTTAAAGCAGATAATAATAATTCTCTAACATATAGTTTTTGTTACTTAAGATAATCCCGGCTTGAAGTCCTATTTTTTGCTTCAGCTATTTACTGTGCCGGACTTTCTTCCTGTTTTTTCAGTTTTCTCCCCCACCCGGGGATATTTTTTCTACCCGGTCTTAGGAACTAATTCTGATCTGTCCTGCCAGGTGAACTGTTTTTGGGACTATCCTTTTTCCCGACTGCCCGATTCCCCTCATACCCCACATACCTTTTACTTTAAAATTATTTGACCATTACGATGCTTCCGGAGTTTTCTCTAAAAGATGCCCTTCCGGCTTAGCCTTTCAGGTCTTAAAGGTCTGCAGGCCTTTTCCCCGCGTTCAAAGCGGAATAAGCTTGACCCTTCCCTTGCTGACTTCAAGCCTGAACTTGCCGGCTATGTAGGCTTTTGAGGCTCCTTTTCCATGGATGAGCAGTTCTACAAGGTCTTCCGGTTCGTCTATATCCGTGCCTGCGAGGAAGGAATCGTAGATTTCCAGACTCTGGCAAGCTTCGGTAGCTATCGAACAGTGGGTCTGGAAACTTGAGCCGTAGTATTTCACCTGGTAGAGGGAGGGGTTTCTGATAAAGAGAGCATTTGTTCCTCCTCCTTTCCCGGGGACGATGCAGATATCCTTTTCGGTGGAGATTATCTCTCTTATATGTTTGGGGGTCAGCAGGGGGAGGTCTGCCATTGCAACCAGAACCGGTTCTCCTGCCTGTCCAAGATAAAGGTTGAGGGCTTCGTTCAGCCCATTTTCATCAATAAGCACTCTGGCTTTTTCCATACCCTCAAGCCCGTAGCCTGAAGTGCTGAGAATATCGATCTTTTCGATTCCGGCTTTTTCGAGAGTGGCTATGACCTGATCCAGCATGATTTCTACAAACTCTTCCCTTTCCTCCAGGCTGAGGACAGGGGATAATCGGGATTTTGCACCGGCTTTCTTATATGGAATTACGGCTCTCATTTTCACTCCTGCTACTCCTTCGTTTTTGTGATGCCGGAAATTTTTATCTGTTTTTTCGGCCTTTTTATTCCTTGCTGCCTATTCCTGCTCTCTTGCAGCTCGGGACTGTTTCCTGGCTGCTCGGGCGGGGTTCGACCGGCCTGTACAGGGTGTCCCGCTGCATCGGGATTCTTCCTGCGCCTTTTATCATCCACTCAAACTCTTCAGGCGACATGTATTCCCCGTGGCTGCCTCCGGAGGCTGTGGAGATCTGGTCTTCCATAAGGGTTCCGCCCAGGTCATTGGCCCCGCACTGGAGGGCTACCTGAGCCAACTTTTTACCCAGTTTTACCCAGGTAGCCTGGATGTTGTTGACATGGGTGTGCAGGATAACCCTGGAAATAGCCAGGAGCTGCAGGTCTTCAAGCCCCGTGCTGGAGAACTTCCCGGATGCAAGCATTTTTTCCCCAATCCGGTTATTGTATGGCAAAAAGGACATAGGGATAAGTTCGGTAAAACCGCCCGTTTCCTGCTGGACTTCCCGGATCGTAAAAACGTGGTCAAGGCGCTCTTCCAGGGTTTCAACATGCCCGTACATGATGGTCGCGTTGGTGGAAATCCCGGTTTTGTGGGCGGCAGTTACGGTGTCTATCCACTGCTGGGTGTTGATCTTGCTCGGACAGATAATTTTCCGGACCCTGTCGGAAAGGATTTCAGCCGACGTCCCGGTCAGGGAGTCAAGTCCGCTCTTTTTCAGTTTGCTAAGGGCTTCTTCCACGGACATGCCGGAAATCCCTGCCGCATAGTTCACTTCCATTGGGGACAGGGCATGGATGCACATCTCAGGAAACTCGGCTTTTATGGATTCTATAATCTCAAGATAAAACTCCATGTCCGCTTCCGGAGTATACCCTCCCTGCACGCAGACTTCCACGGCTCCTGCCCTTTTGGCCCATGCGACCTTTTCCAGGATTTCCTCGACACTCAGGATGTATCCATCCCCGGTCCTGTAAGCGCAAAATCCACAGGTTCCGACGCATTTGTTTGTTATGTAGATGTTCCTGTTTGCTACATAGGTAACCACGTCGCCCACTGCAAGAGCGCGCAGTTCATCGGCAAGCGTGAAAAGTTCGAAAGGATTTCCCTCAAGCAGGGTAAAGGCGTCTTCTTTTGTACATTTTCCCCGGTACGCCCTTTCAATGACGTCTTCGGGGATTGTCGGTTTTTTACTGTCCATCCCGATCATTCCTGTCCGTGTTTTGTATAATCTGGTTTTTCCTTTAAGCCCGGGCTTCTTTCCTGTCCCCGGTTTCACTGGAGCGTTCCATATCCGGCCGCTTTTTTGCGACTGGAGGCTGCCAGCTTATTCACTCCCCTATAAAGGGTATTCCTCTCTTTAGGGACCCTGCCGGCCCCGTGGATCATCCATTCCAGTTCTTCAGCCGAAATGAGTTCTCCGTTATTCGCCCCAGCTGACTTTGAAATGCTCTCTTCCATCAGGGTGCCGCCCAGGTCGTTGGCTCCGCAGTGGAGGGCAAACTGGGCAAGTTTTTTCCCGAGTTTCACCCAGCTTGTCTGGATGTTCTCGACATGGGTATGGAGAAGGATTCTGGAGATTGCGTAAATTTTCAGGTCTTCCGTTCCGGGGGTGGCGTATCTGCCTTCTTTTATCATCTTTTCCCCTATCGGGTTGTTGTAAGGCATGAATGGCAGGGGCACAAATTCGGTTATGCCGCCTGTTTCCCTCTGGAGTTCCCGGATCGTTAGGATGTGCTCGATCCTCTCTTCCGGGGTTTCAACGTGCCCGTACATCATGGTTGCGGTTGTGGGTATTCCGGTGGCATGGGCCTGCCTGACCACTTCAACCCATTCCCCTGTCTTAAGTTTTAAGGGACAGATGATCTCCCTGACGCGGTCGGAAAGGATTTCGGCAGCTGTCCCGGGCATGGTGTCAAGCCCGCTTTTCTTGAGCCTGTAAAGGGCTTCTTTTACCGTGATTCCGCTGATGTGGGCGGCATGGTAGACTTCCATGGGGGAAAAGGCATGGACGTGCATCTCCGGGAATTCGGCTTTTATGGCCTCGACGATTTCCAGGTAAAAGTCCAGGCCAACGTCAGGCAAAAGGCCTCCCTGGATGCAGACTTCCGTGGCTTTTGCACTGGCTGCTTCCTTTACCCTGTCAAGGATTTCTTCAAGTCTCAGGATGTAGCCCTTGTTGTCCCTGAATGCGCAGAACCCGCAGGTTCCAATGCAGCGGCTGGTGAAATTGATGTTCCTGTTTACAACATACGTGACCTCGTCTCCCACGGCAAGGGCGCGGAGCTCGTCCGCAAACCTGAAAAGTTCGAAAGGCGGAGCCTGCAGGAGCAGGAGTGCGTCTTCTTTCGTGTTCTTTCCCTGATATGCACGTTCGATGAGGTCTTCGGGGATTATGCTGTCCATTTTTTATTCCTCTGAATACTCTTTTTCGGGGGTTTTCCTGTAACCTTCCCTGTCGGAAAGCCGCTCAATCAGTCCGCTTATCCCGGGCGAGTACCAGCCCTTCCTGAAGTACTGCGGGTAGATTGGCAGGCGCTCCCTGAGGGGGGTATCCCCGAGTTTTGTCTGCAGGTCTCTAACGTCCGGCCATTCGGCTTCCGGGTTGATCCAGTCAATGGTAAGCGGGGAAATTCCTCCCAGGTCCGAAACCCCTTTTGTGATCAGGATTTTCGGGTCGATAAGGTTCGGAGCCACCTGCACGGCAACGTCTGCAGGCAAAAGCTGCCGGGCAAGGGTTACGGTGTCCATCATTTCTTCTGCCGCTGGCTCGGGATGCTTTTCCATGGGGGTCCCGGGTTTTGGGGCAAAGTTCTGGATGATTACTTCCTGGATGTGCCTGTACTTCCTGTGCAGGGCTGCAATCGTCTCCAGGGATTCTATCCGGTCTTCCCGGCTTTCACCTATCCCCACAAGCAACCCTGTAGTATAGGGGATACGGAGCTTTCCGGCTTCCCGAATAGTTTCGATTCTCCTCTCGGGTTCCTTTCCGGGACAGTCCCTGTGGGCTTCCAGGACCGCAGTGGTCTCGAGCATGAGCCCCATGCTGGCGTTCAGGGGCTTTAAGGCTTCGAGTTCCGGGCGGGTCATGACGCCTGCGTTCGTGTGAGGCAGGATTCCGAGTTCGATAGCGATTTCGGAGAGCCGGATGAGGTAGTCCAGGGTGGAAGAATATCCCAGGGCTTCGAGCCATTCCTGGTACTCAGGCAGTTCTTCGGCATATTCCCCGAAGGTGAAAAGAGCTTCCGTACACCCTGCCTTAACCCCCTTTTCAAGGATGGGGACAACCTCTTCGGGTTTCATGAGCCTGGCTTCGGGATGTCCGGGGTCGCGCCTGAACCCGCAGTAAGCGCAGTGGTTCCTGCAGACGTTGGTTAGGGGGATGAATACGTTTTTCGAATAAGTTACGAAAGGGGGGTTTTCGTGTTGAATGGTAAAACACCTGCCAGCTAGGATCTATTCTGGATCTATTCTGGATCTATTTTTTATCTACTATTATACTCCGGGATCTTCGGGTCCGGGGTTTTCTTATGTTGATTATTAAGTATGGGATTTTTAAGTGTGAAATTTTTAAGGGTGGGACTCAGCCAAGGATTTTCTTCATGGTTGCAGCCACTCCGAGGGCTATTCCTTCGACTTCGATCCCTCCTTCCCCTTTGGCTCCGTCTCCTACGACGTAGAGGGCCGGTACCGGGGTTTCGTTGCCGGGATCAGTTCCCGAGGACGCCCTGTTTACGGGCCAGGAATCATGATAGGACTGGATGAGCAGGACTTCGTATTTTTTGCCCGGGAAGATCTCTTTTAAGTCCCGGAGGCCCATTTTGATTTCTTCTTCGAGTTTCCCTACATTTTCCGGAGCCACATGCTGGTGAGACATGGTCAGGTGCTTTCCGGGAGGTGCAAGGGACGGGTCCACCTGGGTGACCTCGTTGATCCCGTTTACGCGCCTTGCATAAGGGGTCAGCAGTACTCCGGAGTGTCCTACAAGGGGTTCTTCTGCGGAAAGGCAGATTTTTATGCCGGCTGAGGGCTGCAGGGTTTCCAGGGTCCTGAAATATTCGGCATTTTTTTCTTCGGAGAGGATTTCACCGCAGAGCCCGGCAGTTGCGGCATGACCTATGTTGCTTATTACGAGGTCGGCTTTATGTTCCGTGCCGTCCACCACAACTCCTGCCGCTTTTCCGTTTTCCACCAGGATCTTCGAGACCTCGGTTTTCGTGCGGATTGTCCCGCCATTTGCCGTGATCACCTTTTCAAGAGCGCCGGTTATACCTTTGCATCCGCCCATGGGCACGCCCGGCCCCCCGAAGCGGTACAGGTTTTCAATGATCTCGAAGACTTCTTCCACGGAGACCTCATCGCTTCTCATACTCAGGGACCAGCCGCAGAAGGAATCCGCAAGCTTCACCAGCCATTCATCTTTGACCTGGGACCTGATCCATTCCTTAAGAGTGCTCCCTTCGGGGGGGTACTTTCTTGTGCTAACGATCAAATAAGCGCTTTTCAGGCGGTCTCTGTGGGAGAGCGGTTTCTGGAACTCGTTGAAAGGAATGTCCCTGAAACCCTGCCTGTAGTCCGCATCCCCTTTCTTCAGGGGTAGGCGGATCGTCGTCTTTTCGGAGCGTACGATCCCGACGTCAGCTCCTATCTCTTTGAGGAGTTTGGCAAGGGGGCCTCCAGGGCCGTGGGGGAGCATGTGGAAAGCTCCGCTAGAAAGCTGGAATCCCTTATAATCAAGGTTCGTGAATCTGCCTCCTGTAATCGGGAGGCGTTCGAAAACTTCAACGGCATTTCCTGCCTTTGAAAGCCTGGCGGCACTCAGGAGCCCACCCAGCCCGGCACCGATGACTACTACTCTCATACCGGCACCTCTATGGCTTTTACGGGGCAGTAGGGGGCACATATCTCGCATTCCACACAGGCGTCGGTGATCCGGGCTTTTCCCATGATCTCTATTGCGCCCTGCCTGCAAAAGGATGTGCATTGTCCGCACCCTACACAGTTATCGTTAATTTTCATACGATTTCCACCAGCTTTCCTATCATGAAAGGAGTTATTATAAAGTATTGGTATGACGTTTGGTCTCTTTTTCGTTCGGATAAGACTTGAATCTCGGAAATGTTTGAATCCTGGGAGGGGGCTTGAACCCCGGGTAAGTTTGAATACCGGGATTAAGCTTGAATTCCGGGGGGAAGCTTAAACGACGGGGGGTGTTTTAATTTCTTACCACATTTTAAATATCCGTCTGTTCGGATTGCCCGGGGACAGTTGAGCTGACATGTTCTTTGAAAAACTTGTCATCTGCCATATTTATGTAGTTCATGATATATCATTTATTTATATCAATTTGATTATAATATCTTATAGGTACTCCTGTTTGGTTCCTGTAGGTTTCTTGCAGGAGTTTCAGTTGAAGCTTTATGATTTGCTGCCTATATTATATCTGCCGTGCCTTTAGGCTGCTCAGGGCTGAGCTTATTGAAGTGCTGGTGAAATCCTTCCTCTGTCCTGTGAGGGGTGTCGGGGTAGCACAGCAAATGGATGATTCTTTATTATTTTCGGTTCAGGGATGTTTAAGGATACGAATTTATCATTATTATTCGTAAGGTATTGGGGGGTTTTTATGCCCACTATAATAATTATTAACTATATATATTTCTCGATCGTCTCTTTGAAAAATATTAGTGGAATGGTTAATTTATTTGGGTAATGTGGGGTGAAATTTGTTTGTAAATATCATATTTATGCTGTATATATAATTTAGGGGCCAGGATCTTGCTTTACCGATGTCAATTTTCCGTGAAAATTATTTTTTCATACAGTCTATCAAATATTTAAACTTAATATTTATATAATATTAATTATCTAGCACATACCTATAAATATCCCCTAATTCATTGCAGAAATAAATAGTGGTTATTTGGAATCTTAATTATTAATAATAATAATCTTATGATAATTTGACCACTTTGCCGGAGTAGGGATTTTCCTTCACTTCCGGTAATTTATTTCAAATAGTCGGACTTTGAAAAATATCTTTTCACAGCCCAAAAATCAGATACCTGTTTCTTACTGAGTCAGGTTTTTTCAAAAAACCCGGTCCTAAGTACAGGTGTATTATGATAAGGTGTATTTAGGATAGGCCCTGCGGTGGGATCTGCATTTGGTTGAATTCGGGTTCTGGAAACCCTCTCTCCTGAAGATGCAGATTTTTCTCAGGGATGTCGAAAACCCTATAGAATCCAGGTCATAAAATGCTGCAGTTTCAGATTGCCGCACTTTGAAAGGTGATACAATGTCTGGAATAATCGATAGCTACATACCGGTTGCAATCTTTCTCGCCGTGGGGCTGATTATGCCGCCCATGACGATGTTTATTGTAAAGCAACTGAGTCCGAGGAGCAAGGCAGCAAACAAATACACAACATATGAATCGGGTTCCATCCCTACAGGGACTGCCAGGATCCAGTTCAATGTTGAGTATTACCTCTATGCGATTGCTTTTGTTCTCTTTGATATTGAGGTACTTTTCCTCTATCCCTGGGCTACGGTCTACAAGGGGCACGGGATCACTTCAGTCGCAGTAATCGAGATGTTTGTCTTTATCTTCGTGCTGCTCTTCGGATACCTCTATCTCTGGAAGAAGGAGGCCCTTACATGGGTGAAGTGAAGGCGAAAAAAACGAGTGATATAAAAAGCACTCCGGATGACGAAATCCCGGGGGTAATCACTACCACTACCAGTGCGATCCACAACTTCCTCAAGAAGTCCAAAGCTCAGGACTTTATAAACTGGGGGAGGAAAAACTCGCTCTGGTTCATGACCCAGCCCATGGGCTGTTGCGGGGTGGAAATGATTGCTACGGGCTGTGCCCACTATGATACGGACCGCTTCGGGATCATTCCGAGGAACTCTCCGAGGCATGCGGATGTCATGATCATCAGTGGCTACGTGACAAAGAAGTACCTGCCAGCTTTGAAGAGGCTCTGGGAACAGATGCCGGCTCCAAAGTGGGTTCTCTGCATGGGGGACTGCTCTATCAGCGGTGGTCCGTTCTACGAATCCTACAGCACGGTACAGAACATCGATGAGATGTTTCCCATCGATGTGTTCATTCCCGGCTGCCCTCCGCGGCCTGAAGCCCTGATCCAGGGGTTCGTGGAGCTCCAGGAAAAAATCAAAGCCAAGAAAGACCTGGGATCGGAATATTAAGGTTTTTCAAAAGGTTTTGAATTATTCGAGGGAAAATAATGGATGCCAGAACAATTATCGAATCACTGACCAGTGAATTTCCGGAGGCAATTTCCGAATCCGAGGTCGAATCCGAAATTCGCGTAAGGGCATACGTGGCTGCGGAAAAGGCAAAGGAAACCTGCCAGTACCTTAAGGATTCCCTTCAGTTTGATCACCTCTGCAGTGTCTGCGGAGTTGACTATCCGAAGCATGGGGAAATCGAAGTTGTCTACCACATTGCTTCATATGAGCACCCTGTGGTCCTGATGCTAAAGGCAAAACTTCCCCGGGAAAATCCGGAAATTGAGTCAGTCGTGTCAGTCTACTGGAACGCAAACTGGTACGAGCGGGAAACCTATGAACTCTACGGGGTCATGTTCAAAAACCACCCTGACTTAAGGCCCCTGGTGCTTCCTGAAGAGATGCTGGGCGAGTGGCCTCTCAGGAAAGACTACGAGGGTTTCCCGAACAAGACAGCCAGAAACCTTGTGTGAGGGGTTAAAAATGGAAGAAATGGTTGGACCTAATGAGATGATCGTACACCTGGGCCCCCAGCATCCTATGCAGCCCGGACCTTTCAGACTGAACCTTAGGCTGAAAGGGGAAACCGTGGTGGATGCTGATGTGGAACTGGGTTACATTCACAAAGGTATTGAAAAAATCCTGGAAAATAAGACTTACCTTCAGGGAATTCCGATCGTGGACAGGATCTGCTATCTGGTAGCCCTGACCAACGAGGAATGTTTTGTAGGCTGTGTGGAAAAACTTGCAGGAATTGAGGTTCCCGAAAGGGCCCAGTATATCAGGGTTATTATAGAGGAACTTTCCAGGCTGCAGAGCCACCTGCTCGGCATGGGCGAGTACGGGGAATTTATCGGCTTTGTTTCCATGTTCATGTACACGATCAAGGAAAGGGAAGATATCCTAACCCTTATCGACATGGTCACCGGAGCCCGGGTCACCCACACCTACCTGAAGTTTGGAGGAGTGCGCGACGACCTGCCCGAAGGCTTCAAGGAAACAGCCCTTCCTGTCCTGAACAACCTCAAGAATGTCATTGACGATTACGAGGAAATGTTTGCTTCGGACTCTATCTACAGGGAACGTGCCGAAGGCGTGGGCATCCTGACTGCAGATGTTGCAAAGAACCTGGGTGTTTCCGGGCCTGCGCTCCGGGCAACGGGTGTTCCTTTCGATATCCGGAAGAACGAGCCCTACCTTGTCTATAAGGACCTGGACTTCAAGGTCTGCACCGAGACCGCAGGGGACTGCGCTGCAAGGGTGCAGGTAAGGCTTAACGAGATGCGGGAAAGCATCTACATCCTCGAACAGTGCCTTGACCGGATCCCTGACGGGCCGATTTTCCCCGTAAACTCTCCCTACGGCAGGAGAACTCCTGTTATGAGAGTAGCCCCCGGAGAAGTGTTCCACAGAGTGGAAGACCCCAGGGGAGAAATGGGGATGTACATGGTCTCCGACGGCTCGGACAAGCCGCACAGGGTAAAGGTAAGAGGCCCTTACTTCCCGACTCTGCAGGCCCTGCCTCCGCTTATTATAGGTACGACGGTTGCGGATGTGGCAGCGATTTCAGGCAGTATGGACGGATGTACCAGTGAAGCGGACAGGTGATTCTAATGATCGAAATTCCTGAATTAATAGTGCCTTTTATTCCCTGGATCCGCGGGGTTGTGGGCCTTGCTCTTGTTGGTGCCATTTTCCTGGGCGCAATGGGTGCGGTCTGGATTGAGCGTAAACTCTCAGCCGATATCCAGTTCAGGTATGGGCCTATGAGAGTAGGCAAGTTCGGGCTCCTGCAGCTCGTGGCTGATGCTATCAAACTCTTTACTAAAGAAGACCTGAGGCCGAAGAACGCTGACCGTCTTCTTTTCGACAATGCCCCTATTTTCCTGATGAGCTCGGTTTTCCTGATGCTTGTTGCAATCCCCGTGGGAGCGGTCTTCATAGGCGGCGTCGAATATCCTCTGGCAGTCACCGAAATGGATATCAGTATCCTTTACATCGAGGCAATGTCCTCTATTTCGATCTTCGGGATCTTCATGATGTCCTACGGTTCGAACAACAAATATTCCCTGCTCGGGGCTTTCAGGAACTTTGCCCGGATGGTCGGGTATGAAGTCCCCCTCGGAATTACGGTTATCAGTGTTGCTGTTATGACCGGGTCCCTGAACATCGTGGAAATCGCTCAGGGCCAGGGGCTTGTCTGGAACATTTTCCTGCAGCCGGTCGGATTTGTTGTTTTCTTTATTGCCCTTATGGCTGATATGGGAAGGCTTCCTTTTGACCAGAACGAGTCTGAAGAAGAACTGGTCGCAGGATGGGTTACCGAATACAGCGGAATGCGTTTCGGACTCGGGTTCTTTGCCGAGTACATCCACATGATCCTGGGTTCTTTCCTTGTGGCGCTTCTTTTCCTTGGCGGCTGGAACGTGCCGGCTTTTGTTGCAAACAACGCGGTGCTGGGCTTGATTGCCCCCACAGGTTTCCTGCTTCTTAAAGCTGCCCTTGTCCTCTGTACTATCGTCATGATGAGGTGGGCCGTCCCGAGATACAGGATCGACCAGGTGGTAGACCTGAGCTGGAAAAGACTGCTGCCCCTATCCCTTCTGAACCTTGTTTGGGCAGTGGGCCTTGGGCTCTATCTGGGAGTGTGAAAGCATGGTTCTTAAAAATATCAAATATGCGCTAAAAAACATCCCTAAAAAACGCGTAACCAGGCTGTGCCCCGAAGTGGAAAGCCCGCTCTCCGACAGGTTCAGGGGGCTCCAGATCCTCGATAAAAGCAAATGCATTGGCTGTGGGATCTGTGCCAACACCTGTCCGAACAACGCAATAAGGATCGTAAAAGCTCCTATTGCGCCGGGCAGCGGAAAACAGCGCTGGTTCCCGGAAATTGATATCGGTCACTGCCTCTTCTGTGGGCTTTGCATTGACCAGTGCCCGAAAGGCGCACTTTCCAGCGGGAAGGAATATTGCAAGGGCGTTGTCAAGTGGACTCACAAAGACATGCTCATGACCCCTGCCAAACTTGCCAGGGAAGTCGACATTGCGGAAGGTGATGAGAGATGATCGAACTTGAAACGATCGGAGCCTTTGTTGAAATGGCTGCCTTCGGGCTTTTTTCCGTAATCACGGTCTTCTTCGCAATCTTTGTGGTTATCACAAAGGATGTTGTGAGAGCCGGGCTTGCCCTTATCATGTGCATGTTCGGTGTGGCAGCGCTCTATCTCCTCTTGAACGCCCAGTTCCTCGGAGTTGTCCAGGTGCTGGTCTATATCGGAGCTATCGGGGTGCTGATCCTCTTTGCCGTGATGCTTACCAAGCGTGAACTCGGAGGTGCTTCCAATGCAGATTAACCGGCCTGCAGCCCTTGCAGTGGTCCTGCTCTTCCTGGCCGTTGTGGTCCTGGGAACTTTCGGGACTTCCTGGAACACCGTGTCCGAACTGCCTGAAAACCCGGCTGACCCGAGTAACGTTGAAGGCCTGGGGATGCTGATCTTCACCCAGTATGTAATTCCCTTCGAGATCATGTCAATCGTCCTGTTAGCCTCCCTGATAGGGGCAATCTATATGGCAAAAGGAGAGGGCAGCAAATGATTCCCTTAAACTTTTACCTTGGCCTTGCAGCCCTGCTTTTCTCCATCGGGCTCTACGGCGTAATGACGCATAAAAGCGGTATCAGGCTGATCATGTGCATCGAACTCATGCTCAACTCCGCAAACCTGAACCTGGTGGCGTTCTCAAGCTACACGGATACCCTGAACGGACAGGTCTTTGCCCTGTTCTCCATTGCTCTCGCAGCCGCCGAGGCAGCGATCGGGTTTGCGATCTTCATGGCAATCTACAGGATGCATGACAGGATCAACCTTGACGAACTTAACCTTCTGAGGTGGTAAAAATGGCACTGGAAGAACTTGCATTTTTAATCCCCGTGCTTCCGGCACTTGCGTTTGTAATCACCTTCTTCTTCGGGAAGAAGTTGCCCTCGGGAGGGGCAATCATTCCGATAGCAGCCATTGCCGCCTCCTTCGTAATCTCTTTAATGATTACTCTCGGCCTGCTGGCAAACCCGGAAGAGGTTGTCAGCCAGTCCGTTTCGTGGTTCGCAGTGCTAAACCTGGGAGTATTAATTGACCCCCTGGCTGCAGTCATGCTCTGCATGGTCTCCTTTGTGAGCTTGCTGATCCACATCTATGCAGTGGGCTACATGTCCCACGACCCCGCAAAACCCAGGTACTTCGCAGAAACCGCCCTTTTCACCGCGGCAATGCTGTCCCTGCTTCTCTCGGACAACATCCTGCAGCTCTTCGTTTCCTGGGAACTTGTGGGGCTTTGTTCCTATCTCCTGATCGGGTTCTGGTTTGCAAAACCCTCGGCAGCATCCGCAGCCAAGAAAGCTTTCCTGACCACCAGGATCGGAGATGTGATGTTCCTTACAGGAATTATCGTGCTTACCGCCGACCTCCTGAAGCTTGCAGGCGGGTTCACCGAAGGGGTATACCTGCTCCGCTTTGACGAGATCTTCAGCTATATCCCGGAACTCTCGGCTATGCAGGCAAACTTCCTCGGCTTTGAAGTGAGCCACCTTACTATTATTACTCTGCTCTTCTTCGGAGGCGCAGTAGGAAAATCCGGGCAGTTCCCGCTCCATGTGTGGTTGCCTGACGCAATGGAAGGCCCGACAACCGTTTCAGCCCTTATCCATGCAGCAACAATGGTTACTGCGGGGGTCTACCTGGTTGCAAGGACCTTCCCGATGTTCATTGCAGCTCCCGACTCTTTGATGGTAGTTGCCTACTTCGGAGGCTTTACAGCTCTCTTTGCAGCCACCATGGGCATTGTGATGAACGACCTCAAGCGTGTGCTTGCCTTTTCAACCATCAGCCAGCTCGGGTATATGATGCTGGCCCTGGGTCTGGGAGCAAGCATCGGGCTTGAGGCAGTGGGTGTGTCCCTCTTCCACCTGATCAACCACGCATTCTTCAAGGCGCTTCTCTTCCTCTGTGCCGGAAGTGTGATCCACGCAGTGGGCACTCACGACATGAGAGAACTCGGAGGCGTTGCGAAAGTCATGCCGATAACCGCAACTACAATGACTGCTGCAGCCCTTTCCCTTGCAGGCTTCGGGATTCCGGGGACTTCAATCGGGACAAGCGGTTTCTTCTCCAAAGACCCGATAATCGAGGCAGCTTACCTCTTCGGGGAACACTCCCACAACTGGCTGCCGTATTTCTTCTCCATTGCAGCCGCGCTCCTGACCGCAGTCTACATCTTCAGGCTGATCTTCATGACCTTTGCAGGAAAGCCAAGGAGCAACTACGGCGGGCACGAGTCCCCGTCCGTGATGACCATTCCGCTCAGCATCCTGGCAGTCTTTGCCCTTGTTTTCGGTGGGCTTACCAGGACCGGTTTCATGGAGTTCCTTGAGAAAACCTTTACAAACAGTTTTGTAAATGTGGACATCGGAAGCCTTGCAGGACTTGGAGGAAATGAAATTGTCCATGCCGCAGGGCACGAGCCGATCCTTATCCTCTGGATGCCGGTAATTATTGCCCTTGCAGGCCTCGGGATTTCCTTTGTGCTCTACTACCTCAGGGCAGTGGACCTCGGAGCTGTGGCTTCTATGAAGAACCCGGTCTACAAGCTGCTCTACAAGCGCTACTACCAGCACGAGATCTTCACCGAATTCTTCTCAATCGGGGTGGTCTACGGCGTTGTTGCCTTCCTGGGACAGGTAGTTGACGTGATTATTGACAGCATTGTGGAAGCAATCGGAATCGTTACGGTCGCAGCAGCCGATGCACTCAGGCGGGTGCAGACAGGGGTCGTGCAGACCTATGCAAGCGTCGTGATCGCGGGTGTTGGCCTGTTGATAATACTTGTTAAGTTGATAATGGAGGTGCTTTAATGCTGCCGGTAGCATCGTTGCTGATTCTGGTGCCGCTGATTTTTGCAGCAGTGACCTTTTTCACAAAAACGAAAGAACAGGCTGCAGGAATGGGCCTGCTCGGTTCGCTTGTAACGCTTGGAATCACCCTCTACGCCTACATGAACTTTGACAGCGGGACCGCTGCCATGCAGTTCTTTGAGTCGATGGAGTGGATTCCTTCCCTCGGGATCAGTTACACCGTGGGGATTGACGGCATTTCCATGCCCCTGATCCTCCTGAACGCGATAGTAATCCCGCTGCTTGTTGTTTATTCCTGGAGCGAGGACAGAGAAGCCCCCAACAGGTTCTACGGGCTGATCCTTGCCATGCAGGCAGCAGTTATAGGGGTCTTCGTGTCCCTTGACTTCTTCATGTTCTACATCTTCTGGGAACTCACCCTGATCCCCCTCTTCTTCATGGTGAACATCTGGGGAGGAGAAAAGCGAGCCCATGCGTCCTACAAGTTCTTCATTTACACGCATGTTGCTTCCCTGGTGATGCTCCTCGGGATCTTCGGGATCTTCTATGCCTCCTGGCAGCAGACCGGGGTGCCCACCTTTGACATCAGGGAACTGATCTCCCAGTACCAGTTCTTTGAGTCCGGAATGCTGAAAGACGCCATTTTCCTGGCGCTTCTCTTCGGGTTCCTGGCAAAAATCCCGTCCTTCCCCTTCCACTCCTGGCTTCCGGATGCCTATTCCGAAGCCCCCACCGCAGGCAGCGTTCTTTTTGTCCTGCTCAAGATCGGAGGGTACGGGCTCTTCAGGATCATACTCCCTATGCTCCCGAACGCAGGCAGCCCTGACCTGTTCATTGTTCTGATGGGCTTGCTCGGGTCGGTCAGTATCCTTTACGGAGCTCTCCTGGCGCTCAGGCAAAAGGACCTCAAGCGCATGATCGCCTACTCCAGTGTGAGCCACATGGGGTACGTGACCCTCGGTGCTGCAGGCCTGGTTGCCCTTTCGGTCTCAGGTGCAATGTTCCAGCAGTTCTCTCACGGGCTGATTATGGCAATCCTGTTTATGTCGGCAGGCGCCATCCACAGCAGTGCAGGGACAAGGATCATCAACGACCTTGGCGGGCTTGCCCAGAAGATGCCAAAGCTGACAGTCATCATGATGCTTGCTTTCATGGCTTCGCTTGGTCTTCCCGGGCTGACCGGCTTCATTGCCGAGTTCCTGGTGCTGACCTTCACTTTCGCGAACCTGCCTGGCTTTGTGGTGATAGCTCTCCTGGCAATCGTGATTACCGCTGGCTACCACCTCTGGGCAATGCAGCGGGCAATGTTCGGAGTGTATAATGAGAAGCTTGGGGACGTGAAGGACATCAACTCCCTTCAGGTCTTTTCCATGGCCGTGATCGCCCTTCTGGTGCTCTACTTTGGCCTGAACCCGAGCCCGGTGCTTGATATGATGATTACTAATTCGGAAGCAATAGTCAGCCTGGCGGCTGGAGCGGGGGTGTGAAAAATGGTAGACCTTATGTTACTTGCACCTGAAATCGCAATCGCAGTTACCGGCCTTTTTGTCCTGGTCACGGGGATTTTCATGTCCCCCCAGGCAAAGAACATGCTCGGCTACCTGGCAACCTTCGGGGTCCTTGCTGCTCTCGGCCTTACGGTCGCAAGCTTCGGGACCGAAGCGGTGATGTTCTCGGGAACGGTCAGTATCGATGCCCTTTCCCAGTTCTTCAAGCTGGTCTTCCTGGCAGTCGCCCTGCTGGTCTCGGTAGCTGCCATAAAGTATAACGAGGACAGCGAACACACCGAAGAGTTCTATGCCCTGGTGCTCTTTGCAACCTTCGGCATGATGTTCGTGGCTTCAGCCAATGACCTGATCGTGCTCTTCTGCGCCTTCGAACTTGCAAGCCTGGCAACCTACGCCCTTGCAGGCTATGAGAAGCAGAACCCGAGGTCCCTTGAAGCCGCCATGAAGTACTTTGTGATCGGTTCGGTCTCGGCTGCCCTGATGCTCTTCGGACTTTCCTTTGTCTACGGGGCAACCGGCACTACCAGCATCCCCCTGATCGCTGCAAACAGCGGCCTTCTGGTGGACAACCCGATCGGGCTTGTGGCAGTGGTCCTGCTGATTGCAGGTTTCGGTTTCAAGATGGCTCTTGTGCCCTTCCACATGTGGGCTCCGGATACCTACCAGGGTTCCCCCTCGGTTGTGTCCGCCCTCCTTGCGGCAGGATCCAAGAAGATGGGCTTCGTGGCAGCTTTCAGGGTTTTCATCGTAGCCCTGGCAGCCCTCCAGCCTGACTGGCAGCTAGCCTTTACGATCCTGGCTGTTGTCACCATGACCTTCGGAAACGTGGTGGCTGTCTCCCAGACCAGTGTCAAGCGAATGCTTGCCTACTCTTCCCTTGCCCAGGCAGGGTACATCGCAATGGCTTTTGTGGTAATGACCCCAATGGCTCTTGCAGGCGGCATCCTCTATGCCCTTGCCCACGCCTTCATGAAGGCAGGTGCATTCATAGCAGCAGGGGCCGTGGTCTGGATGGTGACCTCCGAAAAGAAAGGCAACCTGGAAGTCCCCGACCACCTGGACAGCTTCAAGGGACTCGGGACGAGAATGCCAATTGCTGCCTTTGCAATGATGGTCTTCGTCTTCGCCCTTGCAGGAATCCCGCCAACCGCGGGCTTCATGGCCAAGTTCGTGCTCTTCTCCTCGACCATCCAGGCAGGAATGACCTGGCTGGCTGTAATCGCTATCCTGAACAGTGCCCTTTCCCTGTTCTACTACGCACGGCTCGTGAAGTACATGTACTTCCTGCCCCCCGAAGGCGAGAAGGTCGGAACTCCTTTCCCCTACGCCCTCGCCCTCCTGCTCGCAGTGGCAGGCGTACTGGTAATCGGAATCTGGCCCGAACCCTTCGTGCAGTGGGCTTTCGATGCAGCAAGTGTACTGGTCTAAGGAAATAAGGAGGAAAATATATGACAGATTGTGATCTATGCGGACGCGGAATCCCCACCGTAAACCCGGTGCGGGTTTTCCGCCCCCTCCTCAAATTCGCCTACCCCGAAGGAGTCTGGACAGGCCTCTGCGAGCCCTGTCTCGAATCCGCCGACAAAACCCGCGTAAAAGTTGAAAAAGAAGAACTTACAGGCACCCCCGGCAAATGCAAGCTCTGCGGCTCAAAAACCGACCTCTACCCCGTAGAGCTCCGCATCCCCAACTTCTCAAAAGGTGTCATGACTGAAAACGCCATGCTCTGTAAGAAGTGTTTGAAGGCAGCCGGTGAAAGCTACGTGAAGTTCAAAAAGGAACAGTATGCGGAACATGGGCACGGGCATCATTAAGTGTATTTGAAGCTGCTGTTAAAGCGGCTTTTTTCTTTTTTTTGACGGTTACATTCGTAGGAATAGAGATGCTTTCATTGATTTTTACTTTTTTGTCGTTGTTTTTGTTTTTGAATATTAAAGTTAGTTCTATAATTTACATTCCTTAAATCTAATTTTTAAAACATTCTATTTTTACGTCTGACTTTTGAAAAAATAATTGCCATATTTCATATTTTTTTATTGAATTTTTATTTTTTACAATATTATACTAAAAAAACAAAAGTTTTATCTATTCATCTTATAAATTAATTAAATGAAATATTTTAGTAATTATATACATATTTATTATATGTATACTGTTGGTAGAGTTCGTAAGGGTAGCAAGATAATAGGTGTGGTTGGAAAAGAAATTTGGTTTCATAGAATATCACGGTGTAATGGGGAAAACAGGCACGGATTTTCTGGATGAATCTCTAATGCGAAAATTTAGATCGGAAGTAAACCATTTATCAAATTTGAAAATATGAGCACGTCCCCTCTTTTTGGAGAAAAGTAAAGAGATTGTTATGCTTAATGTTTTCAGCAAATCACCTCAGGACCTATAATGGCTCTCCGCTGTTTCGAGTTGGCAACTTACCTTCCCTTCCTAAACTTGAAGATGATTAATCCATAATTTAAGAAACATTTGTTGCACAAAATCACATGCAAGACAGATGTTTCTCTTTTTGGCGAAGTAACTTTCCAACTAAACAAAATTATTTGCAACAAATACAAAACAGTGAATGGCCCCAAAATACAATTCAGCAATATTGGATTGCTTGGGTACGCTTGTAAAAAGTTGGTGATAAAATGAAGCAAAAACTCGTTGTGATAATTGCCAGTGTATTAATGCTCGCCCTCACGGTGAGTGCTGTTAGTGCTGAGGATTCCTTAAACAGTACGATTGATTCGATATCGTTGGATGAAGGGAATAGACTGACAACATCGGATACTACTTCGCTGTATCAAGATGCAATATCTGCTAAGGTCCCTGCAGCTCTCCTTGATGATATTGATAAAAAGGTTGACTCATTAGATTATATTGATAATTGGGGAATATCCAAGGATCAATTTAAGATAATGCTTGCTGTCTTGGCATGGGGAGAAGGCGGGGTTGGTAAATCTTGTAGATACGCAGCGCATAGTACCGATAGTGTCGATATGTGGCATAGAGATTTACCGAATAGTTTTCACTTTAGTAGCGGGCTTGGACCATTTCAAATAACCGCGACTGATAAATGGACTACGATTGATAAATTGAATTCCACAAAAGCCCTCGATGATACAATAATGCGACATAAAACGTATAGTAAAGATTCCTTTGAAAATCTGGAGGATGTCAGGTCTAAGTTAAAAGGGCAGTGGTTTGCTTATTGCCTCTCATCTGAGAATAATGGAGAATTTGAGAAGAAATGGAAAGAAGCAACAGGAACTAATTGGGATGACGTAAAATATACAGACAAAGAAACCACAAGTTCCCCATTAGACTGGGAGGTAATAAAAAAAGAATTAAGAAATGAAGGTGAAGTTGAAAGCCGAGAAGTAGAAGATATTGGCATGAGAAAATGGACGATCTCTAAAGAAGATAACGTTGAAAATTATGAAGGGAATAGAATAGAACTTAATGAAGACCTTCCCACTTGGTTAATCCATGCAAAAAAACTTCCTGAAGTGAATAAAGCCACGAGTTATGAGTATTATTATACCTATGACAAAGATCAGAATATTGAGATCTTGGCATATTGTAATGCAAGTGATACACAACATCACAAAAAAAGCATTTTTATAAGGACATACAACAAGCCTGGTGGCTGGAATGCACAGCGCTGTCCTGATAATGACGGTTTCACACTTAAGGAGCAGGTATTTACAGATTCGTCCATATCAACAAACGCTAATGTGATACTCGTCATCGACCGTTCGGGTAGCATGGCAGGTGAACCAATTTCCAATGCTAAAAACTCAGCGCAACAGTTCATTGACCTGATGGAATCCGAGGATAAAGCAGGGGTCGTATCGTTTAGTTCATCTGCAAGAACGGATTATCCCCTCACTATTCTTACTGATGATGAAAAGAAACTCATTAAAGAGAAGATAAACTCAATTTCTGCCTCAGGTTCTACTGCAATTGGAAGCGGGTTGAAATTAGGTTTAAGCGAATTAGTGAATAATGGTGCTCCAAATACTCCGAAGGCAATTGTTTTGCTTTCTGATGGAAAGCAAAACGCAGGAGAGCATCCAGACAATGTGATTCCTTCTATTAAAGCTAGCAACATACAGGTTTACACTATTGGACTTGGCTATTCTGTTGATGAAGACTTACTAAATAATATTGCTACAGAAACAGACGGCATGTACTTTTATGCTCCTTCGGAAAGCCAACTAAACCAAATATATAATGATATTGTTGCAAAAATCCTCGACCTAGATACTGCTAAAAAACTCACAGTTAATATGGTTATCGATGACGTTGTGTCAGTACCTGTTAAAATAGACTCTACAGTAGAGAGATCATCTTTTAGCATTAGTTGGCCAGGAAGCAATGTAGATCTCATATTGTACAAGCCTGATGGATCTATGGTAGATTCCTCTGTGGCAGGTTCAGACCCTAACATTGAATATTTAACTGGTTCCACCTATAAGATCTACAAAGTCACAAATCCAGAACCTGGTGAATGGACTATGGAACTGACTGCAACAGATATGCCAGTAGGTGGTGAGGATGTTTATGTTACGGTCCGGGCTAAGTCAACGTTATCCATGCTGCTGTCTACTGATAAAGACCAGTACAAGCAGGGTGAAAGTGTAAAGATCGTTGCCGATCTTTCTGATGCAGGAGCTCAAATCAAAGAGGCAGATGTAGAAGCCAATATTACTCTCCCAGATTCGAGCATTGAACATCTGATACTGTATGATGATGGAAGCCATGGAGATGGTGAAGCTCAGGACGGGGTATATGCAAACTTCTTCATGAATACGTTGTTGCAGGGAGATTACAGGATTGATGCAACATCAACAGGAAGTTTATCTGATGGATCTCAGTTCAACAGAATTGAGGATATTTCCTTTGAAATAATTCCAGGCTCACCGATAATAGTTGAAGCAGGATCTGACCAGACAGTGGAGGAAGGAGCCAGTGTAAACTTTGAAGGGAGCTTTACAGCTTCAGGGTCACATACATATTTTTACCACTGGGACTTTGGAGACGGTTCTGTAGAAGAAGGTTCTCTTACTGCTTCCCATATCTACGCTGATGATGATGCCTATACAGTCAATTTAACTGTAACTGACGAAGACGGGGATTTTGGAACTGACACACTGCTGATTACTGTAAATAACGTCATACCAGTTGTAGGCTCAGGTTCAGATCTTGAAGTCACTGCAGGAGATCTCGTCCCCTTCTCCGGCACATTCTCAGACCCCGGCTGGCTGGATACCCACACCGCCGAATGGAACTTCGGGGAAGGAACTGCCGAAGCTGGCTCTGTCTCTGAAGAAAACGAGCCTCCGAATTCCACAGGTACGGTCCCAGGGAATTTCAGTTATTTCGATTCCGGAGAGTATACTGTAGTCCTCAATGTCACAGACGATGATGGTGGCATCGGGCAGGACCAGCTAACGGTCACTGTTCTTCCGATTGTTGCAACAGTTGATTTCGATCCCGATACCCTGAACCTGGGCAGCGGCGGAAAATGGGTCACTGCATACATCGAACTTCCTGACAGGTATAATGCCGCCGGAATCAATGCATCCAGTGTGTTCCTGAATGATACGGTTTCGGCGGTTACTGACCCGAAGTACGGATTTGTCACTGATGAAAGCGAATATCTTAAGGACGTTGACGGCGACGGAATTCCGGATAGAATGTTCAAGTTTGACCGGGAAGAAGTCGAAGCCATCCTTGAAGCCGGAGACGAGGTTACAGTCACTTTCAAGGGCAAAGTGGAATACGACAATGGAATTGATTCGGGTATGGCAAGTTTTAAAGGGAGCGATTTGATAACGGTGATCGAATCGGATAATAAGAAGGATAAATCGAATAAATAAGCATTAATTTAAAAGCGTGTCTTTGACTTAAAATGCGGGTTCAAGTTACCCGCATACAATTTCTTTTTTCATCTGTTTTTATAGTAGCATCAAAGGCACACGCCTTGCAGTTGAATTCATTATTGACCTGCTGGCTCATGAATGGTCTGAGGATGAGATCCTGAGGAACTATCCCGGTTTGACCCACGAAGACATTCAGGCGTGCTTGAACCCGAGTAGGTGATTTTTTCGCGAGGCTCAATTTACGAAAAAAGGTTATACCTGAAAGGAAGATAAATGAATATAAAAATAGATTTCATGTTTTTTCCTGAAAAGGTGATTATGTGACTGTCGCGCATGAACAATACGTAGTCGATGAAAATGGGGAAAAGGTGGCGATTATTCTTCCTATGGAGGAATATGAAAAAATGAAAGAGGATCTCCACGATCTGGCTATCGTTGCAGAAAGACGTAACGAGAAGACCATTAGTTTTGAAGAGATGAAAAGAAAATTGTGAATTCGGAGCAATGGCAGCTTATACAATCGATTTCAAGGCTAGCATAGAGAAGGATTTAAGGAAAGTGCCAAAAGACAGGCTTTCTGATATCCTTGAAAAGATTGAGGTACTTGCAGAGATACCTCTCCCCTCTGATTCAAGAAAACTATCCGGCGCTGAGCATCTTTATCGTGTTCGGGTGGGGGATTACAGGATAATATATGAAGTAGTGCACAAAACGAAGAACGTAACTATTTTCTACGTCAGACACCGGCGTTCTGCTTATCGTAGGTTATAAATTTTTCATTCAATTTCTTTCTTTTCAATATACTCCAGCACATACCCCGCAAATTCCTCAAAATCCCCCAGTTTTTCGGTCAAAAATTCTTCCAGAACCCCAAGGTCAACTTCATCATACATGTGGACTAACACATTCCTGAACCCGGCGGCAGGTGCGAATTTTTCCGCAAAAGCTTTCGGGAGGACCGAATGTTTTCCCAGGACTAGAAAAGTACTCCTGTAGTCGTCGGGTCTTTCGAATCCTTCTTCCGAAATGATGATTTCCCCGATATCTATGGCACTTTCTATGGCAAGCTGGAAGTTTCTCTCGACTGCGCTTCGCCTTTCGTAGTCATATTCAAGGTCAAGGGTTTCGGGGTCCAGGGATTTGAGGTAATCCACGCACCTTTTCATGGAACTTAATTTTCTGAGAATTGCGTCCGAACTTTTCATTTCAGGAAAACCCCCTTTCTTTAAATCGCTTTACAAATTCCCTGTTCAAAAAGTCCTCATGGTACTTCCGGTCATAGTACCTTGACATAATATAAGGCTCCACTTCCAGTTTCAGTGCGTGATCCCTCTCAAAAAGAAGGCAGTTAGGTTCAATAATTTCAAAATTAAGGACCGGTGAGGCGTCGTTCATGACCACCAGGTCAACTTTGTTGGTTTGCAGGAGGGTACAGAGAGAAGCGATTAGTTCGAGCCTTTTTTCGAAACGTTCTTTTTTACTGAGACTTCTGGAAAGATATACTCCGATATCGATATCGCTGAGAGGGCCTGGCTTTCCCTTTGCGTGGGAGCCAAAAAGGTATGCAAGCTCCACGTAGTCTATTTTTCGGAAAAACTCATTTAGTCCTGTGATAAGTTTTTCTTTCGTTATTTCCAGAATTTCAGTTCCCATTGCCGTTCTTTTTTATGCGGTATTCTTTAAAATAGATTTGTGTGTTCATTTAGGAAAGTTTTCTTACCCCGAAGGAGCCTGGACAGGCCTCTGCGAGACCTGCCTCGAATCCGCCGACAAAGCCCGCATAAAAGTGGAAAAAGAAGAACTTGCAGGCACCTCCGGCAATAAGGAATTTTTATGTTATTGGAAGTAATTTTCTGACTGTTTACCCAGGGTGGATAGAGAGCGTCGGAAAAGTCTGAAATCTATAACTTATCGCACACAGTCATTGAAATTTAAATTAGTACATCGACATCATGCGGGGTTATTAAATTTATGTACAATGATCAAATTGGGCAAATTTTAGGAAATCATGGACTTTTCCGACGCTATCGGATAATCGTACATAGTTTGATTTTTATAACTCTTTTTAATTAATCATCTGATTTTTTAAAAAATTATTTATGTATATTTGTTATAATGTGGGAGAGTAGGAAGTTCCAATTGATGTCTATTTTGACTCCCGCAAAAGTGATAACGTGCTTAAATTTCAGCGCATGATTCTACATCAAGAGACATCTATACGCCTGAAAACGCGGAAGCTGAGTATAATTAGTTTAAGAAATTATTTTATTGTTTTTGGAGGTTTTTAAGTGAACATTAATTACAAAAGAGTTTACTTAACGACAGTTATTTTCTTTTTGTTCCTTATGAGTGTTACTTCTGCAGAAGAAATCAATCCTGAACTTGTTGGAAATATAGGAGAGTTTGATGGAAATAACATTCTTATGTCTAATTCTGTTATTTCTGAAGGTAATTCTGTTGCTTCTGAAGATTTTACTGTAGTTCATTTCGCAGATATTCACATGGGGGTGCCCCAAAGGGTAAATCCGGGTGAAGAAACTCCGGATGAAAAAAGAGAATTTTTTGCAGAGGCGATTCGTGCCACAAATCAATTAGATCCGTCCCATTCCTTAATTCTTGTGACAGGTGATATGGTTGAGTATAATGAAGAGGAATATTTTGATGATTTCTGGAATGGAATATTTTCAATAAATAATTGTACGGAAAGAGTTCTCTGTGTACCTGGAAACCATGATCGCCGGACTAAGGCTATTATTGATTCAAATGGAAGTATAATTGATGACCTTGAAGAGTATAATGAACGAGTAGAACCATTGCTGCCGGAAAGAAAAAATTATCTTTCCGATGACTTCAATGATTATTCAATAGAAGTCGGGGACTATACGGTTATAGGTCTCGATTCATTATCCGATTACGATGCTTATTATTTGAACTGGGGGGCATTATTTGATCTCACTCCTGAATCATTTGGTCTCGATGATACTCAAATTGATGCTTTAAAAGAACTGGATAGAAATAAGCCTAAAATTATTTTTATGCATCATCCGGCAATTCGATGCACGTTAGTCGATGATGAAAACCCAAATGGTACCGGGCTTTCCCCATCTGAGCCTGGTGGGAACGATGGTTGTATTGCATTTAATAGAGCGGAATTTATTGATTACTGTGAAGATTACAATGTGAAACTTGTAATCACAGGCCATACTCATGAGTCCCATATTATTAATTCAGCAGGAACGCCTTTTTTTTCAAATGAACTCCCTCTAAATGAACTCCCTCTAAATGAATTTCCTTTAAATGAATTCCCTTTGTTTGTACAGACCCAGAGCCTTGCCAAACACAGTGAATATTTTGAACCCGGTTACAGGACAATAGAATTCAAAGAAGGGAATATCTTTATACAACAGCCAGTAGAGCTGACTCTTGAAAGACCATATATGATATCCGGGTCTTTAAATTGTCCTGCGGACTTAAACACCTACGATTCGGAAGGCAGACATACAGGTCCTTCCTCTGGAAAACTTGACAGGAATATTCCGGATTCATTCTATTTCAGTGGCTACACTGTTACCTTATATGATAATACTAATTATAGCGCTCCTGAAACAATTTTGCTTTACAATACCGGTGAAGAATATGTTTTTGAAATCAAGGCAAATTTTTCAGAGAATGAGCTAAATTCTGTAGAAGAGCAGCACTTCAATTTCACTATAAAACAGAGATCTGATTCAGGAACTACTGAAGTAGTTTATGAATTCGTACCGTTGACTAAAAACACCGTTGCTACTATCCCAATCACTCTCACAACACAAAAATATGAGATGATGATTGATACGGATGGTGATGGGACAATTGATGAAACAAGAGAACCCGATTCTATTCAAACCATAATAATCGGTAGTATGACGGTTAGCAATCTTGAATCAAGTTCTGGCTCAACCTGGATCAACTTCACCTGGGCCAACCCCGCCGACCCCAACTTCTCCCACACTGAAATCTACCTTAACGGCATCTTCCAGATCAACACCTCTTCCGAATATTTCAACGCCACAGGGCTTGAACCCGAAACAAGTTATACCATCGGTACGTGCACGGTTGACATTTACGGGAACGTGAATGAGGCATGGGTCAATGCAACAGCTATAACAAAAACAATCACAGAAGGAAAAGGAGATCACAGAGGTGGGAAAGGAAAGGGAAGTGCCACGATAATTCCCGCAGAACCTGCACCGACCCCGAATGAGATACAGGAACCCGAAGAAGGAGACGAGCTACCTGCGGTGGGGAAAAATGAGAATTTACCTGCCGAAAACGCGGAAGCTACTGAGAACTCAATAGGTTCAGAGGTAATAAAAAATACTGAAGAGAAAAAGACTCCGGGATTCCAAATCGCATTTGCGATTTCAGGACTTCTGGCTGTTCTCTGCTTATTGAGGAAGCAGCAAAAATAAATTACTGGAGGTAAAGGGCTAATACCTTTCCCTCTTTTTTGTATTTCTTTTTTTGTATCATACGTCCCCAAAACAAACAAAAACGTAATCAACTAACCTCATACACTTCCACATAAATGCAGAGATAAATAACACGTCACAAAATTTATCATCAAAACCTTCTGAGTGCTAAACCCGTAATAATGTTTAATAAATAAGAAAAAATACTTGTGAAAACATTATTTTAATTGGGAGAGAGAATAGCGCAAGCAAACCGGATGTGCCGGTGAAATGGGAATATGGGGGGAGATTAAGGAGCCTAACGTAGTATGGGGGTACTGCATAGGGCAATTCCAACCTCCCTTCATCTGTCACCCTTCTTTTGTCATCCTTCTTTTGTCATCCTTCTTTTGTCGTGATCCCCCTTTTCTTGAGGTTGTAGCTTTCGTTTTTCTTTTCGTTTGGCTGTTTTTTCCTTGTTATTATTGAGCAGGTTTCAGAACCTTCTGGCATCAACCTTCTCTTTCTACCTTCCAATTTACTTCTTTTGAAAAAATACAAAAAAATTTATAATTGATTCAGAGTAAAATAGTTCATAATTAAAAAAATTAAATTCGTGTAATCTGACAGAGTTAAATCCGGTAAAAGGAAAAACAGGGAATAAAATATTAGGAAAAATAAGAGGAAAAATAGAGAGGAGATGATAAAAATGGGATGGAAAGACGTTGCATTCGGGGTCGCGACTTTAGGCCTGTATAATATAGGAAAGGCAGCTTATCAGGGAGGGAATGCTGCAGAAGATATGGGAAAAGCTGCGGAACAGGCGGGAACGGCTATTGCGGTTATCGGCTCGACCATCGAGGCGCTTGGCGAGCAGCTTTCCTCGCTGCTAGATGAGACCGAGGAACTGATCACGATTAAGCGGATGAGCCCGCGGGACGAAGACGAGCTCTGGGATGAAGAAAAGGAGAGACTGGCCGACCTCAGGCAAGAGAAGGAAAAGATCGAAGCCAAACTCAAAGAGCTAGGGGTGGATAACCCGGAAAAGGTCGACTTTGATTTCTGGGACATGCTCACGGACTGGTCGAACATGTTTGAGATCTTCCAGCTGCTTGCAAGGCTTACGGCAGTCAACAGCGAGATCGCGGGAATCCTCTACCAGGAACCCGGGGTGCTGACCGAGGGAATCTACTCCGCTAAAGAGGTGCTTGAACGCTTCAATACCCTGGAACAGCCCAAGATCGAGGATATCCTGGACTCCCTGGACGACAATCTTGAGGTTAGCGAAGAAGTCATGCAGGAGGTAAAAAAGCTCTTTGTCACGAAAAATAAAGTGCCAATCCCGGAAATCGAGCTTTCCCCAGACATAAAAGACAAACTCGGGAAGCTGGAACTTGACAAAAAGTACTACGAAGGCCTGCTGGGCAGGAAAGAGAAACTTGCCCTCCAGTTCTCCGGGGCAATGGAAAAAATTCCCGAAAAGAAATTCGAGATCAGCGGGAGCGGGATAAAAATTGTTGGGTCAGGCCTTCAAATTCCGGGAGTTGAGGAAATCCCTGAAATCGAGGGCATCCCTGAAATCGAAGGAGTCCCTGATATTTCAAAAACCCCTGGAATCGAAGGAATTCCGGATATCAAGGAAATCCCCGGAACTATTGAAATCCCGGGGACCGTAAAAAAAGCAGAAAAACCCCCTGGCATCATCGGCAGCTCAAAAGCTTCGGAACTTTCCGGGAAAAGTCCTGATGACATCGTAAATGCTGCGAAACTTCTGAAAGAAACCGCATCTCTGAAACTTGCGAGCAGCGAGGCAGGACAGGAAATCGCTGGAAAAGTGATTGCAAAAGATGCGGAAACACCGAATCTGGAGGGAGAGCCGGAACTGAGAAATGCAATTGTGGAGTCTGCTTTTGCGGGAATGAAACCGGAAATCCTGGAAGGACTGAAATCCTCACTGGCCGGAATGGAAAAATATCCTGTCGGGGTCAGGCAGCCTCAGGCCGCAAGGATTTCGGCAAGTATGAATACGAAATATGACGGGTTCCAGAAAAATTATGAGTTCCTTAAAGCCCAGACCACTTTTTACGAACGCCAGCTCTTTAAAATCGACCGCAGGTCCGAGCTCCTTAACTACAGATGGGTAGATGAGCCCGGGATAATTCCGCAGACCCTCGATGAAGTACATGACGTGCTTGAACACCTGCACAGCGAAGAACAGCCAAGGATCGATGCGGTGCTTGACACCCTGAACGCGAACCTTGAGGGGTCAGAGGAAGCCATCTCAACCCTGAAAGAAAACCTGGAGGAATCAAAAGAGGTCATTTCAACCCTGAAAGAAAACCTTGAGGAATCGAAAGAAGCCATCTCGAAGGTGAACGCTTCCCTGGATTCCCTGCAGGCTAGTTTCTCCTTCTTCGAGAAAAACTCAGGCATGCTCAGGACAGGTGCCCTCGTGCTGGGGGGGCTTGTGGTGCTGAACCTCTTCTTCGGGCTGATAGTGCTGTTCAGGGCAGCCCTGGGGATTTGAAAGTCCCCATTATTTTTTTGTTCTCAAAGGGGAAGTACTTCGGTCCTTCTACCCTTATCCGGGCTCGAGGTGTTTGAGTTGAAGGCGGAGCATGGGCCTGCTTTCCCTCAAAACCTTCAACCCCAGAAGGCCTGTAACTCCTGTTTCCTTGATTCACATTTACGAAATCTTTTTTTATTCTCAAATCCGGGTGTCGGACATTTTAAGTGCAGAAATTTAATTTTTTCTGGCTTCCAGAATTTCTAAAATACTGTACAAGTTCATAAAAAATTTAAAATAATAACAAATATGTTCACTCCTTAAAATACTTCCTAAATACATAAAAAAATTTAAAATAATACCAGAAATATTTTATAATAGGATGACATAAACGATCAAAGTCGACTCAGGAAATTTAACCAACTGATTTATATAAATTTATTCAATGAGTTGGCATGGCTTAAGGCCTTAATCCGTCAAAAAGGAGGTTTTAAACTAAAAGTGAATATAGCTGTCATTTAATTCATAACAAATTCTAATTACAAAAAACAGAAGCTTCAGCTTCATTTCCGAACTTTCTGCGTGATTCGCATTTTTGAAGAGTGAATGTACTAAGAGTGAATGCCCTCTAAAAGTGCTCTTCCCCGCATAATAGAGGACAGGGAAAGAGTCGGAAAAATATTACAATCAATTCATAGGAAATTTTCAGAACTCATGGGAATATTATGGAAAACACTCCCTGAGGATCAGAATACTTTAAATTAAAAAATTCCTAGATAGTCCAACCCAAGGTGATAAAATGCTAAAACTGAAGCTAGGAACCCGAAAGCTGATTTCGATTTCAATTTGCTTTTTAATGCTGCTCGCTACAAGCTCAGCAGCATTAGCAGCATCAGGCGATTTAGCAAATGTTCAAGTATCCAAAGTTAGTGGAACTGTTACAGTAACAAACGAAGATGGCACTGTTGTATATAAAGGTTCAGACGATGCAGACGCTATTGAAGCGGCCATGAAGGCTATCGATA